>NZ_QAJJ01000009.1:34167-694175 GCF_003852455.1 Rhodococcus sp. KBW08
GTCGGCTCAGTCGTCGTCGGCTCGGTCGTCGTGGTCGGCTCGGTCGTCGTCGGCTCGGTCGTCGTCGTGGTCGGCACTACCGTCGTCCCGCAGTTGTGGTGGTGACAATGCCAGCCGTAGTTGCCGTTGTTGTTGCCGCCGTAATTGCCGTTGCCGTTGTTACCGCCACCGTTGTTGCCGTTGTTGCCGTTGTTGCCGTGGCCGTAATTACCGTTTCCGTTGCCGTTGTTGCCACCGGGCTGGGCGGCGACGATGGCCGGGAAAACCGACACGGCAAGGACGCCGATACCCATCAGGCACATCACAGCAACAAGCATCATCGCTAGCCGTCGTGGCTGGCTCATCGACATTCCTCCCCGACACATACGTCCGACCTGCGGAAAACTGCGGCAGACTCACCGTGCCTATCGCACCGGACACACCCTCGTTACATTTCCGGCAAACATGTATCCGCCCAAGGATCATCCCTCACTTGGAAGCTCAACGGTCCGGATCAGCGGTCGCAATCGTATGAAACGGCGCACACTCGAGCTGAATCTTCACAATTCGGGCAGGCTCTGAAAATGCAGGAAAGGGTCGTTCAACTTTCGTTGAAAGACCCTTTTTGCTGGTACTTCTTGGTGGAGCTGAGGGGAATCGAACCCCTGACCTCTTCGATGCGAACGAAGCGCGCTACCAACTGCGCCACAGCCCCGTGCCACCGCCTCAGCGGTGCTCGGCAACTCTAACAGGAACGAATACTCCCGTTGGAATCACCCGACACGAACTTTCGGCCCGACAAGATCGGCCCAGAAGATCCTCGGTCGATCACTGTCCGGATGCGCGACGCATCTCGGTGTGCCTGACCTCTTCTTCGTAGTGATCCAAGTGATCGAACACCGGATCTTCGTCGTCGACCTCGAGGACAACCGCTCCTGGCCGGCGCAGTCGCGCGGGAATCAGGCGCAGCTCTTCGTCGGTGTGCGATTCGACTCCGAGTCGCGATCGGTTGAGGCGTTCGGTGCGACGGCGACGAATCTCCTGCTCGATCCGAACCTGTCGACGCAAGTACGCCATGTACCCGCCGAGACCGCACACGGTCAGCGCAAACAACCACCACACCATCGGCGAGATGATCAATGCGAGAGCGCCCGAGAGAATCGCGACGAAGGCAAGCCCCAGCAATGTCCGCTGTCGGAAGGCGTATCGCGCCTCCCGGGCGATGGCATCCGCTTCGGGGTCGAACCCGCCTCGTCCGCGTCGTACGGGAACAAATTCTCCGACCGGTGCACGACCGCCGGCGTAGTCGTCTTCTGCGTGAGTGTCCATCTGGTCCTCCGCGTCGTAGCTGCTGCGCACTGGTTCTGGTTGCCAGTTCGGATCGCTTCGATGTCCTGATGCCGGCCCGCGCTGAACAGGGTTGCTGTCGCCGCGGTGGAGTACTCGAGTCGCGAGCGCCGCGTCACTCGTCTGCCGGATCCTGGGGCGCTTGTTGACGAGCATCGGCACCAGGACGAACAGCCACACGGCCACCAGCCCGATCCACACGAATGAGCTAGGCATGCCGCGGCCTCCTCCCGATCACCTACCAGCACCTATGCCAGCCGTTGACGAGTCAAGGTTAACGGCCGACGCCCTCGCATCGTTGCCGACGCGCCGAACCCCACCATACTCATGTGTCACACGCGTACCGAACTGAACTTCCGGTTCAGTCCCAAAAGTCTCAAGTTCCAGTTGAATCAAAAATCACAATTTGCCGAGCAAAAGTAGGACTACTCAGCGGTAACTGCCGTTTAGCTCGCGTTTCCCACGCTACTTGCGCCGTCTTCGTCACACCCACGAAGCGCGTCCGGACCGCACCAATCTGTCGACAACGGTGGTGGGTACTTCCTCGATGGTCATTCCGACCAGAAGATGGTCGCGCCATTGGCCGTCGACATCGAGATAGCGCTTGAGGAGACCTTCCTCCCGGAACCCCACATTGCGCAGGACTGCGCGACTCGACGCGTTCTCGGGGCGAACTGTTGCCTCGACTCGATGCAGACCGACCTTCGAGAACGCGTGATCGAGCGTGAGCGCAACGGCCGCTGTGGCAACGCCACCGCCGGTGACGTGCGAGGCGACCCAATAGCCCACCCAGGCGGACCGCAGAGCGCCGCGCACGACATTTCCGATGGTGACCTGCCCGCAGTACTTCCCATCCAGTTCGATGACCAACGGAAGGATCCTGCCCTTACGCGCTTCGGAGCGAAGATTTCCGCACAGAGACGGCCAGACGGTGATGTGATGACGCGCATCCCAGGGCGACTCTCCGGTGGGCTCCCACGGCTCGAGGTGCTCACGATCGCGAATGCGGAGTCGACTCCACACCGCAGCGTCACGAAGCTTGACGGGGCGGACGGTCACGACTCCAGCGGGCACTCGCAGCGGGCCGAGATCTTCCGGCCATCCTGGATGGACTGACATCACACCCCACTCGGGTCGGCGTTACCCACGTTGGGCGAGAAAAGCTACGTCGACTTCTTCACCGATGTGCACTTCGGTGACGTCTCGATCGACAAGAACCAAACAATTGGCTTCCGCCAAGGTCGCGAGGAGATGTGAGGACGCACCGGGCGCACCGCCGAGGGCCTGCACCAGGTACTCCCCCGTCGCTTCGTCACGCATCAGCTGACCGCGCAGGAAACCCTTGCGATCGGCGATCGACGTGATCGTTCCGACCGTGCGCGCCTTCACCACTCGCCGCATTGGTTGGCGGCGTCCCAGCGCGATTCTGATCAACGGTCGAACCATGACTTCGAATACCACCAGTGCACTGACCGGGTTGGACGGTAGGAGAAAGGTCGGAACCTCGTCTCTTCCCAGCTTGCCGAAGCCTTGCACTGATCCCGGATGCATGGCTACACGCTCGACTTCGAGTGTCCCCAGATCTGCAAGTGCCTCACGGACTTCGTCGGACGCTCCGCCGCCCACGGCACCGGCGATGACAACGATTTCGGAGCGAATCAGCTGACCCTCGACTACTTCGCGGAGACGGCGCGAGTCGTTGCCCGCGATTCCCACGCGGTTGACGTCGGCGCCGGCATCGCGAGCGGCGGCTGCGAGAGCATACGAATTCACGTCGTAGACCTGACCAGGCCCCGGCGTGCGATCCACGTCGACGAGTTCTCCACCGACGCTGATGACGGAAAGCCGGGGACGCGGGTGGACGAGCACTTTGTCGCGACCGACCGCGGCAAGCAAACCGACCTGTGCGGCTCCGATGATGGTGCCTGCCCGAACGGCCACGTCGCCCGGCTGGACGTCGTCGCCTGCACGACGAACGTAGTCACCCGAACGCACCGGCTCGAAGATCCGGACACGAGCGCGACCACCGTCGGTGTTCTCGAGCGGAAGAACTGCGTCGGCGAGTGTGGGCAACGGCGCGCCGGTGTCGACTCGGACGGCCTGACGCGGTTGCAGCCGGATCGGTTGGCGTGAGCCCGCCGTCACCTCGCCGACCACCGGCAAGCTGAGGTCCGTAGGCTCGCCGTCCTCGCCTCGGAGGTCGGCTCCAGCGCCGGCGACATCGACACTGCGAACCGCGTAACCGTCGATGGCAGCTTGATCGAATCCCGGCAATGGGCGTTCGGTCACCACTTCCTCGGCACACAGCAGTCCCTGCGCTTCCGAGATGGCGACCCGAACCGGACGGGGTGCCACTGCAGCAGCGGTAACCCTGGTCTGCTGCTCCTCAACCGACCGCATCTGGTCCGCGTCCTCCTGTGTCTCGAAATTCGGTGATATCCGTCAGCTCATGATGCCTTGCCTTCGAAAAGGGACAAGCACATTGATACTGCGTTATCGGGCGATCAACCACCGTGGCGACACGCTCAGCGGTCGAGTCGATCCGCGAGCCACTTGCGCAAGGACGGGCCGTAGTCGTCGCTGTCGAGTGCCAGGTCAACCGAAGCGCGGAGGTACCCACCAGGGTTGCCCAGGTCATGACGCGTTCCGCGGTGCACCACCACGTGAACGGGATGCCCCTCGGAAATCAGGAGAGCGATGGCGTCGGTGAGTTGCAACTCACCGCCGGCTCCCGGCTTGATGCGACGAAGTGCGTCGAAGATCGCACGATCGAGCAGATAGCGACCCGCAGCGGCAAAGGTTGACGGCGCGTCTTCCACAGCCGGCTTCTCGACCATGCCGACGACCTTGAGCACGTCGGGGTTGACCGCGTCGGGAACGATCTCGACGTCGAACACGCCGTAGGCGCTGACTGCGTCTTTGGGGACGTCGATTGCACAGAGAACGGACCCGCCGCGCTTGGCCCGAACTCGCGCCATGATCTCCAGGACACCACGCGGCAGTACGAGATCATCGGGCAGAAGGACGGCGATGGCATCTTCGTCGTCGTCGAGAACCGACTCGACGCAACCGACTGCATGCCCGAGCCCGAGGGGCTGTTCCTGAATGACGGAATCAACTTCGAGCAAACCCGGCGCTTTGCGCACCTTTGCCAGGGCAGCAAGTTTTCCGCTTGCTTCCAGCTTGCTTTCGAGCACGAGGTCCTCGACGAAGTGTGCAACCACCCCGTCTTTGCCGGGGGACGTCACGATGACGAGCCGCTCGGCTCCCGAGTCCGCGGCTTCACCTGCCACCAGTTCGATGCCCGGTGTGTCCACGACCGGCAACAATTCTTTCGGAACCGTCTTGGTGGCAGGCAGGAAACGAGTACCAAGTCCGGCTGCGGGAACCACGGCCGTACGGAAGGCCCTCGTGCTGCTAGCGACAACGTCTGTCATGCCAACACCTTAGCCGCCGCTTGTTACCGCTCGGTCAGCACGACGAATATCGTTGTGGGGTGACACCGCGGACAAAAGCACAATGGCGACAAATCGCACTCGCAGCACGTGAAGCAGTCTCCGAGCACGCTCGAAAAGCGGAAACTGCGGCGTTGATCACCCACATACCTTCGGTGATAGTCGAAGGAACGACGGTGTGTGCGTACGTCCCCACTCGCACCGAACCAGGATCCACCGACTTGCTCGACGCCGTTGCCGAGGTCGCCGGGCGTGTACTACTTCCGATCACCGGGGAGCCCGGACCGTTGTCCTGGGTCGAGTACAGCGGCGCGGACGGTTTGCGACCGGCGAAGTACGGCATCCGGGAGCCTGTCGGACCTGTCCTACCACCGGAAAGCCTGTCCGACGTGGAATGCATGCTGATCCCTGCACTTGCAGTGGACGTGCGCGGAACACGCCTCGGCCGCGGCGCAGGCTTCTTCGACCGCACACTGGGGTCGGTCGGTCCGCAGACTCGGCTTGTGGCAATTGTCAGAGACTCCGAACTCGTCGAGACCTTGCCGGCCGACGACCATGACGTACCCATGGGCTGGGCATTGACGCCGGGCGGCGGGCTGACGCAGCTGCAACGTGATTGATCTGCGGGAATAGATCCCTGATTAGCGCTGTTGGCACTGTCACTTGTAGAGTGCTAAAGGCTGCGGTGTAAATACGCAGCTGCTCGAACATCACAGTGCGGAGGAAGCCCGGTGCCCACCTACTCATACGCATGTACGGAATGTGACAACCGTTTCGACATCGTCCAGTCCTTCAGCGAAGATTCGCTGACGGTCTGCCCAGCTTGCTCAGGCAAGCTCCGCAAGCTGTTCAACTCTGTCGGCATCGTGTTCAAGGGCAGCGGCTTCTACCGCACCGACAGCCGCGGCGGCTCCGGAACTGCGAGCGAGCCGGCCAAGAGTGATTCGGCACCCGCTGCGAAGTCCGAGTCCAAGTCGGACTCCTCGTCGACCTCGAGTTCGTCGACCAGCACGCCGGCGCCCGCCAAGGCTGCCGCAAGCTGATTTCCACAACCTCCGGGTTGTCCACAGGTTCACATCGTTAGGGCCGGAAGCACCGCTTCCGGCCCTAACGTGCATGAATGCCGTCAGCACGTACTCGCTCGCCGAGGCGCTCCGATCCACTGCGCGCCCAGCTCGATCTCACCCCGAGCACCCTCGATCGCGTCGTCGAACTGACGCGCGGCACACGATTCCGCACGGCGACAGTCCGCAAGATCGCAGCCGTTGCCCTGGCCGCACTCGGCGTCGTCCTCTTCTTCCGAGGCGATCCTGCGACCGATACGGTCGCTGTAGTTGTCTCGAGTCGCGATCTCACTCCCGGACAGGTGATCGCGAATTCGGATGTCGAGATCCGCGAGATCGACTCGAAACAACTTCCCGAAGGAGTTGTCTCCGATACCGGCTTGGTGGTCGGAAGAACCGTTGCCGGCCCGATACGCACCGGCGAAACAGTCACCGACGTGCGCGTTCTCAGCCCACGGCTGGCCGGGTTGTCCGTAGGAACCGACGACGCCCGCATCGTGCCCGTGCGACTTGCCGATGCGGCCGTTGCAGACATGTTGCGCAGCGGGGATGTCGTCGACGTCCTGACCGTCGGCCCTGACACATCCCGCACTGACACATCCCACCCCGACACACCCAACGAATCAATTGCCGACAAGGCCCCCCAGATTCTTGCCGCGGGGGCGGTAGTCGCGTTGGTCACCAAGTCGGAAAGTACACGTAACCAGCAGGAACAGGTGATCCTGCTGGCTCTGCCGACACCGGCAGCCAACGTCGTTGCCGCGGCATCGCTGTCCAATGCGATCACCGTGACATTCCGCTGACCGCACAAAGCGGCCGAAGCTCCTCTAGGATTTTTCCAGTCGGTTCGGTATCAACGGACCATCTGGCACTTGCCATCGGAGACTCGAGGGGACACCGACATGCTCAAGGGATTCAAGGACTTCCTGCTTCGCGGAAACGTGCTCGACCTGGCCGTCGCGGTTGTCGTGGGCGCAGCCTTCACCGCCATCGTCACGGCCTTCACGTCGAACATCATCAACCCACTCATCGCTGCTATCGGCGGATCCGACGAATTGGGCTGGGGAAAGGAGATCATTGCGGGCAATGCCGAAACCTTCGTGAATATCGGCGCCGTGGTCACCGCGATCATCAACTTCATCATCATCGCAGCGGTCGTCTACTTCGTGCTGATCGTCCCCGCGAACGCGGCGAAGAAGAAGTTCGTCTCCGAGCCCGAGGACAAGGAAGCCAGCGAAACCGATCTGCTCATCCAGATCCGCGACATCCTCTCTGCCAATGCCGGTGGCACCGACACGGGAGCGCACGCCAAGACACTTGAATAGTCAGTGCACGCAGAACAAATCAGGCCCTCGGACAGTGCGTCCGAGGGCCTGATTTTTCAGCTGAGGATCTTGTCAACCACCGTGGTGCGGGGGTCGCTGACTACGCAGCCAATCGTCGTCCGATGATCCCGGCGACCCTTCCGGTCCACGCTCGTCCGACGTCGTCTCGGGAAAGACGTCCCCGAAGATGCGTGCCAGGCGCTTCTTGTCGACTGGCGGCTTCTTCGGGGTATCTGGTTGCTCCGACAAGCTGTCTCAGCCCTCGAGGCTGGACAGCTCGGCGATGACGTGGCTCGCCAATGCCGTCAGGGTTGCCATGCCGTCGCGAATCGCCGGCCTGGTCGAGGCCAGGTTGGCCACCAACGTGCTGCCCGAAACTCCGACTAGGCCGCGGGACAAGCCTGCTTCGAGCGATCCGGCCGAAAGACCGGAGGCGCGAAGTGCTTCGGCAATTCCCGGGATCTCGCGATCGAGAACCTCTGCGGTCACATCGGGAGTGACGTCACGCGGAGACACCCCGGTACCGCCGACCGAGATGACGAGGTCGACGCCACCGATGACTGCGGTGTTGAGAGCGTTGCGGATCTCCACTTCGTCGGCTGCGACGGCAACCGTCGCATCGACGAGAAAACCCGCTTCGTTCAGCAGTTCCGTCACCAGTGGACCGATGGAGTCGGTGTTGTCGCCGTGGGCTGTGCGATCGTCGACGATGACGACCAGAGCGCGGCCGGCCGATGTGGCTTCGAGTTCCATGACTCCTACCGTAGTGTCCGATCCCGACGCCGTTGCGATCTGGCCGAAGATCGGCTCGATCGTCTGCTGATCACCGAACATCATCGGCCGCCCTGCGCCGCCGCGGTTCCCAACGTGACATCGACGGTCTTGGTCTGTCCACCGTCGGTGTAGGTGATCGAGACCTTGTCTCCAGGAGCATGCGAGCGAACCGCCGCGATCAGCGAATCACCATCTGCGACAACACGATCGTCGACCTTGGTGATGACTGCACCCTTTGGGATACCGGCCTTGGCGGCCGGCCCGTCGGCAGTGACATCCATGACGGTCGCGCCGTCGGCGTTGTCCTGCGACGGCACGGTCACGCCGATCATGGCTTGGGTCGCCTTGCCGGTCTTGATCAGTTCGTCGGCGACGCGGCGCGCCTGATCGATCGGGATGGCGAAACCGAGGCCGATGGAGCCGCCCTGGGTACCCGACGACGCTCCGAGTGAGGCGATCGCCGTGTTGATGCCGATCAGCTGGCCGTCCATGTTGACGAGGGCGCCACCGGAGTTGCCGGGGTTGATCGCCGCGTCGGTCTGCAGAGCGTCGATGACGGTGTTCTGGTTGCCCGACTCGCCGCTCGTGGACACCGGGCGATCGAGGGCGGAGATGATGCCCTCGGTGACCGTTCCGGCCAGGCCGAGCGGGGACCCGACGGCCACAACCTGCTGTCCGACCTGAACGTCGCCGGAGTTGCCGAGATCGATGGGAGTGAGGTCGTTGCGGCCGTCGACCTTGATGACGGCGATGTCGGAGACGGGATCGGCACCGACCAGGGTGGCCGAGGCCTTGGTTCCGTCGGAGAACGCGACCCGCAGTTGCGCTCCCTGGGCACCGGCAACGTGATTGTTGGTCAGGATCAGGCCGTCGGAGGACAGGATGACACCGGAACCCTCACCGCCCTGTCCCTGCGCGGTGGCCACCTCGATCTGCACGACACTGGGCACCACCTTCGAGGCAACGGCCTGAACCGAACCGGCGGGAGCGTTGGACGTGTTGGTCGCGGTCGGCTTCGGGGCGTTCAGCGAGTTGGTGACCGTCGCGGTTCCACCGTTGCGGTCCGCGACGACGGCTCCGACCACGCCACCGACGCCGCCGCTGACCAGGACCAGAGCGAGAGCGCCGGCAACCAGGGCCATGCGTCCCGACTTCGGCTTGGTGGTGGTCGAACCGGAGTTCGGCCCCTGTAGCGGTGCGGGGATCTGGTTGTGGCCGCCGCCTGGACCGTTCGGGCCACCGGGGCCACCGGCATTGGGTGCGCCGTACGGGGCGCTCTGCCGATATGCCGCCTCATGGGCACCGTGCGGGTGGCCGAAAGCCTGAGTGGGCTGCTGCGGCGCCTGCCCGAAGGCCTCGGTGGGTCGGGCTTCGGTGGGTCGGGCAAACGACTCGGTCGGCTGGTACGGCTGCTGAGGCGCCTGCCCCTGTGGCTGCTGGGGTTGCACAGGTGGCTGCGCCTGAGGTGCTGCCGGCTGCGCCTGGGTAGTGGGCTCGTTGTTGGGCTGCTCGGGCCGGGTCGGCCCGACGTTACGGTCCTCGGTCATCGGCTCGCTTTCGTCTACGGTGACCACCGGACGGGCAGTCACAACTGTTCTGCCGACAATGCTGCCTTGCGCTGCTGAGAAGGCGCTGAGACGTGCCTGTCACTTTACCCAGAGTTCGTCGTGAAAAACCGGTGCCGTCCGGCTCGGCCCGAAAGACTCTCGGGCCGAACGCATTAACCCGTGACGTCAGTCACCGAAGCCCGGGACCAACGGGTCTGCAGAACACGCTACTCGGCACTCGGCCCTGGTTCGCCGGGAAGCACGATACGAACAAGCGCTCCCCCACGATCGGATTCGTCGATCGCAATGGTTCCGCCGTGCTTGACGACAACCTGACGCACAATCGCAAGTCCCAGACCCGATCCCGGCATCGAACGTGCCGCAGTCGACCGGTAGAAACGATCGAACACCAACTCCCGATCCTCCTCCGGAATGCCCGGTCCCGCATCACTTACGGTCAATTCCAACAATCCTTGGCCCACCGGACGCATTTCGACGCGTACCTGTTCGCCCTTCGGACTCCACTTCGCTGCGTTGTCGAGGACGTTCAGCACCGCACGCGACAGGCCTGCCTGGTCTCCGTAGACGTACCACGGGGTGGTGACCGCTTCGAACTCGATTTCGTTGCGCCTGCGCCGTGCTCGCTCGAGTGCACGTTCGACGACGTCGCTGACGTCGACGCGCTCGTACACGGTCTCGGGAGCGTCTTCGCGGGCCAGGTCGACGAGGTCGCCGACAAGGGTCGACAGTTCCTCGATCTGCGCGACGACATCGGCGCGAAGTTCCGCCATGTCTTCGTCGGGAATCTGCGGCGCACCGGGGCGACTGGACGCGATCAGCAATTCCATGTTGGTACGCAACGACGTCAGCGGCGTTCGCAACTCGTGTCCGGCATCCGCAACGAGACGCGACTGACGCTCGCGGGACTCGGCGAGCGCCCGCAGCATCGTGTTGAAACTCTCTGTCAGGCGCGCCAATTCGTCGCTGCCGGTCACGGGGATCTGCGTCAGATCGTCGGTCCTGGCGACTCGTTCGGTGGCAGCGGTCAGCCTGGCAATAGGTCGTAAACCGGTGCGGCCCACGGTGGTACCCGCCACCGCAGCCAGGATGACGCCACACCCGCCGACCACGAAGAGAACCCACGCCAGCCGGTCCAGGACCGCAACCGTGGGCGCGAGTCGCTGGCCGATCACCAAAGTGCTTCCGTCATGGGTTCGTTGGGCCAACACACGCTGTCCGTCGACGGTGCGCAGCGAGGAATCCGACTCGCCACGCGCGACGGCGTCTTCGGCTTCACCGATCGGCACGTCGGAACCGGGCGGCTGATACGTGCTCAGATCCGAGAAGATCAGCGCCACACTGATGTCGGTGGTGTAGAGCGTTGCACCGGAGATGTACCGAGGATCGAAGCGCACGACATTGCTGTCGATGAGCACCGCCGCTCTGGTACGCAACTGGTGATCCACGTCCGCGTAGAGCGCACGCGAAACCACCGCGTACGCCGCGATCGCCATGACGGCGACGGCGATGGCCACCACCGACGCAGCGAGGAGCGTCACACGCCAACGCAACGACACCGAGCGGGTGAGCGGCATCGGCGGGCGCATTTCGACGGATGCGTTGGTGCTGGTGGACTTCTTCGGTTCGGCACTCTTGCCGAACGGAGCGGTGATCACGGAGGCGTCTCCCGCAGGACGTAGCCGACTCCGCGGACGGTGTGGATCAACCTAGGCTCGCCGTCGGCTTCCGTCTTACGACGCAGGTAGCCGACGTACACCTCGAGCGCATTGCCGGACGTCGGGAAGTCGTATCCCCACACTTCTTCGAGAATGCGTCCACGGGTCAGCACGCGGCGCGGGTTGGCCATGAGCATTTCGAGAAGGGAGAACTCGGTGCGGGTCAGGCTGATCGATCGTTCACCGCGCTTGACCTCGCGGGTGACCGGGTCGAGGGTGAGGTCCTCGAACGCCATCATTTCGGAATCGGCGTCCAGATCGGGTGCGGTGCGACGCAGTAGTGCACGCAACCTGGCAAGCAACTCTTCCAAAGCGAAGGGCTTGGGCAGGTAGTCGTCGGCACCGGCGTCGAGGCCGGCGACTCGCTCGCTGACCGAATCGCGGGCGGTGAGCACGAGGATGGGCAGGTCGTCGCCGGCACTTCGAAGACGACGGCACACTTCGAGTCCGTCGAGTCGCGGCATCATGACGTCGAGTACGACGGCGTCGGGCCGGTTGGCGAGGATCTTCTCGAGTGCGTCGAGCCCGTCGACCGCGAGCTCGACCGTGTAGCCGTTGAAGCTGAGCGACCGCCGAAGCGACTCGCGAACCGCCCGGTCGTCGTCGACCACCAAAATACGCATACCGACAGTTTGGACTGAAGTGCTGAGATGCGGCTGAGAGGGTCCGATTCCGGGCTCCGGCGTGTCGCGGTCAGTCTCGGGTTCGCCTCGGTCCGGGCAGGCTCCAATGACGCCACAACGCAAGCAGTCTGAACACCGCGGCGAACGCGGTGCCGCACACCAGCGCTGCGTTGGTGGACAGTCCGGCTTGCGAGACTGTGACCACCAACGCAGCGCCGAGCAGTGCGGGAACCGCGTACAGGTCCTTGTGCAGGAGCAGCGGCACCTCGTTGACGAGGACGTCGCGGATCACTCCGCCGCCGATCGCAGCGGTCGCACCGATCAACGTCGCCGCCAGCGAGCTGGCGTTGTTGTCCAGCGCGATGACGGCGCCGGTACTCGCGAACAGGCCCATTCCCAGTGCGTCGAGCGCCAGGATTTCACGACGCAGTCGATTGAGCGGCTCGTGTAGGTAGAACACGGCGAGTGAGGTGGCGGCGGCCGTTCCGAAGTACGGCCAACTGCTCAGGGAGCTGGGCGGATGGACGCCGAGAAGGACGTCGCGGACGATACCGCCGCCGATGCCGGTGAACACACCCACCGAGCACACCCCGAAGATGTCGAGTCGCTTGGTGACGCCCACCAAGGCACCCGAGGCCGCGAACGCCACGATGCCCACCAGTTCGAGGATCCTCAGCAGCACCGGCCAAGGATCGCACGGTCAGATGCGACTCGGGTCGATCACCCCGAGTCGAACTGCTTTGACCAGTCGGCGCGGAACCCGGTGGGTCTGTCCGAAGGCCGTGACCTCGACCAGATCGGGCGCCGTCGCCTTCCACTGGGCACGGCGACTGCGGGTGTTGGAACGGGACATCTTCCGCTTGGGAACGGCCATCAGAGCGCCTTGCGCTTTCCGTAGCGACGCTCGAACTTCTCGACGCGTCCGGCGGTGTCCATCACGCGTTGCGCTCCGGTCCAGAACGGGTGCGAGTCGCTCGTGACATCGACGACCAGCAGCGGGTAGATGGAACCGTCTTCCCATTCGACGGTGCGGTCACTCGTCACGGTCGATCGGGTCAGGAAGCTCTTGCCGGTGCTGGCGTCCTGGAAGACCACCGGGTGGTAGTCGGGGTGCATCTGCTTCTTCATTCGTTTCCCTCTCGCGTTGATTCGGTTTCGGCATAGGGTGATTCGGATTCGTCGCACGGGTCTTCGTGGAACTCGCCGAACGGGTCTTCCCAGGTGGCCCACGACGCTTCGTCCGCCAACTCGTCGTCGGTGACCAAGGCGTGCTGCAGTGTTCGGTCGATCTCGAGCGGGCTCGCACCGCATGTCAGAACAACCATCGAGGTGTCGCGATCACCGAAACGCTCGTCCCATTTCAGGGCGGCGAGCGCACGGCGTTCGGCCGGCACGCGGTCTCGTTCCTGAGGCGTCATCGCGGCCAGCCAGGTGTCCGCGCTGGCAACTCGCAGGCCGCCGCCCGCCGATTCGAGCCAGAGCGCTTCGCCAGGTTGCGTCGCCACCCAGACTCGTCCGCGGGAGTACACGACGCCTTCGAGCAGGACGTCGATCGCCTCGTGCAGACGCCCGGGGTGGAACGGCCGGTTCGCGGTGAACTCGACGAGCATCACTCCGCCGTCGTCGTCGAGCGGCGGCTGACGACGCAGCAACGGCGAGTGTGCGTCGGCCAGCTCACCGCGTCGCGCGTCCGCAGGCACCTCGAGGAGCAGTGCCTCGATGTCGTCTCCCTCATCGAAGACGGGTACCCGCGGGGCGATGCGTGCGAGAACCGCGTTCAGGCGGGACCGCTGCCAGCCGTCGAGTCCATCGGACCCGCGTAGGACGAGCGCGTCGGCGAAGTCGACCTGCCCGACGACGACCTGCGCCAGGGTGCGGTCGTCGTCGAGAGCGTCGTCGCCGGTGGCGTCGGCCAGCCAGGTCTGCGCGTCGATACACGTCACGACGGCGTCGACACGGACGTCACGCTGTGCCGGTCCGTCCAGTTGGCCGACGACGCCGGTCACGACGACGTGCTCGATCGCCCAACACAGCGCTTCGGGTTCGAGTTGGCGGTCCAGCAACAGGACGATGCGCTGCACCGAACTGTGCGAGTGAAGCCGACGCAGAAGCGGCAGCAGGTCTTCGCGCAGGGTGCAGGAGACGCAGCCGTGCGCGAGCTCGAGGATCGTCTCGCGCTCGGACACTGTGCCGGCAGACCCCGTACCCCCGGTCATCGAGGTGACCGTCCGCCTGACCACCCCTTCACGGACGTGGCTCAGGTCGTGGTGAACCAGAACAGTTCCGGTTCGCAGCAACGCTCGTGCGGTGTGTGGGGTGGATTCGCTCATACCGGCGACCAGGACCAGCGGAGTCCTGCCGTCCAAGATCGTGTTCACAGCGGACCTTTCTGGGAATGATTGTCATTACCGGGGTTGAACGCTACATTGATCTCACCGCATTGTCGAAAATGATTGTCATCTGCAAGTTGAAAGGAATACCCATGTCGGCTCACTGCCAAGTGACCGGACGTGTGCCGGGGTTCGGAAAATCCGTCTCGCACTCCCACAAGCGTTCGAACCGTCGCTGGAACCCGAACATCCAGCGCAAGACCTACCTCCTGCCGAGCGAGGGTCGTCGCATCACACTCACGCTCTCGACCAAGGGCATCAAGACGATCGACCGCGACGGCATCGAGTCCGTCGTCGCCCGGATCCGCGCGCGCGGCGAGAAGGTCTGAGCAGATGGCACGCAACGAGATCCGCCCGATCGTGAAACTCAAGTCCACCGCGGGCACCGGGTACACGTACGTGACCCGCAAGAACCGTCGCAACGACCCCGATCGACTCGTACTGAAGAAGTACGACCCGGTGCTGCGCAAGCACGTCGATTTCCGAGAAGAGAAGTAGGCATGGCCAAGAAGTCGAAGATCGCGAAGAACAACCAGCGACGGGTCGTCGTCGAGCGATACGCGGACCAGAGGTCGGCACTCAAGGAGACGATCCGCTCCCCGAAAAGCTCACCCGAGGAGCGCGCGAAGGCCCAAGCGACCCTGCAACGTCTACCACGCGACGCCAGTCCGGTACGATTGCGCAATCGAGACGCTGCGGATGGACGTCCGCGCGGCCACCTGCGGAAGTTCGGGCTCTCCCGGATTCGCGTGCGAGAAATGGCGCACCGTGGGGAACTGCCTGGCGTACACAAGTCGAGCTGGTAAGGAAGTCGGATGGCAGTCAAGCGTTCACCGTCGAAGAAGCCACGCCCCGTAGAGGGTCGTAAGCCCAAGAAGAACCCGTTGTTCGCAGCGAAGATCACGCATGTCGATTACAAGGACATCAACTTGCTTCGCACGTTCATCTCGGACCGCGGCAAGATCCGCAGCCGTCGCGTCACGGGCCTGACCCCGCAGCAGCAGCGTCAGGTCGCCGTTGCAGTGAAGAACGCCCGCGAAATGGCGTTGCTCCCCTTCACCGCCGCACGGTAGTCATACGTAGAAGTACCGAAGAGGCCGCGCAGTCACTCGACTGCGCGGCCTTTTCGTTGCCCGGACTAAGATTTCCGGGAGTCGTTCATTCCAGTCGAGAGGTGCCCGCAGCGTGTCGGGAGTTGTTGCGGGTTTCACCGTCATTTTTGTGGTCATCGCGGTCGGGTATCTCCTCGGTCGCCTCGGCACCCTCGGTAGCCAAGGACAGTTCGTTCTCGGTCGGCTCGTCTTCTTCGTCGCGACCCCTGCCCTGCTGTTCACCACGCTCGCGTCGTCCGATCTGTCGGTGATCTTCTCGCCGACGCTCGCGGTCGCGTCGGCCACCGCCTTTGCCGTCGGCGCCTTGTACGTCGTCGTCGCAAAGATCTGGCTCGACCGGCCGCTGCCCGAGCTGACCATCGGCGCGCTGTCGGCGTCGTACGTGAATTCGGCCAACCTCGGTATCCCGATCGCGGTGTTCGTGCTCGGCGATGCCACGTTCGTCGCGCCGCTCCTGCTCTTCCAGATCGTCGTCTACTCCCCCATCGCCTTGACGATCCTCGATCTGACGGCCCTTCGCGGCGCTGACGCCGAGAAACTCTCGCTGATCGACACCGTCACTGCCCCGTTCAAGAATCCGATCGTGCTCGCGGGCGCTGCGGGGTTGATCGTCGCGTTGATCGGTTGGGTACCGCCCCGGCCGCTGATGCAGCCTTTCGAATTGATCGGCGCGACGTCAGTACCCGGTGCACTGTTGGCATTCGGGCTCTCGTTGTACGGCGTACGGGTACTCGAGAAGGGCTCGAGTCCTCGACGCGACGTCGCGCTGGCGTCGACGCTCAAGATCGTCGTCCAACCTGTGCTGGCCTATCTGATGGCGCATTTCCTCCTCGGCATCGACGGCCATCAGCTGTTCGCCATCGTGGTGGTCTCGACGTTGCCGACGGCTCAGAACGTTTTCATCTATGCAAGCCGCTATCGGCGCGGAATGGTCCTCGCCCGAGACAGTGCCTTTGTCACTACTTTGGCGTCTATTCCGGCAATTGCGCTGGTCACAGCACTACTCGCTTGAGCAGGGTTACGGTGGATTCATGCGTGTACTAACCCTCGCCGTTCTGGCCTGCCTTGCTGTGGCCGGATGCTCCGTCGGGGCCCAGACCACGGGGCCGGTTGCCGCACCGAATCCGATGGCGGCCAACGAAGCGAGTCCCGCCGACTGGTCGCTCGGAACCCCCGTTCCCGACGAGGTCGACGACAGCGAGATGGGCACGGAGTTCGACAGCCGCGCCGACATCGTGGGTGCGACGGCCACGATGTTCGAATCGTGGTCCGAGGTCGACGATCACACGGTGGCCGTCCACTTCGTGACCGGCACTCCGGAGTGCTACGGCGCGTACGCGACCGTCGAGGAGACCGATACGACGGTGATCGTCACTCTCCGAACCGGAGCACTGCCAGAGGCCGCGGACAAGATGTGCATTCTGGTTGCCGTGTTCGGCAGCTTGGACGTCCCGCTGAGCCGACCGCTCGGCGACCGTCACGTCATCAACGGCTAGCCGCGCGCCTAAACGGCACAACTTCGACGATCGAACACTCCGTTTCGTCAGGTGTGGCGTGCGTCTCCTCAGGACAGACTGAAAACCGACACCCGTTCACTCGCTCGTCGGCAGCTTTTCGACTCGAGCGGTGCTCAACATGAAGGAGCTCGCAAGTGCCTACTCTCCAGAGAGATGTTGCAATCGTCGGCGCCGGCCCCTCTGGCCTGGCAGCGGCAACCGCGCTGCGCAAGGCCGGCTTGTCCGTCGCCGTGATCGAAGCACGCGATCGTGTCGGCGGCCGCACGTGGACCGACACCATCGACGGCGCAGTCCTGGAGATCGGCGGCCAGTGGGTCTCCCCCGACCAGACTGCTCTGATCTCCTTGCTCGACGAACTCGGCCTGAAGACTTTCGAGCGCTACCGCGAGGGCGAGTCCGTCTACATCTCGTCAGCAGGCGAGCGGACTCGATACACGGGCGATTCCTTCCCCACGAACGAGACCACCAAGAAGGAGATGGACCGTCTCATCGATGAGATGGACGATCTCGCAGCGCAGATCGGCGCCGAGGAGCCGTGGGCACATCCCCTCGCCCGCGATCTCGACACAGTCTCCTTCAAGCAGTGGCTGATCAATCAGTCCGACGACGCCGAGGCCCGTGACAACATCGGCCTCTTCATCGCCGGTGGCATGCTCACCAAGCCCGCCCACTCGTTCTCCGCCCTGCAGGCCGTACTCATGGCCGCTTCCGCGGGCTCGTTCTCCCACCTCGTCGACGAGGACTTCATCCTCGACAAGCGAGTGATCGGCGGAATGCAGCAGGTATCGATCCGCATGGCGGAGGCCCTCGGTGACGACGTCTTCCTCAACGCACCCGTGCGTACGGTGACGTGGAACGAATCCGGTGCAACGGTGTTGGCGGACGGCGACATTCGCGTCGAGGCAGGCCGGGTCATCTTGGCTGTGCCGCCCAACCTCTACTCCCGGATCTCCTACGATCCCCCGCTGCCGCGTCGTCAGCACCAGATGCATCAGCATCAGTCTCTCGGCCTCGTCATCAAGGTGCACGCCGTGTACGAGACGCCTTTCTGGCGCGAAGACGGCCTCTCCGGCACCGGCTTCGGCGCGTCCGAGGTAGTGCAGGAGGTGTACGACAACACCAACCACGAGGACGATCGCGGCACCCTGGTTGCTTTTGTCTCCGACGAGAAGGCCGACGCGATGTTCGAGCTTTCCGCCGAGGAGCGTAAGGCCACGATTCTGGCCTCACTCGCCCGCTACCTGGGCCCGAAGGCCGAAGAGCCGGTTGTGTACTACGAATCCGACTGGGGCTCGGAGGAATGGACCCGCGGTGCGTACGCGGCGAGCTTCGATCTCGGCGGCCTGCACCGCTACGGCGCGGATTCCCGCACGCCCGTCGGACCGATCCACTTCTCGTGCTCCGACATCGCGGCCGAGGGGTACCAGCACGTCGACGGTGCCGTTCGGATGGGTCAGCGCACCGCCGCCGACATCATCGCCCGCAGCAAGGCCTGACGGCCGCTTCGCCAAGTCTCGATCATTGCCCGGCAGTCATGATTGCCGGGCAATGATCGAGAGCAGCAGTTCCGCACGAACTCTCGCGACTTCCAGCCGACAGTCGATCAGGCTCTCCACCTTCGCCATTCGACTTCGCAGTGTGTGCCGGTGGACGCCCATCGTGATCGCTGCCGCTTCCCAATGCCCGTTGGCCTCGAGAAATGCCCGCAACGATGCCAACAGTTCGGTGCCGTTGTCACGGTCGTAGTCCTCGATCGGGGTGATCATCGTTTCCGCCAGCGTATTGAGCACTTCACGCGTCGAATCGAAGGACAGCAGCACACTGCCGGTCAGAGCCGCGAATTCCAAAGGCTCGCCGCCGATTTCCGCCGCCGACGCACACAGCTGGGACTGTTCGACGGCGACCGCCAGCGCTGCGACCACGCGCCGCGCACTCAGACCCACACGAAGCGCGCGAAGATCCGACCTCGATACCCCGCCCAGTAGCTCGCGGGCGAACTGGACGTCGTCGGTTCCACGCAGCAGCACCGTGACCCGAGTGTCGTTGATCCGCGAGAACAACTGCCGCCCTGCCTTGTTCATGAACTCGGCAATCTCGACTCCGACCCGTCCCGCGACGTCGGCCGTGTCCGCCAGAACGGTCAGGCCACGGATCATTCCCTCGCCGTCTGCGGCTTGGCGGATCTGTTGCCACGCCGGCGCCGGGTCACGATCTTCGGTGAGCAGCAGCCCGAGGGCATGCGAATTCAGCTGATCCTGAGTGGCGCGCAGGCGCGCAGGTTTCTCGAAGTCCAACGCCAGCAACGAGTTCGCGTGACCGAGAAGTATCTGATCGACGTAGCTGAGCGCCGACGCACTGATCACCGCCAGGTATCCGTACGGCGTTCGCCCGACACTGATCTGTTGCACGGCGATGGACGCTCCGGAACTGGCGAGCGTCACGCTACTGGACGCACCGCCCCCGAGAGTTGCTCGCAGTTCGTCGATCACCTCGTCGGTCGGCAGTTGAGGTGAGCTCTCGAGAACTCGTCCGGCGACGTCGAGAAGAAGCACCGTCGCCGACGTTGCGATCGCCAGCTCACGCACGGTCGCAGCCGTTCCACCGGAAATGACGGCCCGCGTCATCCGCGGTTGCGCCCGCGACGCCCGAAGGACCGCTTCGTATTCCTGTTCTGCCAACCGGCTCATCACACGCTTGACGACGGCGGCAAACGGCGTCGGCAGCGGCACCTCGATCAGCGGCAGGCCGATCTCGTCGGCGACAGCCACCAGATCGGCCGGAACTTCGGGGTACGAGAGTCCGGTCCCGAAGCCGACCGCCGCTACGCCTGCCGCATCGAGCATTCGAAGGTAGCGGCCGCGCTTTTGCTGAGTGGACGGCAAACGGATGCCCGTCGTGAGAATGAATTCGCCGCCGGTCAACCATCGGAACGGGTCGAGCAACTCCGTGGCGTGCGCAAACGTGATTTCGCGACCGACCCCCTGCGCCCCGCCTTTGAGTTCCAGCGCGAGGTCCGGCTGCGCCAACATCCACCGCACAGCGATCGTCATGGGCTGGACTGTACAACTCGGCGCGTCGGCGATCAAAGATTTCACCTTTTTGGCAGCTGTCTTTACTTGTGAGTCAGCGCACACTTGCTCACACACGCCCCACACAGTGCGAGTTCTGTGTCGATCACCTCGGCCGGAACTCGTTCGACCTCGAGAGGAACCGGTACCGATGTCGATCGTCGTACTCGAGAACTACATCAACGGTGAATTCGTCGCCTCAACCGCGACGGAAACACTCGACCTGATCAACCCCGTGGACGAGAGTGTGGTCGGGCGTACGCCGATCTCCACCAAGGCAGACGTCGACGCCGCCGTCGAAGCCGCACAGCGCGCGTTCGAGACCTGGGGCAAGACGACGCCGAGCGTGCGGCAGGCCGCACTCCTCAAGCTCGCTGACGCCATCGAAGCGCACAGCGACGAAATCGTCGCAGCCGAAAGCGCCAACACCGGCCAGGCGCACCAGATGATCGCCGACGAAGAGGTCAAGGTCGGAGCCGATCAGATGCGGTTCTTCGCCGGAGCCGCACGCCTTCTCGAGGGGAAGGCCGCCGGAGAGTACATGGAGGGTTTCACGTCGTACGTCCGTCGTGAGCCCATCGGTGTCGTCGGTCAGGTCACTCCCTGGAACTACCCGTTCATGATGGCGCTGTGGAAGATCGGGCCTGCCCTTGCGGCCGGCAACACGATCGTCCTCAAGCCCAGCGACACCACACCGGGCAGCACGCTGGTCCTGGCGAAGCTCTCGAAGGGCATCCTGCCGGACGGCGTGTTCAACGTCGTGCTCGGCAACGGCGGTACCGGCGCGACGTTGGTGGAGAACCCGGCCCTCGGTCTCGTCTCCATCACCGGTTCGGTACGGGCAGGCATCGCGGTCGCCGTGTCCGCGGCGCAGCAACTCAAGCGCGCGCACCTCGAACTGGGCGGCAAAGCACCGGCGATCGTGTTCGGTGACGTCGACATCGAGAAGACCGCCACCGGCATCGCCGAGGCCGCGTTCTTCAACGGCGGTCAAGACTGCACCGCGGCCACCCGCGTGCTCGTCCACGAATCCATCCACGATCAGCTCGTGGAAGCCCTCGTGCGCAACGCCGAAAAGCTGCGGCCCGGAGCGCCTTCCGATCCTGATGCCTTCTACGGCCCGCTCAACAACATCAACCACTTCAACGCCGTGAGCGACAAGATCGCCAACCTGCCGGCATCGGCCAAGATCGTTACCGGCGGAAAGCGTTCGGGCGAAACCGGATTCTTCTTCGAGCCGACGGTCATCACCGGCGTCGCACAATCCGACGACATCGTGCAGGAAGAGACTTTCGGTCCTATCCTCACAGTTCAGAGCTTCTCCGACGAGAAGGAGGCGATCACGCTTGCAAACGACGTTCGCTTCGGCCTCGCCTCGAGCATCTGGACCAAGGATCACGGTGTCACACAACGCGTCTCCGCTGCTCTCGATTTCGGTGCGGTGTGGATCAACTGCCACATCCCGCTCGTCGCCGAGATGCCGCACGGCGGCTTCAAGTACTCCGGCTACGGCAAGGATCTCTCGGCCTACGGAGTCGAGGATTACACCCGCCTCAAGCACGTCATGAGTTCGCACGACTGAGTCGCCGCCCCTCCTGCTGTGCGCCTTTATCAACCCCCCGCGGTTAATAAAGGCGCACAGCAGATTCCTCCAATCCGGAAAAGAGCCACCATGCGCCTTATCGTCGGATACCTCGCCACACCCAGCGGTAAAGACGGGCTGGTCCTCGGGACCCAGCTCGCGCGCAGTCTCGGCGCGCAACTAGACATCTGCATGGTCCTCCCTCCGGATCGGACACTGCCGGCCAAGGTTCCCTCGGAAGCCGGCTACGACGACATCCTCGCCGCACGTGCACACGACTGGCTTGCCGAGGCGAAAGCCTCGGTGCCCGAGGACATTCAGGTGGAAGTACACCTGAGCTTCCACGAGTCGTTCGCTCAGGGACTGCTCGACGAGGTGGACCGGCTGAACGCTCTGGCGATCGTGGTGGGCGCTTCCGGCGACGGTCTGCTCGGCCGTCACGCGATAGGTTCGGTCTCGACCGAGCTGCTGCACTCCGCTCACGTCCCGGTGGCTCTGGCCCCTCGCGGAACGCGGCACTCGGCGGCTTCGGCGATCCGAGAGGTCACCTGCGCACTCGGCACCCGCGTCGGCGCCGACATCGTCTTGAACACAGCGGTGCGCACCAGCGAACTGATGCAGGTTCCTCTGCGACTGGTCTCACTCGTCGCGCTCGACCCGCAGAACGATCTTCGCGATCATCGCGACACCGCCGAATCGGCGAGAGAACGGGCACGAAATCACGCTCAGGACACACTCGACGTCGCCCGAGCGGCACTTCCCGCGGAGTTCCCGATCGAGGTCATCATCGCCGACGGTTCCACGGTGGAATCCGCAGTGCGTCAACTGGACTGGCAGGACGGCGACCTCGTGATGGTCGGTTCCAGTCGTCTCGCACAGCCCCGCAAACTATTCCTGGGCTCCACCGCCGCCAAGATGCTGCGCGTGCTGCCCGTTCCCATGGTCGTAGTGCCCAAGCACGAATTCACCCAGCCGGAGGCACTGTCATGACCAGCACCGAACTGAGTTCCAAAGGTCTCGCCACCGGCAAGATCGGCATGATCTCCGGTGCCGTACTCGGAATCTCCTCCGTGGCACCGGGTTACACCCTGACCGCCAGCATCGGATTGATCGTCGCCGCCGTCGGCCTCAAGATGCCCGCTATCTTCATCGCCGGCTTCATCCCGATGTTCCTCACTGCGTACGCCTACCGTGAACTGAACTCGGACACTCCTGATTGCGGGGCGTCGTTCACGTGGTCCACCAAGGCGTTCGGACCGTACGTCGGCTGGATGTGCGGTTGGGGCATGGTGATCGCCACCATCATCGTGCTCTCGAACCTCGCGGCCATTGCCGTCGATTTCTTCTATCTGTTCATCGCGCGGGTGGTCGACAATCCCTCCATCGCCGATCTACCGGGCAACAAATTTGTCAACGTCGGTACGACGCTGGTGTTCATCGCCCTGGCCACCTGGATTGCCAGTCGAGGAATCACCACCAGCGAGCGCGTGCAGTTCGCGCTCGTCGGTTTCCAGATGGTGCTGCTCGTCGTCTTCGCCGTCGTTGCACTGGTTCACGTCGGTGCCGGCGACGCCCCGGCCGGATTGTCCTTCGACCTGAGTTGGTTCAACCCGTTCAGTGGACTCGCCATCGGAGCGTTCGTCATCGGACTCACCGGATCGATCTTCGCGTTCTGGGGTTGGGATACCTGTCTCACGCTGGGCGAGGAGTCGAAGAACCCGAAGAAGACCCCGGGCCGCGCCGGTTTGCTCTGTGTCGCAACCATTCTCCTGACCTACCTGTTGGTCGCCGTTGCCGCGATGATGTACGCCGGCGTCGGCGAGGAAGGTCTCGGCCTCGGCAATCCCGACAACTCCGAGAACGTCTTCGGCGCTCTGGCCGACCCGGTACTGGGCAACTGGGGTGGCATGCTCCTGTTCCTCGCCGTCTTCGTCTCTTCCGTCGCAAGCCTGCAGACCACGTTCCTGCCTGCAGCGAGAACCATGCTCGCCATGGGTGCATACGGAGCGTTCCCCAAGAAGCTCGCCGAGGTCTCCCCTCGCTTCCTCGTGCCGTCGTACGCCACCGTGGTCGCGGGTGCTGTGACCGCAGTGTTCTACAGCGTTGTCACCTTCCTCTCCGAAAGTGCGCTGCTCGACACCATCGCCGCCCTCGGCATCATGATCTGCTGGTATTACGGCATCACGGCATTCGCGTGTGTGTGGTATTTCCGCAAGACTCTCTTCGAGAGCGTACGAAACTTCGTCTTCCGGCTCGCATTCCCGCTCATCGGTGGGCTCATGCTGCTTGCGGTGTTCGTGATTTCGGTTCAAGAGAGCATGAATCCGGACAATGCCAGCGGGGCATCGATCGGCGGCATCGGCCTGGTCTTCTTCCTCGGCTTCGGCATTCTCATCCTCGGCGCGGTCCTGATGATGGTCATGCGAGTGCGCAACCCCGCGTTCTTCGAGGGAAAGACACTCAACCGCGACACGGAGGCTCTGCGCGACGAGAACGATCTCAGCGTGTCCTAGGAGACAGTAGCGTCGGGGGCCTGTGCGATCAGGCCCGCCATCAACACACGCAAGCCGAATTCGAAGGCGGCGTCGGCACGTTCGGGATTTTTCCCGGACGTTGCCAACGCCGCCTTCATCGCGTCGTTGGCCTCTGGCCCCGACGCCCACTGGACATCCGGCGCCGCCAGATCCAACGCCGAACCGAGAACAAAACTGTCGACGGTTGTAATTGCATGCAGCGTTTCGGCCGGGTCGAAGCCGCCGTCCGCGAAGGCCTGCGCCAACGCGTTGTACAGGGTGAACGCCACACCGGCTTGCACGGTCTGCGCCGTGAAGAGCGGAATCAGACGAGGATGCGCGGCGTAGCTTCGCCGATACTCGGCCGCCAACGCCGCAACCGTCTCACTCCAGGTGCCCGAGGCCGACTCGACGTCGATTCCCGCCATCAGTTGAGCCCTCATCAGTTCGACGATCTCGGCTCGTCCGGACACGTGGTTGTACAGCGACGACGGTCGAACCTTCAGTCTTGCGGCGAGTCCCGGCATGGTGAAATCGCCGGACTCGTCCACCGACTCGATCGCTGCCTCGGTGATGATCGCCGGTGAGAGCAGTCGTTGCGATGGCCGCGGCATATGTCCTCCTGTAGTGATCCACACCGTTCGGGGCGCCGCAAAAAACAATTCCTCGAAAGTCCTTGATCAATCAGCGCTCACCCACCATACTTAACGAATCACATTCGTTTTACGTTGAACGTCGAATACCCGAGCACCGAGGAAACCCCATGCTGACGATCACCGCCCTCACCCCACCCGAGTCTTTGGCCGCGACCACGCCGTCCACGTCCGCCCCTCTGCGTGTGGGTCTCGTCCAACATCGCTGGCACGAGGACCAAGACGACCTCTACACCGAATTGAGCGAGGGCATCGCGGCCGCAGCGAAGCTGGGCGCTTCCGTGGTCTTTCTTCCGGAGCTGACGCTCAGCCGGTACCCCGCCTCCAGCCCGGCCGACGACAATCCCGGACGCCAAGCGGAAGACCTACTCACCGGACCCACTCTCGCCTTCGCCGCCAAGGCCGCCGCCGAGAACCAAGTCCTCGTTCACGCATCGTTGTACGAGCGCAGCGAGGCCGAGGACGGCCTGGGCTTCAACACCGCGATCCTGGTCGCACCCGGAGGTGAACTCCTCGGTCGTACACGCAAGCTCCACATTCCGGTGACGGCCGGGTACTACGAGGACACGTACTTCCGCGGCGGTCCGTCCGAGGACGCATACCCCGTTCACGAGGCACTCGGCGCCAAGTTCGGACTCCCGACATGTTGGGACGAGTGGTTCCCCGAGGTCGCGCGTGCATACTCCCTCGCCGGTGCCCAGGTTCTGGTGTACCCGACGGCGATCGGCTCCGAGCCCGATCACCCGAACTTCGACACCCAACCGCTGTGGCAGCAGGTGATCGTCGGAAACGGTATCGCCAACGGCACCTTCATGGTTGTTCCCAATCGTCACGGCAGTGAAGGTCTCATCACCTTCTACGGTTCGTCCTTCATCTCGGACCCGTACGGACGCATCCTCGTTCAGGCTCCCCGCGACGAATCTGCCGTGCTGGTAGCCGATCTCGACCTGCAGCAGCGCGAAGACTGGCTGGCACTGTTCCCATTCCTGGCCACTCGCCGACCCGACACCTACTCGGCTCTGACCGCACCGGTGAAGACTGCGGGAGCCCACTGATGACCTGGCGCATGCCCGCGGAAAGTGAGCCGCACGAACGTACCTGGATGGCGTACCCCAGTGCCGGGTACTCCCTCGGGGACACCGCCGAAGAACAGCATGAAGCGCGCTCGACGTGGGCGGCCGTCGCCCACGCCGTCGCCGAATTCGAGCCGGTCACCGTCGTCGTCGATCCCGCCGAAGTCGAGCAAGCACGAAAGTACCTGTCCGGGAAGGTCGACATCGTCGAGGCACCTCTCGACGACGCGTGGATGCGCGACATCGGACCGACGTTCGTCTTGTCCGACGAAGGCCGTCTCGGCGGAGTCGACTGGGTGTTCAACGGCTGGGGCGCACAGGATTGGGCACAGTGGGACAAGGACTCGAAGATCGGCAGGTTTGTCGTCGAACAATCCGGTGCCCAGTTGGTCGACTCACCAATCGTCAACGAGGGCGGCGGCATTCAGGTCGACGGTCTCGGCACCGTGCTGGTCACCGAAACCGTCCAACTCGATCCGGGGCGCAATCCCGATCTGACGAAGGCGGACATCGAGGCCGAACTCGCCCGCACCATCGGAGCCAAACACGTCATCTGGCTTCCCCGCGGATTGACCCGCGATCAGGAGACCTACGGAACCCGCGGACACGTCGACATCGTCGCTGCCATCTCTTCCCCCGGAGTGGTACTGGTCCATGACCAACGCAATCCGGTGCACCCCGACTACGCCGTCAGCAAGAGGATCATCGAGTTGTTCGAAAGCTCGACGGACGTCGGTGGCCGGCCGTGGAAGGTCATTCGGGTACCCGCTCCCGAAATCCTGCGCGACGACGAGGGATTCGTCGACTACAGCTACATCAACCATCTCGTGGTCAACCGTGGAGTGATCGCCTGCAGCTTCGACGATCCTGCCGACGCCGAAGCGGTAGAGATCCTGTCAGCCGCTTACCCCGGACGCACTGTCGTCACCGTCGACGCCAGACCTCTGTTCGAACGCGGCGGCGGCATCCACTGCATCACCCAGCATCAGCCCGCTGAACAGAATTAGCAGCGACAGAATTAGCAGCGACGGGGTTAACGGCGACCTCGCATGTAGTCACTCACGACGGCTGCGCCGAGGCCGTCCAGGTCCGGCGCGATGACGCGTCCACCCACCCGGTGCGCCATCCGGTCGACCACCCTGGCCAGGCCTGGATCCTCACCGAGGCGGAAAAACGTGACCTTGGCGCCCAGCCTGGCCACCGCGTCGAGTGCTCGAACCGTCAAACCGAGGGTTCGCGCACTCGGCGGGTAGTCGAACCTGGCTTCTCCGTCCGCTTCGAGATGAGCCGTCGGCTCACCGTCGGTGACGATCAGCACCACCGGCTGCGCATTGGAATGGCGTCGAAGGTGCCTGGCTGCCAACAACAGTGCGTGGTGCAGGTTGGTTCCCTGATCCCAGGCGCCGTCCAAACCGGCGAGCTCCGACGGGCTCAGTACGTGCGCGTGGCGTCCGAAGGCGATCAACTGCAGCTCGTCGCTGCGAAACCGCGTGCTCACCAGATGATTGAGTGCCAGAGCGGTGCGCTTCATCGGCACCCAGCGATCCTCCATCACCATCGAGAACGACGTATCCACCAACAGAGCCACCGCAGCCTGGCTGCGCTGTTCGGTCTCGGCAACTTCGACATCGACGACGCTCAGCCGCACCGGCATTCGGCCCGGGTCACGCAGGACGGCGTTGGTGATGGTTCTGGTGACGTCCCACGGTTCGGTGTCCCCGAACTCCCATTCGCGGGAAGCTCCGGTGGGTTCCCCCATCGCACCGGCCCGACGCGTATCGCGTTGACCGGTTCGTGACGACAGTTGCCCGGCGACGTCACGCAGAGCGGTCTGCCCGAGCTGCCGCATGGCCTTGGGCGACAAGCGCCATTGACCGTCCGGTGCACGATCGAAGAAACCCTGCTCCTGCAAGGCCTTCTCGAGATCGGCCAGGGTGCGAGCGTCCGCAGCGGCTTCGTCGCCGAGCTGCCGCGCAAGTAGCTCGGGGTCGATGTCGTCGAGCGCCGCGCCCGCGTACTGCTGAGACAGCTGATCTGCCAAGGATTCCAGCTCGGCGATGTCCTGCAGTGCGCCGGTCCCCTCACCCAACCCCATTCCGTTGTCGCCGCGGAACTGTTGCGAACCTTCCCAGTCCTCACCCGGCCGAGCCGCCTGAAGGAACTGGTCGAGTTGACTCAGCTCACTCATCAGGCTCGGATCACCGAACGCCTGCTGCGCCAACGCATCCAACTCGTCACGCTGCTCCTGCGAGAGCGAGTTCCGCAATCGTTGTGCGGCCGCCGCGCGCTGCGCCAACGAATCCAGAAGTTCCTCGACGTTGCGAGGGTTGTCCGGGAAATACTGCCCGTGCTTGTCCATGAACTCCGCAAACTGCTCCGGAGTGTCGACGCCCCGTGAATGCGCATCGAGCAGTTGATTCAGATCTGCCAGCATCTGGCGTATCTGCTCACGATCCTCGTCGGTAGCGCCCTCGAGCGCCTGCTTCATTCCCGAGAAGCGTTGATCGAGGACCTCACGTCCGAGCAGATCACGAATCTTCTCGTAATCCGCGCGAGCCTGTTCGCTGCGCCAGTTGTAGTCGGCCAGATCTTGAACTGCCTGAGCTGTCGACGGTGGCAACTCCTCGATCCGCATTTCGTTGAACCGTGCGTCGTCGTCGAGAGCACGCGCCAGTTCCTTGCGCTCTTCGAGCACCGCCTTGTCGAGAAGCTGACGAACCTCGTCGAGCGTCCCGTCGAGATTGTTGCGGCGCAACAACTCGCGTCGACGTCGGTTCGCCTGTGCGGCAAGCTCGTCCAGCCCGCGCATATCTCGATTGCCTCGCCGCAGCAGCTCCCGCAGGGCATGGCGCGGCGACGTGCCGGACAACACGTCGTCGCCGATTGCTGCCAAGGCATCGCGTAGATCTACCGGTGGCGCCAGCGGATCGGGACCACCGTCGTACGGCCCGTACCGCGGATTGTGAATCATCACTGCCCCTTACGAGTACACCGAGCGGCCGCCCGGGCCTTGATCTTTCGAGATCCGGCGCGCAAGGTAAAGCCCTTCGAGGGCAAGTTCGGCACCGGCGGCACGCTCGCCGTCGGATTGCGCACCCAGACGCTCGGCTACTTCGTCCAGGACCTCGAGGTCCGGAAGCTCGTCGAGAAACGCCTTGGCCGTGACAGATTCACCGGTGACGATCGTATTGCCCATCTCCACAGCGGAAACCAGCATCCCCAGGTCGATTCCGCCCAGACGTACCCGAACCGTATCGGCCGTCGCGCGACGCAACAGGTGCTCGAGCACCTCCAGTTCGCGGCCCTCTTCACCGGATTCGAACTCGACCTTGCCGCGAAGCACCTCGACCACGGACTCGAGATCGACGGGCCGGGCAACAGGATCGGCCTCGCCGAGCACCGCCGCGCGTCGTACCGCCGCTGCACTGACGGTTTCGGCGCCGGCGACGGCAAAGCGAGCCGACACACCCGATCGCTGGTCCACCGAGGTGGATTCGCGGAGCAGGCGAGTGAATCTGGCAAGAATTTCGAGGAGATAGTCGGGCACCTCGGCGGCCAGATGTGCCTCCTGCTCGATCACCGCGATCTCGCCCGCCAACTCGACGGGGTAGTGCGTGCGGATTTCTGCGCCGAAGCGGTCCTTGAGCGGGGTGATGATGCGGCCACGGTTGGTGTAGTCCTCGGGGTTCGCGCTCGCGACCAGAAGAACGTCCAACGGAAGCCGAAGCGTGTACCCGCGGACCTGGATGTCCCGCTCTTCCATCACGTTGAGCAACGAGACCTGGATGCGCTCGGCGAGGTCGGGAAGCTCGTTGATCGCCACGATTCCGCGATGCGCACGGGGCACGAGGCCGAAGTGAATGGTCTCGGGATCGCCGAGGCTCCGCCCCTCGGCAACCTTGACCGGGTCGACGTCGCCGATCAGGTCGGCGACCGAGGTGTCCGGCGTTGCCAGCTTCTCGGAGTATCGCTCGCTGCGGTGGCGCCAGGCGATCGGGAGGTCGTCCCCCAGTTCCTTGGCTCGACGTATCGAAGCCGGGGTGATCGGCTCGTACGGGTGCTCCCCCAGTTCCGAGCCTTCGATGACGGGCGTCCACTCGTCGAGAAGGAGCCCGAGGGTGCGAAGCAACCTCGTCTTTCCTTGACCTCGTTCGCCGAGCAGAACCACGTCGTGGCCGGCGATCAGCGCCCGCTCGAGTTGCGGGGCGACCGTGTCCTCGAACCCGACTATCCCGGGCCAGGGGTCACGGCCGTCCCGCAACGCGGCGAGAAGGTTCTCTCGTAGTTCTTCCTTGACACTTCGCTGTACGTGTCCGGAGGCGCGTAGCTCTCCGAGGGTTTTTGCGACAGTCACCACTCCACGCTACGAGTGTTTGCGGGGTTTCGCCTCTCGCCGAGGAAGTTCGGTCGCTCAGCCCTCGATGTTCTCGGGATTCATCCAGATGATTTCCCAGATGTGGCCGTCGGGATCCTGGAAGCTGCGGCTGTACATGAAGCCGTGATCCTGCGTCGCGTTTCCTTCGGAACCGCCGGTCGCGAGCGCTTTGTCGACGAGGGTGTCGACTGCCTCGCGAGTCTCGGCCGAGAGTCCAAGAAGCGCTTCCGTCGACGTCGAGGTGTCGGCGATGCCCTTCGTCGTGAAGGTCTTGAAGAAGGGCTCGGCCAACAGCATCACGACGATGGTGTCACTGATGACCATCGACGACGCATTCTCGTCGGAGAACTGCGTGTTCTTGGAGTATCCGAGCCCCTCGTAGAAGGTGGTGGCCTTGCCCAGGTCCTTGACGGGCAGGTTGAGGAAGAACATCGGCTGCGGGTTTGTCGCCATGGAAGGTCCTTTCCGAGACTTTGCTGTGCGCCTTTATTAACCGCCGGCGGTTAATAAAGGCGCACAGTAGACCTAAACTCCACCCATGGATACCTGGGTGTTGCCCGCCATGCTCGGCCTCGGACTCGCCGCAGCGTCCGGAATGCGAACCTTCCTGCCGCTGCTGATGCTCAGCGCTGCGGTCCACTTCGAACTGTTCGGGATCACCGTCGGCGAGTCGATGCGGTGGATCGGATCGACCGGCGCGCTGGTGGCATTGGCAATCGCCGCTGTGGTCGAACTGGGTGCCGACCTCATTCCCTTCGTGGACAACGCACTCTCGGTGATCGGCAACGTCACCGGACCGATTGCCGGAGTGATCGCCGCCTGGGCGGCATTCAGTCATCTCGACCCTGCGATGGCCGCGTTGGCGGGCATCATCGTCGGAGCACCGACGGCGTTGACGTTCAGCGCCGCCCAGACCGGTACTCGCGCGGTCAGTACGGCCACTACCGGTGGACTGGCGAATCCCGTCGTGTCCGTCATCGAGGATGTGCTGACTTTCTTCACCTCGTTGATCGCGATGATCTTGCCGCTCCTGATCATTCCGCTGCTCGCCGCACTCTTGTGGTTCAGCTGGCGTGGCTGGCGTCGTGTCCGGAGTCTGCGCACCGCCTGACCGCACCGACCTGGTAGACAAGTCGTCATGTCCGACACCGAGATCTCGTTCCAATCCGGCGACGTCACCCTGTACGGGAGTCTTCGCCTGGCCGCCTCACCCGACGCCCCTGCCCCGGCCGCGCTGATTCTGGCCGGTAGCGGCCCCACCGATCGCAACGGCGACAGCGCACTTCTCGAAGGCGATATCGGAACTCTGCGGTTCATCGCGGATCTTCTTGAAAATCAAGGCATTTCAAGCCTGCGCTACGACAAGCTCGGGAGCGGCGAAACCGCCCTCGGCGACTACGACATCGAAGACATCGCCGATCTCGGCTTCAACACGTTTGTCGACGCCGCCTCCGACGGACTCGACTACCTCGCCGGACAACCCGGCGTCGATCCCGAGCGACTGTTCGTCGTCGGACACAGCGACGGCGCCGTCGTCGCACTGGCACTTGCCACTGCGAAAGAGGGATCGAGAGTCAGCGCCCTCGCACTGCTCGAGCCACTGAGCGTGCGGCTTCTCGATCTACTCACGACGCAGATTCACCGCCAACTCGACGCCGTCGTCGGTGCCGGTCAGCTGCCGGTCGAACTGGCCGACGAACTTCGCGTCGCGCTGGCCGACGCCGTCGAGTCCCTTCGCTCCGAGGGCACGGTTCCGGATGATCTGCCCGAACCGCTGCAGAATGCGGGACTGGTGCATGCCAACGCCAAGGCACTCGCCGAGGAAGACGCATTGGACCCGGTCGCGCTCGTGGCGGCGCTGCCGGCCGGGATGCCCGTCCTCACCAGCTGCTCGGACAAGGACATCCAAGTCATTCCCGCCGACGTGGCGGCACTCGACGCCGCACTCTCCCATACAGCGCTGACGTCCGTACGGATGCGCAACGCCAACTTCGTACTCAAGGACATCGGCGACGAACAGTCCACCGGAGCCGACTACGTCGCGCCGCTTCCGTACTCGGCAGAGTTCTCGGAGCCCTTCACAGCGTGGGTCCGTTCGTTCTCCTGATCACGTACAGACCGAACGTCCTCTTTTTCAGGTAGAAAGTTCCCTCCGCGAACCATCGCGGAGGGACTTCTGCTTTCTACGCCTGACCTGCAACGAAGACTCTTTCGATCCGGCGAATCCGGGGACAGAAGTCACGCGGAGTTTACGTTCGCGGCGCTTTTTATTGGTGCGAACCCTCGATCCGTGCTGTACGGTCATCCATTAACCAGCAACGCCACCCAGAAAGGAACGGACATCATGTCGCTACACCTGAACGTCGTATCCGTACTTTCGTGGCGCAGCTGCACCGCAGACAAGCACATTTTTTCGGCCGCAATGTCGGCCGAGCACATGGGCAACAAGCGCGGTGTACCCCGAGAATGATCCCCAGTTTCACCGGATTCGTTCTCGGGCACCCAGGGCAAACGCCTCGGGTGCCTTTTCTTTTACCTTTCACACGCAGGAGCACCACATGAAACTTCGAGTCAACCAACTGTCCATCGCGCCGCCGTATGTCGATCTGCCCGGTGACCTCACCGGATACGCAGTCACGCTGGATCTTTCGCACTCCGATGCTGCCCACGAAGCCACCCTCGGCGCACTGATCAGCGAGATCCGCAGTCGCGGAGCCTCACGCGTCGTCATCACCGGCTCCCCCCGCGAACTCCAGGGCACCCACAGCAGCGCCGCCTGAAAGAACCGGGCCGCCTGAATGCAGAACGGGCCCCGAACTCCCGTCGAGGAGTCGAGGCCCGCTACCGAAGCAGGAATCAGTGCGCGAAGTGGCGCGCACCGGTCAGGTAGAGAGTGACGCCGGCTTCCTTGGCCGCGGCGATCACTTCGTTGTCACGAACCGAACCACCCGGCTGAACTACAGCCTTGACGCCGGCGTTGAGCAGTACCTGCAGGCCGTCAGGGAACGGGAAGAATGCGTCCGAAGCTGCAACCGAACCTACGACGCGGTCACCGGCCCGTTGAACAGCAAGATGCGCGGCATCGACGCGGTTGACCTGGCCCATGCCGACGCCGACGGACGCGCCGCCGGAGGCCAGCAGGATCGCGTTGGACTTCACCGATCGGCTGGCGCGCCAAGCAAATTCGAGGTCAGCAAGGGTCTCGGCATCGGCTGCCTCACCGTTGGCGAGAGTCCAGTTGGCCGGGTTGTCGCCGTCGGCGTCCAGGACGTCGCGCTGCTGGAGCAAGGTACCGCCCGAGATGGGACGCAGTTCGATTCCGGTAGCGGTCGGAGCCGCAGCCTTCAGAACACGAATGTTCTTCTTACGCTGCAGAACCTCGACAGCTCCGTCTTCGTACGAGGGCGCGATGACAACCTCGGTGAAGATGTCGGCGATCTGTTCGGCCAGCTCGACGGTGACCTCACGGTTGGCTGCGATGACACCACCGAAAGCACTGACCGGATCGCATGCATGCGCCTTGCGGTGAGCGTCGGCGATGTCGGTGCCGATGGCGATTCCACACGGGTTGGCGTGCTTGATGATTGCGACGGCCGGATCAGTGAAGTCGTACGCTGCACGCCACGCTGCGTCGGAGTCCGTGTAGTTGTTGTACGACATCTCCTTGCCGTGCAACTGCTCTGCCTGAGCCAAACCCGCAGGGGCCGCCGGGTTTTCGTACAGCGCCGCGTCCTGATGCGGGTTCTCGCCGTAGCGAAGAACAGCGCTGCGGTTCCAGGTAGCACCGACCCAAGCCGGGAACAGCGAACCGTCCTCGTCAGCTGCGATCGTGCTCGTCATCCAACTTGCAACAGCGACGTCGTACGACGCGGTGTGCTGGAACGCCTGCGCCGCAAGCACAGTGCGCTCGCGCAAGGTGAATCCGCCACCGGCAACGGCAGTCAGGACATCGGCGTAACGAGCCGGATCGACCACGACGGCAACCGACGGATGGTTCTTGGCTGCAGCACGCACCATCGACGGGCCACCGATGTCGATCTGCTCGACGCACTCGTCCGGGCTGGCGCCCGAGGCAACCGTCTCGGTGAAGGGGTACAGGTTCACGACGACCAATTCGAAGGTCGCGATGCCGAGATCCTCGAGCTGAGCGAGGTGATCCGGCTTGCGGGTATCGGCGAGAACGCCGGCGTGGACGCGCGGATGCAGCGTCTTCACACGGCCTTCGAGGCATTCCGGGAATCCGGTCAGAGCCTCGACCGGCGTCACGGGGATACCGGCGTCGGCGATCTTCGACGCGGTCGAACCGGTCGAGACCAACTCGACACCGGCCTCGTGCAGGCCCGTGGCCAGCTCGATCAGACCACTCTTGTCGTAGACGCTGACAAGTGCACGGCGCACAGCCTTGCGTTCACTCACTGGGGATCACGGCCTTTCGTCCATCGGAAACCACTCCGCGCGTAGCAACAGCGGCGATGACGTCCGCCAACAACCGTCGCTCCACAATTTTGATGCGTTCATGCAACGAAGACTCGGTGTCGTCGTCATGCACCGGCACAGCTTCCTGCGCCAAGATCGGCCCGGTATCAACTCCACCGTCGACGAGATGCACCGTGGAACCGGTGACCTTCACGCCGTACGCCAGAGCGTCGGGAACCGCGTGCGCGCCGGGGAAGGCAGGCAGCAACGCGGGATGAGTGTTGATGATTCGGCCACCGAAACGCGCGAGAAAGGTGGGGCCGAGGATCTTCATGAAACCTGCACTGACCACCAGATCGGGTTCGTGCTCGGCCACCGCTGCCGTCAGTGCGTCGTCCCAGGCGGTGCGATCCTCGTAGGCCTTGATCGACACCTTGAAGGACGGAATCTTCGAGTCCGCGGCGTGCTCGGCAGCGAGGCAGTCCCGATCGACGCCGACAGCAACGATCTCGGCCGGGTATCCGTCGGCGTGCGAAGCCTCGATCAGCGAAGTCAACAGGGTTCCCGCACCCGAAGCGAGTACGACTACCCGCGCGATCGAGTCGCGAAATTGGACCCTGTCGGGCATTGTCGGCTGCGGATTGTCGGCCGAGGCAGTCAGCGCACTACTCCTGAGAACTGGAAGATGATGCGGCCGGAGTATCGGCCGCATGACAGCCTAGTCGCTGGACTCCTGCGGCTTCGAGGGCAGGTCTGTCTCCGGCTCGGGTGCGGCTGTGGGGTCGACTGCCGGGTCCGCCTCAGGCGCCGCGACAACCTCGGCGTCGACTACTTCGATCTCGACGGTTTCCTCACTCACGACCAGCGCAGGTTCGCCCGATTCCTCGACGATTTCGGCTTCGAGGACCTTGGTGACTACCACTGCAGATTCCTGGGCGAGCACTTCGTCGGTGTTTTCGTCGTCCGCCGCTTCCGGTGTGGCCGCGGCTGTGATCGCCAGTTCGGGCTCGACTGTCGGAGCAGGTTCAGCGGTCGGTACTGCAACCTCGTCCTTCATGTGTCCACGATGAGAGAACCACATAGCGATCAAGGCCGAGACGGTCCCGAACAACCCCAGCCACGCAAAGGTCAGGAGACCGAAGCCCCACCACAGGACCTCGACGGTGCCGAACTGCCCCAGGTCTCCCCCGGCAGCAAGAGCAAGCAGCGCCATGACGACGCCGACACCGGCAGCTGCCGTCAGCACTGCGAGCACGCTGTCCTGCCCGGCGATGCGTCGGGCACAATCACGGCCGAGAATCACGCCCACCGCTGCCGGAACGATCAACAACACAGGCCAGATTCCACCGGCGACACCTTCCGGAATCGCTCCGAGAAGGGGCAAAGGTGGCAGATCTCCGCCGATGTTGCCGAACACACTGATGGAGACGCTGCCGAAATCGGCCGTCGACCCGGTCATCACCGCGGCAGCGCCGACCACGAGGTTCGGCAGATAGAGCAGCGACAGCACCGTCAATCCCAGAATGCCGACAAACCCGTTTCCGCGCGCGAGTAGGTCACCGACCGTCGACCACGACACGAGTAGTGAGACGACGACAACCACGGCGCCCGCGGCCAGCAGCGCTGCCGACGCAGCCGCGGCCGGACGAACAGCGGCAGATGCCCACGGCGGAATCTCGGCGACGACGCGATCCCAGTGCGCAGCAGCAACACCGACGGACGCGGCGATCAGGTGAATCCCGGCGACCCAGCCGAAAGCGGCCAACGTGTTGGGGCTCGACAGCGGAATCGCCGCGGAGGCATCGGCGACCACTGCGAGCGCGATTGCCGTGATAGTCAACGGTCCGGCTACTGCGGCCCCCACCAGGCGGAGGGTGTCGTCACGGGAGTCGGTGTGCACCGCAGTCGACGCGCATCGGCGTGCGACCACCCACATCATGACGGCCGTCGGGAGCAATGGCAGCACGCCGAGTTGGACGCCGCTGATAGTCGCCGGCACTTGGTGGATGACCAACCAGGTGGTGGCTATGGCGCCGAAAGCTCCGGTCAGGTCGCTGCTCGCCGATACCAAGGTGACCACAACGACAGCCGCGATCAGCAGCATCGTCAGGCCCGACGGCCGGAAGGCGACGGTCAGCAGCTTGCGCGCCAGGTCCGGGTTCGGTGCCGGGCGACCGCCGCCGACGCGGCCGCCGCCAGCACGACCACGCCCGGGTCGTGCGGACGCGGGACGGGACCGGGTGCCATCAATCAAAGAACTCATCCCCTCGAGGGTTTCACTCGATAGTGCGCCGCGCACTCAGGCGCGCCGTCGGGCTCATGAATGTGGCCTCCACCCGCAGCGGGTCGGAGGCCACATCCATGTTCGTGAAACGAAAAAGTACTACTGCTGACGCTCGTCGGGGTTCTGCGAGCCGAAGACCTTGGTCTCGGCAGCGGAATCGCCGCTGCCCTGGTCAGGCTCAGCAGACGGCGTCGGTGCTTCGAATGTGGGCGGCTCGAAACCCGTCGGCTGCTCGGTCGAGCCAGCCTGCTGCTGGTTGTACGGCTGGCCGTAACCGCGTGGTGCGGTGAACTGGTCCGACGAGTAACTCGGGTTCGGCTGACTCGCGGGCTGCGAGGTCAGCGGATAGTAGGACGACGTCGTTGCTGCCGACGAGTCGGTCTGTGCGGGATTCTGCACCGGGTTCTGACCGTAGGGAGGCGCTGTCTGGCCGTAAGGCTGCTGCGAAGCACTCGGGTCGGCGGGGGCGGCGTGTGCTCCCCCGTATCCCTGCTGCTGCGCCTGCCCGTACTGCGAATTCTGCTGGTACTGGGGCTGCTGCTGAGCCTGCTGGGGCTGGCCGTACTGGCCCTGTCCGTAACCCTGCGACTGACCCGGCGCCTGACCCTGCGGCTGGCCGTAGCCCTGCGGCTGACCGTACTGCTGAGCTACCGGACGGGGTGCGGGAGCCTTCAGGATTCCGATCTCGAACAGCAACGCGGCCACTGCGACGACGGTTTGCACGAACGAGAGGATCAGCACGATGATCAAGCCCCAACCGAGGCTGATGTCGACGTAGTCGCTGGTACCGACGGAGAACGCGGCGAACACCAAAGCGAAGAATCCCGTGAGGGTGAGCGCTGCGGCGATGCCTGCATACGACTGCTTCGGGAGCAGCGACACGCCTGCGACCACACCGCCGGCGAAAACGAATCCGAGGCCGTAGATGCTCGACTCGAAGAAGCTCGAACTGGTGTCCAGGCCGCTACCGATGCCGCTACTGCTGCCGCTGATCGACGTAAACGGCGCAAAACCGAGCAGGAAATTGATCAGGCCGAGTGCCGCGACGGCGATGAGCAGGATGAATCCGAGATTCTTGGTTCCACCGCCCGCTGCCGGCTGATTCGGTGGCCCGAAGCTGGGCCCTTGCGGCGTGAACGTCATGACTTCTCCTCGTAGACGGTCTTCGATGGTTACCAGCGTATGTGTCTCGACTTCGCACGCTAACACCGACAGGAGACAATGGGCAGATGCCCTTCACCCTCGCGCCCGGCGCCGACCATGTCGTCGAAACCGAGGTGAAGCACTCACGATTCATCGCCGCGCTTCGCCGAGTAGACGACGCCGAAGCCGCCACGGAGTTCGTCGCTGAGCAGAAGTCGCTGTATCCCGATGCGCGCCATCATTGTTCGGCTTTCGTGATCGGATACGAGGCGAACTCACGCGTCGAGCGTGCACACGACGACGGCGAACCAGGCGGGACTGCGGGAGTGCCGATGCTTCAGGTTCTCAAGTCTCGAGATCTGGTCGATGTGATTGTTGTCGTCACGCGCTACTTCGGCGGAATCAAGCTCGGCGCCGGTGGATTGGTCCGCGCGTATTCCGGAGCCGTTTCGGTTGCTCTCGATTCGGCCGAGCTTGTGGCCAGGGAGAGGAAGGTCCTGCGCACTTTGGCGATCCGGCACTCGGAGGCCGGTCGGGTGGAATCGGAGCTGAGAGCGCGGGGCGTCTCGGTGCTCGGAACCACGTATGGAGCGAAGGCGGTGATGACGCTCGCCGCCGGTGACGCCGACGACCTCGACTCGATCGTCGCATCCATCACATCCGGTGCCGGGCAGTTGGAACCTGCCGGGTCGATGTGGGTCGATACCACTGTGCGTGGTTAAGGAGTCCGGAGACTCCCTAACCACGCACGGGGGCGAAGCCCCTTACAGGGACTGAAGAATCTCGCGAGCGAGAGCAGCGGTGGCGGACGGCGTCTTGCCGACCTTCACGCCTGCAGCTTCGAGAGCTTCCTGCTTGGCCTGAGCCGTTCCCGAGGAACCGGAGACGATGGCGCCTGCGTGGCCCATGGTCTTGCCTTCGGGAGCGGTGAAGCCAGCCACGTAGCCGACGACGGGCTTGGTGACGTTGGCCTTGATGTAGTCGGCTGCACGCTCTTCCGCGTCGCCACCGATCTCACCGATCATCACGATGACCTTGGTCTCGGGATCCTTCTCGAACGCCTCGATAGCGTCGATGTGGGTGGTTCCGATGACCGGGTCGCCGCCGATGCCGATGGCGGTGGAGAAGCCGAAGTCACGGAGTTCGTACATCATCTGGTAGGTCAGGGTGCCCGACTTGGAGACCAGGCCGATGGGGCCGGTGCCTGCAATGTTGGCGGGCGTGATGCCGACGAGGGCCTCGCCCGGGGTGATGATGCCGGGGCAGTTCGGTCCGATGATGCGCGTCTTCTTGCCCTTGGACTCGTTGTACGCCCAAGCGTAAGCGGAGTCCTGAACCGGGATGCCCTCGGTGATGACCACGAGGAGCGGGATCTCCGCGTCGATGGCCTCGACGATGGCGTCCTTCGAGAAGGCCGGGGGAACGAATGCGATGGAGACGTCTGCGCCGGTCTCCTTGATTGCCTCTTCGACCGTCGCGAAGACGGGGAGCTCGACAGGGGAACCGTCAGCAGCAACGTGCGAGACCGTGGTGCCGGCCTTGCGAGCGTTGACGCCGCCGACGACCTGGGTGCCGGCCTTGAGCATCAGAGCGGTGTGCTTGGTGCCCTCGCCGCCGGTGATGCCCTGGACGATGACCTTTGAATCCTTGGTGAGGAAGATTGCCATTGTTCTGTGAGTCCCTTACTTCGCTGCGTGAGCGAGTTCGGCGGCCTTGTCGGCGGCCTCGTCCATGGTTGCGACGACCGTGACCAGCGGGTGGTTGGCCTCGGCGAGGATACGACGACCCTCTTCGACGTTGTTTCCGTCCAGGCGAACGACGAGCGGCTTGTTGGCCTCGTCGCCCAGGGTCTTCAGTGCGCCGACGATGCCGTTGGCAACTGCGTCACACGCGGTGATGCCGCCGAAGACGTTGACGAACACGCTCTTGACCTGTGCGTCGTTGAGGATGACATCCAGGCCGGCAGCCATGACTGCAGCGGAAGCTCCGCCGCCGATGTCGAGGAAGTTGGCGGGCTTGACGCCACCGTGGTTCTCGCCGGCGTATGCGACGACGTCCAGGGTGGACATGACCAGGCCTGCGCCGTTGCCGATGATTCCGACCTCACCGTCGAGCTTGACGTAGTTGAGGTCGTTTTCCTTGGCCTTGAGCTCGAGGGGATCGGTAGCGTCGCGATCCTCGAATGCCTCGTGGCCGGGCTGACGGAACGCTGCGTTCTCGTCGAGGGTGACCTTGCCGTCGAGGGCAAGGATCTGATCGTCAGGCGTACGAACGAGGGGGTTGACCTCGACGAGGAGTGCGTCTTCGCCGATGAAGACCTCCCACAGCTTCTGGATCGTCACGGCCGCTGCGTCGAGCACCTCTGCGGGCAGCTTTCCTGCCTCGGCGATGCTGCGCGCGAACGCGAGGTCGACGCCCTTGACTGCGTCGACGGGGATCTTGGCGAGAGCGTCGGGGTTCTCCTCGGCGGTGACCTCGATCTCGACGCCACCCTCTACCGAGCACATGGCCAGGTAGGTGCGGTTGGTGCGGTCGAGCAGGAAGGAGATGTAGTACTCCTCGGCAATGTCACTTGCCTCTGCGACCAGCAGCTTCTTGACGACATGGCCCTTGATGTCCAGGCCCAGGATTGCCTCGGCGTTCGCCACTGCGGCATCCACGTCGGGCGAGTACTTGACGCCACCGGCCTTGCCGCGGCCGCCTACCTTGACCTGTGCCTTCACCATCACGGGCTTACCGATTTCTTCGGCAATCTCGCGTGCGCCGGCGACTGTGTCTGTAACACGTCCAGCCGAAGTCGGCACTCCGTGCTTGGCGAAGAGTTCCTTCGCCTGGTATTCGAAGAGATCCATCTGCTCACCGTCTCGTCTGCGTTGTCACCCGCTCGAGGGGTAGGAGCGGGTCTGTTCTGGACTTTAACCAGTTGCCGCGTTCGGTTTGCGCCCGCATTGATGCTATGTGGCCCAAGTCACGCGCAAATGCCCGATGAGGCGCGCCTCACCGAATCGGCAAGGTGGCCACACCGAATTTGTCAAGCATCAGTCTCACTGATTCTTGCGCTCGAGAACGCTGCAACGAGAAGCAACACTATGCCCGTGGCCGCTGTGATCGCACCCACCCCCACGGTTGCGTCCGATATGCGCGATGACGTGAGCGGCCACTCACTGACGTACACCAGCGCTGCCACGGCAGATCCGATCAGCAATGCCGCGCCCCGCGACGGCCGCGCGGACGCTGCGATCACGGCGGCGATCACGACGGTGACGCCGACGAGCAATTGACCCCAGACGTCAATTCCCCACGGCCACTCCAGAACTGAGGCCGCTGTGTAGGTGTCACCCTGATAGAGGGGGAGCGCGGTTCCGATCAGGACGGCGACGGCGCCGATCCCACCGACGAGAAGCACCAGCCCTCTCGAACCGCCGTCCACCGACGTGTCGACGTCCTCGCGCTCGGCGCTTCCCGCGAGCCAGACGAGCAGTCCCGTCGCCGCAGCGAGGAAAGCCGCGCCGCAGAGTACGAAGGCACCGATCCCCAACCCGACTCCCGGCACGTCGGTCGCGATGACCGCCGACTGCATGACCGCGGCGACTCCCATCACGACCGTCGTCCACAACACTCCGACGGCCGGACGCACTACGGTGGCGCGGCCCGGGGCGAAAAGGCCCAGCCCGGCGAGAAGCAATACGGCAGCGGCGAGCAGAACCAGTCGAGACGACAGCATCGACGGCTCCGGGATTCCCTCCGGCAACGACAGGACAGGCAAAGCCGAGCCGACGCCCGCAACAGCCGCCGTGATGATTGCGGCGGCGCCGGCAACGCGGTGAAGTCTGTCGACCCGCGCCTGCGCCGCCCGGGACTGCGCCACCATCGCTGCTTTGAGCGCACCCTTTGTTGTCTTCGTAGGCGCGCGGACCACACTTTCAGCGGGAATCGCACCTGTTTCACGTCTGGATGCGAGGTAAGGCGCTGAAACTCCGATCACGACGATGACCACTGCGGCCAGTGCCCCGACCACGGATCCCGAACCGACGCCGATCCGATCGCCGGCTGCGAACCCAGCCATCACCCTGGTTCCACTGACTGCGAGTGCGCCCAGACCGACACCGATCAGGGCGCCGCTGCCAACCGGCAGCGAGATGGACGTCAATGCCGCTGCGACCGCAACGAGTACCGCGACGCCGACCAGTCCTGTACCGACAGCCGTGGCCGACGCCGAGTCGACGAGTGGTTTGACCAGGAAGATCGGATCCTGCGAACTGAAGGAAGGACCGAACAGTGAGAGCACGAACACCACTGCAGCCAATATCAGCAGCGCAGTCGGCCATCCGCCGATCCGCCCGCCAACCGATCGCCCGTCGAATTCTGCGGCGCGAGCACTGCCGTATCCGTCTCGTTCCGATTCACGATGGACGACCATGAGCCCGAGAACACCGGCCGCCACAAGGAGTCCGTGGCCCGCAAGCGCGAGATAAGCACCGGGCCCCGCGTCGATCGAACCCGCCGAAATCGGACGGAAAAGGTCCAAGCGGTTTGCATCGATTGCGTCGACGAACAACTGAACGTCGAGGATCGCCGCGCCGAGCGACACCGCACCTATCCCGGCCAGGAGTCCACCTGCCATGGCGGGTCTGCGGCCCGAAACGAGTAGTGCCACCAGGGGCGCGACGATGGTGCAGACGGCTGCGAAGAGCGCCGCAGAAGTGACAGCGCCCGTCGTGTCGACCCCGCGGCCACTCCCGACTCCGACGACGGGACTGGCCGCCACTCCGACGGCACCGAGCAGTCCGATGACCGCCGCGAGGGGCGCCCCGGACTTCACTCGGGGGTCGTCGATACGCGCCTGCGACGTAGTTCCAGGTGTTGTGGACACTCGATCGACGGTAGTGCCTGAATGGACCGGTGATCCGGTTGTGACACGCGTGATCACGAAACGAGATGATTCGTCCGTTTTGCCCGGATCGACATATTCCCAGGTCAAGCTGTGAGGCACGTCACATAATCGGACAGGTTTCCGCTACGGCTTGCACCCATCGCAATCATTTCGTTACCGTCAGTCGGTCTAAGTCACGGGCTGATCACGAACTCGAGGAGAGAACCGGCATATGCATCACCGCAGCCAGTTCACCGCTAGTAGGTTCTCGAACTCAGCTCCAGACGAGGTCACGACCACTTATCCAACGCACTCGGCCAGGCGTTACACCGAGACCAAAAGTTCTGAGATCTCTACCGATATGTTCACTCGAAATTCATCCTCCACGTCGTCCGATTCCGACTCTCACGAGTTCGTCGAGTCCGACGTGATCAGCACCCCCACTTACGCCTCCTCCGCACCGACAGTCGATGTCGAATCTCCGGTTCGCCGCAGCGGTGCTCACCGACTCCCCACCCCTCCCTCTGCTCTCAAGGGCCGTGCCGCCGTTCTGGCAGTTGCAGCCGGCGCAGTTGTCGCTGCGGGCCAGGCAGTTGTCAACGACGGTTCCTCTTCCGCCGCCGACCACTCGGAAGTTGCACTCGCCAACGAGTCCTCCGCGATCGGCACCACCGCAGAACCTCAGGCCGCTCAGTTCGCTCCGGCCACCTCCACGGCAGCCACCACCGAAGCCGACGCTCCCCAGGTCCTCAACGTCGCAGCACCGACCGACCTCTCCCAGTTCAGCAACCTGCTTGCTAAGGGCCAGCGTTTCAGTGACGAGCGCGCAGCACGCGAAGCCGCTGCCCGACGCCCGCTGTTCGTCCTGCCGGCAGTCGGCACGTTCACGTCCAACTTCGGCACCCGCTGGGGCACCCTGCACGCCGGCGTCGACATCGCCGCCCCGATCGGGACGCCCATCGTCGCAGTCGCCGACGGCAAGGTCATCGATTCAGGTCCGGCTTCCGGATTCGGCATGTGGGTCCGCCTGCAGCACGCAGACGGAACGATCACCGTCTACGGCCACATCGACACGTCCACCGTCACCGTCGGTCAGCAGGTCATGGCCGGAGACCAGATCGCCACTGTCGGCAACCGCGGCTTCTCCACCGGCCCGCACCTTCACTTCGAGGTTCACCTCGCCGGCGAGAACAAAATCGATCCCCTCCCTTGGCTTGCCTCACGCGGCATCAGCCTCGGCGTCGAGCAGGACTGATCGCACGCCCAACGCTTCTGAGCAAAAAACTTCCGGCCCGCACCTTTCCAGGTACGGGCCGGAAGTTTTTTGCCCGTCTTTTACAGCTTGACCATCGGCACACCGCCGATGAGCATCAACCGCACCTTGCCCGCACTACCGAAGTCGATGGTGACCGTCGCGGTGGGTCCGGTGCCCTTGGTTTCCAACACGGTGCCCAGACCGTACTTGTCGTGGCTGACGCGGTCACCCGTGGCGAGGACCAGAACGTTGTTGCGGCCACGCGCGGCACCGAAACTGGGAGTCGACGCGGCCTTGCCGGACCCTCCCCCGTAGTTCTGCCCGCCACCGTATCCCTGGCCGCCCTGGCTACCGTAGCGGCTTCCACTGCCGTAACCGGGCCTGCCGCTTCCGAATCCGCCACCGGTGCCCGGATCCTCACGGCGCCAGTTGATCAGGTCCTCCGGGATCTCCTGGATGAATCGTGACGCCGGGTTCTGGATCGGTTGCCCCCAAGCCGAACGCATGATCGCGCGCGTCAGGTACAGGCGCTGCCTGGCACGGGTGATGCCGACGTAGGCGAGACGACGCTCTTCGGACAGCTCTGCCGGATCCCCGAGGGCGCGCATGTGCGGGAACTGCCCGTCCTCCCAACCGGTGACGAAGACGACCGGGAACTCGAGGCCCTTGGCGGTATGAAGCGTCATCATGGTCACGACGCCGTCGTCGGAGTCCGGCAGCTGATCGGCGTCGGCGACAAGTGACACCCGTTCGAGGAAGGCGGCAAGCGAACCCGGATCGGGTTCGCCTTCACGCATTGCTGCGGTTTCCTCGTCGTCTGGATCGATCAGCCCGGCCGCGTTTCGTGCGTCGGAACTGAATTCCCTTGCCACACTGACGAGCTCGTTCAGGTTGTCGAGTCGCGCGCCGTCCTGCGGATCGCTGCTCGCCGCAAGCTCGGCGCGGTAGCCGGTTCGCTCGAGCACCGCCTCGGCAACCTCACCGATGTCACCGAGCTCGAAGGGTTCGTCCTCGTCGGCGGCCGCTGTCGGCAGCAGGGCCCGCAGCCCGTCCATCATCTCGAGGAACGACGCGATGGCCTTCTGTGACCGCGTATTGAGCAGCGCCACTTTACCTTCCGCGCCGTCACGGAGAGCGGCGGCGAAGCTGATGTTGCGGTGCTCGGAGTGCACGGCGACGCAGGCTTCGGCTCGATCACCGATACCGCGTCGTGGCGTGTTGAGGATGCGTCGCAAGCTCACGGTGTCGTCTTCGTTGGCGAGGACGCGCAGGTACGCGACGATGTCCCGAACTTCCTTGCGCTCGTAGAAGCGAACGCCGCCGACTACCTTGTACGGCACGCCGAGTCGGATGAAGATCTCCTCGAGCGCACGTGAGGAGTTGTTGGTCCGGTAGAACACCGCGATGTCGGCGAACTTGGTGTCGCCCTGGTCCACCAGCCGATCGATCTCCGAGGCGACAAACGATGCTTCGTCGTGCTCGTTGTCTGCAACGTAGCCGACGATCAGTTCGCCTTCACCCGAATCGGTCCACAGACGCTTTTCTCGTCGACCGGTGTTCTTGGAGATCACGGAGTTGGCCGCAGACAGAATGTTCTGCGTCGAACGGTAGTTCTGTTCGAGGAGGATGGTCCGAGCGTCCGGGTAGTCGCGTTCGAACTCTTCGATGTTGCGGATCGTGGCTCCGCGGAATGCGTAGATCGACTGATCGGCGTCACCGACGACGCACAATTCGGCCGGGGCAACGGCATGGTCGGACTCTCCGGCTCCGCCGACCAGTTCACGCACAAGCATGTACTGCGCATGGTTGGTGTCCTGGTACTCGTCGACGAGCACGTGACGGAAGCGGCGGCGGTAGTACTCGGCGATCTGGGGAAACGCCTGCAAAAGCGCAACGGTCTCACCGATGAGATCGTCGAAGTCGAGTGCGTTCGCAGCACGCAGCCGCTGTTGGTAGTGGCCGTAGACCTTGGCGATCAGTCGCGGCAGTTCGGCCGGATCCTGATCGGCTGCGACAACCGCCTCTTCCGGTCCGACGAGTTCGTTCTTCAGGTTGGAGATGTGAGTGGCGAGTAGCCGCGCGGAGAATCGTTTGGTGTCGAGCTCGAGGTCCTTCGAGATCATCGTCAGCAGTCGACGCGAATCGTCGGAATCGTAGATCGAGAAATTGGAGTTCAAACCGGGCAGGAGCGCCGCCTGCGCTCGCAGGATGCGCACGCAACTCGAGTGGAACGTCGATACCCACATAGCGTTGGCACGCGGTCCGACAAGAGCTGCCACACGCTCGCGCATCTCGGCCGCAGCCTTGTTGGTGAACGTGATGGCCAGGATCTGACCGGGGGTGACACCCCGTTCGGCCAGCAGATAGGCGATGCGACGCGTCAGCACTGCCGTCTTGCCCGAGCCGGCGCCCGCGACGATCAGCAACGGCGAACCGGCATGGACCACGGCCTCGCGCTGTTGCGGGTTGAGACCCTCGAGGAGGGCGTCCGAACCCGCGTCGTGTCCCCGCGCGCCGCCCCCGTCGTGCTGGGAATGTCCGTCGTGCTCACCGAGTGCTGGGTACGTGTTCATCGCCTGTCCACGCTACCGGCGTCCACCGACACGGTCGTCAGTGCGTCCACCTGCTGGTAGAGGCACTTGGATTACCTGTGTCGAGCATGGCAAACTGGACGCTATGTTCAGCATTTCCGTTCGCGACAACACGGCCGACCCCGTCGGCCCGCTGTGGCGTTACTTTACGTGCCCCGGACCTCGGTGCACGTGATCTGAACAGCTCACCCGCCCCTGGTCCGAATCGGATCCGGGGCATTTTCGTCAGTGTGCCTGGATCGGTAACGACCCGAGCCGAGAGCACGATCCACGCAGTAGGAAGAGGAGACGAATAGCAATGAGCACCCAGGCTGCAGCCCCCAATGGAAATACTGTAAATACTGTCGATACTGTGAAAACTGTTCCGACCGACGTCGAGGTCCCCCAGAGCGAGGCCGAGATCGACGAACTCCGGAAAGAAATCGACCGGCTCGACGCCGAGATCCTCGCGGCCATCAAACGCCGCTCCGAGGTCTCCCAGATCATCGGCCGTACCCGGATGGCATCGGGTGGTCCGCGTCTGGTGCACAGCCGAGAGATGAAGGTCCTCGAACGGTTCAACGAGCTGGGTCAGGAAGGCCACACTCTCGCGATGCTGCTCCTGCGCCTGGGCCGCGGACGCCTGGGCCACTAGCGCACGCCCTGTTCACTCGCGAACGGCCACATCGGATGCCTCTGGCAGTCCCGATGTGGCCGTTCGCGTAAGTATCAGCTCTCGAGCGCGACGTACTTCGTATTCAGGTATTCCTCGATCCCCTCGGTCCCGCCCTCGCGGCCGAATCCGGATTCCTTCACACCACCGAACGGCGCTGCCGCGTCCGAGATCACTCCGCGGTTGACGCCGATCATTCCTGATTCCAGTGCGTCGGAAACGCGAAGCGCACGGTCGAGATCCCTCGTGAAGATGTATGCGGCCAGGCCGAACTCCGTGTCGTTGGCGGCTGCGATGCCTTCGGCTTCGGTGTCGAAGCCGGTGATCGCGGCGACGGGCCCGAAGACCTCTTCTTTCAGGATCCGTGCGCTCGCCGGAACGTCGGCCAACACCGTGGCTGGATAGAAGTATCCCTCACCACCTGGCGCTTCGCCGCCGAGCCGCACCTTCGCCCCGGCATCCACCGCATCTGCAACCAATTCTGCGACCGTGTCGAGTTGGTTCTGATTGATCAGCGGGCCGAGCTTCGTCTCCGGGTCGGTACCGGGTCCCATGGTGAAAGTCGCCATCTTCTCGGTCAGCTTGGTCGTGAACTCTTCACGCACGGCGTTGGCGACATGGAACCGGTTGGCGGCGGTGCATGCTTCGCCACCGTTGCGAAGCTTGGCGAGTACCGCACCCTCGACTGCCTTGTCGACGTCGGCGTCGTCGAACACGACGAAGGGTGCGTTGCCACCCAATTCCATCGACGTACGCAGCAACCGCTTCGCGGACTTCTCCACCAGCATCTTGCCGACGCCGGTCGACCCGGTGAAGGTGAGCTTGCGTAGTCGAGGGTCGTCGATGAGTGGGCCGGTCACTTCACCGGATTTCGATGTCGGCAACACCGACAGGACTCCGTCGGGCAGCCCTGCTTCGGCCATGAGCTGAGCGAGCAGCAGCATCGTCAACGGGGTCTCCGAGGCGGGCTTGACGATGATCGTGCAGCCGGCAGCCAACGCCGGTCCGATCTTGCGGGTACCCATCGCCAACGGGAAGTTCCACGGTGTGATGGCCAGACATGGTCCGACCGGTGCCTTCGTGACGAGGATCCGGCCGTTGCCCGCCGGTGCCGGCGTGTAGCGTCCGCCGATCCGAACGGCCTCCTCGCTGAACCACCGGAAGAACTCGGCGCCGTACTTGACCTCGGCACGGCTCTCGGCGAGTGCCTTGCCCATCTCGAGAGTCATCAGCAGCGCCACATCCTCGGCGCGCTCGGTGATCTTCTCGTAGACGGCTCGCAGGATTTCTCCGCGCTCACGTGCAGGAGTGCTCGCCCACGTCGACGAAACCGCCACGGCTTCGTCCAGCGCGCGCAACGCATCCGCCGGGCTCGCATCGGCGACGTCGGTCAACGATTTCCCGGTCGCCGGATCCGATACCGAAAATGTCGCGTTGTCCTCCGCGGGCACGAACCGGCCGCCGACGAACAACTGGGTGGGAACTGATCGAATGAATTCGAATGTGTCCATGGGTTCCATGATGCTCGCCGCCGGCGCGTACGTCTGCTGGCGAGTAAGACTCGCGAGGAAGTTTCCAGCCTGTGCCACTAAAGTCGATGATCGTGAGCACTGATATCACCGGAACCTCAGCCTGGCAGAAACTGCGCGCTCATTACGCCGACATCGAAGGCGTTCACCTGCGAGAACTCTTCCAGGACGATCCCGCCCGCGGGCGCGAGTTGACGATCGACGCCGGTGATCTTCACATCGACTACAGCAAGCATCGCGTCAGCCGCGAGACTCTCACGCTGCTCGTCGACCTGGCCCGCGAGGCCGGCGTCGAGGCACGACGCGACGCGATGTTCGCGGGCGATCACATCAACACTTCGGAAGACCGCGCCGTACTGCACACTGCGCTGCGTCTGCCCAAGGGTTCTGATCTGACCGTCGACGGTCAAGACGTCGTGACGGACGTTCACGAAGTTCTGGACGCGATGGGCGCTTTCGCTGATCGTGTGCGCAGTGGCGAGTGGACCGGAGCTACCGGCAAGCGCATCCGCACCGTCGTCAACATCGGCATCGGCGGTTCCGACCTCGGGCCGGTGATGGTCTACCGTGCACTGCGGCACTACGCCGATGCCGGAATCAGCGTCCGGTTCGTCTCCAACATCGACCCGGTCGACCTGGTCGGGCAGCTCGACGACCTCGATCCGGAGACGACGCTCTTCATCGTCGCATCCAAGACATTCTCCACCCTCGAGACGCTCACCAACGCGACGGCGGCAAAGCGTTGGCTGTTCGCCGGTCTGGGCAGCGAGGACGTCTCGGCCGTAGCCAAGCACTTCGTCGCAGTCTCCACCCACGGCGACCGCGTGGCGGAGTTCGGCATCGACACCGCGAACATGTTCGGGTTCTGGGATTGGGTCGGCGGGCGCTACTCCGTCGACTCGGCGATCGGCTTGTCGGTCATGTGCGCCGTCGGACCCGTTCGTTTTGCGGAGTTCCTCGACGGATTCCACCAGATCGACACGCACTTCCGAAACCAACCGCTCGAGCAGAACGCACCGGTCCTCCTCGGCCTCATCGGGCTCTGGTACTCGAACTTCTTCGGTGCTCAGTCGCGCGCGGTGCTGCCCTATTCCAACGACTTGTTGCGCTTTCCTGCCTACCTGCAGCAGCTGACCATGGAGTCCAACGGCAAGTCGGTGCGCGCTGATGGCTCACCGGTGACCACGTCCACCGGTGAAATCTTCTGGGGCGAGCCGGGAACCAACGGCCAGCACGCGTTCTATCAGCTCCTGCATCAGGGCACATGGCTCGTGCCCGCCGATTTCATCGGCTTCGCGGAATCCACCGACGACCTGCCGACGGCGGACGGCACCGGATCCATGCACGATCTGCTCATGAGTAACTTCTTCGCTCAGACAAAGGTTCTCGCGTTCGGCAAAACGGCAGAAGAGATCGCGGCAGAGGGCACGGCACCGGAGTTGGTTCCGCACAAGGTCATGCCAGGCAACCGGCCTTCGAGCACCATCTTGGCGAAGGAGCTGACCCCATCGGTCGTCGGTCAGCTGATCGCTCTCTACGAGCATCAGGTCTTCGTCGAAGGTGCTGTGTGGGGTGTCAATCCGTTCGATCAGTGGGGCGTCGAACTCGGCAAGACACAGGCCCTGGAACTGGGGCCTGCGCTCTCTTCCGAAGAGGCACCCGGCGACCTCGGCGACACGTCAACCGACGCACTGGTGCACTGGTACCGCACAGAGCGCGGACGGGCCTGACGTCACGCGGCGAACCTGAATTCACGCGGCTGCCGGGCCGAACCAGCTTTCCGTTGTGTACACGCGTCCGGATCGGTCGACGAGCCGAGCGCGAAGCTCTTGCTGTTCAACCCATTTGATCGCACTGATCCCCCGGATCAACGCTGCTTCGCTCGCGGCGTACGCCCACACCGCGTCGTCAGCAATCACCGAGACCTGTGCCCACTCCGTGGAGGGCCGCTCCTGGTTCGGCTCCCAGGAGGGCAGCTCTCCCGCCCGCGCCGTCGCCATCGCAGTTCCGTTGACCAGTTCGACTTCCTCGCTGCCCGGCACCGGAATCTGCCAGCCACCGGCCGGCGCGTGGCCGGCCGTGGCGATCACGTCACCGATCCGCACGGCAACGCCACATTGTAATTCGGCGGCGACGATCTGCGCGGCGCGATCGACGGTGTCCGCCTTGGCAACTCCGGTGATGTCGAACGACGCACCCCACGGTGCGTACACCACGTCTCCGTCGAGCTGTACGTCCTCGAACGTCGGGGTCGGGTGCACCGGAGGGATGGATTCGTCCTCGGAGAAATTGTCGGCAAGCGGATTGACCGCCCCACCGGTCATACGGGCCGCCCACAGCGCCGATCGCAAGAGAGCAGACATGCGCCGAGTCACTTTGACCGGAGTTCCCTGAGCGAGGTTGACGGCGTGAATCTCGGCGTCGCCCCGGCGAAGGTCGCACACCGCCTCGGTTTCGTCGATGGCAGATGCGATCAACGCGTGCGCAGTGGGCAGCGCAGCGCCCTCGGTGACATCCACCTCCACGGCGGAATCCCACATCGCCCACTTCTCGACACTGACCATGTCAGTCCTGCCCTTCGAACACCGTGTTGTAACCAGTATGCGCCGGTCAGCAAGCCCCGTGCCATAATGCGTTTCCGAGGCCGAGGCCCACATGCTGCAGGCTGAGCATCGCGGCACGGCACCACCGGCTGGATCTGTGCGACAGAATTGCCGCCCGGACTGTCGCTCTCCGTGGGCAAGGCGCGTAGTCCTCCGAATGGCGCTGACGGGCACCCGACTACGACGGACGTCGACTACTACTGGTGCAGCAGGCAATTCCGATCAGAAAGACGCAGAGGCGACGCTCGACGTGTCCAGCGGGGATGCTGCTCCTCGAGCCCGGTGTGCCGCAGCAACACGTCCGAGCGGCGCCGATATCACCGCACGAGATAGTGGCGAACGACGAGAAGCACTGTGTTCCAACGTCGATGACATACCAATCGGCCGCTTTCGGAGCGCGTCACTTTCGACAGGTGGACGCACCCGACCGCTCACTCTCGACCGCAAAAAATACGCTTCGTCACTACGCGCGAGAGTCGAGCAGAGCACCGGGACGGAGTTCCGAACACGCGGCGCGCCAACCGCCGCAGAGAGTGACGCCGTGCGCCCGCCAGCAGCTCCTGCACGTTACAGACCAAGCAGGAATGCATCGACTCGAAATGGATAGGACCGGCTGAAAGAACCTGCAGCACAATGGCGTAACCACCGCCGTTTGGCTTATACGCTACCGCCGCACACCTTGGCAAAACGAACGGTCAGTACGCGGCGTAAATCACATACTTTACAAAGTCTTTGGAATCTCTCGGCGCCAAATATCCGCAGGTGAAAGGACTTTCGACCGGAGTCCAGAATAACCGTGTCGTCTACTATGTGAAAACTGCGAAGTAGCTGTGACGCTGGGTCACGCTCGAGGGAGGAATTGTGACCGATTCATTCAAGGACCGCTTGAACGCCTTGTACCCGGCCACAGCACCGAGACTCACCAACGCACAAGTTGTGGAAGCCCTTTCACAACGCGGATGCAAGATTTCGACACCGTACCTCTCTCAGCTCCGGAGCGGTGTGCGCACAAATCCGTCGGAGCAAGTCGTTTTGGCATTGGCCGATTACTTCGGCGTAGCAGCAGAGTACTTCTTCGGTCCGACGCCTCGGCAGGATCCCGAACTGATTCCGGAAGAAGACCGTTCGGTTGTCGAAGAGTTCCACGACAGCGAATTGCGTTCTCTGGCCATAAAAGCGGTCGATCTCTCCCCTGAATCGCAGGATTTGCTCTCGTCGATTGCGGAGAAACTTCGCTCGTCCGAAGGACTCCCGGCTGTACCTCCGGATTGCAGCACGTACACCCCACCGTTCACTCGTGACTGATCCAGCGTGACTATCAGCGAGTCAACCGGCCCAATAGTGCCGAGGCGGTGACGATTCCGAGCAGCGCCGCCCCGATCAGCACGCCGAAGTCGACGAGGTAGTTGGTCGGCATTCCGATCAGCAGACCGCGCAGTGCCGACACCTCGTAGCTCAGCGGGTTGATGCGGCTGAGCCACTGAACCCACGTCGGCATGAGTTCGACCGGGTAGAGCGCATTGGACGCAAAGAACAGTGGCATGGTGATTGCCTGCCCGATGCCCATCAATCGATCTCGTTTGAGCACGATCCCCGCGATCGCAACCGACAGACAGGCGAAGAACGCGGAGCCGAGGACAACGACGGCCACGACGCCGAGCAGCTTGATCGGATTCCACGTCATGCTCACGCCCAGCAGTGCCGCCACGACGACTACGACCACGGCCTGGGCTACCGCGCGGATCCCGGCGGCGAATGCCTTACCGGTCACCAATGCAGCGCGCGGCGTCGGTGTGACCATCAACTTGGTGAGGACTCCTGCGTCACGCTCCCAGATGATCTGGATTCCGTAGAAGATCGCAACAAAAAGAGCGGACTGCGCAATGATGCCCGGCGCGAGAAAGTCGAGATACGGTACGTCGCCAGTCGGGATCGCTCGGATATGACTGAACGTCTGACCGAAGATCACCAACCAGAGGATCGGCTGGATTGCGCGCGTGACCAATTCAGATCGGTCGTGCCGCAACTTCTGAACTTCCACGAGGCAGAATGTGTAGATTCTCGAGAGCAATCGGGCAAAGCCGTTGGTAGTGGGATCAGCCCAAGCGGCGCGCTGTGCGACGGGCAGTGCGGACATCGCGGAGACCTCCTGACTTGTCGCCGGTGAGGTCGTCGCCGGTGTAATGACGGAACACGTCTTCGAGGGTGGACTCCGGCCCCAGTTCGGCGGCCAACGCGCTCGGCTCGCCCACTGCACGAAGTTCACCGTGATGCATCAACGCAACACGATCACAGAGCTCCTCGGCTTCTTCCATGTAGTGCGTGGTGAGCAGGACAGTCATGCCGTACTGCTTCTGCATCTCCGTCACGCGCTGCCAGACGGATTCGCGGGCAATGGGATCCAGCCCCACCGTCGGTTCGTCGAGTACCAGCAGCGACGGTCGGTTCACCAGTGCCTGCGCAAGTTCGAGCCTTCGCACCATACCGCCGGAGAAACTCGACGCGAGACGATCACCTGCATCGAGCAGATCCACCATCTCGAGCGCTTGGTCGACGCGCTCGCGTCGTTCGGACCGCGGAACGTCGTACAGGCGCGCGAACCAGGTCACGTTCTCGCGTGCGGTCAATGCGCTTTCGATCGAGAGCTGTTGTGGCACGTACCCGAGGTAGCGCCGAATCGCCATCGCTTCGGTACGAACGGAGCGACCGAGAATTCGAATGTCACCGTCTGGCAGAGGAAGTAACGTGTTGAGCAATCTGATCGTCGTCGTCTTTCCTGCACCGTTGGGACCGAGCAGGCCGAAGCACTCCCCCGCGTTGACAACCAGACTCAGGTTGTCCACCGCACGGTGATCACCGAACTTGTATGTCACCGAGTCGATCTCGACCGCGTGTGCGCCGGGGTCAGGTGAACCTGCCGCTCGGCTCTTCCACCACTGTGTCAGCATCTCACTGCCCCTCGCCTTCTGATCCGGCTGCTGCCAGAGCGCTCGCCAATCGCGACAGGGCCGGAAGCGCAGCCTCGATGCTCGCCCTGTCTTCCTCGGTCAAACTCGACAATGCCTGGCCGACGATCACGCTCCGGCGATCGCGCCACACTTCGACGCGGGCGCGCGCCTCGTCCGAGAGCACCAATCGCGCGACGCGTCGATCGGACTCGTCGGCAACGCGTTCGATCACTCCTTCGTCGACCAGCTGCCGAACCAAGGTGGACACCGTGTTTGCCGCAACACCCAATCGCCCGGCAGCCTCGGCCACGGACAGACCCGGGTTGCGTCGTAGCAGCCTGACGAGTTCGATCTGGGCTCCTCCGAGCGGTCGTTCTGCAAACGGCCGCCCCGACGCCTTCCTGGTGCCCCGGCGCAATTGACCGAGCGTTTCCAGGACGTCGTCCGCAAGATCTGCTCCGAATTCATCCACACGTAACAATAGCTCTGTAACAGAGCTATTGTCGAGGCAACAATCGACCAGCGTTTTCAGCTCGCCTTCACCGGGTATCCCCGACTGCTTGCCCCGAGCACTCCCGCCCAGAACGGAGACGTCATGCGCAGACAGTGGTTGTTCGCGACGGTTGCGAGTACCGCCCTCGTCCTCACCGGTTGCTCGCCCGACGCCCTCGATTCCGGGGACAGCGCAGACAACGTCACTGCCATTTCGACGTCGCTGTCGCCACCCGCTGCCGCTGATGCGCCCCTGCTGAAGACCGCCGACTCCCCGCTCGGGACGATCGCCGTCGACGGCGAAGGCATGACCGTCTACGTCTACAACCCGGACGAGGAGAACTCACAAGCCGGATCGTGTGACGAAGCGTGCCTTCGATACTGGCCTGCGGTCACCTCGGTCACCGACTCACCCATCGTCGAAGGAATCGACGCTGTCATCAGCACCGTCGACGGGCCGGAGGGGTCCTTCCAGATCACTGTCAACGGCAAGCCCGTTTATCGGTACCTCGACGACAAGGTTCCCGGCGACATGCTCGGGCAGAGCGTCGGCAGCCTGTGGTGGATGATCGACGCCGCCGGGAACCCCGTGTTCAAGACCGAGTAGCCCTCAGTTGTACGGCTGCCGAGCGGTTTCGGGGTCGCCGTACGTGATTGCCCGTTCCCGACGGGTTTTCGACGCCAGGGTCGCGCCCCAGTTCAGCACCGTGCTGGCGCGGTTGCGGAACCCGGCGAGGAACGCGATGTGGATGATTCCCCAGGACACCCACCCGATGAACCCGGACAACTGGACCGGCCCTGCCTGCAGCAACGCATGGCGACGTGAAATGTAGGCCGCAGTTCCAAGATCGCGGTACTTGAATGGTTTTCGGTTGGGTACACCGTTCTCGACGGTTGCCGCGATCCGGGCCCCGGCGTGCCGACCGCCCTGCATCGCCACCTCGGCGACACCGGCAAGTTTGTCCCGAGACATGAGATCGCCCACCACGTAGACGTTCGGGTGGCCGGGGACGGTCAGATCGGCTTCCACTTCGATGCGGCCACCGCCGACCTGCTTCACACCCAGCGCAGTGGCCAGGGCCTCGGCGAACGGCACTGCTTCGACGCCTGCGGTCCACAGAATCGTCCGAGTCTCGTACTGCCGCTTCTCTTTTGTCTTCTTGTCCGTCGTCTCGATGCTGGTCTCGCACACATCGGTGACATGTACACCGAGGTGCGTCTCGACGCCGATCCCGTCGAGAGTGCGCTTGGCTGCGGCCGAAAGTTTGCGACTGAACGAGGGCAACACACGATCGTCCCCGTGGAAAAGCAGCACCCGCGCTTCGTCCGGGTCGATGGACCGAAACTCGTTGGTCAGAGCGTGCATTGCCAATTCACGGATCTGTCCGGCCAATTCGACTCCGGTCGGCCCACCGCCCGCCACGGCGAAGGTCAGCCACGGTCGACGCTCCTCCGCCGTCGGGAGCGATTCCGCCATCTCGAACGCGGCAATGAGACTGCGTCTGATGGCCAAAGCGTCGTCGAGCGTTTTCATGCCGGGCGCCCATTTGATGAACTCGTCCTGACCGTGGTACGACTGCCGCATTCCGGCCGCCACGATCAGGTAGTCGTACGGCAGCTCGAAGGTGGAACCGTCGAAACGACTGGCAGTCAGTACCCCGGCGTCCGCGTCGACCGACTTCGCCTCGCCCAGCACGACGTTCGTGTTCTTGTTGTCCTCGAGCAGATGACGCAGCGGACTTGCGATCTGTCCTTCGGAGAGCAGACCCGTAGCGCACTGGTAAAGCAGTGGCTGGAAGACATGGCTGGTTCCCCGGTCGATCAGAACCACCTCGACGTCGGCCTTCTTGAGTCGTCTTGCCGCGTACAACCCACCGAAGCCGCCACCGACGATCACTACCCGGGGCTTACCGTTCGAAATGTGGATGCTCATCAGACGAACCTCGCTGTCACGGAGTTGGGCAGGAATCGTAGGGCCGCATCTATTCCCTGCCACTTGAGGCCGGGTAGCGCCGCTCTAGTGGTTTCCTTCTCGATGGCGTCGACCATGGCGCTGACGCCTTCGTCCAAACTCGCCATGAGTGCCGCGTCGTCGCCCGCGCCGGCCGACATGTCGGTCTTGATGAACCCCGGCAACAAGGTGGTGACCCGAATAGGTGTGCGCGACAACTCGATACTGAGCGCCTCACCGAGAGCCGCTACCCCGGCTTTGCTCGCCGAGTAGGCCGCCTTTGGCCCGGGTAGCCCTCGATCCGCGCTGATCGAGGAGACGAGAACCAGGTGTCCGGCGTCCTGCGCGCGGAAGATCTCGAGTGCCGCTTCACACTGCGAAAGCGCACCGACAAAATTCGTCTGGGCTGTTGCGAGATTGGCGTGCGCTTTGCCGGTGCCGATCTTCGCGCCCTTGCCGAGTCCGGCGTTCACGATCACTCGGTCCAGGCCACCCAACTCGTCGCGCAGCTCGCCGAAAACTCGGACGACGGAATCGTGTTCGGTCACATCGAGTTCGCGTACCGCGACGCTGATCGAGGGGTATTGCGCGACCAACTCCTCACGCAGCGAGTCGAGACGATCGGTCCGCCGGGCACACAGTGCGAGGTCGCGACCTGCTGCGGCAAATCTCCTGGCCATCTCCTCCCCGAGACCCGAACTGGCACCCGTGATCAAAATCTTCTGCCGCGTCATGGGTGCAACTGTAGCCACCATCGAGCTCTCGTACCCGGCAGTAACCGAGCGAACTCGGACCGATCCGGCATACCGTGGAGCCATGACCGACGAATTCGATGTCATCGTGATCGGCGGTGGGCCCGCCGGCGAGAACGCCGCTGCATACGCCATCGCCGGAAGCAATCGCACCGCCGCAATCGTGGAACACGAGCTGGTCGGTGGTGAATGCTCGTACTGGGCTTGTATGCCCAGCAAGGCTCTGTTGCGTCCAGGGCAGGTCCTCGAGGCGGCCGAGGCATTGCCGGGAATTCCAGCCGGACCGCTCGACGTCGAGGCCGTCCTGAAACGGCGTGACTCGTTCACCCACAACCACGACGATTCGTCCCAGGTCGACTGGGCCACCTCAGTCGGGATCACCGTGATCAGAGGCCACGGGGTGATCGACGGTGAGCGGGCCGTGACCGTCGACGGGACCCGCAAACTCCGCGCCCGCCAGGCCGTTGTACTCGCGACCGGCACTACTGCCACTGTCCCGAAGACGCCGGGGTTGCGAGAGGCACTCCCGTGGACTTCTCGCGATGCGACCAATCTGCACGAAGTTCCGTCGCGTGTGGCGGTCATCGGCGGCGGAGTTGTCGCTACGGAGTGCGCAACGTGGTTGTCGTCGTTCGGCGCTCACGTGACACTGCTCGTGAGGGGCGATGCGCTGTTGAAATCGGCGGAACCGTTTGCCGGAACGATGGTGGCCGAAGCACTCGGCGCCCGCGGGGTGGACGTTCGACTGAGCACCGCCGTCAACTCGGTGTCGCGACCCGATGCCAAGGACACCGGTGAGGGCCACATCCACGGTGGACCTGTCAGCATCGAGACCTCTTCCGGTCTGATCGAGGTCGACGAGGTCATCGTCGCGGCGGGCCGCGGGCCGACATCTGCCGAGCTCGGCTTGTCCGTCATCGGCCTCGAGGACGGCAAGTACGTCACCACCGACGATCACCTCTGTGCCCAAGGTGAATGGCTCTACGCCGTCGGCGACATCAACGGTCGTTCTCCCCTCACTCACATGGGCAAGTATCAGGCGAGAGTCTGCGGAGATGTCATCGCCGCGCGGGCCGAGAGTCGCGGACTGCGGGGACCTCGATACACGGCCTCGGCAGACAACGGACAGGTGCCCCAGGTGGTGTTCACCTCACCCGAGATCGCCTGGGTAGGGCGCACCGAGAAGACAGCTCGCGCCGACGGCTACGACGTCGAAGTCGTGGAGATCGAACTCGCCGTCGCGGGATCGTCGCTGCTACGCGACGACTACTCGGGACGCGCGAAGTTGGTGATCGACAAGGCCACCGACGTGATCCTCGGCGCCACCTTTGCCGGACCCGAAGTATCGGAGCTGGTGCACGCGGCGACAATCGCGGTTGTCGGCGCCGTACCGTTGGAAACTCTCTGGCATGCGGTGCCCTCGTATCCGACGGTCAGTGAGGTCTGGCTTCGACTACTGGAGGCTCGCCGCTGACGCGCTCCCGAAGTACGTATAGTCGCGACATGGCGTCCGACATACTTGTGACCACGGCCGACGGCACCCTGCGCGGTCGCCGGGTGGGAAAACTTCGTGCCTGGCGCGGAATTCCCTACGCCCGGCCACCGGTCGGAACGCTGCGTCTGACGCGGCCTCAGCCCGTCACGCCGTGGACCGGAGAACGAGACGCGACCAGGTTCGGCGACGCCTCGGTCCAACACAAGAAGGGGCTGTTGCTCGCGCCAGGGAAGTACCAGCCCAGTAGCGAGGACTGCCTGACACTCAACGTACTCGCTCCGGCGAACACCGGCAGTACGCCGCTCCCCGTCATGGTTTTCATCCACGGCGGGGCGAACACCATCGGAACCTCCGCCACCGGCCTGTACTCCGGCGTGTCCCTCGTCGAACGCGGCAACGTAGTCTACGTCTCGATCAACTACCGGCTCGGCGCTCTGGGGTACCTCGATTTCAGCCCGTTCTCCACCGCCGAGCGCGTGTTCGACTCCAATCTCGGACTTCGCGATCAAGTCGCGGCCCTGCAGTGGGTGCAACGCAACATCGCCGCCTTCGGTGGGGATCCCGAAAAAGTCACGATCTTCGGTGAATCCGCCGGAGCCACTGCCGTCACCACCCTGATGGCTACACCGGCCGCCAAGGGGCTCTTCGCTGGTGCCATCGCCGAGAGTTCGGCTCCGGACCTGGTCTCGAGCACACAGCGATCGCACGCCTGGGGTGCACGTTTCGTCGAGATTCTCAATTCCGGACTACCACCCGCGAAAGCTTTGACCTCGGCGACAGCCGTCGAACTGGGCCGAGCGGGCAGCAAACTCGGCGCCGAGGTGCTGGCGAACACGCCCGGACTACATCCCTTCGGGCCGGTCGTCGACGGCGACTTCCTGCCGCGCGCGCCCTTGGATGCCTTCAAAGAAGGATCGGCACACCGGGTTCCGATGATCATCGGAACCAACAGGCGGGAGGGAACGCTGTTCCCGAAGGTGCTCGACGCGCTCCCGACCAACCCGTCGCGCATCGACACCATGTTCGCCCTCACCGATCCCGAGGCCGGAAAACGCATCCTCGCAACCTATCCCGGATACCCGGACGAGCAGTCCGCGATCGACGTCGGCGGCGACGTCACGTTCTGGCACCCTTCCGTGGAGTTGATGCAGGCTCACGCGCAATCGGCGCCGACGTACGCCTACCGGTTCGACTTTGCTCCGACGATGATGCGCTGGCTCGGCCTCGACGCCACTCACGGATTCGAGATGTTCGCGGTCTTCGGTATCGGTGACACCGTGATCGGTCGCGGTCTCACTCTTCCCGGCGGTCGGCGAGGATTGCGGGCAGTCACCGAATCCGTTCAGGGACACTGGCTTCACTTCGCCAAGCACGGGGTTCCGCGCGGATCGTGGCCACGGTACGACGCACAGCAGCGCCCGACCATGATCTTCGATCAGATCGTGCGCGTCGAGAACGACCCGAGGCGTGAACAACGCTTGGCCTGGGCCGGATACAGCGGTTACCGTAGCCACGGCACCGACATCTCTCTACCGTGACGAGCTCTCTCGAGATCACTCTCGATTCCGGAGTCGTGCGCGGTCGCGTCGATCGAGGGCTGCGCACTTGGCGGGCTATCCCCTACGCTGCTCCCCCGATCGGCCCCTGGAGATTTCGCGCGCCACAGGCTGTAGAGGCCTGGGATGGAGTCCGCCCGGCGGAAACATTCGGTTCTCCGTCTCCGCAGCGTAAGAGCAACTTCGACGAGAACTCGCTCTTCGTCAACGTCGTGGCCCCGCAGTCCCCTTCGGATTCGCTGCGACCGGTCATGGTCTTCATTCACGGCGGCGCGTACAACGGCGGGAATCCGTCAACGCCCATGTATCGCGGAACGACTCTGGTCGAGCGGGGCGACATCGTCTACGTTTCTGTCCAGTACCGGCTGGGCGCACTGGGTTACCTCGATTTCAGCGAATACTCCACTGCCGAAGAAGTGTTCGAGACGAATCTTGGATTGCGCGATCAGATTGCCGCACTGGAGTGGGTCCAGCGGAACATCGCTGCGTTCGGTGGTGATCCGGATGCTGTCACCGTGTTCGGTGAATCATCCGGCGCAAACGCGGTGACAACTCTGATGGCAACGCCGGCGGCCGAAGGGTTGTTCGCCCGGGCAATCGCTCAAAGTCCCCCGGCTGCTTCGGCATACGGAAAAGATCGAGCGCATCGGTGGGCGCGCGAGTTCCTCGGGATCGCACACGCACCGGCAACCGATCCGGCCTCGTGGCTGCGTTCCGCTTCGGTGAGGGAACTGGTCGATGCCGGCGAAGAACTTGCGCGACGCGGCGCGGACGAAGAACCGGGAACGCGGGCATTCGCCCCGGTAGTGGGTGACGATGTCCTTCCCGAACACCCGCTCGACGTATTCGCCGCCGGACGCGCCCACCCCGTTCCGCTGCTCGTCGGTTCGAATCTCCATGAGGGGCGGATCTTTCCGCGCGTTCTCGACATCTTGCCTACCAACCCGGTTCGTATCGAGAAGATGTTCTCCCACACCTCACCGGAGGTGAAAGAGCGCGCGCTTGCGGCCTACCCGACATATCCGCATCGTTTCGCTGCCGCCGATCTCGGCGGCGACATCACGTTCTGGGAACCGGCAATACTGTGCGCACAGGGCCATTGCCAGGTAGCTCCGACCTACAGCTACCGCTACGATTTTGCGCCGCGACTGCTCAGACTCATCGGCATGAACGCCACCCATGCCACCGAATTGCTTGCCGTCTTCGGACGTTCGGACGCACTCACCGCGGCCCTGACCGCGGTCGGTGGCCGGCGCGGACTGGCCGCAGTGACCTCCACCGTCCAGCGCCACTGGATTCATTTCGCCCGTCACGGAGCGCCGGACCTGGATTGGCCCGCCTACTCCGTGCCGAAGCGGCAAACGATGATCTTCGACGAGACGTCCCGGGTGGAGGACGACCCGATGGGTGAGCGCCGACGAGCCTGGATCGGTTACGAGCACCGACGCTGAAGTCCGATCAGAAGAACTGGCCCTTCACGAAACCTGCCAGCAGGACCGCGAATCCGCCGACCTCACCGAGAATCAGCAGAATCATTCCGAGATGCAGCGGCGGACCGGCAGACTCGAACTGGTTGTCGGTGTCTTTCATCGCACCGTGAGCGATGTAGCTGAATATCGCTGCGAGAAAGAAGAACACGACCACTGCTGCACTGGTCAGGTTGATCCACGTCGGCCACACACTGAATTCGACGAACACCGTGATCAACAGTGTTGCGAACGAATACATCAGAGCCGCACGGTGCGCGATGTCGACATACGGATGCGCGAGGTGATTGTCCGAGGTGGCCATCTGTCGGTACTTCCAGATTCCCAGGCACAGCGAGAGCAGGAAGATCAGACCGGCCGCGAGCAGCGTCAGTGACGTGTCGATCCCGAGCATCATCTGCTCACCCCGCAGTGAGCTTCCAGAGAGTCACCGCTGGGCGATCCAGTCGAAGGCGTGTCGTAGACGACGACAAGCACCGTCGCACCACCATCCGACACCGACCGCATCCGGTGTGGCGTATTCGCGTCGAAGTAAAGACTGTCACCGGCGTCGAGGTGAATCGTCTGCCCGGGAATTTCGAATTCGACGGAACCGGAGTGCACGAACACGAACTCCTCTCCCGTGTGATCCATGAACTTCGGGCCCATCACCGAGGCGGGGTGAACTACGAACGGCTGCATGGCCTTTCCGACCAGAGCGGGAGCGATCGGATCGTAGACCGAGGACTCGGCCGAGGAAGCCTGGTCGATAACGCGATCCTTGGCGCGCGCGATCGTCATGACATTGCCCTCCATGCTGTCCGAGAACAGTTGTCCCACATCGGCATCGAGCACGCGCGCAATCTTGAGCGCCACCGCGATCGACGGTGTACTGATGCCCCTCTCGACCTTCGAGAGGTAACTCTTCGTCAGACCGGTCTGCTCGGCCAACCCCTCGAGCGTCAGACCGGCGCGACGCCGATGTGTTCGCAAAAACGCTGCCATTCGAAATCCTCTCACGAGACTTTGTGTCATCACCCTACCAACACATTGACCTGCGGCAATCAGTGCCGAACAAGTCAAGGGTTGCGCAATTCCGTCTTATATGACACTTTGTGTCCTATAGGTGACTTAATGTCATCCCACCCGGATCCCGAGAAAGGCACACCCCATGACCGACACGATGCAGGCGAGCAAGCAAGAACTCATGGCCACCGCCGAAACGAAGATGCTCACCGAAGTCGCCACAGGTAGCTGGACCCTTCGACAGAAGATCGCACTGACCTGCAGGGCACTGTCGGACGCCGGCCACGATTCCGGCCTCGCCGGCCAGATCTCCGCTCGCGGTGAACAACCCGGCACATTCGTCACCCAGCGACTCGGCCTCGGGTTCGACGAAATCACCGAGGACAACCTCCTGCTCGTCAACGAGGATCTCGAGGTCCTCGACGGCCAGGGAATGCCGAATCCGGCCAACAGATTCCACAGCTGGATCTACCGCGCGCGGCCCGACGTGAACTGCATCGTCCACACGCACCCACTGCACGCGACGGCCTTGTCGATGCTCGAGATTCCCCTCGTCGTATCACAGATGGACATTGCTCCCCTCTACGACGACTGCGCATTTCTCGCCGACTGGCCCGGAGTTCCCGTGGGAAACGAGGAGGGCGAGATCATTTCGGCTGCACTCGGAGACAAGCGAGCAATTCTGCTCGCCCACCACGGCCAACTCGTCGTCGGCAATACCGTCGAAGAGGCATGTTCCCTCGGGCATCTGATCGAACGGGCCGCGCGGCTGCAGTTGCTGGCGATGGCTGCCGGTGACATCAAGCCGCTACCGCCTCGCCTGGCGAAAGAGGCACACGATTGGACGCTGACTCCTCGGCGCAGCGAGGCGAACTTCGCGTACTACGCCCGCCGTGCTCTCCGCAATCATCCAGACACGCTGTCCAACTGAATTTCGTTTCTCCCCAACAGAACAGAGAACCTCATGAGCAGCACCATCAAGGGAATAGTCGCCTATCCCATCACCCCGTTCGACCGGGACACCGGAGCCTTCGATCCCAAGCCGCTACACACGCTCCTCGACAGCATGATCAGCAATGGTGTCGACGCGATAGCCCCTCTCGGCAGTACCGGCGAGAGCGCCTATCTCGACGATGCAGAGTGGGAGACGGTCGCTCGGGAAACTGTCGACTACGTCGACCGCCGAGTCCCCACCGTCGTCGGAGTGTCGGATCTGACGACGGCGGGAGCGCTCCGCCGAGCATCGATCGCGGCAGACGCAGGCGCCGACGCAATGATGATCCTCCCCACGTCGTACTGGCATCTGGGTGAGCAGGAGATTCGTGAACACGTCACTGCGGTCGCCGATTCCGTCGACATTCCGACGATGATCTACAACAATCCGGCAACCACCGGCATCGACATGTCGCCGGAGTTTCTCGTCGATCTCGTCTCCACCGTCGACGGCATCACGATGATCAAGGAATCCACCGGCGACATCACCAGGATGAACCGCATCAACGAACTGGGCGGTGGCACGATCCCCTTCTTCAACGGCAGCAATCCTCTTGCACTGCAATCTTTCTCTGCCGGCGCAAGCGGATGGTGCACGGCAGCCCCGTGCCTGGCACCCGAACAGGTGGTGCACTTCTGGCGTCTCCTCGAGGCCGGTGATCGGTCGGGCGCCGGCGCCGTGTTCGAACAGATCGAGCCACTCCTGAAGGTCCTCGTCAGTCGCGGACTGCCGTCGACGGTCAAAGCCGGGTTGGAATTTCTCGGCGTCGACGCCGGCCTTCCCCGTCGGCCTCTCCTTCCACTCGACGACGGCACGAGGACAGCTTTGTCCGACTCGCTGTCGGTGGCTCGCGGTGTAATCGTCGCGTCGTGACCTGAGGTGGGAGTGGGTTCCGGCAAGATGGGATGCACACCGACCGAAGGAGGGGCACCATGTCCGTAGATTCACGGTCTGCGAGGATCGCCGTCACCGGCGCTACCGGTCATATCGGCGGACTGGTGGCCCAGTCGTTGGCGGACGCCGGTGTCCCGCAGCGGCTGATCGCACGGTCGGTCAACCGATTACCGCAGCTCGCCGGTGCCGATTCGGCCGAGACCACGTACGGGGATCAGGAGCGCGCTCTCGCGGCCCTGGCCGGAATCGACACCCTCTTCATGGTCTCGGCGGCCGAAAGCGCAGATCGCCTGGATCAGCACCGCACCTTCATCGACGCTGCAGCGGCAGCCGGGGTCAGGCACATCGTCTACACGTCTTTCCTCGGCGCCGCCCCGGACGCGACGTTCACCCTCGCTCGCGATCACTGGGTCACCGAAGAACATATCCGCGCTTCCGGACTCGCATTCACCTTCCTGCGCGACAGCTTCTACCTCGATTTCCTACCCGCTCTCGCCGGTGAAGACGGTGTGATCCGCGGACCCGCAGGGGATGGTCTCGTCGGCGCGGTAGCGCGGTCCGACATTGCTGCAGTCGCTGTGTCGGTTCTGCAGGATCTGGATTCTCATGTCGGACAGACGTACAACCTGACCGGACGAGAGGCACTGACGCTCTCCGAGGCCGCAAGCATCATCACCGAAGTCACCGGCAAGCGGACCACGTATGTCGAGGAAACGCTCGAGGAAGCCTACGAGTCGCGGGCGTCGTACAACGCGCCCGCTTGGGAGCTCGACGCTTGGGTGTCGACGTACACCGCGATCGCGCAGGGCGAGTTGGCTCTGATCACGACCACAGTGGAGGACCTTGTCGGCAGACCGCCGCTCACATTGCGTGAATTCCTCACGGCGCAGCTCGATATCGCCTGATGCCGCCACGCAAAGCAACCACGGCACGCAAGGCTGCCGCAAAGAAGGCTTCACCCAAGAAGGCCGCCCCGAAAAAAGCAGCACCGAAAAAGAGCACGGCCAAGCAGACCGCCACCAAGACTGTCGCGAAGAAAAGGTCACGCGCGGCGATGCCGGAGGTTCCGACAGCCGGTCCTGGTGAACGAGTCTGGCTCCTCGACGTTCCCTTCCGAACGCCGGCCCCTGGTGCGCAGTTCGTCAAGAAGTGGAAGAGCTACGCGTGGGTAGGTGCTGATCTGCCCGCAGAACTCGCACCGTTCAAGGCACTCCCGTTCTCGTATCAGCAGTGGGTCGAGGACGACATCAATGACAGCATCGGGGAGCGTCCGGTTGCCGCCGCCAAAACTCCTCGGCCCGAGCAGGTTTCGGGGGCGGAGGCCGTTGTCGCCGCTGCACGCTCCGGCAAACGCGGATTTCTGTTGGCCGACAATGCCGGTCTGGGAAAAACGCTGATCGCGGTGATGTCGGCCAAGACGATTGCCGAAGAGCGCGGCGAAACCAACATCCTCGTCCTTGTCGATCGGCCAGCACAGATCACCATTCCGCATTGGCGCTATTCCATCGCCTCGGTGGGCGACGGCGGATTCCGTTGGCTGATCATGTCGCCGGACCAATTGAAGAAGCTGATTGCACGAAACGGCCGTCCCAAGTACACGTTCGGCGTGGTGATTGCGGACGAAGCCCAGCTGTACAGCAACGACACACAGCGCACGGCTGCATTCGAGAAGGTCGCACGCTTTTCTAATGCGCACGAGCAGGCTCCGTTCGTCCTGTCCGTGACGGCAACTCCGGGACATACGCCGGCAGATCAGCGTTACCTGGCACCACTTTTTGCGCAGCTGCATTCAGAACCTTCGGAGTACTGGTCCGACCTGGGTGCCAGGCTTGTCGAGTCCGGCCTGCCGCTGGACAAGTCCTACGGGAAGTGGACGTGGAGCGCAGAGGCGAAGGAATCACCGGCACTGCAATCTCAGGCGCTCGAGACCGTGCGCGGGTGGATGTCGAACAGTACGCCGCCCTTGATGATTCATCGGCCGACTCCGTGGGGGCCGGTTCCGCTCGACGGTATGCCCATCGACCTCACCCATGCCCAGCGCGCCGAGTACGAGACCGAATGGGCGGAGTACGCCTACGAAATGGGATTGGCTCGTAAGAGCCGCAACGTTGCGCGGGGCCGTGCGCTGGTTCTCCGCTATCGACAGAAAGCGGGAATGATTCGCGCCGAGTCGACGGCACAGTGGGCGCAGGCCCAGGTCAAGGCGGGCAAGCAGGTGTTGGTTGCTGTCGAATTCGTCTCCACGGCAGGCGATCCACTGGTCGAGATGATCGAAGACGCCGGGATCTCTGTGGCTAAACTGTTCGGCGCAGTGCCGGACAAGGAGGGTCAGCGTCTGCGGTTTCAACGCGGGGACGCACCGGTCATCGTCTTCAATGTCACGACCTCGATTTCGCTGCATGCCAACGAAGCGCTCCCCGACGGCACTCACGCGTCCTCGCTGCCACGGACGGGGATCTTTCATCAGCCTCGATACTCGGGAATCGCGGCAGAACAGACATTCGGTCGGTCACATCGCGACTACCAGACGTGTCCGTGGGTCATACCCTTCGGCGTGGGCACCAAGGAAGAGGACGTCGCCACCGTCATGCTGCGCAATCTCAATTCCGTGACCGGTCTGAAGGGCGGCGATCGATCCGGACTGCGTTCACTGTCCGAATTGCTCGGCGTCGAGTGGCTCGAGCCTGACGTCTTGACGTCAGATACCTGACCATCCACTCGGCATCCAATGGGCACAGACGAACGGTTTCGGAGTTTTGCCCCAATTCCGCTTCACTGAAACCGAATTCGCTTGACCGCTTCCTTCCTTTTGGGACTTTGGGACTCAGATATCTGTGACGCGGCGTGGCACACTGTTTCGAGGTCGGCAGGCCCGATCCCGAAACAGTGCCGAGAAAGCGAGAGGTCCGATGCGCAGTATCTACCGTTCATTGATGCGCAATGTCGGCCATACACAATGGTTCTCGGATCTCGGGAAGGATCTGGTTCCGCTCGATCGGGCGGTACAGAAGGTGTCGGGTGGCAAACTCTCACTTGTCGGAGAGAACACCGTGACTCAGCTACTGCTCACCACGACGGGCCGTAAGACGGGCCGTTCTCGCACGACACCCCTTCTGTACGCACCGGACGGCGATGCCTTTGTCGTCGTCGGATCCAACTGGGGGCAGGATACGCATCCAGCGTGGACACTCAACTTGATGGCAAACCCCGCCGCGATCGTGACGGTGAAGGGGGTTGAAATACCGGTCGGTGCGAGTCTGGCGGAGGGCGCCACGCGTAAGAAGCTGTGGGAACTCGCGACCACCACGTGGCCGCCGTACGAAACCTACGCCGATCGAGCGTTCGGGCGCCAGATCCGCGTATTTCGACTCCAACCTGTCAAATAGCTGCTGCCGGGCGCAGGATGGGAAGGACCACCCTGCCGATCTCAGGAGCATTCGCGCATGTCCACAGCACTGACTCACGCAGTAGACGCACAGACCAAAGCCTCCAACGGGCGGATCGCACTGGAACCCAACCCTCGCCGAATTCGAGCGTTCTTCGCTGGTCACGCCATCGCAGACACCACTGGTTCGGTGTATCTGTTCGAGCGCGGCCGCCTGCCGGTGTACTACATCCCCCTCGCCGATGTTCGCACCGAATTTCTCGTTCCGACGTCGACGACCACTCATTGCCCGTGGAAGGGTGACGCGACGTACTGGAATATCGAAATCGGGGATCACCACGCCGAGGACGCCGTGTGGTCATATCCCGAACAGTTCGACGGTTCTTTGGACCTGAGTGAGTACGTCGCGTTCTACTGGGATCGCATGGACGCCTGGTACGAGGAGGACCAACAGGTCTTCGTCCACGCCCGCGATCCATACGTACGTATCGACGCACTCCCCTCGTCCCGCCACGTCGAGGTTTTCGTCGGCGACGTCTTGGTCGCCGAGACGACACGACCCAGACTGCTCTTCGAAACCGGCCTGCCCACGCGGTACTACATTCCGAGAATCGACGTTCGCAGCGAGTACTTTGCGCCGTCGCCGACCACCACGGCCTGCCCCTACAAGGGCACTGCATCGTATCTGTCGTTCACCGGCACAACCGAACTCGCTCCGATCGAGGATCTGGCGTGGTTCTATCCGTTCACTACCGACGAAGCGTCCGGGATCGACGACCACGTGTCGTTCTATCCCGAACGCGTCGGCAAGATCCGGGTGGACGGTGCCGAAATCTGAGAGGCGGGAGCCGAGAAGGCGTGGGTGCCTATCCCACCGCGACAGGGGATTCCGGGACCAGCAGTTCGCCCGTCTCCAACCGGCGATCGTGCATCCACACCAACGCGGTTGCGACGGAGAAGACCAACCCGGCGATGCAGACTCCAGTCCATCCGTACGACTTCCACACCACCGACCCCACTGCCGAGCCCACCGCAGCACCGACGAAGTAGGTGGTCATGTACACCGAGTTCACACGCGAACGCGCCTCGGGGACAAGGGCATAGATGACGTTCTGGTTGCTGACGTGCACTCCCTGCAGTGCGAGATCGGCTAGAACGATGGCGACGAGAAACCACACCACGTGCGTGGCACCGGAGACAAAGGGAAGCCACGACACCAAGAGAATCGCAATAGCGCCGCCGGTCGCCACCTGACCCAATCCCCGATCGGCCAGCCTGCCCGCCACCGTCGCCATCAATGCTCCCGCCACGCCGAGTAGTCCGACCAAGCCGATTTGAGTGTCGCTGTAGCCGAATTCGCCGGAGAGAAGAAAGGCCATCGTCGTGAAGACGGTGCTGACGGCAGCAAAAGCCAACCCGCCCATGGCCGATCGGGTTCTCAGGCGTGGCAAGGTCGCAGCCAACTTTCCTACCGAAGCAAGCGTGGCGCCGTAACCAGCTTTCGGTCGATCTGCGGAATCGGAAGGCAGAGATCGCCACAATGCGACGGCCATCACCACCATCAACACCGCCGCCACCTTGTAGACCGTCGACCAACCTCCCAGTCCGGAGAGCACGCCGGCAACGCTGCGCGCCAACAGGATTCCGATCAGCAGCCCGCTCATGATCGTGCCGACCACCTGACCGGACCTCTCAGGTTCGGCCAGTGAGGCGGCAAACGGAATCAGCACCTGGGCAGCGACCGAAAAGACTCCAGCGACTGCGATTCCCACTGCCAGCGTGGCAAAGTTGGGTGCAAATCCGCTGACCGCTTGACCGGTCGCCGCCAGCAGCATGAGCCCCACCGTCAGCTTGCGTCGGTCCACCATGTCGCCTACCGGAACCAGAAGTATCAATCCGAGTGCATACGCGACCTGTGCGATGGTCACCGTCGCGGCCGCTGCGGAGGCCGACACATTCAGGTGATCCGCGATGGAATCGAGGAGTGGCTGATTGAAATAGTTACCGCCCGCGCACAGGCCCGTCGCGGCAGCCATCAGCAGCACTATGGGTAGTCCGAGCCTCGGACGCGCGTCGCTTGAAATCATGTCGTCAAGCATGACCGCCCACACCGACGCGCGTCCAATAGATAGATATGCATGATCTATCTCCAGAAACGATAGATTGGTCCAATGGAACTACGTCACATCCGCTACGCCCTCGCCGTTGCGGAAGACAGACATTTCAGCCGAGCGGCCGCGCGGTTGCACGTTTCCCAGTCCGCCCTGAGTGCCCAGATCCGAGACCTCGAGAAGGAACTGGGAGTGGAACTGTTCAACCGGAACAGTCGAAACGTCGGACTGACCGCCGCCGGCGAGGTTTTTGTTGCCCGCTCTCGTGAGGTACTCGGCGCCATGTCGAGACTGGTCAGCGACGTCTCGGCGCAGAGCAACGAGCAAGTGCGACTGACGGTGGGCACCATCACCTCGGCCGGGCGCGTCGACGTCGGCCGCGCCCTGGCAGATCTGACGCGTCGGCATCCCGCCATCAACGTCACCGTGCGGCCGTACGGCAGTGAAGTAGTTATCGAAGGAGTCCGGTCCGGCGCAATCGACGTCGGCATCGTCGGATTGGCCGCAGGTCGCCTACCCAAGAGCTTTGCCGCCGCGCCGTTGTGGAGTGAACCCACCGCGGCGTTTGTTGCTCCCGACCATCACTTCGCCCAGGCCTCGTCGATCAGGCTCGAAGACTTACGAGATCACACTCTCGTGGACTTCGCCTCCGGCAGCGAGGCCCGTGTCCAAACCGATCAGGCATTCGCCGAATCACAAGTCCCTCGCGGAAAAACGCTCGAAGCCAACTCCGTCGACCTGATCTGTTCACTGACCGCCAACGGCCTGGGCGTCGGCTTGCTCCCCCAGTCCATGAGCGCCCCACATCCCGAACTGGTCTGCATTCCCATCACCGACGCACCGCATCGGATCGTCCACGCCATCACCGAACCAGCTCATTCGTCGGCACTCGCTCGCGAATTCGTCGAACTGCTCGCCGCGCAGTTCACTACTTGAGTAATTTCGACATTCGCCTGTCCGCCAACGGCTTACCGCCAGTCTGACACGTCGCGCAGTACTGAAAAGAACGCTCCGCGAACGAGACTTCGCGTACGACGTCACCGCACACCGGGCAGGGAAGTCCGGTGCGAGCATGTACTCGCATCCCCGAGCGTTTCTCACCTTTGAGCCTGGCCGCGTCCTGACCTTCCGAACGCTCGATCGCGTCGGCAAGTGTTGATCGCATCACGGCATACAGCGCCGAAATCTGTTCCGGCGTCAGCCGCGACGAGGTCGCGAAGGGCGAAAGTTTCGCGGTGTGAAGAATCTCGTCCGAGTAGGCGTTCCCGATGCCTGCGATCAGCGACTGATCGACTATCGAGTTCTTGATCCGCGCCGAGGTTCCGCCCAGAATCTCTGCGAACTCCGCTTCGGTCACAGCCATCGCGTCCGGCCCCAGTCTGGCGATGCCCGGAACCTCCTGCGGATCGTTCACCACCCAGACGGCGAGGCGCTTCTTGGTACCTGCCTCGGTGAGATCGAATGCCGGCGTCAACCCTTCCGGTGTGAAGAAATGAACGCGCAGCGCCAACGGCCCCTTGCCGGGCTTCGGCGGTGTTGCCGACGGATTGTCGAGCCAGCGCATCCACCCTGCTCTGGAGAGATGCGTGACCAACCACAATCCGTCGCAATCGAGGGCCAGATGCTTTCCGAAGCGGGCAGCGCCCGTCACATCGCGCCCCTGCAGAGCAGTGATCGGCGGATCGAAGGTCTTGAGCACACTCAGTGCAGCGATGTCGACGCGTCCCACCACCGCGCCTACCGCGTGCTGACGAAGGAACCCTGCCAGCGCTTCCACCTCGGGTAGTTCAGGCATGGCAACAGACTAACGCCGACCACGGACACACACAGTGCGCTCAGTCCGTTTCGGTATGCAGAACCACCGAGTGCCCACCGCGTGCCTTCGCGGAGTACATCGCCCGATCCGCTCGTCGCAGCAAAGCCGGGTAGGCGACCAGTGCATCGTCGACTGTGTCGAAAGGCCCTGCCATTTTCGCGATTCCGACGCTCATGGCTACGGCCGGATGATCGTAGGACGTAATCGTCGAGTGTCGAAGTTCGTGCGCGAGTCGATCGATCGAGCGTTGATCGACCGAATCGACTATGACGAACTCGTCGCCGCCGATCCGTGCGATCAACGCTGTCGGGCCGGCACATTCGACCAGTCTCGCGCCGACTTTCTCGATCACAGCGTCGCCGACGGTGTGTCCGTACTCGTCGTTGATGGCCTTGAATCGATTGATGTCGACCGCGGCGACAACCAAGAGTGCCGGGTGCGTGTACGACTTCTCCAGCAACAGTCGTACTTCGTCGGCCAGTCCCCTCCTGTTGAGCAGTCCAGTTAGCGGGTCCAATTGCGAATTCAGCGCGTCGGTGCCGAGGATGGAGAAAACGAACTGACAGGCAAAGGGAATCACGTAGATCGCCGCGCCGACCAGTACTACCAACGCAACTAGAACCGGAACATCCACATCATTCTCGACCACGGCAGTACGTGTCACGATTCCGATGACAACGACGAATACCCACACCATGTGCAGGGTCTGCATCCGAGCATTGTGGAAGAACGCGATGTAACCGCCGATCACCGAGAACATCACGGCATGTGCCAGTGCCGCAAGTGGGTTGGAGTACAACAGCATTGCGGCCGCTATTCCCACTTCCGAATAGAGCACGAACGCGTACGACCAGGAACGGGAGAGATTACGCCTCGTCGAGAGGGCGACGGCCATGATCACAGTGACGACGATGATGACGGTATTCGCGGTGCGTGCATGGGCACTGGTCGGCCCCTGTGAACTGAAGCGAGTCAGGAACATGATGACGGTGACCAGCACCAACGAGCAGACGACAAGAAAACGCGAAGCGACGGTCAGCCCTTTGTCCGCGAGATAACGATTGAAGGTGTCGAATTGGTCCGGCCGCCGATACCAATCAGCCAGTTGAGACGAGATCAGGCGGAACGCAGAGGCCGAGAGCGGTCGGGGCGACGCGACGGCGTCCGTACGCTCCACACTCTCGGCAGATTCCATAAGGTCAGGGTAATCCAGTCAACTCCCCGCAATCAGACAATTCTCACTGTTTGCCGTCCCACATCACAACCTGATCGCCGCCGGCGGCCTTCGCGCGATACATCGAGGCGTCTGCTACTCGAAACAGGTCCGTCAACTCCTCGTCGGAAATAATCGAAGACCATTCGGCGGAGGTGATCGCAACTCCGACGCTGGTTGTCACCGCCGGATCACGGTCGTCGATTCGCAAGTGTCTTCGCAAACTGTCCTCGAAAGCAGGCGCTGCCCCGACGTCGATCGTGTCCACCAAGACGAACTCGTCCCCACCGAACCTGGCGAAGAGCGCGTTCTCGCTGCCGCACCATCGCAGTCGATCAGCAATCTGACGGAGGACGAGATCGCCTTCTTCGTGCCCGTGTGAGTCGTTGACGATCTTGAACGAATCGACATCGACGATTGCGACGACATACGAAGATTTGCTCGACGCACGTCCAGTCGCTCCCATTTCGACAACAGCTCGCTGCAGCCCACGACGATTCAGCAGGCCGGTCAACGGATCGACATCCGAACTGTCGGCGTCGGATCCGAGAAGAGAGAGGACGAACTGGCAGGCGAACGGAATGACCACGATCCCGGTTGCGATGATCAGACAGAGCGCCGTGGCCAGCGCAGGATCCGCGTAGATCGCGACCTTTCGGCCGATCAATGCCAGCACCACGATGGAGAACGCCATGTGAAACGCCTGGAGTCGGGCGTTGTGGAAGTAGGCGATGTAACCGCCGATCAACACGAAGAGCACACACTGGATCAAGCCGATGAACGGATCGCTGTTGAGGAACACGCCGACGAATACGCCGACCTCGCAGCAGGCGACGAAAAAATACGACCACCGTCGTGTGATTTCGGGCAGAAGGCAGAAGAGCACGATCACCGCGCCCGTGACGGCGATGATCACGGCGTTGACGACGCTGGTGACATGGCTGTGAACGCCTGCGTCGCTGAAGCGCAACATAGTCATCGCGATGATGACCGTCGTCAGGGAGCCGATTACCAGCAACCGAACAGCTAGCTCGAGGCCCTTCGTGGCGAGGTATCGATTGAAACTGTCGAATTGATCAGGACGCCGATACCACTGGACGAGAAGGCCGAAGGCCGACTTCACAGCTGACTTTTCACGGCCACGAGGCGCGGGCAGAATCGACTGCAGTCGGTCCGGCCCGAACGATGTCATGCGCAGATCATAGGTGCGCAGACCGTCGTCGGGGCTCAAGAGCGCAGGATCGAATGTGCAATCCGCGGGCGGTTGTCAGCGCCGAAGGAGGTACGTATCCATGATCCAGCCGTGCTTCTCGCGCAACTCCGCCCGGCGCGCGACGATCCGATCTTCGACCTCGCGCAGGTTGCCGGAAATCAGCTCCTCGTCCGAGGTTCCGAGGTACGCGCCCCACCAGATTTCGGCTTCGTCTTCGCTCACCTGAGTAAACGTGCAATGCGCGTCGAGCATGACGACGGCGTTGTCCACTCCGGCGGGCAAGCCCTCGGCCAGTTTGCGGCCGGTCGTGATGTGGATCGGTTCGCCGATTCGGTTCAGGACGATTCGGTGTTGTGCAGCCAACGACTGCACACTCGTGATTCCCGGGATGACGGAGTAGTCGAACGACACTTTCCCGCGAGCGAGCACGCGCTCGACGATCCGCAGAGTGCTGTCGTAGAGGGACGGGTCACCCCAGACGAGAATGGCGCCGACTCCAGGTTCGGCCGCGAATTCCGCTTCGAATTTCGCTGCCCTGCGCTCGTGCCAGTCCTCGACGACACCTTCGTAATCGGTCGGGGTTCGATCCCGCGGTGGGTCCGTGATCTCGACCACCTTGTAGTCGAGGTGAACGTGTTCGTCGAGGATTCCGGTTCGCAGGTCCACCAGAGCCTGCTTCTCGTCACCCTTTCCGATGATGAAGAAGGTATCGGCCCTGTTCATAGCCTTGATCGCCTGGACAGTCACCTGGTCGGGATCACCAGCACCGATACCGATCACCAAGAGTTCGCGCATGTGCCGAGGCTATATTGCTGTGCGCCTTTATTAACCGCCGGAGGTTAATAAAGGCGCACAGCAGGCTAGGCCCTAGACTGATTCCCGTGACTGTCTCCACTGCTTACGAAGACCTCCTCCGGCTCGTCATGGAGACGGGTACCGCCAAATCCGATCGAACCGGAACGGGCACCCGCAGCATCTTCGGTCACCAGATGCGCTTCGATCTTGCCGACGGCTTTCCGCTCGTCACCACCAAGAAGGTCCACCTCAAGTCGATCGTCAACGAACTCCTGTGGTTCCTGCGCGGCGACTCCAACGTGGCGTGGCTGCACGAGAACGGCGTCTCCATCTGGGACGAGTGGGCCGACGAGAACGGCGAACTCGGTCCCGTCTACGGCGTCCAGTGGCGCAGCTGGCCCACTCCGTCCGGAGAGCACATCGACCAGATCACGCAGACCGTCGAGACCCTGCGCTCGAATCCCGATTCGCGGCGGATCATCGTCTCGGCATGGAACGTCGCAGACATTCCGCAGATGGCGCTGGCTCCGTGCCACGCTTTCTTCCAGTTCTACGTCGCCGACGGCAAACTCTCGTGCCAGCTGTACCAGCGCAGCGCCGACATGTTCCTCGGCGTTCCGTTCAACATCGCCAGCTACGCACTGCTCACGCACATGATGGCCCAGCAGGCCGGACTCGACGTCGGCGAGTTCGTCTGGACCGGCGGTGACTGCCACATCTACGACAATCACGTCGACCAGGTCACCGAGCAGCTCGGTCGCGAGCCCCTCCCGTTGCCGACCCTGAAATTGAACAAGCGCGACTCCATCTTCGACTACACCTTCGAGGACGTGGAGATCGTCGACTATCAGCACCACCCCGCTATCAAAGCGCCGGTAGCGGTCTGACAATGACCGATCGCACAGTCACCCTTGTCTGGGCGCAGGCCCATGACGGCGTCATCGGCGCCGACAACACGATCCCGTGGCGCGTGTCCGAGGACATGGCTTACTTCAAACGCGTCACCATGGGACATCCGGTGATCATGGGGCGGCGCACCTGGGACTCCATTCCACTGAAGTTCCGGCCGTTCAGCGGGCGTCGGAACATCGTTGTCACGCGCGATCTGCAATGGAACGCCGAAGGCGCCGAGGTGGTCCACAGTCTTCACGACGCCCTGGCGTTGCCGGAGGGCGACGTCTTCGTCGTCGGTGGCGGGCAAATTTATTCGGCTGCACTGCCATTCGCGACGCATCTCCTGGTGACCGAGATCGACCTCGACATCGCCGGTGATGCCTTCGCTCCCGAGATCGGCCCCGAATGGAACCTGAAGTCCGACGGGCCGTGGCAGACCTCGGAGAAGAGTGGGCTGCGCTTCCGCTGGCTGGAATACACTCGCTGACCGACTTCCGCCGATAACGAGGCACCTCGCGAGTGAGTCGGTCATACTCCTAGAACGACATTCACCGCTTTCGAGAGGTCTTCGATGGACAAGAAATCACTGACCGCTCTCGCTCGTCAACAGCTGAAACTGGCGGGCTCGGCGACCAGCGGTCGCAGTTCACAAACCGTCTACGGCGGCCACCAGCGCAGCCTGCGACAGACGGTTATCGCGCTGAGCGCCGGCAAGAGCCTCGCCGAACACGACAGCCCGGGCGAAGCCACCCTGTTGGTCCTGAGCGGGAAGCTGAATCTTGTGTGTGGGAGCGACCAGTGGAAAGGATCCACCGGCGATTTCCTCACCGTTCCAGCCGACCGGCACAGTGTCGAAGCGCTCGAAGACGTTGCATTTCTACTGACCGTCGCGATGAAGGGCTGAAGTCGGTAGCGTCTTCCGCGTGAGCGAAACCGTGATCGAAGTGTCCATCGTCGCAGCCCCGTCCGTACTTTGGCCCGCGCTGCGCGACCCGTCGCTGATTCGTCGTTGGTTCGGCTGGGAGTACGACGGACTCGACGACGAAATCACCCAGATCTACTCCACCGCTGATGCCGACCCCGAAGCGTTGACGCTGAAACTCGGAAACGGCGACCGTTTCTCACTTCTCGAACAGGACGGCAAGACGGTCGTCCGCATCGATCGTCCGGCCAAGTCCGCCGACGACGACTGGTACGACGACATCACCGAGGGATGGACGACGTTCCTCCAGTTGCTCAGATTCGCAGTGGAGCACCACGGACTCGCTGAGCGAAGAACCATTTATCTCGACGGCCTGCTGCTCCCCGGCGAGAACGTGGCAACCGTCCTCGGGCTCACCGAAATCGAATTGGCAGCGGGAAGTCGGTACGCGGCGACAATCGCTCCCGGCGACTATTTCGAAGGCGTCGTCGACTACGTCACCGATCACCAATTCGGGTTGACAGTCGAAGATCTCGGCCCTGGTCTACTCTCCGTCGCGACCCAGTCGGTGACTCCGCAGCGGCCCGACGGAGGCATGTCGATCCTGCTGACCACCTACGACCTGAGCGATGACGAGTTCGACGAGATCAAGCATCACTGGACTTCATGGTGGGAAGGCCGCCGTCAGGGTGGCTGACGTGCGGTGAGGCGATATGCTTCGACCATGGTCGAAGCATCGGGTCACAGTCCGGCACGCACGTTCGGCGAGTTGCTCGACCGCCTGGGCGATTCCAACGCCGACATCCCGACACTCCACCGTCTGCTCGAGGCGGTCCTGGTCGTCGGCTCCGGCCTGGACCTCGACCTGACGCTCCAACGGATCATCACCTCTGCGACAACGGTTCTGGATTGCCGCTACGGCGCCCTGGGGGTCGCGGCGCCGGGGGGTGGGCTCTCGGAATTCGTCTACGAGGGGATCTCCGGGTCCCAACGCGCGACCATGGGACATTTCCCCGAAGGTCATGGCGTTCTGGGTGTTCTGATGAATCATCCGCAGACGTTGCGTGTGGCGCACCTCGGCGATCATCCCGAGTCTGTCGGTTTCCCCGCGAATCATCCACCGATGGAGAGTTTTCTCGGAGCGCCGATCATGATGCGAGGAAAGGTGTTCGGAAGCATCTACCTGACCGAGAAACGAGGAAAAGCCGAGTTCACGCAAGAGGACGAGGTCATTCTCGAAGCCCTCGCCATTGCAGCCGGCATAGCTGTCGAAAACGCACGACTGTTCGAGCAGTCTCGAACTCGTGAAAGATGGCTCACCGCAACATCTGCCATCCGCTCGCGGTTGCTGGCCGGTGACTCGCTCGAGGACGGCCTGCAACTTCTCGCGAGCCGCGTTCGGGATCTGACCGGCGTCGACGACGTGATCGTGGTGATCTGCGAGAACGGTTACGCCCAGGTCCACGCCGCGGCCAGCGCCCGTACCACGTCACGCGGGGTCAGAATTCCAGCGACGACCTATCCGTTCGACGTCGTCCGAAGCACCCGAAAGCTACAGGTACTCACCACTTTAGGCGCGCTCACGGAACTCGTGCCGTCGGCCGGGAGTGCGGTCGTGGCACCGATGTGCGTCGCCTCGGGGGTAGTCGGAGCGGTCATCGTCGCATCGAACTCGACCAACACACACTGGGATCACGACGAACTGACCCGGATCGAGTCGATGGCCGAACTCGGCTCCGTTGCAATCGAGTTCGACGAGAAGCAGAAGGCGCAACGCCTGCTGTCGGTCCTCGCCGACCGCGATCGCATCGCACGAGACTTGCACGACAACGTCATCCAGAGACTGTTCGCGAGCGGAATGAGCTTGCAGAGCACGCTTCCGGACGAGACCCTCCCCGAGTCGGCGCGCGCGATTGTCAAACGATCTCTCGAACAACTCGACAAGACCGTCCGCGAGATCCGGACAACGATCTTCGATCTGCAGACTCCCACTGCTGCCGGGACGTCGAGCCTGCGACGACGCCTCCTCGATGTCATCGGCGATGCCACCGCCCAGTCCTCCGTGACCCCCAGCGTCCAATTCTCCGGCGCCATCGACACTCTGGTGAACCCCGGGATCCACCAGCACGCCGAGGCTGTACTGCGAGAGGGACTGAGCAACGTCCTTCGGCACGCACACGCACACCACATCACCATCGCAGTGACCGCGGATGTCGAATTCGCCATCACGATCGAGGACGACGGCGTCGGACTCCCCTCCGACTTCCACAAGAGTGGACTTCACAATCTCGAGCGCCGTGCCGAACATTGCGGCGGTACGTGCACGATCGTCAACCACGATCCGAGCGGTGCACGTCTGCTCTGGCGAGTACCGCTCGGCCGCACCAACTCGAATCGACCGAAGTCCAGTCGATAACCTATCGACTGCCGCTGCGGATTTCGGTGGCCAGCACCGCAGCCTGAGTACGACGCTGCATGCCCAGCTTCGAGAGCAGACGCGTCACGTAGTTCTTGACCGTCTTCTCCGCGAGGAACAATCGCGCGCCGATCTCCCGGTTGGTGAGTCCCTCTCCGATGAGGTCGAAGACTGCTCGCTCCTGATCGGAAAGTTCGGCCAGTGGATCAGCTGTACGGTCGCTACGGATCCGCTGCATCAGCGCCTCGGTTGCCCGACTGTCGAGCAGTGAACCGCCGCGCCCGACTGTGCGGACAGCAGCAACCAGATCGGTTCCAAGGATCTGTTTGAGGACGAATCCAGAAGCGCCCGCCATGATCGCGTCGAGTAGCGCCTCGTCGTCCGCGTACGAGGTGAGCATCAGGCAGCGCAGGTTGGGCAGCATCGAGCGAAGTTCGCGGCACAGCTCGACGCCGTTGCCGTCAGGCAGCCGCACGTCCAGAACAGCGACGTCGGCATTGCTCTGCGGTACCGCCGCCAGCGCTTCCCCCACCGACGCAGCCTCGCCCACCACCACGAAGTCCTCGACCCCGCCGAGCAGATCGAACAATCCGCGTCTGACGATCTCGTGATCGTCGACCAGGAATATCCGCGTTGTCATCGAACCCCTCCAAAAGACATCTCACGTCGAACGGTACCGGAGATGGTGGACTCAGAACTCATGGAATACATTCTCTTCACTTGTTGACGTGACGGACTATGAGAACCGGGCAATCCGCAGTGTGCAGGAGCGCCCGACTGGTCGATCCGAGGAGCATTCCCGCGAATCCGCCGCGCCCGCGACTGCCGACGACTATCAACTGCGCCGTCTCCGCGTACTCGCTCAGAACTCGGACCGGACGGTCACGCGCGACGACTCTCTCGACGACGACGTCCGGGTAACGCTCGGTGAATCCGGCCAATTGCTCGGCGAGGACAACTTCCTCACCCGTCTGGATGCTGCTCCACAGCGGGTCGTCGGGGGTGGCGCCCAGCGAGGGCTGCACACTCACGTCGCTCCACACGTTGACGGCAATCAAGGTGGCGCCCCTCGCGGATGCCTGCTCGAAAGCGTGCTCGATTGCCTCGATGCTGCTTTCGGATCCATCGACACCGACCACGACGGGGCCTTCGGTCGGCGGTCGACCGTCGAGCGTCCGTCCTCGGACAACTGCCACCGGAGATTCGCCGTGCGAGACGACCGAGACCGTCGCGGAACCGACGACCAATCCGGTGAATTCGCCGTGTCCACGGGGTCCGAGCGCAATGATGTACGCGCTCTTGGACAATTCGATCAGCCGATCGGAGACACTGCCGTCGAGAAGTTCGGTGACGATCTCGAGGTCGTCGTCGATGCTTTGCCGCGCAAGGATCTGCGCACTGTCCAGACGAGCGGTGGCAGTGCGTCGCAGTTCGTCCTTGAAACTCTCGGCGAGGTACGGCTCGGAGTAGTAGAAGGCAGGGATGTGCACCACCGTCGCGATGTGGAGCGGTCGACCGAGCGCCACTGCCGTCCTCGCCGCCCAGACGACAGCCGACGACGCCGATTCCGAACCGTCTACCGCTACGACGACGGGTTTGGTTGCACTCATGTTCGTCCCTCCACAATCGACCATAGAATCTCTTCGCCCCCACACTATTGCCCAATGACGGCAAAAAGGATTCATCAGCCGACGCGAGTCCCGAATCGGACATTCGGTGTTCGAGTGGACTGCGGCAACGGCCCCGCCAACATCCCTTTCGGGCGTCAACGAGGCCACCGGTGCCGGATTCGCACGCAAACCCTGGCTACTCGATCCACGTTAGGCGAAGAACCCGACCGGTCAGAAGTGAAAAAAGTCCTGTCAACAAGCGCCTAAATTCGGGTTTCGTGCGCAGGAGATCCCGAATCACCCGCTGTGCGCCTTTATTAACCGCCGGCGGTTAATAAAGGCGCACGGCAGGGTCAGTCACAAATCTTGCGGAACTTCTCGATCAGCTGCACTCGGCCGTTACGGTCGGCTGCCAACGGCGTGACGTTGAGCGTCGTGACACCGGCTTCGGCGAAGGCCGCGACGCGTTCCTTGACGTAGCTCTCGGGACCGATCAACGACACGGCGCGAACAAGATCGTCGGGGACGGCTGCTGCGGCCTCGTCCTTCTTGCCCGCGAGGTACAGGTCCTGAATCTTCGCGGCAGCTTCTTCGTAGCCGTAGCGCACCGCGAGATCGTTGTAGAAGTTCTTTCCCTTGGCGCCCATACCGCCGATGTACAGCGCGAGGCTCGGGCGTACCCAATCGAGCATGTGGTCGACGTCGTCACCGATGGCGAGGGCCGGCGACGCGTACACCTGAAGCTCGCCGAGGCTCGGATCACGCTTGGCCTTGCCCTTGGCGATCGGCTCGCCCCACACGCTGGCCGCCTTCTCCGGATGGAAGAAGATGGGCTCCCAGCCTTCGGCGATCTCCGCCGTCAGCTCGACGTTCTTGGGTCCGAGCGAAGCGATCAGGATCGGGATGCGCTCACGCACAGGATGATTGATCAGCTTGAGCGGCTTGCCCAGCCCGGTGCCCTTCTCGGCGGGGAGCGGAACCTGGTAGTACTTGCCCTGATATTCGACCTTCTCGCGGCGCCACACCTTGCGACAGATTTCGACGACCTCACGGGTGCGTCCCAGCGGGGCGTCGTACTTGACGCCGTGGAATCCCTCGATCACCTGCGGTCCGGAAGCACCCAGCCCCATCACGAAGCGACCGTTGGAGACGAAGTCCAGGCCCGCTGCCGTCATCGCGGTCAACGAAGGGGTACGGGTGTAGATCTGGAAGATTCCCGAAGCGAGTTCGATGGTCGACGTCTTGGCCGCCAGGTAGCCGAGTTGGCTGACGGCGTCGAAGGAATACGCCTCCGGAACGAAGGCGATGTCCAGGCCCGCCTTCTCCAGGTCACCGACCTCTTCGACGGTTTCGGCGAACCCGCCGCTGTAGTTCAAACCCATACCGATACGCACGTTGTAACCCCAATCCTGACGATTGCTGCCGTGTGCGACGCGCACACGAGCAGTGGTACTCCCATCGAACACTTACTCACATCGAACACTACGGAACCTGAGTCCGCATTCATGTGACTACCCCGTTCAAATTCGATGACCGAAATGAACGGGGTAGCGGGAGAACCTGGAGAAAGTCAGGATTCTTCGGGGCGAACCACCATGACGGGGCACTTGGCGGAAGCGATCAGAGTGTTGCTGGTCGAGCCGAGCAACATGCCGCGGAATCCGCCACGGCCACGGCTGCCGACCACGACGAGCTGCGCTTTTGCCGACCAGTCCAACAGCCGTCCGCGCGGGTTGTCGAGATAGACCTCGCGCCGGACCTTGACGTCCGGGTACTGCTCGGACCAGCCTGCCAAGCTCTCACTCAGTACGGCGTGTTCTTCCTCTTCGAGGGACTGCGGTGCCAGCGCTGCTGCCCTCGGGTCTTCGAATGCCGCGCTGCCGAGGTCACTCCACACGTGTAGAGCCACCAACTCGACTCCGCGGAACGACGCTTCCTCGAAGGCCGCACCCACGGCCTGGGCGCTCAATGCGCTGCCGTCGACACCGACCACGACCGGTCCCTCCGAGGGCACTGCACCGTCACGGTCCCGTACGACGATGACCGGACACTTGCCGTGACTGGCCACCCCGACCGCGGTGTTGCCGAGGACGGCCGTCGCGGCTTTGCCCGAAGCGGACGCTCCGACAACCACCCGCCTGGCTTGTGCAGAACTCTCGATCAGCCACTGAGTTGCGCTGCCGATGGCGATTTCGGTGTGAACTTCGAGTTTCGGATCGATCTCACGGGCGAACTGTTCCGCCTCCGCCAAGATCGCTTTTCCTGCCTCCTCGACCCATTCGTACACCCCACCCGCGTCGACGTACGGTCCACCGAAACCGTACGGCGCGAAGTCGAGAGCGTGGATGATGTCGAGTCGCAATTCGCGCTGGGCGGCGATTTTCGCGGCCTCGCGGAGCGCAGTGGACGCCGTGTCCGAACCTTCGACTCCGACAACAACACTGTTATGTTCGCGTGAACTCATGTGCCCACCTTCCTGAAGAAGTAACCGAGCCACTTTCACTCTAACCATCCCACTTGTCCGGCTTTTTTGGGGTCGTCCCCTCCTCATTTCCGGGACTTAAGTCCCCGAAACTGTTGACGGGTAGGAGAATTAGCAGAGCACTCAGGACCAGGTGTGAACAGGATCTCCCGTGCGCATGTTCTCCACGTAACCCCGGAGCATTCCGGTGAGCGCCGCCGAGCGGTCCGCGCCCGAGGCCTCCTCCCGCGCCACGTGCTCTCGTTGCCAGGCGGCACCCGTCTGCCGATTCATGCACCGCCCCTCGATGACACCGAGGTAGCGATCGCGGGCAGCGGACGACAATCCGAAGTCCGCCAAACCCTCGTCCGCCAACGGCAACAGCCTTCGCAGGACCAACTCGTCGGCGCCGACCCACCCGATCTCCGGCCAGTACAGGGTGGCGTCGAGTCCGTACTTGGCACCGATGTGCAGGTTCTCTTCCGCCGCGTGGAAAGACATGTGAGACCACAGCGGCCGATCCGCGTTCACCAGTGCGCGAACGGTTCCGTAGTAGAAGGCCGCATTTGCCATGATGTCGACGACGGTCGGTCCCGCCGGCAGCACCCGATTCTCGATACGCAAGTGCGGCTTGCCATCCGAGCAGTCGTACACCGGCCGATTCCAGCGATAGACCGTGCCGTTGTGCATCTGGAGCTCGCTCAACTCCGGAACCCCGCCCGCAGCGAGCACCTCCAGCGGATCGGTGTCCGACACATCGGGGAGCAGGGCCGGAAAGTACCGCGAGTTCTCTTCGAACAAGTCGAGTACCGAGTGGATCCATCGCTCACCGAACCACACTCGCGGGCGCACACCTTGGTTCTTGAGCTCGAAAGTCCTGGTGTCCGTGGCCTGTTCGAAGATCGGGATGCGCGATTCGTGCCAGAGAGCCTTACCTGCCAGGAAAGGAGAATTGGCCGCCAACGCCACCTGCACGCCGGCCAGACACTGCGCGGCGTTCCAGTGCGCGGCAAATTCTTCCGGCGCGACGCGCAGGTGCAACTGCATGGACGTACATGCCGCCTCCGGCACCACCGAATTGGTGTCGGCCCGAAGAATTTCCACGTCGCCACCAGGCAGCGCGACGCCTTCGACGTCGAGTTCGATGTCTTCTCCTCGCGCGGCAAAGATCTGCTCGTTGAGCAATTCGTAGCGCGGGTTGGCGGTGATCCACTCTCGATCGAGATGCTCGAGCTGCAGTGTCGGCAACATCCCGATCATCACCATCTCGGCGTCGTGAGCGTGGATTCGCGCGTCTGCGACATCGAGGGACGCCCGCAGTTTCTTCTCCAATTCGAATGTCGCGTCGCCGGTGAGTGGACCGGGCTCGACGTTCATCTCGACGTTGAACTGTCCGAGCTCGGTTTGGAAAACCGCAGCGTCGTCAATGGATTCGAGTACTTCACGATTCGACATCGCAGGAGCCATGTCCCCGTTCACCAGGTTGAACTCGATCTCCATGCCCAGCAGTGGGGCAGGCTTGTCGACGGCGTCCCGGAAGTCGCCGCCGTCAAGCATCTGCTTCATGGCGTCGACGCACGCGCGCACCTTCTGACGAAAGAGCCTGCGGTCTGCTCTGGTGAATTCTCTCGCCGTGACCTCTGCACCCATCGCACGTTCCCCCTTCGACGATCAACGTCACTGAAGGCTATCCGGCCGGTGTCACCGACAAACGAGAACTGCGGTGGCTCCAGGAAGAATTTCCCGGCGCCACCGCAGTTCTACAAGACGTTTTCTTAAGAGTTGTCCACCCAGGTGACAGCGACGCCACGAGCCTGCAGCCATGCTGCCGGATCGACCTTTGCGCCGTTCTCGGCGACCTCGAAGTGCAGGTGCGGGCCGGTGGACTGGCCACGGTTACCGACGGTGGCGATCTGCTGGCCGGCGTTGACGCGCTGGCCGACGTTGACCTGGTAGTCGTTGACGTGGCCGTACGTGGTGACCGTGCCGTCGTCGTGCTGGACGCGAACCCAGAGTCCGAAACCTGACGCCGGGCCGGCGTCGATGACCTGGCCGTCGGCTGCAGCGAGGATCGGGGTGCCGATCGGGGCCGCGATGTCGAGACCGCCGTGGTGTGCTCCCCAACGAGACCCGAACGTGGAGGTCAGCGTTCCGGACACCGGCTGCACGGTGCGAGCGGTCGTGCCGGGGTTGATCCCCGCGAGGAACTGCTGTGCCTGCGTGTTGAGGTCGGCAGCAAAATCGGGAAGCTCGGGGATGTCGAGAGCGGGAAGCGCCGCCAGCTCAGCCGGAACGACAACGCCCTCGGGAAGCAGGCCCTGCGGGATCTCGAAGCCGGCGATGGTCTGCGTTGCCGGCGCCGCAGCAGCGGTTCCTGCACCCATCTGGCCTGCACCGACGAGAAGCGCACCCGTAGCCGCAGCTACGACACCAGCCTTGACACCGGCACCAGGGCCAGCCGACGGGGTGCGGTGGCGGCCGCTTGCTGCCTCGGGATCGATCTCGAAGACAACATCGTCATTGCCCGTGCGGTGGTGGTTTCCCACAGTGTGTACTCCGTCAGTCGTCGGCGTGCAGCGTCCTTCTGATGAAGCCCGCTCCTCTGTCTGCCGAAGAATGTAACAGTTTGATCAAGGCGGCCGCCACCGTTACCCGATCTTGACCAAAACTATTTGTCGCCGTTCTGTCGGCTGGCGTCCAGTTCTGACTTGAATGCGTCGTATCGTGCCCGGTGAGCGGGGCGGCGCCGAATGATCGCCCAGGCGATACCCAGAACCACGAACCAGATCGGTGTGACGACAAGTGCCTGCAAGGTGTCGTCCTTGGTTGTCAGCGCCCAGAGAATGAAGACGAAGAACGCGAGCACGACCCAGCACATCACGATGCCGCCGGGCATCTTGAACTTCGACGCCTCGTGCAGGTGCGGGCGACGCTTCCGGTACACCATGTAGCTCGCCAGGATGATCGTCCACACGAACATGAAGAGCAGCGCCGAGATGGTCGTGACGACGGTGAAAGCCTCGATCACGGAATCACCCGAGAACAGCAGGATCAACGACGCCAGCAGGAAGATGCACGAGAACATCAGGGCGTTCGCGGGGACCTTGCGTGAGTTCAGCTTGCCGAGCGCCCTCGGTGCGTCGCCCTCCTGCGCAAGGCCGAACACCATGCGCGAGGTGGAGTAGATGCCCGAGTTGGCGGAAGATGCGGCGGAGGTCAGCACGACGAAGTTGATGACCGAAGCAGCAATGCCGAGACCGGCCAGGGTGAACATGGCGACGAACGGGCTCTTGTCTGCGCTGATTTCGCGCCACGGAGTCACCGCGATGATCACGGTCAGTGCAACGACGTAGAACAGCAGCACGCGAATGGGGATGGAGTTGATGGCCTTCGGCAGGTTCTTCTCCGGGTCCTTCGCCTCGGCCGCGGTGGTGCCGACGAGCTCGATTCCCACGAAGGCGAACACGGCGATCTGGAAGCCGGCCACGAAGCCCATGAATCCGGTCGGGAACATGCCGCCGTCGTTCCAGAGGTTGTCGATACCCGAGGTGGCACCGTTCGGCGCCGTGAACCCGGAGACGACCATGACGATGCCGACGATGATCAAGCTGACGATGGCGATGATCTTGATCAGCGCGAACCAGAACTCGGTTTCACCGAAGGCGCGAACGGTCGGGAGGTTGAGCAGCAACAGCGCCGCGATCGTCAACAATGCGGGAATCCACGCTGCCAGACCTGGCCACCAGTATTTGAAGTACCCGGAAATCGCGATGACGTCCGCGATGCCGGTGACGATCCAGCAGAACCAGTAGGTCCATCCGGTGAAGAACCCTGCCCAGGGGCCCAGCAGATCCGCGGCGAAGTCGGAGAACGACTTATATGCCATGTTCGAGAGCAGCAACTCCCCCATCGCCCGCATGACGAAGAAGAGCATGAAGCCGATGATCATGTACACGAAGATCACGGAAGGCCCGGCGAGCGAGATCGTCTTACCCGATCCCATGAACAGTCCGGTGCCGATGGCCCCACCGATGGCAATCAGCTGGATATGTCGGTTGGACAGCTGACGTGAGAGGTGGGGGTCTTCGCCGGACGGCTTCGTCAGGTCTGGTGTATTCGCGTGGTCGGACACGGAGGATCCCCCTCGTCGTTCGGTTCATCCGGAGCATCGAAATCGTGCCCATCGGGGGAACCTCGGAAAATGTGCCCTCTCAAAGTACGCGTGCACTGGCTCACATCAAGCATCGGAAAGCCGACGCCGATAACCTGTCGAGGTGAACACTGACAGCACGGCCCATCAAGACGGACATATCGCCGCGACGCTGTTCGATTTCTCCGGAACCCTCTTCCGTCTGGAGGAGAGCGACGATTGGACCGAGCACCTCGTCGATCACCAGGGCGATCCCCTCGACGTGCACGCTCAAGCCGAGCTGATGCGTCGGATGACCGCGCCGGTGGGCCGAACCGTCGAGATGGACGAAGCCGGGATCTACGCGTGGGAGAACCGCGACCGGGATCCGAAGTTGCATCGTCAGGCTTACCTCGACGTGTTGAGCAAGTCCGGAGTGCCCGATCCGGTTCGCGCCGACGCTTTCTACGCGCTTCTGGTCGATCCGGACCAGTGGTCGCCGTACCCGGATACCGGAGAGGTCCTGAAGTCGTTGTCGGAGAAGGGCATACGCACCGCAGTCCTGAGCAACATCGCCTTCGACATCCGTCCGGCGTTCGTCGACCGAGGCTGGGACGTCTGGGTCGACGAGTTCGTACTGTCATTCGAGGTGGGTGCAGTCAAACCGGAACCAGCGATCTTCGAATACGCCCTGGCGCAGCTGGATGTGGATGCAGCACAGACCCTGATGATCGGCGACAGCGACGTCGCCGACGGCGCTGCCCGAGACGTCGGTTGCCAGTTCGCCCTCGTCGATCCTCTGCCGACGACCGAACGCCCGCACGCGCTACTCGACGCAGTTCGAAAGTTCGGCCTGCTGTAAGGAGCGCTCAGACGCCTTCGGTGAGTTCACGCAGCGACGCGTAGCGCTCACGCACATGGGGAGCTGGTTCGGCGTCGAATCGCCGCTCGTCCGGTTTCGGCCACACCGGTGGCTGCGTGTCCCCGGACAGTGCCCATGCTGCTTGCCTGCATGCCCCTTCTGCGACGTACTCACCCGGAGCAGGGATCACGACCGGGACTCCGAGAATTGCCGGCGCGATCTCACAGAGAGCGCGGGACTTCGCTCCGCCTCCTACGAGGAGAACTCGCTTCACCTCGACACCCTGGCGAATCAGATCGTCGACACCGTCGGCCAAGCCGCACAGGAGCCCTTCGACTGCAGCACGCGCAAAGTGCGCAGGCGTCGAGTTCTGCAAGCGGAAACCGTGCATTGCTCCCGTGGCGTCGGGGCGGTTGGGCGTCCGCTCACCCTCGAAGTACGGAATCATGACCAGTCCGTCATTTCCGAGGGGCGCGGTCAACGCCAACCGGGACAGTTCGGCGTGATCGACGCCGAGAATGGACGCCGTCGCGTCAAGGATGCGTGCCCCGTTGAGAGTGCACACGAGCGGCAGGTGCAGTCCGGTTGCGTCCGCGAATCCCGCCACGTTTCCACTGGGATCGTGCGTGGGAGTGGTCGATACAGCCGACACGACGCCGGATGTTCCGATCGAGATGATCACGTCACCGGGAACTGCCCCCAAACCCAGTGCGGCTGCGGCATTGTCACCGGTGCCAGGTCCGACAATCCCTCCCGAACGTGTGCTTCCGATCTTGTCCTTCGGAGATGCGACTCGGGGAACATGCGGGGTTCGGGCGCGAAATGCCAACGCCAGCAGGTCGGTACGGTATTCGCGCGTCGAGGCAGCGTAATAGCCGGTTCCGCTTGCGTCGCCCGCATCGGTGGCAAGCTCCTCGATCGAACCGGACCCGCTGAGCTTCCAGGACAGCCAGTCGTGCGGAAGACACACCGCGGCAGTGCGATCAGCGTTGCCGGGCTCATGATCTGCCAGCCATCGAAGCTTGCTTGCCGTGACTGCGGCGACTGGAACTACGCCAACTGCGTCGGCCCACGCCTTGGGTCCGCCGAGTTCTTCGACCAGATCGGCCGCGGCCTTCGCCGAACGAGTGTCGTTCCACAGCAACGCCGGCCTGACCACTTCGCCGCCGTCGTCCAGACACACCATTCCGTGCTGTTGAGCTCCGACCGATACGGCTGCGACGTCGCCGAGCCCACCCGCCGCGGCGATTGCACTGTCCATCGCCTCGAGCCAGCATGCCGGATCTATCTCGGTACCGACGGGATGGGCCGCCCGTCCTTCTCGTACCAGCTCGCCCGAATCCGCATCACGGACAATGACTTTGCACGACTGGGTAGACGAATCGATACCGGCAACGAGGGTCACACTGGCGTCCTTTCCGAAGGACCGTCAGCTCGCGTTGGCGACCGCGGGCATCCGGTTGCTGCGCTTACGCAGCGATCGCACATATTCTGCGCGCTCGGTCTCCGTCATTCCACCCCAGATGCCGTAAGGCTCGTGGACGGACAGTGCGTGTTCGCGACACTGCTGGAGTACAGGGCACGTCGCGCAGACCTTCTTGGCGTTGCGTTCACGGTTTTCGCGAGCATGTCCACGCTCGCCGTCCGGGTGGAAGTACACCGCGGAATCGTGCCCACGGCACGCTCCCTGCAGCTGCCAGTCCCACACTTCGGCGGTCGGGTACGGCATCGGAAGGTGCTTGTGCATGATGGCGACCTCAATTCCTTACTCGGGTGAAACGCATTCGGGTGACTCGGGAGTTACGCTGCGGCGGACTCGTCGACGCCTGACCGTTTCGTCGATCGGCGGAGTCGATGTGCGCAGACCGAAGCGAGTTCGCCGGCGACCGGCGGAGTCAGCGCTGCGGCGCCGTCGTCGAGAATCGCCTGCAGCCTGCGGAAATACTCGTCCGGGGCGAGGCCGAAGGTTACAAAGATCTCTTCGTCAGGTCCACCGTCGAACTGCTGCCACTTACGTGCGAACTCGACGATCTCTTGTGTATCGGTGCGGCTCATCAGGTTCTCCCCTGTTTGTGCGCCCTGCTTCACAGAAACTGCGACTCGTCTCCTCGGACGCCCGTGGCAGTGAGTCAAGACACAGACTATGCCTACTTCTGCTTTTTCACAAGACCTACTTACGTCTTTTTGTGGACAAAGTACGGCAACTTTCGCACGCTGAAGTTACCGACGAGGAATGCTTGAATAGGACAATGACCCGACCGTCCACGACTCCGGCTACCGCAGGAGAGGTATTCACGCTGATACGCAGCGGTTCCGCGACCACGCGCAGCGAGATCGGGAAGCTCACCGGCCTGTCCAGGACGGCGGTTTCGGCCAGGGTTGCCGCACTTCAATCGCTCGGATTGATCGCCGATGACGACGAGGGCCCGTCGACGGGCGGTCGGCCGCCGTCCACACTGACGTTCGCGAACTCGTCCGGCGTGGTTCTGGTCGTCGCAATCGGTCGATCGCGGGCACAACTTGCCGTCACCGACCTGGCGGGCACGATTCTCGCCGCGGAAGACATCGACAAGTCGGTCGGAGTAGGCCCGGACGAACTGATGCCCGAAATCGCCGAGCATCTGTCGTCACTACTGGCTCAGGTCCAGCGTTCGTCCTCCGAAGTCATCGGAATCGGGCTGAGCATTCCCGGCACCGTCGACGTCGCCGCGGGAGCGAGCCTCGACTCTCCGATGATGGCGGGATGGGACGGAGTCGCTCTTGCCCCCTATCTGGCATCGGTGACCACGGCGCCGCTGTTTGCCGACAACGATGCCAACGTGATGGCTCTGGCCGAATTGAGCGAACGACGCGAGAGCGCGCCCAACCTCCTGATGATCAAGGCGTCAACCGGCCTCGGCGCAGGAATCGTCATGGGCGGAATCCTCCAACGCGGTTCACTCGGAGCGTCCGGCGAGATCGGACATACTAAAACCGCTGCGGCACGGGGCATGAAATGCCGCTGCGGCGACGTGGGCTGCGTCGAGACCGTTGCCAGCGGTTGGGCTCTCGTGCACGCACTCCGCGACCAGGGCCGAAGTGTCGGGCACGTTCGGGACGTCGTCCGCCTCGCCCTGGACGGCGACAGCGAAGCACGCCGGCTCATCAGAAGCAGCGGGCGACTGATCGGCGACGTGATCTCCGGCGCGGTCAACCTCCTCAATCCCGAGGTCCTGATCATCGGCGGCGACATGGCCGAGGCGGACGAACTCTTCCTGGCCGGGCTTCGAGAGTCCGTGTACGGCAACGCAACAGCACTTGCCACCCGAAAGCTGCAGATCGCCTCGGTCAGCCACGGTGCACAATCCGGCATTCTCGGCTGCGCGGTCCTCGTCCTCGACCACCTCCTCAGCGCCCGGGAAATCGACTTGCGCATCGCCGCCTCGCCCCAGAACTGACCACCTGATTGCTCTCCTCTGCGTCGCGCCGGAGTTCGTCAGCCGAACTTTCGAAAGGCGAACTCCGGCAACTTCTTCGCGGCATTGGCGGTGCGTACGATCTTGTGGTTCTTGCCTCGCATCAGCGCCAACTGAATCCGCGACTCGATCCAGAACGCACCGCGAGGCGAGCGGTTCCAGGTCTTGTGCAGCAAGGTCTTCGTCGCTGCGACGGCGTCCGGCGAGCGAGTCGTGATCTGCGACAACAGTTCCTGTGCCGGTTTGATCGGATCGTCGCTGACTCCGCTCACGAATCCCCACTCGAGAGCCTGATCTCCGTCGAACAGTTCAGCAGTCATGGCAAGGCGTTTCACGACGTCCATCGTCGCGAGTTCGCGCATCGTGACCGTTCCGGTCATATCGGGGATCAATCCCCACTTCGCTTCCATCACCGAGAACGTGCAATCGGGCGTGGAGAATCGAAAGTCTGCGGCGAGCGCCAATTGCAGTGCACCACCGAAGCAGTGCCCGTGAACGACCGCGATGACCGGCACGGGCAATTCGCGCCACACCCAGCACGCGCGTTGAAAGAGGTTGGTCTTCTGCCCGGGAAATTTCGCGAAGGCCTTCGCCATGCGCCTCGGTTGCTTACCCGCAGAGGCGAAGTCCAACCCGGCCGAGAACGCGTCACCCGCGCCTTGAAGAATCACGCCCCGGATCGAACGATCAGCTTCGATAGTTCGAGCGGCGTCCACCAGGGCGTCGAGCATGTCCAGATCGAGACCGTTGAGTTTCTCCGGTCGGCTGAGCGTCACGTACGCCACCGACTGCACTACCTCGACACGAACGCGATCACTCACGGCTACTCCTTCGGTTAGACATACCCCCGACGAACTTACCTGAGAGTAAGTTCGTCGGGGGTTCGTCATGCCATCTCCGCAAGAAGTTCCATGGTCACTTTCCCGGCCGGATCCGAATCAGTGGATGAAGGCACGGCCACGACGGAGTCCACTCCCGCCGCTCGGTACGCCTCGAGTTGCTCGCGGGCATCGGCCGGAGTCCCCACGATTCCCACCGTTGCCACCATCGCGTCCGAGACCTGGCTCAAGAGCTCGCGCGGCGCGGCCCCGGCCCTGGCTGCCTCGATCACATCAGCGAAGCCCGCGCGGACGAACATGTCCGAGTACCCCGGAGCAGCCAGATACGGTACGAGCCCGCGTCGAAGTTGATCGATCGACACCTGTGACGGTCCATTCTCGGCGACGGCAGCCGGTGCCCACACCGACACGAAAGGCATGCCGGTTTCCAACTCGGCAGCGATTTCCTTGCACCGTGTGATCAGGCGCCCCGCTTGCTCCGGGCTGACCAGATTGAGCACCAGTTCGTCGCCCAACTCCACCGCGGCCCGAAGCGCCTTGTCCCCGAATGCCGCAACGATCAGCCGGCCGCCCGGCGTTTGAAGTCGCAGCCGGTATCCACTGGTCCGCATCACCGTGCCGGCGACTTCGCCCCGCTCGCCGTTCATGAGCGCTCGCACACCGCGGGCGGACTCCGCGAGCGCCCGAGCTGCCCCGGACCTGCTTCGTCCATGCCATTTTTCGACCACGACAGTGCTGGACGTACCCAAGGCGATCGACACGTGGCGCCCGGTGAGATCGGCCACCGACGCCGCCCCGATCGCGATCATCGCCGGATCACGAACCGTCACCGCGAGCGGGCCGACCACCAGTTCGGAGTGCTCGAAGACGACGCCGACCGACGTCGCCAGCGCAAAGGCGTCGTACGTCGCCATCTCCCCCACCCACACTCGGCCGAACCCCAGTTTGTCGGCGAGGCGCGCGGTAGTGGTCACCTCCTGCGGCGGACGGTCCTGCCACAACCCCAGGGAGATGTCGATGGTCGGCAAACCTCTACTCGAAGTCGGAGACAAGACCCATTCCCTTCAACAGTGTCGGACGGTCGTAGTACTCGAGCCACTCGGTGATCCGTCCGTCTGCCATGCTGAGGATTCCGACAACAGGAACGACGCCATGGGTACCGTCGAAGTGGAAGTCGTCCACTCGCTGCACAAATACCCTTCCGTCGATCACGCCGAGAGACTCGATCTTCAGGGTGATCCGTTCACACTTGCTTGCCAGTAACGCAATTCGGCCCGCAACGGCCTCCTTGCCGACAAGAGGTTCCTGCATGACGCTGTGGAGCACACCGTCCTCGGCGAACAAGTCGACGACGCGTGTCCAGTCCATGACGTCCCAGGCCTGGAACATCTCACGTGCCAGCGCGAGTTTGTCACTGTCGTTCATCACACTCATGCCACACTCTTCTGTCGAAGTTCACGCTTGAGAATCTTTCCGGTCGAATTGCGCGGCAACTCTTTCCGAACCTCCAGCCGCTCGGGAAGCTTGTACGAGGCAATGCGCTTGTCTTTCAGGAACGCAACCAGAGCATCCAGCTCTAGTTCCGCCTCGGGTCGCAGTGTCACCACTGCTGCGACGCGCTCACCGAGTACTTCGTCGGGGTCGCCGATGACGGCCACGTCCGCAACTGCCGGATGCTCGGCGATCAATCCCTCCAATTCGGCTGGAGCGATGTTCATTCCACCGCGGATCACAAGGTCTTTGCCTCGATCCAGGTAGCGGAGGAACTGTCCATGGTCACCGGCGATTTCGAAGATGTCTCCGGTGCAGAGGAATCCGCGTTCGTCGAACGGTGACGGACGATCGCCGAGATAGCCGGCAAAGACTGTCGGTCCGCTGATGCGCAACTCACCCGGTTGCCCGGCTTCGGTGATGTCCTTGCCGGTGACCACGTCGACCAAGCGCACGTCCATCCAGTCCGAGATCCTGGTGCTCCAGTGAAAGTTCTCGACACCGAAGCGAGGGAAGTACCGTGCGCGGTCGTCCGGATCCGGCATGTCCGCGGGCGAAGAGAGCAGACTGATTCCTTCGTTGGAACCGAAGAAGTTGATGACTCCGATTCCGTACCGCTCCTGCCATCCCCGCACCATCGGAGGTTGCAGCGGCACCGAACCCGAACCTATCCGCGTCAGGCTCGACAGGTCGACTGCCGCGAGCATCGACTCGTCGGCGAGCAGCATCCACAACAACGCAGGCGGCGCTACCGTGTACGTCACTCGCTCGGCCTCGATCTGCCCGAGGAACACTCGAAGGTCGAACGGGTGGTGCTGTACCAGTACACATCCCGTGCGAAGCCACGGCAGGAACATTCCGTTGATTCCGGCCATGTTGACCATCGGGAACGGGTTCAACAAGACGTCGTCGACGACGATGTCGGGAGCATCGATCGTGGCCCAGCAGATGGCCAGCCATTCGTAGTGTGAACGTGGGACCCCCTTCGGCTCGCTTTCGGTTCCGGAGGTCCAACAGATCGTCATCGCGTCGTTGGGGTCGTTCGGATCTTCGGTGTTCCGCCTGTCCAATTCACTTCGCTGCGTTTCGGTGGCCGCCTGAGGACTCAGCCCATCGACGCCTGCCGGCAACTCGGCCGGAAGCTCGGACGCGGGAGCGTAGGCGAATACCGATCTCAGGGAGGAGATCCTGGGTCTGATTGCTGCGATCTCCGTAGCGGGGAGTCTGTCACCGAAGCTGGGTACGGTGACAAACGCTGCAAACGCTGCCTGGTTGGCCATTCCTTCCACTTCACGTTCGCGGTACTGCATGGGCAAGGGTGAGACCACGATCCCCAGCGACCACGCGGCAAGGTAGACCTCGACCAGTTCGACCGTGTTGGGCATCTGGACGCCCAGAACATCTCCCCGGCTCAAGCCCACCTCACTGAATCGAGCAGCGAGCGAGATGACTTCACTGTCCAGTTGGTTCCAGCTGAGGCGTCGTGGATCTCCGCCGGACAACTCGCTCCGGTTCGCCGGATCAACCACCGCGAGTTCGTCGCCGCGCACCCGCACTTGCGTCCGGAACACCTGATCGATCGTCTCTTCGGACCACCACCCCTTCGAGGTGTATTCGTCCACCTTGCTGCGAGGGTGCAATCCCCTGTGTGTCTTGTTCATTCGCGTCTCGTTTCAGTTCTCGTAACGGCCGGAAATGTCGATCACGTCGCCCTGCTTCTCGAACGCCTGGGTGGCGGCGTTCCACTCGAACGGCTGGAATGCCAGGATTCCCAATGCATGATCGGCGGTCATCGTGAACTTGATTCCGTCGATGAACATCGGCGGGTGGTAGTCCTGCGTTCGCGCGGCACTCATGATCGTGGCGCGTGAGAGTCCGTCGGACGACTGAGAGGCCCGAGTGAAGTTGTCCACCAACAGGTCACCGATGGCCCAGCCGTTCACGGTGTAACTGTTGGTCGGGGAATCGGCACCGTGAGCAGCTGCACCGGCCAGGTAGTCACGCACCGCCGCGTCGTCCTTGTATAGAGCGTTGTTGGGATCCTTGAGCCACACCATCACCTGCTGCCCGTCGGCAGCATCACCGGCGGGTGCGTACAGGGTCGCACCGTCGACGCAGTTCGACGGCTGTATCACGGTGTCGGGCTTCCATCCGACGCGTCCGATCGCCTGAGTGATCGCGAGGCAGTCGGTGGTGACACCGGCAACCACCAAAACCTCGGCGCCGCTGGCCTTGAGAGTCGACGCCGCCGTCTTGGGGTCGGTCAAGGCTTCCTCGGCCGCAATCTCGAAGTTGGTTCCTTCGATCGCGGATTTGAAGCCGTTGGCGATCCCTTGTCCGGACTCCGTCTGGTTCGTGGCCAGTGCAACTTTGGCGCCGTTCGGGTACTTCTTCGTAAAGCTTTCGACCACGACCTCCATCTCGACGCCCGGGTCCGGTAGATACTCCGTGGTCCACGGAAAGTCTTCGATGACCCGGAACTCGGGCATGCCTGCCTGCGCAAAGAGGAGCGGCACGCACGCGGTAGTCTGATCGTCCGCGATCGCGTTCAACTGCCCGGCTCCGAAGGTGCCCAGAACGTCGACCTTGTCCTTCTGAATGAACTCTCCGACATTGGCTTTGGCGCGCTCCGGGGAGAATGCATCGTCCTTGACCACGACGTCGAGCTTGACACCGCCGACACCACCGGCCGCGTTCGCCACCTCGAACCGTGCTCGCATTCCTTCGATCACGTTGCCGACTGCGTCGGCGAGCGGGCCGGACGTCGGCCCACTCCAGCCCACCGTGAGTTTGTCGGTGATCGGCGCTGCAGCACCACTGGGGTCGCTGCAGTCGTCGACCGATACTGCGCCGGCCGATGTCGACGTGTCGCTCTCTGCGTCGGAGCTGCCTCCGCAGGCCGAAAGGAGTAGTGCTGCAGCGGCGATGACTGCGGGAATCGTGGTCTGCCTTTTCATGTCGTCCAATTCCTTGCTGTGAGTGGAGAGAAACGATTACGGGCGAGGGAGATGGTGCTCAGGTGCGAGGCTCACCCTCGCGATATTTGGGATGATCTGCGGGAACCACGAGGACGAACCGTCGGAGAACGCTGTTGATTCGGCCGACGATTCCGTCAGGCATCAAGAACACGATCGCGATCAGTACCGCGCCGAACACCACTCCCGACACGGGGCCGTCGGTGACGCTGCCGGTGTAGTACGGCAGGAACACCACTGCCGTTGCCCCGACGATCGGGCCGAATTGGGTTGCGATTCCGCCCAATACCAGTCCGGTGATGAACTCGATCGACTTCATCAGCGAGAAGGACTCGGGCGAGAGCGCGCCGATGTACATCGTGAACAGCGAACCTGCCAGGCCCGTGATCGCGCCGGAAAGCCCGAAGGCGAGAATCTTGACCTTCGCGACATTGATGCCGTTTGCGGTCGCCGCGATCTCGTTGTCGCGCACCGCGACCATAGCCAGACCGAATCGACTCTTGACGAGATTGCGGATCAGGAGCATGACAACTGCCAGCGTCACCACCGACACCCAGAAGATCCAGAGGTAGGTGTCGGCTCGGGTCAGACCGGTCCATTTCGGCGGGACCAGAAGATTTGCACGAACGACCATGCCGGCGGCGCCACCGGTCAGATCGCCCGTCTTGCGGATCACTTCGGGAAATGCCACAGCAACGGCGAGCGTAACGAGAGCCAGATACAGCCCCTTGATCCGCAACGAGGGAAGACCGACGAGAAGCCCTAGTGCAAAACACAATACGACTGCCATCGGAATCGTGGTCAAGGGTGAGTATCCGCGATCGACGATCAGAACGCCGGTCGTGTACGCGCCTAGGCCGAAGAAAGCAGAATGGCCGATCGACAGAAGCCCGGTGTATCCGCTGACGATATTCAGTCCGGCAATGGCAATCGCAATGATGAAGACGCTCGTGAACTGCCCCACGCGAAACGGCGCGCTCTGTGACGCGAGAAGCAACGCACACACGGCGGCCACAAGCAGAACCAACTGGAGTACCCGGTACGAGGTCGATCCGGCGACCACTACACGCGGTCGCCCGACCGCCTTCTCGGCGACCGCAGGTTCATTTCTCTCGGCAAGCGTCGTCATACCCGCTCCAGTTTCTTGGTACCGAACAGTCCATTGGGTCGGACGAAGAGGATCACCACGATGATCAACAGGGCGGACGTCTGCTGCAGCGAGCCGCCGATCACCGAAATGTAGCCGCTGAGCATCGATTCCAGGACACCGATCGTCAACCCGCCGACCACGGCGCCGACGAGACTGTCCAGACCGCCGAACAGCGCTGCGGCGGATGCTGCGATGAAGATCGGGAACATGGTCGTGAGACCGAGTTGTTGCGGCGAGAGCGGAGTGACCAGGACACCGGCCAGGGCACCGATCGCGGCCGCAACACCCCAACCGATCGCCAGGATCCGGCTGGTCGAAACCCCCGCGAGAGTGGCAGATTCGGCATTGTCCGCGACTGCACGCATGTGCAAACCGACTCTCGTCTTGCGAAAGAGCAAGGACATCAACACAAGTAGGACAACGAGCGCCACAAGTACGCCGAGTGCGTCGCCGTACACGCGCGCACCGCCCACCGAGATGTAGTCGGTGGGACCGTTCGGGAACGGGCTTGGCATGATCTTCGTATCGCTCCCCCACAGCATCCCGGCGAGTGAGTTGAGCCCGGTGAACAATCCCAGTGCCACGATCAGCACCGCCATGTCGCTTCGACGCTGTACCGGCCGGATCAGCAGACGCTCCATCAACGCTCCGAGCAGGAACCCCAATGCAAGGGCCGCTCCGATCGCCGACCAGATCGGCCACGACATCGTCGTCAGCCACCAAGCGACAAAAGTTGTGAACAGCGCCAACTCGCCCTGAGCGAAGTTGATCGTGCCGGTGGCACGAAACACCACCACGAGTGCCAGCGCGAGAATTGCGTAGATCGACCCGTTGGTCAATCCCGAGATGAGTCGTTCGAGAAAGAGTGTCACCGTTTACTCCTGGTACCCGAGGTAAGCGCTGCGCACGACGTCGTCGGAACGAAATTCCTCGGGCGTTCCGGCAGCGACGATGATGCCTACGTCGAGCAGGAATACCTTCGTCGCGAGTTTCATCGCGAGATCGGCGTTCTGTTCCACGATCAGCAATGCAGTTCCATCGCTCCGGTTGATCGCACCGAGCGTGTCGAATAATTCGGCGATGACGATGGGGGCAAGTCCCAGACTGGGCTCGTCGCACAACAGTAAGGTGGGACGGCTCATCAACGCCCTTGCGACTGCGAGCATCTGCTGTTCACCGCCGGACAGAGAACCGGCCAACTGTGTGGACCTCCTCGCGAGCACCGGGAAAGTCTCACACCACCGCTCGATGTCGGCCTCGATCTCCGCCTTGTCCTTACGAAGCGCAGCACCGACGAGAAGGTTGTCACGTACCGACAGTTGACCGAGAGTTCCACGGCCCTGTGGGACAAGGCTGACGCCGGCGGCGACGGCGCGTTCAGGTTTGGATCCCAACGGCGAACCGTTGAAGGTGATCGTTCCCTGATGCGGAATCAATCCGGCCAGAGCACGCATCATGGTGGTCTTGCCGGCACCGTTCGCGCCGAGAACGACAGCTACCCCGCCGGGTTCCACGTCGAGCGAAATCCCGTGCAGTACGTTGCCTCGCCCGTAACCGGCATGCAGATCGTCGACGCTGAGCAGGGTCATGCCGCACGCCCCAGATAAGCATTGATCACGGCGTCGTTCTGCTGGATCTCCGCCGGAGTACCTTCAGCGATCTTGTGGCCGAAGTTCAGTGCGACAACATGATCGGAGATACCCAGCACCAATCCCATGTGGTGTTCGACCAGAAGCGCGCCAAAGCCGAAGTCGTCGCGGAGCGAGACGATCAGTTCTCCCAACTCCTTGACTTCGCTGTGTGTGAGCCCACCGGCGGGTTCGTCGAGCAGAAGCAGCGAAGGCTCGGACATCAATGCTCGTGCCAGTTCGACACGCTTGAGAGTTCCGAACGGTAGACCGGACGCGGGTGCGTTGGCGACGTCGACGAGTTCGAGACGTTCGAGCAGGCACCAGGCCTTCTCTCGTAGTTCTCGGACTCGGGCGCGCGCCGGAGGCCAACCGAGAAGCCCACTCGCGAGCCCGAAGCGGCCTCGCGACGATCCCCCGACCATCGTGTTGTCGAAGACGCTCATGCCGCCGAACAGAGCGAGATTCTGAAAAGTTCGGGCGATCCCGGCAGATGCCAACGCATAGGGGCGCAATCCCAAGAGGTCGGTTCCTTGCCAGGTGATGACACCGCGACTCGGTTCGTAAATCCTTGTGATGCAGTTGAACAGCGTGGTCTTACCAGCGCCGTTGGGTCCGATGAGTCCGCAGATCTGACCCGCGCGGACGTCGAAGCCGACGTCGTCGAGAGCCGTGACTCCGCCGAACTCGATCGACACGTCGGAAAGCGTGAGTACGACCGGTGCATTCGCAGGTTGTGCGGGTGGTGTGTTTCCAAGCATTGGTTTCACCTCCTCGTGACACTTCAATTAACAGTGTGATAGAGATTACTACAGTAAGCAGAGGCACTCCGTCAACGTGCGGCCCCCGATCCGGAGCCGAGAAGGGACATCATCGTGAGGTCCAACAACATTCACGCAGTCGACAGCGGCGGGGGCCCAGACGTCAGGGACTACAGCCCGGTCGACGCTCTCGTCGCCAAGCAGGAAATCTACGAGGTTCTGGCTCGTTTCCTCCGAGCCGCAGACCGCGGCGACGTCGAGGACGCCAGGCGGTGTTATCTGCCCGGCGCAACCGAAGACCACGGGGGTGTCTTCACCGGCACCGCCGACGACTACATCGACCACATCGCCGGGGCCATCACCCACCCACGGTCGCTGACCACCCACGCAATGACCAACGTCTTGATCGAACTCGACGGGAATGCCGCAGACGTCGAGTCTTACGTGCTCGCATTCGCGCGAATCAAGCACTCGTCCGGCATAGCCGACACACTCACCTCAGCGCGCCTGATCGACCGCTTCGGGTACGAGGACGGCAGGTGGGGAATCCGCCACCGTGCACTGCGGTGGGACTGGAACCACGACATGGCCACAGCCGAAGGCTGGATCTTCGGGATGCTCGCGCCTGAAACGTCATTGAAGAAGAGCAAGAAATTCCCCGACGACCTCATCTACACCCGCCGGACACAGGAGAACTCATGACAACGTTTCGCGGAACTCCGGTCGAGGGCGCGACCGTCCTCGTCACCGGAGCCAATCGAGGCCTCGGCCTGGCTTTCGTCCAACAGGCGAAGTTGATGGGCGCAGCCAAAATCTATGCAGGGGTGCGAAATCCCGACGAGGTGCCGGCAGAGCTCCGAGCCGCCGGTGCACACATCGTCGAACTCGACGTCACTGATCCAGGACTCGTCGACGCGGCCGCCGGGGCGTGCGGTGACACCACGGTCGTCGTCAACAACGCCGGACTGTTCACCGGGAATCGGTTGATCGAGGCCGACGACCGAGAGGCCGCTCGGGCCGAGATGGAGGTCAACTACTTCGGGCCTTTGACGATGATTCGAGCCTTCGCGCCGGTGCTCGCAGCCCGCGGTGGAGGATCGATAGTCAACGTCTTGTCAGTCGCCGCAATCGCACCCACCGCCTTCATGGGCGGCTATTCACCAGCCAAGGCGGCTGCTCTGTCACTCGGCGGCATCGCTCGCGCCGAACTCGAACCGCACGGCATCACCGTCACCTCGTTGATCGTCGGCAGCGTCGACACCCGCATGGCGTCACACGTGCAGGGCCACAAGGAGAATCCTCTCGACATCGCCGCGACCGGACTCGCCGCGATGCAACGCGGCGAGTGGACGTGCGACACCGATTTCATGGCAATCGATGCCCGTGCGCGCCTGGCTCGCGACCCGATTCGGTACGAACGTGGCCTGGGCAAGCTCCTCTTCGCCGGCGAACTGACCACCCGATCATGACCGATCCGATTCGTGTTGCCCAGTGGGCGACCGGAGCCATCGGCAAGACCGCGCTACGCGGAATCATCGATCGCCCCGACCTCGAGTTGGTCGGCCTGTACGTGTACAGCGACGCCAAGGCCGGTCGCGATGCCGGCGACATAGCCAGACGCGCGCCGACGGGCGTGATCGCCACACGCAGCGTGGACGAGATCATCCGCTCGCGCCCACAGGTTCTCATCCACAGTCCACGTTTGCAGATTCCGTACGAACGCCACGACGACGATCTGTGCCGTCTGCTTCGCGCCGGGATCAACGTGATCACGACGGCCGGGCAGCACTTCCCCCGCGCACACGGCACCGAGCGCGAGCACATGTTCGCCCAAGCATGCAAGGAAGGTGATTCGACGCTCTTCGGCGTCGGGGTGAGCCCGGGTGTCATCGGTGAGCGATTGGCGTTGGCGCTGACGGGAACATCGATCGAACTCGACCGCATCACGATCGACGAAGTGCTCGACGCTCGCGGCATGCCTGACCCCGACTTCGCGTTCACCGTCATGGGAATGGGCTCGCCCCCGGAAGAACTGGACGGCACCGGGCCGTTGCCCTCGCTGTACGCGTCGCTGTATCTGGAAACCATCGCGTTCATGTGCGAACGACTGGGCATCACCTACGACGAAGTCGTGTCCGATCACAGGGTCGTCGCGGCGCGAACGGATCTCGACGTCGCCGCCGGACGCATCGCCGCGGGAACCGTCGGAACCACCGAATGGCGCTGGCACGCAATCGTCGACGGAAAGCAGTTCCTCACTCTGGCCATCATCTGGACCATGGAACCCGATCGCGAGGAATACGTGGGGCGCGATCAATGGGAGGTCCACCTGTACGGCAAACCCGAGATCGTGATGACCGTCAATCTCGTCGAACCACAAGATCCGAACAGCCGGACAACCGCCGGTCAGTTCATCACCGCGGGCCCGGCACTACGCGCCGTCGAGCATGTACTCGCTGCTCCCACCGGCATTTTCGAACCCCCTGTCTTTGCCCCCTTCAGATTGGAGCATTCAGCATGACCACTCAGCCGACGGCCGTAGGTTCGACTGCCACCCGTGAACCCGGCACCCGCGAACCTTCTGTGAACGCGCTCCTACCCGATGGTCGCCCCGTGCAGAATCTCGAAGACTTGCTGCGCAGCCGGGCGATTGCCAGTCCGGAGAGCACCGCCGTCATCTCCGATGACGGTCGTACCAGTTTCCGCGAACTGGACATCGAAGCCAATCGTGTCGCGAATGCACTTCTGCGCGATGGTGTTCGAACAGGTGACCGGGTGGCGTACATCGGCGCCAATGCACCGTCCTTTCTCTCCGTTCTGTACGGATCTTCGAAGATGGGCTCGATTCTGACGGCCGTCAACAATCGGCTGGCACCGGGCGAGGTCGACTACATCCTGAGCAACAGCGAGCCGACCGTCGTCGTACTCGGAGCAGGCGATGAGGGCCTCTCCGACGTCGCTGCGGCGGTCGGTAGCGTCCGGACCGTCGTCACGGTGGACGGCGCCGGAAACTCGGTCTCGTGGAACGACTGGCTTTCCGGTGTCGGGGACGACGATCCGGGGGCGTCGCGCAGTCCCGACGACACAGCGCTGATCTTCTACTCGTCGGGAACCACCGGCCACCCCAAGGGAATCGAACTCACCGGCGCCAACCTCGGCCGCGCACTCGCGACCATGTATCACCTGCTCGATCTCGACACCGATTCGGTGGCCATGTGCCCGGTTCCCTTCTTCCACGTAGCCGGACTGGGTCTCGCCCTGGTCACGACGCTCGGCGGCGGTGCCCTCCTTCTCAAGACCATCGCCGGACCCCTCGAGTTAGTGGCGCTGATGCAGGAGTACAAGGTCACGCATGCGGTTGCCGTTCCCGCGGTGATCAGCGTCTTGACCTCACTCCCTGCTGTACGCGAGGCGGATTGGAGCGCCCTGCAGTTCCTGGTCTACGGAGCCGCTCCGATGCCACTGCCGCTGTTGCAGGACGCCACCAAGGTCTTCGGATGCAGTTTCCTGCAGGCTTACGGACTCACCGAATCGACCGGCGGTGTCACGATGCTGACCCCGGAAGATCATCGGGCGACCGACGAGTCGACCGCGCATCGGTTGAAGTCGGTCGGGCAGCCGATGTTCGGCGTACCCATCCGCATCATCGATCCCGTGACCCTCGAAGACGTCCCGGTCGGAGCCCGCGGCGAGGTCGTCATCGGCGGCGCCCACGTTATGAAGCGCTACTGGCGCAACGAGGCGGCTACTGCCGCCACCATGTTGGACGGGGGCTGGCTTCGCACCGGAGACGGCGGATCGTTCGACGAGGACGGGTATCTCTATCTCCACGACCGCCTCAAGGACATGATCGTCTCCGGCGGTGAGAACGTCTATCCCGCCGAGGTGGAGAGCGTTCTCTCCGGCCACCCCGGAATCCGGGAGGTCGCCGTAGTCGGCGTTCACTCCGATCGTTGGGGTGAGACTCCCATTGCGGTGGTCGTTCGTTCGGGCGATTCGGCCGTCACAGAAGCTGAGATCATCGAGTGGTCACGCGAGCGGCTGGCTCACTTCAAGTGCCCCAGTGCAGTTCGGTTCGTCGAGGAGCTGCCACGTAACGCGAGTGGAAAGCTTCTCAAGACTCGCTTGCGACAGGACTTCACCTGAGTCCATGACAGAAATCGGGGCCGNNCGGCCCCGATTTCTGTCATTCGACGTCAGGCAGGCTCAGTGTGGGTGAATCCGAAACTCGACGCCGCCGAGACTCGGACCGGGCTCGACGGCAGGCGCGCCGCTCGACGCGGCCAGATCGATTGCACTGAGCATCGACCGCTCTCCCGGAACAAACGACACGACGCGCGATCCCAGCCTGATCGAGAGTGATTGCGTCGAATCCGGTTTCTTGCCGAACACTTCGGCCCAGAGCGTCGCCGTCTTGGCCGGATCGGGAGAGGACACGTCGACCCCGAGGATGTCGTCGACCCATGGATCGACCGAAACCTCCTTCTCCGTCTCGTCCCAGAACCACTCGTCGGCGTCGGGAATCTCGTCGAGTTCCACGAGCAGTCCGAGATCACCGGGATGGAGCTGGACGATCCGGTGACCGTAGGCCTCGAGATCAGCCACCGTCCGAACACCAACTGCGGCTGCACGTTCCAGATAAGGCGCGATATTCGATACCTGGATCGAGAGTGCATAACCGCCCTCCCCTCCGCCCTTTCGGATCCATCTCGCCAACGAGACAGTCTCGTCGAGCGGTGCGACGACCTCCAGAAAGGCTTGCGGCCCGACGGCCAGGGTCTCGTCGGCCAAACCGATGTCTTCGAGCAGTGGATCCGCGAATCCTGGTGCCAGATTCAACGCTTCACGTAATTGCCGGCCGGTCTTGTCCAGATCTCGTGCACCGATCACCACTTGCCGCAAGATCTCCCACGTGCCCGTGCCGGGCGCGTCCGTCACAGTCCGACCGCTTCGGCGGCGGTGTCGGCGGTCTGCCAGCGACGAAGCTCGGCCCCCGGAGCCCACGTCGAATGGGTACCACTCGAAATCCGTTCGGGGAGGCGAAGTTTGCACAGCGGACCGTCTCCGACGCGGGCGGCGTCGAAGATCAGACAGAAGGACGCATCCTCGTTCATGTCAGTGGTCAACGTGATGAGATAACCGTCGTCTTCCGCGGTACCGCCCACACGTGGCGCCATCGACGTCTCGCTGCCGTACACACCGTCACCGAAGGAGAATCGCTCCTCGTTCCCCGTCAGCAGGTCATGTTTGACCAAGCCGTCGAACAGGAACCACGACGGTTTACCCGAAGCCGCATATGCGTATCGGTACTTCTCCCCCGCGAAATTCCCGTTCATCATGCCGAATTCGGTGATCGAGTCACTGAGCTGCTCTTCACGCGTGGCTCCGGTGACCAGGTTCAGACGCCAGCGGTGCAGTCGGGTCTGCATGCGATCGAGAGCGAGGAAGCGGAAGGCGCGTTCCCACTGATTGCCCATCCCGTTGTCCGACGGCTCCGGATCGCCCTGGTAGAAACCGTCCAGAACGATTTCGTCCCCCTCTTCGTAGGCGTTCACGAAGTGCAGGACATAGGTCGGATCCGCCTCGAACCACTTGATGTCAGCGGTGTTTCCGCGGCGTGGGATGACTCCGAGACGTAGCGGGATATCGGGATGGAAATTCGCGACGTGCGCGCCCTTCTGGAGCAGAACCGGATCCCAGAACAAGGGGCAGTCGTTGAGGATCGCGTAGTTCTCCGTGAAGGCCATGTCGTGTGGCAACCGCGGACCGGGAAGTGGCACGTCGACGTAGTGGACCAACTCGTTGGCCGAGTCCACGACGCCGTAGTGCATGTACGGCGCTTCCTTGCTGTAGTTGAAGAACAGCATTTCTCCGGTCTTGTCGTCCACCTTCGGATGCGCGGATACACCCCATTCGAAGGGGAACTTGCCGTTCCAGCTTTCCTTTCCCAGTGTCTCCGCCGACATCGGATCGAGCCGATACAGATCTCCGCACTGGTAGAAGCTGGTGAGAGCAGTCCCCCGGTGAACGACGACGTCGGTGCTGGACGCGTCCTTCATCCGGGTGCGCGCACCCTTGCCGCCCTCGGGGCGACTGAGTTTGGGAGACTCTGCGAGCCCGGCCCACAAGGCGGCGCCGGCGTCCTGCTCGGCTGCCAATCCGTCCGTACGTACGAAGCGATTGCGGTAGAACGACTCTCCGTCACGAAAGCCCACGATGTGAATCATGCCGTCGCCGTCGAAGGGGTGATACGCCTTCATCGAGGGATGGAGCGGATTCTCGGTGTTGCGCAGGTAGACACCGTCGAGGTCTTTCGGAACCTCACCGAATACGACTTCGAGGTTGTCCGCTTTGAACTCGGTGGTCTGGGGTTGCCACGGGCCGGTGCGATACGGGTGATCGTCATCGGCGGGAAGGGTGGACAACAACTTGCCTACGATTTCGACGTCCATGGAATTCTCTTTTCGACTGATGGGGAAAGGCTGGGCTGCACTTTCAGGAAACTGCGTCGACGACAAAACTGACGGTGGTGGCCGTACTTCCACCGAAGTTGAGCGTCGCAAAGCGGCTCGCACCCTCGACTTGGAAACCGCCGGCCGTTCCCGTCACCTGACGGGCCGCGTCGAGAAGCATTCGGACACCGCTGGCGCCCACCGGATGACCGCCGCCGATCAGACCGCCGCTGGGGTTGATCGGTAGCTTGCCGCCCATGGCGATGTCGCCACTCTCGATGGCTTTCCACGACTCGCCGGGCGCGGTCAGACCGATGTGGTCGATCGCGAGATACTCACTCGCGGTGAAACAATCATGTGTTTCGATCCCGTCTATCCCGGCCAGGTCGACTCCCGCCCGGGAGAAGGCGCCCATCACCGCATCCCGAACGTGTGGCATCACGTAGGGATTCTCCGCGTCACGCGTCAGTTTCTGTTCGAGACCCAAACCGACGGTGCGGTGACCCCAGCCTGCGATCTGGGCCAGTGGAGTCGCCGCAGCACCAGGGTGGTCACGGAGGTACTTGTCCGTCACCAGCACCACCCCGGCGCCACCGTCGGTCACCTGGCTGCAATCGAATCGTCGAACACCACCTTCCACAACAGGATTGGTGGTGTCGTCACCACCCGCATTTCCGAGTAGATCGGGCACCGCCCAACCGCGTGTCTGCGCATTGGGGTTGTTCTTCGCGTTCGCGAAGTTGATCTGCGAGATCGCACGAAGGTGAGATTCGTCGATCCCGTAACGCCGCCCGTATTCCTTCGACACACGATCGAACATGTACGGCCACATGAATTTTGCTTCCTGACCTTCGTGTCCGACCCAGGCTGCAGCGCCCAGATGGCCGGCCGCGTCATCACCCGGAACAGTCTTCTCCAGTTCGATACCCATCACCAGAGCCGCGTCGTAGTTGCCGGCGCGCAGGTCTGCCATCGCTGCAAGTACAGCGATACTGCCCGATGCGCACGCTGCCTCATGCCTGGACGAGGGCACACCCCAGAGTTCTGGATGCACGGTGGCGGGCATCGCACCCAGCTGACCTTGGCCGGCAAACAATTGACCGAAGGCATTACCGACGTGGATCACCTCGATGTCGGTGGCAGGAACCTTCGCCGCGGCCAGAGTGTGGTTCACCACCTCTTCGGCAAGGTTCGCGAAATCGAGTTCCTCACGGGTGAAGTTTCGTGCGAAGTCGGATTGGTACCCGCCGAGAATCCAAATGTTCGAAACAGTCATGACCTCTCCCCTTGCCGATCCGGCCTCGGTGACGTCACCGAGATACCCGTGCATCGGCGGTTGTAATTTCATCGCAACCGTACTACAACTAGCAGAGTAACTCTACTAATTGAAGGGTTGAAAATGACTGATGCTTTTGTCCTCGACTACGTGCGCACGCCGCGCGGCCGAGCATCGACGCGAGGCGCCCTCCACGAACACAGCCCAGTGGATCTTGTCGTCCATCTGGCCAAGGCACTGCAAGGTCGAACGAACCTCGCCGCAGAGCAGATCGACGACGTCGTTCTCGGCTGCGCATCGCAGGTGGACGAGCAGGGAGCGAACATCGCGAGAACTGCAGCCCTCCTGGCCGGTTGGGGTGATTCCGTTCCCGGCGCGACTCTCAATCGTTTCTGCGCATCCGGCGTCGACGCGGTCGGCCAGAGCGCAGCCCGCATTCGCAGCGACGACGTGTCCCTCGTCGTGGCCGGTGGCGTCGAAAGCGTCTCCCGCACTCCGATGTTCAGCGATCGAGGACCTCTGTGGACCGACCCGGCAACCATTGCGCAGATCGGCTCCATCCATATGGGTGTTGCCGCCGATTTGAATGCCACGATCGAGGGGTACTCCCGCGACGAGCTGGACGCCTACGGCGTCGAAACCCAGCACAAGGCTGCCGAGGCCTGGCGCAACGGCGCATTCGAGCGGTCCGTTGTACCTGTTCCCGGAAGACACGGTAAACCTGGAATTGCGCACGACGAACTGGTCAGGGCAGACACGACAGCAGAGGGGCTCGCAGCACTGCCTGCCGCCTTCGAAGGGCTCGGCTCCGCCGGTCAGGATGCACTCGCGCTCGCCGCCTACCCTGAGGTCGGCAAGATCGAACACCTGCACACCGTCGGATCCTCTCCCGCCATGGCCGACGGCGCAGCACTCCTTCTCCTCGGATCCGAAAAGGCCGCGGCCAGAGCCGGCTTGACCCCTCGCGCTCGGATCATCGGATCCGCATCGACTTCGGTGAATCCGGTTCTCATGCTCACGGCGGGCCAGAGCGCCGTGGAGGCAGTCATCGCGCGAGCCGGGCTTCGTCCGCAGGACATCGACGTGTTCGAGTTCGCCGAGGCGTTCTCCGCGCTCTGCCTACGGTTCCGTCGCGATCTCGACGCCGGGCCGGACCGGATGAACCCCAACGGAGGCACGATGGCGATGGGCCATGCATTCGGCGCTACCGGAGCAATTCTCGTCGGCGCCTGCGTCGACGAACTGGTACGGAGCGACGGACGCTACGGTGTGGCCGCGGTCAGCGGCGCCGCCGGTGTCGGAGTCGCGGTTCTCGTCGAACGGATCGCCTCATGACCGCCAGTTCGCTTTCGGGCCGCGTTGCCGTCGTCACCGGAGGGGGTAAGGGCCTCGGCCGTGCCGTCGCACTGCATCTCGCGAGCCGAGGGGTCACGGTGATCGTCAACAATCGAAATCGCACACTCGACGCGCGCGGCCGTGGCCCCGCAGATCAGGTTGCCGACGAGATCCTCGAAGCCGGTGGCCACGCCGTCGCCAACCACGACGACGTCACCGACCCCGAGGTCGGCCGAAAGTTGGTGGACGAGGCTCTCACTCGCTTCGGACGACTCGACTTCTGCATCACCAGCGCCGCGGTCAGCGGTCCACAGATGCTCCATCGCACCACCGCCGAAAACCTCAGTACCGTCATCACGACAAACGTCGTCGGGACCGCACTGGTTGCGGCCGAAGCCTCCCGAGTGATGCGCGAAGCCGGATTCGGGCGCATCGTGATGATTGCCTCGACCGCAGGACTGCACGGCGAACCGACCGTATCCGCCTATGCCGCCAGCAAGGGAGCCGTGATCGCCCTGGGGCGCACCGCAGCGACCGAAGGTGCGAGCCACAACGTCTTCACCAATGTCGTTCTGCCCTACGCCACTACGCAGATGACCGAGTCCGGAATGGACCCGCGATTCATCGACATCATGGGTGCCGACCTGGTAGCTCCGGTGGTCGCTGCCCTCGTCGATCCCGAGTCCACGACCAACGGGCAGGTGATCGTCACGGCAGGCAACGGGGTGCGTTCGGCCGACGCCGTCGAAGGCTCGACCGCCTTCCTGCCCACCACCACAGAACTCGATGCCAAAGCACTCGACGCACTACTCGTGACCAGCCGGCTCGGCACTTCTCACACCTACCCGAGCGCTCAGGAAGCCTTCGCGGACTTTGCTTCCGAACTGCTCGACCACCACAATCAGAAAGCGCGCGCATGACCGACATCCCACTGGGCGATCTTGCACTGAACTTCGGTGTGAGCGCACTCGCCGTGCTCGTCTTCATCGCAGTCGTGATGGCCGTCGCCATCCGGATGAACAATCACTCGATCATCGACATCTGTTGGGGGCCTGGATTCGCCTTCGTCGCCGTCGTCTCGTACGTGACGTCCATCGGATCGGACGGCAACGATCTGCGTCGCCTCGTGGTCCTGGCGCTGACCGTGGTGTGGGGAATGCGACTGGGCCTCTACATCGGTTTCCGTAACCGTGGGCACGGGCAGGACAAGCGCTACACTGCCCTGCTCAAACACCAACAGGGCCCGCTGGTTCCGTTCCTTATCCGTAAGATCTACGGACTCCAGGGCGTCCTCATTCTCGTGGTCTCGCTGCCCGTTCAGTTCGCGATGTACGAGTTTCGGACTCTCGGAATCCTGGGCGCGATCGGCATCGCAGTCTGGACAATCGGCTTCGTCTTCGAATCGGTTGGCGACTACCAACTTTCCCGCTTCAAGACTGACCCGGCCAATGCCGGCAGGGTAATGGATCGTGGGCTCTGGGCCTGGACCCGCCATCCCAACTACTTCGGTGACGCATGCGTCTGGGTCGGACTCTTCATCCTCGCATTAGGTGATCCATTGGCACTGATCACGATCGTCTCGCCGATCGTCATGATCAAACTGCTGGTGAGCTACAGCGGTAAAGCCCTGCTCGAACGCGGCATGCGTAAGAGCAAGGGGCAGGCCTACGACGACTACGTGGCCCGGACCAGCGGATTCTTTCCCCGCCCGCCACGCCCGGCACGAAACCACGCGTCATGAGCGCCCCCACGAGTGGTCTCGCCGACGTCTTCGACCTGGAATCGACCGGCCCGGACCGGTGGCAAGGGTCGAATGACGGTGTTCGGCTACCTCAGTTGTTCGGCGGCCAACTGGTCGCCCAGTCGATTCTCGCGGCCGGGCACACGGTCACCGACGGAAAAGCGATCAGTTCCGTCCACACGCACTTCCTTCGCCCGGGTTCGCCGAATCACGCGACAGAGTTCTCGGTAGATCGACTTCGCGACGGAAAACGCCTGTCCACCAGAGGCGTCGACGTCCACCAGGACGGACGACTCGTCTGCCGCTCGACGGTCTCGGCCTCCTCGATCGACGAGGGCATCACTCACAGTCGGGCAACCCCCGCAGCGCTCCCACCCGAAGAGTGCGTGACCCTGCAAGAGTTGGCCGAGGCTGACGGCGGACTGGGCGAAGTGTGGGAAGAGTTCTCCGCCATCGAGATTCGTGTGTCTCCACTCGATTTGCAGTCCCCTACGACGCATTCGGCGGCGCCTCCGCGCAACATCTGGATGCGGTCGGCGCAGCCCCTGAGCAACGGTCCGCTGATTCACGTCGCTGCTCTCGCCTATGCCAGCGATCTGATGCTGATGGCAACCGCGCTGACTCCGCACGGCTACGACATCGGGCAGGAGCACTCGCTCGACACGGACTGGACGGGTGTGTCCCTCGATCACACGATGTGGTTTCAGCGTCCGGTACGAGCGGACGAGTGGCTGCTCTTCGAGCACTCGACACCCACAGCTCACGCCGGCAGAGCAGTCGTGAATGCCGCGGTCTTCGATCGATCCGGACTCCAGATCTGCCAGATCACTCAGGAAGCGTTACTCATTGCCCGTGTCGAGTGATTCCCGACTCTTTCTGCAGACCACTCGGTACGGTCTCCCGGTGCCCCAGGATGCGCGGCCTATGATTTCGGGGTGGTACGAGTGAATGCAGCCGGATCTTCGACACCCACCGCGTCGGCGGGCGTCACCGAGTTGCCTGCCGGTGGTCCCAACGCACTGGCCGTCACGCTCGGACTGTTGGGCGACGAGTGGAACCTCTGGATTCTGCGATTCGCCCTGTTGGGGTCGCGACGATACAACGACTGGCTGGCTCTCGGGGGAATCTCCAACTCCGTATTGTCCTCACGGTTGGCGGTCCTGACGGCCGGCGGGATGCTCGAGCGTCGTGAGTATCAGCAGAACCCGCCCAGGCACGAATACTCGGTCACCCGCAAAGGGCAGTCGATCTGGCCCGTCCTCATCACCATGTGGTCGTGGGAGAAGCAGTGGGCGCCCAACGAAACCCAGCCGCTTCCACCACTGCGGCACAGCACCTGCGGACACGACTTCACCCCGATCCTGCGCTGCAAGGAGTGCGGCGAGGACGTGGACGTACGGTCCCTGGACTCCGAAATGGGCCCGAGTGGCGACTTCTCACGCAGTGTCCCCGAAGCAACATCGCGACGACGCTCCACCAAGTCCGAACGCCGTCCGGAAATTCTGGCTCACACGATGGAACTCGTCGGCAATCGCTGGTCAGCCGCGATCGTCGGTGCAGCTTTCCGAGGCGCTCGCCGCTACGGAGAGTTCGCCGAGATCACCGGGGCACCACCGGCGATAGTCGCGGATCGCTTGAAGCACCTCACCGAGATCGGTGTGATGGAAACGCGTCCGCTTCCGGATCGCCCACAGTGGTCGGAGTATCGACTCACCCCCAAGGGCACGGCGTACTTCCCCGTCGTGATGTGCATGATCTCCTGGGGTCAGCGTTGGTTCAGATCCGCGGACGGCCCCGACATCGTTCTCCATCACAAGACCTGCGGTAAGCGATTCGAAGCACGCTTGGGTTGCAGTGTGTGTGGTGAAGAATTGAGGTCTTCGGACATTGAGGCGATCGACCTCACCACCTCGGTTCACGTACCCGGGTCCGGCTGGTCCTGAGGTCCCCGCTCAGCCGGTCGTGCGGATCCGGTCGAAGCTCCGACCTCGGTGTTCGAGCGGCAGCCGGTCCCCTCGCCCGAACAATTTGTTGCGCAGCGTCCCTGCTTCGTAGTCGCTCTGGTAAGCGCCCCGTCTGGTCAGCTCCGGAATCACATGCTCCACAATGTCTTCGAAGGTTCCCGGAGTCACCGCGTACGCCAGATTGAACCCGTCGACGTCGGTCTCGGCGACCCATTCCTGCAACTCGTCGGCGACCTCCGCGCCGGAACCGACGACGATCGGGCCCAGCCCTCCGATGCCCGCCCACTCCGCGATGTCTCCCACCGTCCACTCGCCACCCTTCTCGTCGGCCTGACGAAACGATGCGACCGCGGATTGAATGGCGTTGCTCTCGACGTTCCCGATCGGCTCGTCCGCTCGGTATCCGGAGAGGTCGATTCCCATCCACCCCGAGGTGAAAACGAACGCGCCTTCACTACTGGCGTAACTGCGGTAGTCCTCGAGCTTCGCCTGCGCCAACTCGGGGGTTCGGTCGGTGATGATCGTCAACAGTGCGTAGATGCGGGCCGAGTACGGATCTCGTCCGACCTTGGTCAGCTCGTTCCGGATGCGCGCAACGGTGTCTTTGAGAATCGCTTTTGTCGGTGCACCGACAAAGATCGCCTCGGCATTCTCGGCGGCGAACCGAACTCCGCGAGGCGACGCGCCCGCCTGGAAGATGACCGGCGTCCGCTGCGGAGAAGGTTCGGAGATGTGGATGCCCGGAACCGTGAAGTGCTTGCCTTCGTGCTCGATCGGATGAACTTTGGCGGGGTCCGTGTAGACCCCGGTGCTTCTGTCACGCACCACCGCGTCGTCTTCCCACGACGTTTCCCACAACTTGTAGAGAACTTCGAGGTACTCGTCCGCGTGGTCGTAGCGATCGTCGTGCTGGAGTTGGTCGTCCTCGCCCATGTTCCGTGCGGCCGACGGGAGGTATCCGGTGACCACGTTCCACCCGATTCGCCCGTTCGTCAGATGATCGAGGGTGCTCAAGCGCCGAGCGAACGGGTACGGATGCTCGAAGGCTGTACCTGCGGTGATACCGAAGCCCAAGTGCTCGGTCACGGCAGCCATAGCCGATGCCAGTAGCAGCGGGTCCGAGACCGGAACCTGCGCGCCCTGCCGCAGCGCTGCGTCGTGATTACCGCCGTACACGTCGTATGTTCCCAACACATCGGCCAGAAACAACCCGTCGAATCGTCCACGCTCGAGGAGCTTCGCCAATTCCGTCCAGTACCTCAGATCCGTGTACCTGGACGACTGGTCTTCCGGGTGGCGCCACAGACCAGGCGATTGGTGGGCGACGCAGTTCATGGCAAAGGCGTTGAAGCGGATTCTGCGGGTCATTCCCGCACCATGCCGCGCGTGCTCCGCGGTGACCACCATTGCGATCAGTGCGATCGGTTCGGCCGGCAGCTTGCACGCGATAACACCGTCGACTTCGCGACCTCGTCGGCGGGCCGCTACACTGACTAGCGCAGCTGTGACGCCTGAGGCTTCGTGCCGACAGGCAGAGCGGATGCAACAGCAGCACCGAGAAGCGAAAACCCCCGGCAGCACAGGGTTTTCAGCGCTTGTCGGTAACGCTCCCCGCCCTCGTAGCTCAGGGGATAGAGCATTCCTCTCCTAAAGGAAGGGTCGCAGGTTCGAATCCTGCCGAGGGCACCAGGTGGGGCTCTCCCCCACATCGGCGCGACCGACGTGCCATTCTTGAATTCATGACGACGCCTCACTCCACGGCAACTCCCCCGAAGAACATGTCTTTGATCCCGGGTGGGACGTACTGGATGGGCTCCGAAGACTTCTATCCGGAAGAACGCCCAGTTCATCAGGTCACCGTCGACGGATTCTGGATGGACACGACGGCGGTGACGGTCGCCGAGTTCCGACGCTTCGTGAAGGCAACCGGCCACGTCACCACTGCGGAAATCGCCCCGGATGCCGCCGACTATCCCGACGCCGATCCTGCCCTCCTCGTTCCGGGCTCGTTGGTCTTCACTTCACCACCCGGTCCGGTCTCACTCGACGACTACACCCAGTGGTGGTCGTTCACTCCCGGCGCCGACTGGCGCCATCCCGAGGGAGCCGACAGCAACATCGGGGGACGTGAACGGCACCCGGTCACCCACGTGTCGTATTTCGACGCTCAGGCCTACGCCGCGTGGGCCGGCAAGGAACTCCCGACCGAGGCCGAGTGGGAGTTCGCCGCCCGCGGTGGACTCGATCGCCAGGCCTATGTGTGGGGCGATCACGACTCTCCGGGCGGGCGGCCTGGCGGCAATGTGTGGCAGGGACAGTTCCCCTGGGAGAACCTGCTCGAGGACGGGTACGAGCGCACAGCGCCGGTCGGAAAGTTCCGGCCCAACGGCTACGGACTGCTCGACATGGCCGGGAACGTGTGGGAGTGGACAGCCGATCACTACACGTCCGACCACGCCCACAGTTCCAAGAACGTCGCGCCGACCTCGTCGTGCTGCATTCCTCGTAATCCCCGAGCGGAGTTCGCCACGGAGGCCTTGGCGGGCGAACCCTACGCACGACGGGTGATCAAGGGCGGCTCACATCTGTGCGCACCGAACTACTGCTTGCGCTACCGCCCTGCCGCACGGCAGGCCGAATCCGAGGAGTCCTCGACCTGCCACGTCGGCTTCCGGTGCATCATCCGCATTCCGCAGACGTAGATCAGAAGGGCACGTCTCCGAGGATCGCCACGCGCTCCATCACGCGGCGATGGGGGAAGTAATCACTCGCCGCGTAGTGCTGGGTGGCCCGGTTGTCCCAGAAGGCAATGGAATTCGGCGCCCACTTGAAGCGGCACTGGAAGTCCGGGACCTTGACCTGTGCGAACAACAGGTTGAGCAGATCGTTGCCTTCGGCAGGATCCATGTCCGGAATGTGGGTGGTGAAGAGGCTGTTGACGAACAGCGTCTTTCGCCCGGTTTCCGGATGCTTACGAACCATCGGATGCAGGACCGGCGGGTACTGCTCCTTCATCTGTTCCAACTTCTCCGGGCTCATGCCGCGTCCGAAGGACGGCACAAAATCGTGGATGGCGTCCTTGCCGTCGATCAAGTCCTTGATCTCGTCGGGGAGGCAGTCGAAGGCGTTACCCATATCGGCCCAGAGGGTGTCACCACCGGCGGGCGGTACGTCGATCGCCCGAAGGACCGAACCGAGGGGCGGTGTCTTGGTCCACGTGACGTCGACGTGCCAGATGTTTTCGGTTCCTGGACTGTCTTCTCCGCGTTCGAATCTGACGACGGCCGGAACGTCTCCTTGCGGGAGAAGTGGATGAACCTCGAGTTCACCCCAATGGGCCGCGAAGTCACGATGATTCAAGCTCGAAATCGGCTGGTCCCGAAAGAACACGACCTTCCATTCGAGGAGGGCCCGACGTAGATCCTCGATCTGCTCCTCCGACGGATCACGCAAGTCGATGTCGGTGATCTCCGCACCGATGAACGGTGTGACGGGCGTCAGAGTGAACCGCTCGTACGGCATCGATTCAACGCCTTCCGGATTGCGGCGCATGCCACGTGGTCCGAATTCGATTGTGTGATTGCCGATTTGAACTGTGCGTGATGATGTAAGGATAGCCATGGGATGACTCCGTCCTGTCGGGTCTGAAGGGGTCACACGTCAGTCGACGCGTGCACCCGCTTTGCTCGTGTGCGTTTGTGTGCGCTTTGGGGTGCGATCAGTGCTCCTACCGCGAGATCAACCAGATGATCCACCGTCGTATCGAAATCTGGCTGCACAACCGGGTTTTCGTCTTCGCGGCGCTGCTCGAAGATGGCCAGAGCGGAGACGCTCATGTTGAACGTCAGATCGATCCGTTCAACCGCGACGCGGCGGGGCAGATGCGGCAAGGCCCTCGTCAACCTGCCGACTACCTCGTTGATTCCTTCACTGACCTCACGAAACTCAGCACTCTGTGTATCCACAGACGGTGAAATTCTCGCAATGAAACGCGCGTAGTTGGACCCGTCGACTGTCGCCATGAAATCGGCCAACGGGTACAGAAAGGCTTCGACCAAGGCGCGGACCAAGTCGGTCCGCCCACTGGCGTCGATGTCGTCGAGATATGTCAGTCGTGCTGCATTGATCTGATCCATCCGATGCCGGAATACGGCCAATACCAGACCGTCTCGCCCACCGAAGTGATACTGAACTGCAGAGTTGTTGCGCTGCCCCGCCGCCGTTGCCACGTCCCTCATGGACACTTCGTGAATACCGTGCTCGGCGAACATACGCTCGGCGACGGCGATCATGGCGTTCTTGGCATCCAACGAGGCGGGCATGCACCGACCATATAAGTCACTGCCTTAATTCTGCAACACCCACCCCCTGTGCGCGGTTAGGGAGTGCAGGGACTCCTTAACCGCTCACAGGGGGTGGGTGTCCCAGTCAGCGAGACCGAGGCTGCTAGCGAAGCCGTGACCGTTACGCTCCAATTTAAGACGACTGCTTAATCGACCCGGTTTTGCACACGCCAAGGAGCCTGCTGGTGAATCGCCATTCCATCCCGATCATTCCCGAGACGCCGAACGTCGCGGCCGCCGTGTACTACCCCGATCAGAATCCCCCGTACACCCGCCCGGAACCGCTTCGGCCGCCTGCCGGGGCACCGAACGTGCTGCTGATCATGATCGACGACGTCGGATTCGGCGCACCTTCGGCGTTCGGTGGCCCGTGCCGCACACCCACGGCCGAGCGTTTGGCCGAGACCGGTGTGAAGTACAGCCGATTCCACACCACGGCTCTGTGCTCACCGACGCGTGCCGCCACTCTGACCGGACGCAACCACCACAGCGTCGGCATGGGTGTCATCTCCGAAATGGCGAATGCTGCACCGGGATACAACGGGACGCGTCCAGCTTCCGCGGCGACTGTTGCCCGCGTCCTGCAGGGAAACGGTTATGCGACGGGCGCTTTCGGCAAGATGCACCAGACCCCGACGTGGGAGACCACCGCCGCCGGGCCGTTCGATCGATGGCCGGTCCGTGAGGGCTTCGACAAGTTCTACGGTTTTCTCGGCGCCGAGTCCGACCAGTTCACCCCGGTTCTCTACGAGGACTTCACGATGGTGGACTTACCCAAGACGCCACGGGAGGGCTACCACCTCTCCGAGGATTTGGTCGACCACGCGATCGAATGGGTAGAGGGTGTCAACACGATGGACCCGGACAAGCCGTGGTTCTGCTACCTCCCCTTCGGCGCCTGCCATGCCCCACTACAGGTTCCGGACCGCTACCTGGACAAGTACGTCGGCGAATTCGATCACGGGTGGGATCGTCAACGCGAGATCACCCTCGAAAAGCAGAAGGAACTGGGCGTCGTCGCTCCAGATACCGAGCTGGCCCCGTGGGCTCCGGGACTCCCACACTGGGACGAACTCGACGACGACCAGAAGAAGGTCTCGGCCCGTTTGATGGAGTTGTACGCGGCATTTCTCGAGCACACCGACGACGAGGTAGGCAGGCTCGTCGACCGGTTGCAGGACATGGGCGTCCTCGACAACACGCTGGTGCTCTACATGATGGGTGACAACGGCGCTTCCGCCGAGGGCGGTATGGAGGGCTCGTTCAACTACCTCGCCGGCCTCAACGGTTACAAGAGTGCGACATCCGACGTGCTGGCGCGCTACGACGAATTGGGAACCGAAACCAGCTACCCGCACTATCCGGCGTCGTGGGCTCTGGCTCTCGACACCCCGTACCAGTGGGCCAAGCAGGTCGCGTCTCATTACGGCGGCACCCGTAACGGCCTGATCGCCCACTGGCCCAAGGGGATCGACAAGCCAGGCATCAGAGAGCAGTGGCATCATTGCGTCGACATCACGCCGACAATCCTGGAAGCTGCAGGTATTCCGGCGCCGACCAGCGTCGACGGGGTCACCCAGAAACCGATGGAGGGCGTGGCGATGAACTACACCTTCGCCGAGCCCGAAGCCGAAGAGCGCCACACCACACAGTATTTCGAAATTTTCGGCAACCGCGGAATCTACGATCACGGCTGGACGGCAGTCACGGCGCACCGCGCCCCCTGGCTGATGGCCACTCACGGCCTCGAGCTCACACCGATGAGCGAAGATCGTTGGGAGTTGTACGACACCTCGGTCGACTGGTCGCAGGCCCGCGATCTCGCGGACGAGCATCCCGAGATCCTGGCCCGGCTCAAGGAAAAATTCCTCGTCGAGGCCGCCAAGTATCAGGTACTGCCACTGGACGACAGAACGGTCGGCCGCCACGCCACCGCGGAATCACGACCACCGCATCCGATGATGGGACGCACAACCCTCACTCTGTACCCACACATGAACGGACTGGTCGAGAAGGCTGCGCCGACGTTCTTCAACCGCTCGTACACACTCACCGCGAGTCTGGGTAGCGTCGCCGACGGCATGCTGGTCAGCCTCGGTGGCCGGTTCGGCGGATTCGCTTTGTACATACTCGATTCCGTTCCGGTCTACTGCTACAACTTCAGCGGCGGCGGCCGGACCTTCGTGCGTGGGCGCAACCCGCTGACACCCGATACGCGTGAAGTCTCCGTCCACTTCGAGTACGACGGCGGCGGAATCGGCAAGGGCGGAACCGCCACCCTGAGCGTCGACGGCGAGGTGGTCGCCGAGCGCCGGGTCGAGAAGACCACACGGGCGATCTTCAGCATGAACGAACAGCTCGACGTCGGCATCAATCGGGGCAGTCCGGTGGCGGAGGAGTTCGCCGAGCACGGCACCTTCCGCTACGGCGGCAAACTCAACAGCGTGACCATCGACTTGCGCTCCACGCGCGACGTGGTGTCGGCGCAGGAGAGGGAGAAGATCTCACTCGCCGTGCACTGATCGACCAGGTGACGCTCGCCTATTGTGCAGCCGCGCGCCAAATCGGGCGCGCGGCTGCACAATCGCCCTGCGTCTATCCGACCGTGTACATCTGCAGGCACGGCCCGACCGGGCGAGCGTCCAGGATGTCGCGGGCCTTCTCACGCGCTGCGTTGAACTCCCAGGGCGCAGTGGTGCCCGGCACTCCGAATCGATATCTGCTCAAGGCACATGAACGCTGCGGTTCCGGTAGACGATCCAAGGCAGGCACCGCGTCGATGGAGAGCCCGTGTAAGTAGGAAACGTCGATGCTCTTGCCGCCCTCGAACCGCTCCACGTTCTTTTGCGCGATGTACGCGTCAGGGTTGAACACCGCGAAGGCCAGCAGCGCGACGGCTGAAGTGGCGAGAACGGCTGTGGGCAGCCACTTCCCGGACATCCGGATACCCGCGACGAGCAACAATACGAACACGAATCCCAGAAGTAACTCTGTGGCGAAGACGCTGACCCGGAGCACCGTGAAACCGTACTGATTCTCGTACAACCACATCCGGTGTACTGCGGACGCCACGATCACCAGGCTGAAGAGACACAGTGCACCCAACAGTCCGCGGGCAAGACGCTTCGATCCGGCGTCGCGGCGGTCGATGAACCGCACTGCGACGGCGATGACGAGCAGCGTCAGCACGGTGACCGCCATGAGCTGCCAGAAACCCTCACGCGCGTAGTCCGCATAGGTCAGTCCGTCGGTCACCTGTACGTGCTCGTCTCCCCCGAACAGCGTTTTCGTCTGCACTGCAACAAAACCGAGAAACAGCACGTTGAGCACTCCGAGCGGGACCGCCCACTCCCACATCGGCAACGGCGTCGCCGGTGCAGGCGCAAATGCGTCCACCGTCGGCGTTCTCCGACGCAGATACACCGCAACCAGCGTGCCGAACGCCATCACGACACCGGCGAAGATCCGTGCCCCCGGGTTCGACACCGAGATGGCAGGAGCGAAGCCGCCGAAGATCTTCGCGAACTCCGGATCCGCGCTCACGAACAAAGATCCGAAGATCAGCAGGAGGACAACCGATACTGCGCTGACGACGACAACTCGCACGGCCGGCACCCGCGGAGCAGAGCGGGTCGAAAGTTTGCGACGACGAACGAAGTTGACCGTCCTGTGGGGCGCCCGCCAGGGAGCGACCGTTCCGAGAAGTATTCCGGTCCACGTCCGCCCGCCGATCAGAGTCCACGTGAACAGAACCCACGCGGCTACGACGCAGAGGAACACCAACCACTCTGCACCGCGAACGGCGGCAACGCCCAGTAGTGCGAGCATCCCGATGGCGGCGACCCACTGCGTCACGGTCATCCGCGGCGGCGTCAGAATCCCGAACACGGTCACCACGCCGACACCGACGATCACGTACGCGACACTCACGAACCCTGGATCAAGGATCAGAGCCGCAAGCACCCCTACTGCGGCCGCGCCGACGAGCATCGAGCGGGTGGCCATCGACGTGCGATCGGGACGCCAGAATCGGTTGGGACGCTTGGGTTTCACGGCCGGCATCGGCGCTTTCGGTGGAATGACTATCGGAGCGCTCATGTGATCTCCTATGTTTCTTGTTCAGATTTCAGGGTCGGAAGTACAGACGAATGCCTGATGTAGGCATGCGCCATCGCGAGATCTCTCGATCTCGTCAGAGACTTCGATTCAGTTCTGCGGCAGCACTACTCGAATGCAGCAGCCCGACGGGGCGTCGACGACGGCGATCCTGCCGTCATGCAATTCGACGGCCCACTTCGCGATCGCGAGGCCGAGCCCGGTGCCACCGTCTGTCGATCCGCCTCGTATGAAGCGGTCGAACACTCGCTCGCGGGCTTGTGGTTCGATGCCGGGGCCGTCGTCGTGGACGTCGAGCACCAACTCCCCTGCACTGCCGGTACGTACTCGGATGACCACTTTCGTGTTGACGTTCCCGTGCTGAACTGCGTTGCCCACCAGGTTGGTCACCACCTGATGGAGGCGATCCGGATCGGCTACGACGGACAATTGCGGAGGCTTCACGTCGATCTCGATGTCGCCCGCGCTCACACTCGACAGCTCGCGGAGGAACGGCTCGACCTCGAATCGGCGCCGCTTCAACGGCATCGCGCCACCCTCGAGTTTCGAGAGGTCGAGAAGATCGGCCACCAGCGCGCCCAGTCGTTCCGTCTGCCGCAGCGCCGATTTCATCATCGCCGGATCCGGTTCTTCGACACCGTCGACGACGTTTTCGAGCATGGCTTGCAAAGCGGTGATGGGCGTCCGTAATTCGTGGGAGACGTTGCCGATCAGTTCGCGGCGGTACCGGTCGTCTGCACCGAGGTCCTCGGCCATCCGATTGAACGCATGGGCGAGCTCGCCTACCTCGTCGCGGGAAGTCGCTCGCACTCGCCGCGAGTAGTCACCGCGCGCCATCGCCTTCGCTGCGGCCGTCATCTCGCGAAGCGGTGACGTCATTCCGTGTGCGAGCACCTGCGTAACTCCGAGTGCGACAACCAACGCCGTCAGAAGGGCGAAACGAAACGGTTGTTGCGAGGTCAACCAGAAACCACCCGCGGCGAACAACAGCGCTGCGACAACCAGGAGGCCGACCTTCACTTTGAAAGACCGCATCGGGTCCAGCGGCCGTGGCCATCGTGCGAAAAGCCGGTCGACGACGCTCATCGCGGCACGTCCCAGGCGTACCCGACGCCGTGAACGGTCCGGATCACGGAAGGTCCGAGCTTGCGTCGTAGCGCCTTGACGTGGCTGTCGACGGTCCGACTACCCGCTCCCTCTCCCCAGCCCCAGATTTCCTCGAGCAGCGACTCCCGCGGGATCGCAGCTCGCGGCCGCTCCGCCAGGTAGGCGATGAGATCGAACTCGGTGCGGGTCAGGTGGACTTCTTGGGCATCACGGCGTACTCGACGCTCGGTCAGGTCGATCACGACATCGCCGAACTCGAGGAGGTCGGTCACCGGGCGAGCAGCGTGCTCCGCACGATCAGCGCGCCGAAGCAATGCCTGAACACGGGCGACGAGGACACGCATGCTGAACGGCTTGCTCAGATAATCGTCGGCCCCGACACCGAGACCGATCAGCATGTCGGTTTCGTCGGCACGGGCGGTCAGCATCAGCACCGGCACCGGGCGCACGGACTGAATGCGGCGGCAGACCTCGAGTCCGTCGAATCCCGGCATCATCACGTCGAGCACCACCAGGTCGGCGTCCATCTCCTCGCAGCGGGTCACCGCGCTGGGACCGTCGAACGCCAGCTCGACGTCGTAGCCCTCGGCACGCAGCCTCGCCGCGATGGACTCGCAGATACTGACCTCGTCGTCGACCACGAGCACTCTTCGCTGACTCATGGAACTGACTGTATTCGGCCGTCGTGGATGAACCTGGGAGGACTTGTGAAGGTTCTGTGCAGGTTCTAGAACCTGCGGATGTTGTTGATCGGCAGATCCGCCAGCGGCGTCAGTCCGGTCGGAACACCAACTCCATAGGCGTTGAACACCATTCCGAACCCAGCGTAGATGCCGACATGGGTCGCACCGGGGTAGAAGGTGATGACGTCGCCGGGCGCCAGGGCCCACCGCGGAACCGGCTGTCCGACGTTGGCCTGCTGCTGACTGGTCCGTGGCAGATTCACTCCGGCCTGCCGAAACGCCCACTGCACCAGCCCGGAGCAGTCCCACGAGTTCGGACCGACGCCGCCCCACTGGTAGGGCTTTCCGGTCTGAGTGCTCGCTGCTGCCAGCGCGATCAGGCCTGCCGGACTCGGGATGGGCAGGGCGGCTGATCCACTGCTGATGCTGCCCGCGCTTCCCAGGCTGCCGGAGCTCCCGCTACTGCCGCCACTGCCGAGGCTTCCCGGATCGGCCGAGGCAGGGGCAGCGGAGAACAACAGGACACTTCCGGTCAGCAGAGCCGCGACCGTTCCCGTGCGGAGTGTCGACTTCTTCATGCATCCGTCCTTCGTGGGAGTCGTTTCGGCGCGCGGCAGCGCACCTCGATAGCCGTGAACTGGTAAGACACGTGAAAACAAACACTTCGTTCGGATGTTAACGGCGTGGACGTGGTGTTCGGACAGGAATGATTGATCCGATTTGTCGGTTTTCAACAAACAGGCCTTACGTCCCGGCCTGGCAGAAGATCAGGGAATGATGGGGGATTTCCTGGATCCGATCCAGCGACGAAGTCCATAGATTCGACTCATGCGCTCATACCTGCTCGTCGCCGCGGTCATCATCGGAGCCACCACGGCGCTGATCGGTTGCTCGACGCTCCAGCGCGCAGTGGAGATTCAATCGGATCTCGACGGACTCACCAGGTCGGGTGTCGTCGGGTCGATCGCAACACTCGACGACGGCACCACAACGGCTGTGATGACGAGCGGCGTGCCCAACCGGACCAACGGCGATTCGATCGGCAAGAACGACCGCGTCCGGATCGGTAGTGTGACAAAGACATTCACCGCTTCCCTCGTTCTGCAGTTGGTCGCCGAGGGCAAGATCGGCCTCGACGCACCGATCGAGCAGTACCTCCCGGGCCTACTGCACGGCAGGGGCATCGACGGCAGTGGAATAGACGGCAGCGGCATCGACGGCAGCGCAATCACCGTGCGACAACTGCTACAACATCGCAGCGGCCTTCCCGAATTCGCCGGAGAACCCGGCGCCGACGAATGGATTGCCGCAAACGAGGACCGTACGCTGACGCCGTCCGCCGCGGTCGCCATCGCCCTCGGTAAACCGGCGCAATTCGTCCCCGGAACGTCGTTCGTCTACACCAACACCAACTACATCGTTCTCGGAATGCTCGTCGAATCCGTGACCGGCCGCAGCTACGCCGATGAACTCCAGTCTCGAATACTCGATCCGCTGGACCTGGAAGACACGTACCTCCCGCCGGCCGGCGAGCGCGACATCAGGGGCGACCACCTGACGGGCTATCAAGATCTCGACGGTGGTCTGACCGATGTTTCCCGCACCGAACCGTCGATCCCATGGTCTGCCGGAGCGATGGTCTCGACGGGCACAGACCTGAACGTCTTCTGGCGAGCACTACTCGACGGGCAGGTGGTGCCGGCCGAGCAGCTTGCCGAGATGACCACCCCTCAGGTCGCCGCCACCGAAGCCGAGGGATCCGGGTACGGATTGGGCGTCGGCGCCACCGAACTTCCCTGCGGCGTCACCTATATCGGCCACAGCGGCGGGATCTACGGGTACTACACGCTGTCCGGTGCGACGCCCGATCGTGCGTTCACCGTGACGCTGACGTCGACGCCGAAGGACCAACCGGACACCATCGCGATGCTCTCGCACGCGCTCTGCCCCTGACGCTCTTACCAGTACTGATTACGTTTTCCATCAGTATCCGCGACGAAGATGACCGCGTCGGCTCCGTTCAACGCCGAAGGGGTCAGCGGCAGATGGCCGGGCAGGATGGGTTCGCCCGCAGTAACCGACGTGCCGAGCACCGCGCGCAGGGCCGGAGTCGAGAACAGGGCACGCCGAGTGGTCACTTCGGCCAACGCACCCTGCAGAGTGCCCGGATCACTGTCTGGGTTGGCGTCGGTCGCCACGACTACGTAACGCTCTCCGAGGGCAAGTCCGACGAGTGAACCGGCGCTTCCCCAACTGACCACGTCGCCGTTGACCGGCATGTCGGACTGCACTCGCAAGAGATGGGCATTGTGTGCGAACAGCAGGCCCGGCCCGCGTCGCTGCTCCTGGGCGACGACGGCCAGCAGGTTCTCGGCCATCATCTCGGCACGCAGGCTGAGCAGAGTGCCGATGCGATCAGGAGCGGAACTCGCCATCGCGGCGTGGTATCGCAGAAGACCTACAGCGGTGCGTGCGTGTGCGAGGGCCAGGTCGTACCTGCCCGGGTCGGCGGACCGCAGCACCGGTGCGGCGCGCCGCAGGACGCTGCCGAGGTCGTCCGCAATGATGCGCAGGGCGCGAGCATGATCGGAGTTGCCGATAGACGCAGCCGGATCGAACATCGCCGCCGGGTTGCTCCAGTCGGTGTCCTGCCCGAGCAGAAGGTCGATGTCGTCGAAAGAGTGCGGCCGCATCGCAGCGGGCAGGAAGTCACCTGCCGCAGACAGCGCGCCACGTGGGCTCGGCGCGCCGGAATACTCCACCGGAGCGTCGAAGCCGTAGAAGCGAACTCGGTCAGCCGGAGCGCGACCGTCGTTGTAATCGCGTAGCCATTCGACGAGTTCGCGGTTACCCGGTACCGCCCCGAATCCGTGGCTGAAGCCGGTGGCGAGCACCTTCTCGATGTCCACCTCTCCCCCGTTCACGTAGTCGTCGACGAGCAACGCCGCTAAGGCATCTGTTTCGAGCACGATCGACCGATATCCTCGTTCGACGAGTTGGCCGAGAAGTTCGTTGCGCAGCAAAGGAAATGCCTTGATTCCGTGGGTCGGCTCTCCGAGGGCGAGTAGTGCCGGCCCCGTGGTTCGCGTTGCGAGCAGTTCGTCGACGGCACGACCAAGACTTGCCGCGTCTTCGAGTTGGCGGCCGAACTCACTCAGCGCTGGGGCAGTGGACATGATCATCCCTTTCGAAGGTGGACTGCCTTCGACAGTATCGTTGAAGGTTCGAGTGAAACTTTGACGATAATTACCTGGGGTATACCGTGAAAAGCCTCAATCGGAGGTGATCAGTGCGGCCCATCGACCTTGCCCGTGAACACGGGTTGTCCGCGCAGGCGATCCGCAACTACGACGATGCCGGCGTCCTTCCTTTATCCGAGCGCAGCAACCACGGCTACCGGCGATACACCCCAGTGCACGCACAAGCCCTGCGTACTTTCCTCGCATTGCGCGGCGGTCACGGGCACCGGCGGGCCACGGAAATCATGCGTGCGACCAACCAGGGCGACACCGAGTCCGCCTACCGCCTGATCGACAGTGCGCACGTAACGCTGCTCGCCGAGCGAGGAACTCGCACCGAGGTAGCCACTGCGCTGGGGACTCTGTCCACCACAGCACCGGCACAGGTACACGGTCCAGCGCTGACGGTGGGTGAGCTCGCGCGCCGTCTCGGCGTTCATCCGGCGACACTGCGCACATGGGAAGAGCACGGCATCCTGCGTCCCGAACGCGAACAGGCAACGGGTTATCGCGAATACGGTCCCGAGTGTGTGCGCGACGCCGAGATCGCACGGCAACTGCGGCGCGGCGGCTACCGACTGTCGCAAGTCGCCCAGTTTCTCGACTCGCTGCGCGAGGCAGGCGGAGCGGACGCGTTGGCAGCGTTCCTCGACTCCTGGCAAGACCGGCTGACCACACGCAGCCGCAACATTCTCGCCGGCGCGGCCCAACTCGATGCCTATCTCACGATGCTGGATCAGACCTGGCTGCGTCGTCGATCACCGAACGATCAAGAAGTCAGTTCACAAGCCGCGCAAGGCTCCTCACCATCTCGCTGACGGTGTCCGTCGACGGCCACGGAAACTCTGGGAGATCCGCACGCAACATCACCTGTCCGTGGAGCGAGGTCCAGATCGACACCGCATCGACGAAAGTATCTGTGCTGGTCGATTTCCCAGCATCGACACACGCGTCGAGATTGGTCACCAGCGTGTTGAATGCGGCCAATCCTCGCGTATCCGATTGTGGCGACTGACCTTTCGGCCGCGACCACCCGAACAAGACCCGATACCGAGCAGGCTCTGAGATGCCGAACTCGACGTATGCCGAGCAACCAGCATACAAACCCTCGACAGGGTCGGCGTGCGCGGCAACGGCGTCGGCCACGGCGAGATGCAACTGCTCCAGCGATTCGGAGACCACCGCTTCGACAATGGCGTCGCGATCGGAAAAGTGTCCGTAGATAGATGGTGCGGATATCCCGACCTCGCGAGCGACCGACCGAAGCGTCACCGCTTGATCCGATCCGGTGCGGGCGATGAGCGTCGCCGCTGCGGCGACAATCTCTCCACGGAGCCGTGTGCCGCTTCCTCTTGGATTTCGGGCGCGAGTACTCCGAGAACCATTCGTCCCAGTTTCATCGGCATCCTCGGAAACATCACTCACCCGACAAACTTTACACATGTAAGGCGACGGGGTACGTTCTCATCACTAAACATCCGTAAGGTTACATTCGTAAGGACATCATGAATTCTCTCCACCTCACTGACCGGCGACGATGGGCGGCGCTGGGCGCCCTCTGCACTTCCCTCGTCGTAGTCACGATCGACAACACCATCCTCAACACCGCCATCCCGACCCTTGCCCGCGAACTGCCGGCGACCACCGTCGACCTGCAATGGATCAACAACGCATACACATTGGCGTTCGCCGCCTTGCTCATCACGGCAGGTGGACTCGGCGCGAGATTCGGTCACCGTCGGATACTTCTGACCGGCCTCACCTTGTTCACCCTCGGGTCAGCCTTCGCAGCCCTCTCGCAGACGTCGTTGCAGCTGATCGGCTGGCGAACAGTGATGGGGGCAGCCGCCGCACTGGTCATGCCGGCCACGCTGTCACTTGTCGTCTCGATGTTCGTTCCGCACGAGAGAGGCCGGGCGATAGGCATCTGGTCTGCAACCGCCGGACTCGGAATCGCGATCGGCCCTGTAGCCGGTGGCGTACTACTCGAACATTTCAGTTGGGGAAGCGTCTTCTGGATCAACGTCCCATTGGTCGCCGTTGTGATAGCCGCGACGGTTTCTCTTGTGCCCTCAGTTGAAGGAATGGGAAAGGGTTCCTTCGACATCCCCGGACTCCTGTTGTCCGCCGGCGGATTGGCTTTGATCGTGGATGCCCTCACTCAAGCAAGCCTTCGCGGATGGTCTTCGCCCATCACGCTGCTGGAGATCGTCAGCGCAACAGCACTTCTCGCCGGATTCGTCTGGTGGGAGCTGCGGGCCCCGGCGCCGATGACAGATGTGCGCATCTTCACCAGCCGAGTGTTCAGCATCTCCAATGCCATCTTGGCGGCCACGTTCTTCGCCTTGTTCGGAGTTCTCTTCACGTACACGCAATACCTTCAATTCGTTCGCGGGTACGGTCCATTGATTGCCGGCGTCGGTGCAGTTCCGTTTGCACTGGTGATGGCAGCTGTAGCGTCGAGCAGCGATCGTGTGGTCGGCCGACTCGGGGTGCACAGTTCGATCGCGGGCGGCCTCACGCTCATGTCCGTGGGACTGTTGGTCTTGTCGATCGCCGCAGGTAGGTACGCACCGTTCGGGATCCTCGCTGCGATCATGGCACTGGTCGGCGCCGGGATGGGGCTGGTCATGGCTCCAGCCACAACTGCATCCATGTCGTCGGTTGCGCCTCAACAGGCTCCGATGGCAAGTTCGATCAACAGTGTCGTACGGGAATTGGGTGGAGTTCTGGGCGTCGCCGTCGTCGGGACGGTCGTAGCAACGGTTTTCCGGTCCCGTTTCGAACCAGGAGTCGGCACTTCCACAGTCGATCTGGCGCAGATCCACGCCGACGCTCCCACGGTGAGCGCTGTGGCCGACGCAGCGAACCAGGCTTACAGCTCGGCGATGTGCATCGGAATCCAGATCTGTGCCGCAGTCGCGTTCCTCGGTGCGTTGACCATCATTACGTTGTTTCCCGCACCACGTCGCCTGGCTTCTTGTCCTCCCGCAGACCCCGCCAACTCGGATGGCGAAGGCGTCCGGTCGCCGTCCAATCCATGAACCGCACCTCACCGACGAGTTCAGGCCTCACCCAGACCGCCCCCTTTCGGTCATCTGCTGGAAGTTCCTCCTCGAACGGACTTTCCTTCTGACGCAACGGTTCCAGCACCGCAAGCAGTGACTCCAAATCACGATCACTGAATCCGGTACCGACGCGGCCCACGTAGGTCAACCCGTCCTCACCCGGAATTCCCATGAGCAGCGCCCCGATCCCCTGCGCTCGATTGCCCTGTCCGGTGCGCCACCCACCGATCACCACCTCTTGAGTGCGCCAGTTCTTCACCTTGATCCAACTCGACCCACGCCGTCCCGGAAGGTAGACCGATGCACGACGTTTGGCGACGATCCCTTCCCACCCGGCATCGGTACTCACCTCCAACGCGTTCTCCGCCGTACCCTCGATCTGTGGGGGCACCTCGAGCTCACCGACCTTGCCCGCCAACGCATTCAACACGGTGCGGCGATCCGAATAGGATTTCCGCAGCAAAGACACTCCGTCGAGGTACAGAAGATCGAAGGCCAGGAATACCGGTTCCCCACCTCGTTGGAGGAGGCCGAAATCTGTAACTCCCGCGTCGTTGTACGCCACCACTTCACCGTCGAGAATCACGTCATGACCGTCCAGCACCTCGGCCAACCCGGCAAGGGCTGGATAGTCCCCGGTCTTGTCGTTACCCGCGCGACTGCGAAGCGACATTGCGCCCGAATGATATTCGAGGATCACTCGAATCCCGTCCCACTTGCCTTCGAAGGCCCACTCCTGCGGGTCGAGACCTTCGAGCGTTCCAGCGGTGGCAAGCATCGGCTCGAGATTCTTGGGAAACTCAGTTCCGAAACTCGCGTTCTGATCCTTCATCAGATGCATCAGCCACTGGTCGCCCTTTGTCCGGATCAGCGCGAATCGTCCCTGCACCCGTTCGCCGCTGAGGCGCACAATCACTTCGTCTTCACGCCACTTCTCGGTCTCGTACGTCCCGGAATCCCAGATCGTCATCGAACCGCCGCCGTACTCCCCCTTCGGAATCGTGCCCGAGAACGTGGCGTATTCGAGCGGGTGATCCTCGGTGTGCACGGCCAACCGATTCTCTCCGGCACTGGTCGGCACGCCCTTCGGAACAGCCCAGGACACGAGCACACCGTCCCGCTCGAGGCGAACGTCGTAATGCAATCTTCTGGCGTGATGTTCCTGGATCACAAAGGTATTGCCCGCGCTCTCCTTGGTCACCGCAGCAGGGATCGGCTCCGGTGTCCGGTCGGCCGACCGCTTGTTGCGATAGTGAGTCAACGTGTCGGCTACAGCCGCCGAGACCGGCGGATCCAGATCGCTCAGCAGATCACCGTCGGATTCGACGCGCTCCAGAACCTCGTCGAACAACAGATGCCGTAGTTTCGGATCGTCGAGTTCATCCCAACTGCGCGGCGCGGCAACATAGGGTTGATCGCGACCGCGCATCGAATACGGCGCAATGGTTGTCTTGGCTGCGTTGTTCTGACTCCAGTCCACGAAAATCTTGCCTGCCCGGACATTTCGAGCCATCGTCGCGGTGACGAGATCCGGGTGAAGCTTCTCGAGCCCGGTGGCGATCTGCTTGGCGACAGTCGACGCACCACTGCCGTCCAAGGCTCGATCCAGTGGAACGTAGAGGTGAATTCCCTTGCTACCACTGGTTACCGGATAGGCAGTCCACCCCAGAGTTGCGACCAGATCGCGAATCAACCTCGCCACCTCGGCGCACTGGGTCAACCCGACGCCTTCGCCCGGGTCGAGGTCGAATACCAGTCGTGTCGCCGGACCACGCTCGGAACCGTCGAATCGCCATTGGGGAACGTGCAATTCGAGTGCGGCCTGCTGACCCAGCCACGCCAGGGATGCAACGGAATCGAAGATCGGGTAGGTGACGACACGATCAGAATGTTGCAGCGACGCACGCGTGAGCCACTGCGGGGCAGACGATGCAAGGTTCTTCTCGAAGAAGGACTGACCGTCCACACCGTTGGGCCAACGCTTACGAGTGCCCGGCCTACCGACTACATGCGGAAGCATGACTGCGGCGATACGGGTGTAGTAGTCGATGACTTCGGCCTTCGTGGTGCCGCTCTCGGGGTAAAGGATCTTGCCCAGATTGGTCACGGACACGGTTGTGCCGTCGAGTGTGATCTGACCCCGATCCGTCGTTGCCATTTTCTCATTGTGCTGGATAGCGCTGTGTCTGGCAGTAGAAATCTGACGGATCGGAAACCTGCCGCTGCACCAGGCCACGGGCAAGACTGGTTTCTCGATGGGAGAGGAGACCACGATGACAGTTCGCAGTTCCGTGGAGCCGTTGGTCGACAACAATTGGCGGATGTTCGCCACCTGTAAAACAGTGGACCCGGCGGTGTTCTATTCGCCGGGTGAAGAACGCGGACGCAATCGGGCTGCACGGGAAAGTTCGGCGAAGCAGGTGTGCTTCCGCTGCCCGGTCATTCGAGACTGCCTGACCTTTGCACTCGACACCGCTGAACCACACGGAGTATAGGGTGGGACGACACCGTCGGAGCGCCTTGCACTACGACGCTCAGCTGCGTGAACTCCGCTCATACGAGACCCCCGTCACGTCGATACCGGACAAACAGGCAAGATGGCCTTGTGCCTATGACACGACGCGCAGTTGCCGTGACCGCGATCTTCGCTTCCTCGATCTTGTTGGGCTCATGTTCGCCGCAGCGGGAGGCCCCTGCGGCAGCAGACACCACCACCACGGTTCCCGAGGCGTTCACCAAACTGCCCTCGACCACCGCCGTGGACAAGTGCGGACCCCAGAGCGGGACCACCCTCGAGGACGGTTTCTTGACCATCGCCACCGATTCACCGGCGTACGCGCCGTGGTTCGTCGACAACACTCCGTCGAATGGCAAGGGCTTCGAAGGTGCGGTGGCCCGGGCCGTCGTCGACAAGCTCGGATACAACACCGACCAGGTTCGCTTCACCACGGTCGCCTTCAACGACGCACTGAAACCTGGCCCCAAGGATTTCGACTTCGACGTCAATCAATTCACGATTTCCGAAGATCGCCGCGCGAACGTCGACTTCAGCTCGCCGTATTACGCAGTCGCGCAGTCGGTGATCGCCTCTGACGGAAGCAAAGCAGCCGGTGCAAAGAATCTTGCGGATCTCGCCGGCTACCGCTTGGGCGCTCAAACCGGTTCCACCAGCCTCGCGGCAATCACCGACACGATTGTTCCGACCACTGCGCCCCGCGAGTTCGCGACCACGGACGACGCGAAAGCTGCGCTGGCCGCGGGCGAGATCGACGCACTGGTCGTCGACATTCCGACCGGATTCCACATCACCGAGAACGAACTGCCCGGGTCGGTCATCGTGGGTCAGTTTCCGCGCCCCAACGCGGTCACCGAATTCTTCGGGTTGGTGCTGGAGAAGAACAGTCCACTGACCGCGTGCGTCTCTGCCGCCGTGGATGCGCTCTACGCCGACGGCACCCTCGAGAAGCTCGCTACCGAATGGATCACGGACAGCGCCGACGCACCCGTTCTCGAGTAGCTCAGCCGGCGCGCCCACTGATCGCGCCGACGAAGACCTTCGGGATGTCTGCCGGTGCCGGAGCGAAGTGACTGTTACCGCCGGTGAGAGCCGAAATCTGCTCGAGCACATCGGTATCGGCGTCATCGGTGACACCGATGGTGATGATCGGTACCGGCCGCGCCGGGTCCTGCTCGCGAGTCAGGGTGTCGAGAAGTTCCTGCAGCGAGATACCCGACGGGTCGTCGTTCGCACCGTCGGTAAGCAGAATCACCGAATTGATCGAGGCCGGATCGTAGGACTGTTGCATGGACCGATACGCGGCGAGAACGCTGTCGTACAAACCTGTTCCGCCGCCGACGATCGAAGAGAGATCGTCGATCCGAGACAGGAGTTTGTTCCGATGATCCGTGTCGCCTTCAGTTGCATCCATCCGGGCGACGGGTTCGAGTTCGCGGTAGTCCGTCCCCTCACCGAGATCTACGGAAAATGCCCAGAGACCCAATTGTGCGTTGGCAGGAAACATTCGGATCGCGATGTCACCGGCCTGCGCCGTCGCGGCCATTCGAGTGACCCCGTCCTGCATGTAGTCCATGGACCCCGAGACGTCGACAACTGCCAACGCACGGGAAGGCCTGGACAGAATCTCGTACCGCGCAAGCGCTTTGGTGACCACAGTCGGATCGGACGGCACCAGTGACACGACCTTTCCCACTCCACCGGCGACCGGTGGGGCCTGATCCGCGCCGCGGAACCCGAGGCCGGCAAGTACCGAGCGCCCGGTGTCCGATGTCAGCGCTGCCGCCAGCAGTTTGCCGGCGCCGTCCGCCGCTGACGAGGCTGCACCCACACGTGCCATCGGGTAGTCCATGAAGACCGAACCGGACGACGGTACCGACGCGGTGAGTCGACTGTCCGCATGTGCGGCGAGATAGGCCTCGAAGGTCTGCTCGGTAGTCACCGCGGTCCCGCCGTCCGCGTCCACGGTTTGGATGCGTCCGGTCGAACCGGTTTCCTTCAGATTTCCGTACTGCGCTTGCGCCACCGGGACCAAGGCTGCCGATATGGACGTGAGGTCCCCGCCCCGCGACTGGGTCTCGGCAAAGGCTGCCACGATCGGTGCGCTGGAGACGGCACTGGTCAGGGGATCGCCGATGTGCAGTGCTGGAGCGCCGAGGACGTCCGTCCATGCGCCGGGTGCCTCGGTGCCTGGCGCCGAGACGGCGACAACCGGGGTGGACGCGACCGAGTTGCTGATCCGGCGAACCTCCTGCCCGCTTGCGGAAACCTTGTCCAGCCATTCGCCCGAATCAGGTATCCACAGGGCGGGCGCCGTACCGTCGGCGATCGCCGCGACAGTGAGCACGGGATCTTGCGGCGTCACGCTGAGCGAGATGCACCCGAGTTCCGTAGCGGGGATGGCAGCGGCGACAGCTTCGAGTCCCGAGGCGATCGACGGATCGGCCGCCACGGTCACGGTTTCAGGGTTGTCACAATTGGTTGCCGTAGCAGCTGCAGCGGCGCCCGCACCGAGTTCTCCCTTGTCGCTGACGCTTTTGAACGTCACGGCGAATGCCGCGGTTCCACCGACTGCAACTACCGCCAAGAGTCCGATCAGAACCTGCACGGATCGAGGCATGGACGCAGGTGGTGCGCCGTACCCATGACGAGACGACATTGATCGAATCCTTTCCGGCGGGACCCGCACCAATAACCAACCGATGCCCGGTTTATCCCGCCGAAAAGAATCCTAACCCATGTTAGCGGTGAAGTAGCTCAATGTGTAGATCTCGACAAACTAGGTGTAGATCTGGACAAACTGGGCCAGTGACTTCTCCACATCGCCCTTGAGCGCCCGCGCCACGCTCGAACCGATCGGGCCGAACAACGGAGCGCCGCCCAACTCGACTGTCAGCGCGAGTTCCGACCCGTCGCCCTTTGCCTTCACGTCGAGTTCGAGACCGAGCTTGACCCCACCCTTGCCGTCTCCCTTGAGCGAGATCGCCTTCGGGACGTCGTACTTCTTGATGGTCCACCGAACGCGGTTGCGCAGGCCCTTCACGGTCACGACCGAGCTGATCTCGGTGCCCACACCCAACTGCTCGGGAAGTTCACTGCGCCATCCGTCGTGAACCACGAGCCAGTTCTCGTATCCACTGAGATCGGACGCCTTGTCCCACACTTCTTGGGGAGGAAGCGGAACATCGATTTTCACTGTGAGCTTTGCCATGGCAGAACAATAAGCCCCGTGCGCCTTTTCCGTAACCGGAGGTACCAGAAAGACGCACGGGGCTTTGCCCGTACTAGTGGCTGACAGCCTTTTCGACGCCGACGCCGGTGAGGGAGCGAACTTCCATCTCCGCCTGCTTTGCCGGATCTTCGATCTTGTTGCGTCCGATGTACGTACCGACGATGCCGAGGACGAATGCCAGCGGGATCGAGACGATGCCGGGGTTCGAGAGCGGGAACCAGGCGAAGTCGGAGTTCGGGAACATCGACGACGGCTTACCCGAGACTGCCGGGGAGAACACGATCAGCGTCAAGCAGCTGATCAATCCGCCGTAGATGCTGAACAGCGCTCCGGTGGTGTTGAACTTCTTCCAGAACAGCGAGTACAGCAGGGTGGGCAGGTTCGCCGAGGCCGCCACGGCGAAGGCGAGAGCCACCAGGAAGGCGATGTTCTGTCCCATCGCCATGATGCCGAGAACGATGGAGACGAGTCCGATGACCACGACGGTGATTCGAGAAACTCGCACCTGCTGCTCCTCGGTTGCGTTGCCGCGCTTGATGACACTGGCGTAGATGTCGTGAGCGAACGACGCCGAAGCAGTGATCGCGAGGCCGGCCACGACGGCGAGGATGGTCGCGAACGCCACCGCCGAGATGATGCCCAGGAAGATGGTGCCACCGAGTTCGAAGGCGAGCAGCGGGGCCGCCGCGTTCTCCTTACCTGGTGCTGCCAAGATCTTGTCCGGTCCGACCATGCTGGCCGCGCCGTAGCCGAGAACCAGCGTGAACAGGTAGAAGGCACCGATCAGCGCGATCGCCCAGGTCACCGAGCGGCGAGCTTCCTTGGCGGTGGGTACCGTGTAGAAGCGCATCAGCACGTGTGGCAGGCCGGCGGTGCCGAGCACCAAAGCGATTCCGAGAGAGATGAAGTCGAGCTTGGTCATGCCGGAGAGTCCGTACTTCGCACCCGGCCCGAGGATGTCGCGTCCCTGCACACCCTTGGTGGTGGAACTGTTGACCATGTCCTGCGCATTGGCCAGCAACTGGGAGAAGTTGCCGCGTACTGCCCACAGAACGAGCACGAACATGATTCCGGCTCCGGCAACCAGCAGAACCGCCTTGACCATCTGCACGTAGGTGGTGCCCTTCATACCGCCGACCAAGACGTACACGATCATCAGCACACCCACGATCGCGACCACGATCGACTGTCCCACCTTGCCGTCGATGTTGAGCAGCAGCGCGACCAGCCCGCCGGCGCCGGCCATCTGAGCAAGAAGATAGAAGAGGGAAACGGCAAGCGTGGACAGGGCTGCAGCCATGCGCACCGGACGCTGCTTGAGCCTGAAGCTCAGCACGTCGGCCATCGTGAATCTGCCGGTGTTCCTGAGCAATTCGGCCACCAGAAGCAGCGCAACCAACCAGGCGACAAGGAATCCGATGGAGTACAGGAAACCGTCGTAGCCGTACACGGCGATCGCACCTGCGATACCGAGGAACGATGCCGCCGAGAGGTAGTCGCCGGCGATGGCGAACCCGTTCTGCGGGCCGGTGAACTGCCCACCGCCGGTGTAGAAGTCGGACGCCTTCTTGGTGGTCCGGCTGGCGCGGATGACCAGCGTCATGGTCACGACGACAAACGCGAGGAAGATCGCGATGTTGAAGGCGGGGTTTCCTACGTCCGTTCCGGACGCGGCGAGTGTGGTGATCACTGTGCGGGACCTTCCAGTTCTTCACGGATGGCAGCGGAGCGGGGATCGAGCTCACGCCCGGCGAACTTCACGTACCACGCGGTGATGGCGAAGGTCGTGACGAATTGCCCGAGGCCGAGGATGATGCCGAGATTGATGTTGCCGAGGACCTTGGTGGCCATGAAGTCGTGGGCATAGGTAGCCAGGACGACGTACACCGCATACCAGAGCAGGAAGAATGCAGTGATGGGGAAAACGAACTTGCGCAGACGCGTTCGGAGCTCCTGGAATTCGGGACTCGCTTGCATGTCTATGAATGCCTGGGCATCCGGGGTGCGTCGCTCTTGCGGCGACCCCTCACTGATTTCTGCTGTGGACACTGCCGGCTCCTCGCCTCGCGTGTGAAGTGAACTACGCACAGACGTTAGTGAGATCGGAGTCACATGAAGATGCTGTGGTGCCAGTCACACGCTGAGCAGTCGCGCGCTGCGCCGAACGGTCAGGCAGGCGCGACCAACGGCAGAGACTTCGGGCGACTTCAGGCGGTGACTGTCAGGGTTGGCGGAGATCGTCTTCGCGATCGGAGCCCATTCCGAGCCGTTCCGGGGCGTGCATCCGCGTGAAGATTCGCGCAATATCTGCCGGTACCTGCTTCGACGACGCCTTGCTGACGACGATCATCGTGAGGAACGCCAGCGGCACGCTCACCGCGGCCGGGAACGCGAAAATGGCCGCCGGCCAGCCACCGAGGACGCTCTCCGACAAGCCCCCCAGGACCGCGACAGTCGCAGCGGTTCCCGCGACGAACCCGCCTACCACCATCCCCGCCCCAGCGCCGACAGCAGTCAGACCGCGCCACCAGATGCCCAACACGAGCAGTGGGCAGAGCGTCGACGCGGCAACCGCGAACACCAACCCGACGGTTCGCGAGAGGTCGACCGACACCACCGCCAGCGACAGTACGAGCGGGACGACACCGGCCAGGAGTGCGGCAATGCGGAAGTCTCGGACTCGCCCGCGGAGAACATCGGTACTGACGACACCCGCGATGCTCACGAGCAATCCGGACGACGTCGACAGGAAGGCCGCAATGGCACCGGACGCCACGAGGGCTGCCAGCAACTGTCCGCCCCACCCCGAGAACACCGAGCCCGGCAGCAGCAGCACCGCGGCATCGGAGGTGCCCGTGATCAGAAGTTGCGGAACGTAGAGGCGAGCGAAGACACCGAGGAGTGTCGGGAACAGGTAGAAGACGCTGACCAGAGCGACAACGGCGAGCGAGGTCAGACGGGCGGCCCGTCCGTCGGGGTTGGTGTAGAACCGGACGAGGACGTGCGGCAGGCCGAGCGTTCCGAGGAAGGTGGCGAGCATCAGCGAGTACACCTGATACATCGGATGGGGCCCGCCGAACCCCCAACCCGGAGTGATCCAGTCCGAGTTCTGCGCAGGCGCTCCGGCGACGACGGGGACCGCCGCTCCCGCGTCGAGAACCATCGACATGCCTTCACCGAGGGTGTGCTCCCCCGGACCCAGCGTGACGGTACCTTCTACTGCTTGCCCGTCGACTGTGCCGCCGCTGACCGTCACCGGCTCGGACACCTGGACGACGACGTCGGTGGTGATATCGACGGTCGTCGCAGTGGTGACCGTCGGCGGCATCGACGCGCCGACGTCGTGGTGATCGCCGAAGAAATAGAAGGTCAGTGCCACAGCGGGAATCGCGACGGCAGTCAGTTTCAGCCAGTACTGGAAGGCCTGGACGAAGGTGATCGAGCGCATCCCACCGCCGACGACGTTGGCGATGACGATGACTCCGACCGCAACGCCCCCGATCCAGCTGGGAACACCGAGCAGGATGTTGAGCGTCAGCCCCGCGCCTTGGAACTGCGGAATCAGATACAGGATGCACACCATCGCGACCACGAGCATCGCGAGCTTGCGCAATCGCGGTGAGCCGAGACGGAATTCGGCGAAATCGGGGACGGTGTAAGCGCCGGAACGTCGAAGCGGCGCCGCGACGAAAAGCAACAGTGCGAGGTATCCGGCGGTGAATCCGATGGGATACCAGAGAGCGTCTGCCCCGTATTTCGCGACCAGTCCGGCGACACCGAGAAACGAAGCAGCAGAGAGATACTCGCCGGAGATGGCCGTCGCATTCCACCGCGCGCTGACGGTTCTGGACGCGACGAGAAAGTCGGAGGTGGTACGAGCCAGCCGAACTCCGTAGATACCGATCGCCACTGTCGCCACAGCCGCCGCCACGATGCCGAGCACCGTCAACACCGGGATTGGTTGTCCGCCCACAGCGCCGCGCTCAGTCGTCCACGATGTCGGTGAAGTCCTGCTCGTTTCGTTCCGCCCGACGCACGAACACCCAGCCGGTGATCAGCAGCAAGGGATACACGGCGCCGCCCATCACGAGCCACGGCAAGCGGATGCCCAGCACTGCGACCCCCGACAGCGTCGGGAAGAGATGGGTCAGAAGCGGCACCGCACACAGGAGTCCGGCTGCGACGACGGCAAGGCGGATCGCCAGTCCCAACTGCGCGCGAACGAGACCGCGAATCATGGCGTCACCGACTTCGGTCTGTTCCTGCACCTCCACCCGGGTACGCACGATCCGAGCGCCACTGCGTTGCGCCAACACAACGCGCTCACGCTGCGGGGGGTCGGACTGCGACGTCACCGCGACAACCAACTCTGTTTGGGCGCACGAACCAGTCGATCCTTGAGTTCACGCGTGTGTCTGCGGCTGACCGGAAGCTCGACGGGCGGCTTGTCGCCGTGCGGGCGCAGACAGACCACCAACCCGCTTCCAACCGTGCGGATGCCGGTGACCAGGGCCAGAGACACCAGATATGAACGATGCACGCGCAGGAACCCCGCGTCGGCCCAGCGTGATTCGAGCGTCGAGATCGGGATGCGCACCAGGTGTGACTTCCCGGCGGTGTGCAGACGCGCGTAGTCCCCGTCGGCTTCCACCCACTCCACCGAGGAACGCTGAACGAGCGTCGTGACGCCGCCCAGTTCCACCGGGATCACCTCGTCGGTCGACGCAGTTTCGGGCTTGCTCTCGCTCTTGGTTCGCCCGGCCAACCCCACGATCCGTTGAACGGCCTGAGCGAGGCGCTCCTCTCGAAGCGGCTTGAGCAGATAATCGACGGCACCGAGATCGAAAGCCGCAACCGCTCGATCGTCGTGCGCCGTCACGAACACCACGGGTGGTGGAGTCGCGAAGTTGGAGAGAATGCCGGCCAGTTCGAGACCGTCGAGGCCTGGCATGTTGATGTCGAGAAATACCGCGTCGATGCTTCCACCGCGCAGGATTCTCAGCGCGGTCGTCGCATCCGACGCCGTGTGAACGTGCGCGACCGCGCCCTCTGCGCGCAGCAAGAATGCCAGCTCGTCGAGGGCTGGTTTCTCGTCGTCGACGGCCAGGACGGTCAGCTGGGCATCAGTGTCAGTCTCGTTCACAACAGGTCCATGTTCCCACGACCGTTTCGGCCTGATCATCGAAGGCGAGAATCAGACGTGAATCCCCTGCTTGAACTTGGGAACACGCATACTGACCTTCGTTCCGGCGCCCGGCGCTGTCTCCACCACGAGTCCGTAGTCGTTTCCGAATGCGGCACGAAGCCTGTCGTCGACGTTGGCCAAACCGACGTGAGCGGCTTCCCGAGCGCTGGGTCGTCCCGACCCCGACTCGATGGCGTCGAGCGAACCGGACCGCAGCAGTTCGGGATCCATCCCCACACCGTCGTCTTCGACGCTGATGATGCAGTCCGGTCCCTCGTCCGCGGCAACGATGCTGACCGTGCCGCCCTCCGGCTTACTCGAAATGCCGTGACGAACCGCGTTCTCGACCAGAGGCTGGAGCGCCAGGAAGGGAAGGACCACGTTGAGCACTTCGGGTGCGACTTGAAGTCGGACGTTCAGAGCGTCCCCGAAGCGCGCGCGTTCGAGAGTCAGATACCGATCGATGTTGCGTAGCTCGTCGGCGAGCAGAGTGAACTCACCCGCAGATCGAAACGAGTACCGGGTGAAGTCCGCGAACTCGAGAATCAGTTCCCTGGCCCGCGCCGGGTCGGTCCGTACGAAAGACGCGACGGTGTTGAGGGCGTTGTAGATGAAGTGGGGACTGATCTGAGCGCGCAGAGCCCGCACTTCCGCTCGATCCAGCAGGGCCCGGGACGCGTCGAGGTCGGCGAGTTCGATCTGACTGCAGGCGTACCGGGCGACCTCGGTGACAGCTCCGAGCATTCCCGGCCACGGGTCCTCGCTGGTGACGATTCCCATCACCCCGACGACGCCGATGTCCTCGATCAGCAGTGGTTGAGCGATCAGCGCGCGCACGCTGTGATCGCTCGACCCGCGTACCAAGTCCGCTTGGGAGACGAGCACCCGGCGCTCACCTTCGATCGCGCGAATGGCGGCGTCGTGGAATTGATCGGCCAATGCCTCGTGACGACCGTCCCACGCCAGCAGATTTCCCGACGCATCGGCCAGGCCGAAACCGGCGCCGCCGGTCAGCTCGCGCAGGTGAGGCGCTGCCTCGGCGGCCGAATTCTTGTCGAGCCCGCGCCGAAGCGGCCGTGCGGCAAGCGAAGCCGTGTGGAGCGCGGCATGGACGGCTCGTTCGGTGGGCGTGGTCACCTCGCGTCTGGTGCGCATCCACACCACTGTCAGCGCCCCGGCCACTGCGAGGATCAGCACGCTGAGAAGTGCGACCACGGCCGGGCTCAACGCGAATCCTCGTCCAGTTTCCGGATCAGTGTTCTCGGAGCCACCGTGCGGTACGCCTCTTCGACGATGTCGGCGACGTCGTTCCAGAATTTCCCGTCCTCGGTGTCGTCGGCACTCGGAACGTCGAGGTACACGCCGATCCATCCCCGGCCGCCCACGTACGGCGGCACGAAGAACCGTGACGGATCACGGCCGACCCAATCTGCCTGCGCCCCAGGCGGTGCTGCGGCCCAGATCGCGACACGATCGTCGTGGTGGTGATCTGCCATGGAGACGAACTGCGGCGCCTTACGCACGAACCACGACGGTTCACCGTGGCTGACCCGCTCGGTCGCCTCCGGCAGTGCCAGTGCAAGCGCGCGGATTCGTTCCAGCGGCGTCACCGATTCACGACCCGCAGGTATTCGGCGCCGGCACACCTGCAAATCGATCCTTCACCCACGCAACAGCTCCGGGCACCGCGGCACCGTCCGCGTGACCTTCGCCCGGCCGTGCCTGGAATTGGATGACGTCGCCGTCGGCGCAGGCACGTTCGACCGCTGCCTCGGTCCATTCCGGACGGATGAGGTTGTCGTTGGTACCGACGACCACGTACATGGGACCGCTCGCGCGTTGACGTGGGAGCGCAACGTCGCTGAGCCACGCGTGAATTCGGTCCGCATCCTCGGCGGTGGCGGGCCGGGTGTCGGCTGGCGTCACCTTTCCGACAAGACCCAACTTCTCGGTCGCACGGGAGGTCAGGCACGAGGTGAGCAGGTCGTAGTTCTGCTCGAATGCGCCGCGCACGTAGTCGGTTCGTTCGAGGTCCGGATGGGTGAGGGACAGCCCTTCGAGCACATAGGGCAGCAGCAGTTGCTGAGGCAGTGACAGATTCACCTCGGAATCACTCGAGATGATCGGTGAGATGTCCGCTGCCGGGGACAGGTTTGCCGCACCTACGAATTCGAGTCCGTCCCCGTAGGAATCGGCTTCCTCGGCTGCTGCCCAGGACGCCTGCCCGCCTTGGGAAAGTCCCAGTGTTGCCCAGCGAGTCGAGGTGTCCGGAACGACGTTGCGCGCCGCTCGAACAGCGTCGATGACGTTGAACGCCGCAGTGTCCGGTTGCAGGTACGGATGCGGGTCCGGAGTGCCGAGGCCCTCGAAGTCGGAGACAGCGACCACGTATCCCGAGTCGAGGAACGGCGCGACCAGACCGATCGTGCCGAAGAGGGTCGGCGAGGCCGACGGCGCGCAGTCGTCCGAAATACCCGTCGTGCCATGGCCGATGGAGACGATCGGCCAACCACCCTCGGGCGGAGTTCCAGCCGGCGTGAACACCGTTCCCGACACCTGAGTCTCCCGGCCGTCGATGCCGGAGGTGGAGCCGTACAGGATCTTCGTTGCGCTCGCTCCGGACGCCGCCACTTCGGCTGTGCTGGTGAAAGGTTCACTGGCGAAGACGACGCCGCGTTGAGCACTGCTCACGACCGGTGGAGTCGTCGTGGTTGCGGTGTCGGTGACAGAGATGTCCGGCGACGCATCCGATCCGCAGCCCACGCTGACGAGAAGTGCGCTCGCCACCATGATTCCCCAGCCTGCGCGAACTCTCGAACTCCGAACCGTCATACGCAGTGTTCCCCTCTATTTGCCCGCGCCGCTACCGGCTCGGCGACGCCTGACACGTTCCTCGGCTGCGGCCTCTTCGATGTCGAGTCCTTCCAATACGGTACGCAATACCTCGTCGTCGAGATCGCCGTCGTCACGTGCGGCGATCAAGGCAACTCGTTGCGAGCGCAGTGACTGATGCCGGAACTTGTCGAACAATGCTCCCGCATTCCACAAAGCGGCCTCGCGATCGGCGTCCTCGTCGACCTCCTGGAGTTGAAGCCTCGCCTGCATCGAGCGTCGTACGCGCTCGACGATTGCCTGCAATTCCTTTCCGTCGATCCCCGGCGGAGGGTGCGCGGCTGCGTCTGCCAGCGCCTTCTCGCCTGCCTTGCGAGAAATGTTGCGGGCCAACTCCATCTGCTCCTGTGTCCGCAACTGCTCGTAAGGATCCGCGACGTCGAGGCGACGGATCATGAACGGCAAGGTCGATCCCTGGATGAGCAGAGTCCCGACAGCGACGATGAACGCGATCGCCTGAATGACGCCGCGACCGGGGAACGGCTCGCCGGACGAGAGCGCGAACGGGATACCGCCGGCCGCAGCAAGAGTGACGACGCCGCGCATTCCCGCCCACGAGACCACCAGATTCTGTTTCCACGTCAGTTGATTCTCGCGGTCACGGCGCAGGGTCACACCGAATCGCACACGCGAGTAACTCAGGAACAGCCACAGCGGCCGAATCACGATGACCACGGCCAGGACTGCGAGACCGTACGCGAACACGTGAAGCACCGGAAGCCCGTCGGCGACAACATCGTCGATCACGAAACTCAGCTGCAGCCCCATGTACGCGAAGACGAACATCTCGAGAAGGGTGTCCAGGCTCGACCACACCGAGCGCTCCTGCAGTCTCGTCATGATCGACGCGTCCGTCGAATAGTGCCCGATCACCAACCCTGCAACCACGACGGCCAGGACACCGGACGCGTGCAGTTCCTCAGCGGCCAGGTAGGCGGCGAACGGAAGCACCAACCCCAGGCCGGTTTCGAGTGGAGAGTCGTACATGCGTGCACGAACGAACTTGACGACGAACGCGAGCACCAAACCGACGACGACGCCACCGACCACTTCGTACGCGAAGAACAACAGGGGCGAATCGGTGGCAATTCGGGTTCCGGTCACTGCTGCGACGGCAACGGTGAAGAGCGTGAGCGCGGTGGCGTCGTTGACGAGCCCTTCGCCCGTGAGGATGGCGATGACCCGTTTCGGGAGTCCGAGTTTCTGACCGACCGCTACCGCGCTGACGGCGTCGGTCGGCGCGATCACGGCTCCGAGCACGAGGGCGGCGCCGATCGTGAACTCGGGAACCATCCATTCGGCGAAGAAGGCCACCACGAACGCCGTCACCAACACCATTCCGACGCCGAGGCGCAGGATCGGTGCAAGGTTGCGTTTGAAGGTCGCCACCGAGAATTTGAGAGCCGCCGAGTAGAGAAGCGGCGGCAGGACCACACCGAGAATGACGTGGGGATCCAGTTCCGGCCGCGGCATGCCGGGTATGAACGAGGCGACCGAGCCCACCGTCACCAAAACCAGCGGGGCCTGCAGGTTTCGCCGATTGGACAGCCCGGTGACTGCGATGGCGGCAATGACGACCAGCAGAATCCAGGTGAAGTTCACGCGTTCATTCTGCCCGCCGACCCTGGGAGTTCACCCAGCGGACGCACAGAAGCCCGCAACCATTTCGGTTACGGGCTCCTGAGCAACGGTATTGCCGAATCCGGTATTACTGCTTTTCGGGAACGGCCTTCTTGGCAGCCTCGGCTGCCTTGTCGATCTGATCGCCGTACTTGTTGCCGGTCTTGTCGTCGGCGATGTCGGCGACCTTGTCGATCGCGTCGTGAACCTTGTCGGAGTTCTCCGCTGCGAGCTCCTGGCCCTTTTCGACCAATCCCTTGACGTTGTCCAAGAAACCCATGTCCGTGTCCTCTCCCGGTGCTGACGCACGTCCTTCGGCGGAATCGTTCCTCCGCGCCCTTCGATTCTCACAGGTCGAGGGCCTCTGCGCCAGAAAGCAGGTCCGTGCGTCCGGGCCACGCACCAACTCGAGGTAGCGTTAACCCGCCAATAGCTGATTGCCCATCCATCGACATCGACAGGTACCCGGTTTGAATGCAGGACTGCGCGGGACGGGGAGCGACCCCCACCCGACGCGTGAACTGCTGTCACGGTGGTGGTCAGATCACACGGATTACACCTGGCTCCCCCGATTCCTCGACGCTCGCGGGTTGACCGTTCCCGGACGCAAATTGGTCGCGGTCTGGTGTTTCCTCTTCGCCCTGATCGCGGTGACGATGCAGTTGAGCCGGTTCGGTTCCGACACTGCTCTGGCGCGGTCGATCTTCGCCCTCGGAACGATCAGTGGCGCCTATGCGGGCTACCGCTGGGCGCGTAATGAATCGTGGCCCACCTGGCGACAATCCGTGGCTTTCGTCGTCTGGGCCGACCTATGGCTCGCCGTCACTCTTTTCTTCGCCGTACGCACCGCTTTCGTCGGGACCATCGGCTGCATCCTGTTCATCATGATCGGTTTCTACGCGGCGATCGTTCACAGCCCACGCGTTGCCATCACCCACATCGGCTGGGCTCTTGCTGTCTGTACGGCGCTGGCCGCCATGGCGATGTCCGAACCGGTCAACGACAACTGGGTGGTCCTGAACCTCTATCTGATGGTGGCCGGCGTGGTGTTCTCCACGGCGTGGATTCTGCAGATCGTCTGGCTCCGACTGACCGACGACGCACGCAACGCCCACCGGGACTACCTCACCGCGACGCTCAATCGCCGTGGACTCCAGGACGAGGCTCAGCATCTGCTGCGCAGCGATCGAACGCAAGCGCTGATCGCGCTACTCATCGACGTCGACTCGTTCAAGATCCTCAACGACACGCACGGGCACGTCGCGGGTGACGACGCGTTGACCGCCGTCGCCGACCGCCTCATCGCTGCCGCCGGGCCCGACGCGGTGGTGGCGCGAATCGGCGGCGACGAGTTCGTCGTCCTGCGCGGAGTCGATCGAGGAGAAATCGAACAGGTCGCCACCGAGATACATTCGGCGGTCTCGTCCGACTCCGATCCCTATCCCGTATCCGCCAGTACCGGCGTCAGTGTCTATCTGAGTCCCGAGACGGACTTACCGGATCGGGCTGTCAACGAACTGATCGAGCACGCAGACAATGCGATGTACCGGGCCAAGAAGCGCGGCGGCGATCGCATTGCCTGGGTGCAGATGTTCAGGCGCTGAAACTACTTACTCGCTGTGAGCATGGTGATGCTCACCGGGCAGATCGTCGGGCGTCGCGAACATCTTCCGCTTTTCCCCGTGCAGGCGCGCGCTGATCCACCACGAGAGTTCCACGAGTACGACGCCGATAGCGCCGAGGGTGATCGCGAGCGTCGTGGCAGCGACGTTGCTCGGATCCAGCTTGAAGAACTCGCGGGTGAACGGCAGCGCGAACAGGATGAGGTAGCCGGCCACCGATCCGCCGATCAGAACGAGCTTCCACCACACATACGGCCGGGCGACGACGGCCAGGACCCACACGGCGATCATGATCAACGTGATGAGAGCGCTGGTTCCGGCCTGGATCTTCTGGGTCTCCGTCTGGTCGGGGCCTTGATAGGCCAACACGTAGGAGATGAACGTGGTGATGCCGATGATCAGACCGGACGGCAGCGCCAAGCGCATCACGCGAGAGACGAAACCGGTTCGTGCGCGCTCGTTGTTCGGTGCCAGAGACAAGATGAAGGCCGGGATACCGATCGTGAACCACGCTGCGATCGTGACGTGGCGGGGCAGAAACGGGTACGGCAGCGGCTCGAAGTCGAAGACCTGGGACAGGACGCCGGTGATGCCGATCAGGAACGCGAGCACCACCGAGTAGACGGTCTTGGTCAGGAACAGATTCGACACGCGCTCGATGTTGCCGATCACTCGGCGGCCTTCCGCGACGACGTACGGGAGCGTCGCGAACTTGTTGTCCAGCAGCACGATCTGGGCCACGGCTCGCGTAGCCGGGCTACCCGAACCCATCGAGACTCCGATGTCGGCGTCCTTGAGTGCGAGTACGTCGTTGACGCCGTCACCGGTCATCGCGACGGTGTGCCCGCGAGACTGCAAGGCCGCGACCATTTCCCGCTTCTGATCCGGTCGCACTCGCCCGAACGTCGTGGCTCCGTCGAGAGTGTCCGCCAGCTTTTCCTGATCGCTGGGCAACTCCCGCGCGTCGATGGGGCGGTCGCCGCCCTCGAGCCCGAGGGACCCGGCAACGGCGCCGACGGAAACCGCGTTGTCGCCGGAAATGACCTTGACTGCGACCTTCTGGCTGGCGAAGTACTCCAGCGTCTCCTGGGCGTCGGGACGCACCTTTTGCTCGAGCACGACCAGAGCTTCGGGGGTGACGGTGCCCGGTGCGTCGGCGTCGTCGACGGGGAGGTCGCTGCTGCCGAGCATGAGGACACGAAGCCCGCTCGATCCCACTTCTTCCGCCTTGCGGGCCATCTCCGAGTCCGGGTCGAGCAGCACGTCCGGGGCACCGAGCACCCAGTTGCCGTTACTGCCGTACGACTGGCCGCTCCACTTCTTCGCCGAGGAGAACGGCGCCACCGCGGTGGCTTCGCCCCAGCCTGGATCGTCGGAGAGCGACTCGCGAATCGCCAGCACACTCGCGTTGGGGCGAGGGTCGGACGCAGCCATCGCGCTCAACGCGGACGTGACCGCAGACTCCCCCGAACCACCCGGTGCGACGTCGACCTCGGACAGGCGCATGCCGTTCTCGGTCAGGGTTCCGGTCTTGTCCGCGCACACCACGTCGACACGGGCCAAGCCTTCGATCGCCGGCAACTCCTGAACGAGGCACTGGCGCTTGCCCAATCGGATGACGCCGACAGCAAATGCAATGGAGGTCATCAGCACAAGGCCTTCGGGAACCATCGGAACCAGCGCTGCCACCATTCCGTTGAGGGCGGGTCGGATCGGCAGGCCGATGGTGAAGAGCTGATTGAAGATGATCAGCGCACCCGCGGGAATCATCAGGTAGGTGATGAATTTCAGGATCTTGTCGATACCGCTGCGCAGTTCCGAGTGCACGAGAGTGAACTTGCTCGCCTCTTCGGCAAGCTTGGCCGCGTATGCATCGCCACCGACCTTGGTGGCGCGGTACGCGCCGCTGCCGGCGGCAACGAAACTCCCCGACAACACTTGCTGGCCACTCGCCTTGTGAACCGGATCGGCTTCACCGGTGAGGAGCGATTCGTCGACCTCGAGTGCAGCGGAACTGACCACCTCGCCGTCGACGACTATCTGGTCACCGGAGCCGAGTTCGATAATGTCGTCGAGCACAACGTCTTTGGGCGCCATCGCCACGGCGACGCCGTCACGCCTGACCATGGGCTTTGCCTGACTCACGATGGCCAGTGCATCGAGCGTGCGCTTGGCGCGAATCTCTTGGATGATGCCGATACCGCTGTTCGCGATGATCAACAATCCGAACATGCCGTCGATGATCGAGCCCGTCGCGAGCACGATCACCAACAACACCGTCAGGATCGCGTTGATGCGAGTGAAGACGTTGCCGCGAATGATGTCCTTGACCGAGCGGGACGCCCGATCCGGCACGTCGTTGGTTTGCCCCGACGCGATCCGGGCCGCAACCTGATCGGCGGTCAAACCGCGGGCGACGTCGACGTCGTCCGGCAATCGCTCAGTGGCTACCGCCACTGCTGTCTCTTCTGAACCGGTGTGCTCGTGAGCCATGGTCAAAGATTACGCACCCGGAGCAACTAATCAGGGTCGGACTCGTGTGGCAATGACGGCTACACGAAGATCACACCCGTGGGCCGCACTTCTGCGATGGTGGTTGGCACGAGCGGAGAAGACCAGCGAGGAACGGAATGAAATACGCCTACAAAGGTCTCGATGAGGCGCTTCGGTGCGAACGGCCCGTCGACCTGCCGATTTCTCTCGACCTCAACAGGACCGACAACTTGGTTGTCTGGTTGTCGGCGGTACGGGTCTACTCGTTCGGGATGATGTTCGCGATTGATGCCCGCTACGAAGATCCGGCGCTCTCGCTGAGTCTCGGTTCTTTCGACGGGCGTCCCACGTTCACACATTTCAGCGCTCCGCTACTCGTCGGTCTCGGTTTCGCCGACGGAACATCTGCGACCACTGTGCAGAAATCGCGGGGCCCTCTGCTGGAATTGCGCTCGACTGAGAGCCGCTCGGGCTCGGTGCACGGTGAGTATTTGCTGGCTCCGATACCGCCTGCCGGGCCGATCGAAGTCGCGACAGCATGGCCTCAGCTGGGGATGGACGAGAAGGTTGTCGCCCTCGACGGAGCAGTCATCGCGTCCGCATCCGACCGTGTCACGCAACTATGGGAACCGACTCATCAGCCCAAACCCGGCCTCACCACTGAGCAGGTGACGCACCAACCGCAGTACCAACGTGGGGGTTGGTTCGGAATCCGACTGGATTGAGGAAGATCCCCGGCGACTTTTGGGCTAGGGCCGCAGTCAGCCCAGCGGTATCCACCACTTCGACGGCGGTGTCGTCGACAACGCGTCGATCCGGCCGCCCGGCATCGGCACCGACACGCTGGTGCCCGCCTCCGCCGCGGCCTCGTTGAGGCGAATGATCGGCTCCGACCATGAATGAAACGCGAGGTTGAACGTCGCCCAGTGGATCGGGACGAAGACACCGCGAGACCCGTCGCCCTTGTTGAGGTCGATGTGCGTCTGCACTGCCTCTTCGGGGTTCATGTGAATGTCCGGCCAGCGCACGTCGTAGGCACCGACGGGGAGAAGCGTCAGATCGAACGGCCCGTACGTTTCACCCAATTGTTCGAAGCGCTGCGTGTATCCGCTGTCGCCGCCGAAGAACACCCGGTGCTCCGGACCGGCGAACACCCACGACGCCCACTGAGTCGTGTTCCGGACAAGACCACGACCGGAGAAGTGACGAGCCTCGGTGCACGTGAGGACCAGGTCGCCGATTTTTGTCGACTCGTCCCAGTCCAATTCCACGATCCGGTTCTCGGGCACCTTCCAGTGCCGCAGGTGAGCCCCGATACCGATCGGCACGACAAACGGAGCGGTCTGAGTACGAGTCAGCGTCTTGACCGTAGCCATGTCGAGATGGTCGTAGTGATCGTGAGAGATGACTATCGCATCTACTGCAGGCAGTTCGGTCAATGCCACCGGAGTGGGGTGCATCCGTGCGGGACCTACTGTGGCCGAGGGTGATACGCGCTCGCTCCACACCGGATCTGCGAGAACACGGTAACCGTCGACCTCGACGAGAACACTCGAATGGCCGTACCACGTCACCGCTGCGTCGCCGGCTACCGCCGGTGCCAGCGGAGTGGCCAACGGAATCGGCTGACGCGGCCGACCCGTCGACCCTCGCGTTGCCATCGACTTGAACATTCCGGCATCAGTGCCCGGCACCAGTGTGCTGCTGGGCTCCGAGTTGTGGAACTGGCGGTCCCGATATCGCGGAGACATCGCCGCATACGGTTGCACCCTGTTTCGCGATGCCCCGATCTGCGTCGGGATTCCCCATGCGGCTCGCGCCACCCACCCCGTCGCCGCGGCAACAGCAGCAACTCCGAGAACCGTCGTCTTCTTCATTCAGACGAGCGTAGCCACTATCCGCCCTGCGTGCCCGGCGCCTGTTTACCCTGCAACCGGCTTTACTTGCCCTTGAATACGGGAGGGCGGTTCTCGATGCGGGCCGCGCGGGCTTCCTGGACGTCCTCGCTGAGCCAGGCGGCGTGAAGAGCGTCGAGTTGCTCGGGAGACTGCTCCTCCATGGTGCCGTCGTCGTTGAGAACCATCTTCATGTGCCGCAACGACAGCGGTGCGAGATTGGCGATGCGGTGTGCCCATTCCTGGGCGTCGTCGAGGGTGCCGATTTTGTTGGCGAGGCCCCGAGTGAAGGCTTCCTCAGCGCCGATCTGTTCGATACCGAGCAGAATGGTGCGCGCGGGACCGCCGCCGACCAGCGACGCGAGCCGACGCATCGTCCACTTGTCCACCGAGACACCGAGGGTGGCTGCCGGGATTCCGAAACGAGCGCTCGGCGCCACGACGCGCAGATCCGACGCGATGGCCAGCTGCGTGCCCGCGCCGATGGCCGGACCGTTGACGGCAGCGATGACCGGGATGGGCGCCGTGTCGATAGACCGAAGCATCTCGAACAGGCGATCGGTGAAGCCCTCCATGTAGACGTCGCCGGAGAGATCTGCCCCTGCGCAGAATGCCGATCCTTCACCGGTGATGACGACGACGTGCGCATGCTCGGCGACTGCCGCGTTCATCGCGTCCCGAATCGCAATGCAGAGTTCCGCGCTGAGTGCATTGCGACGCTCGTGACGCTGCAACTCGATGGTCACGACGTTGCCGTCACGGGAGAACCCGATCATGTCCGCTCACTTTCGTTTCTGGAAGGCTCGACGCAGGGACGTTCCGAGGCGCCGATACCGTCCGCATACTTCTCTGCAGCTAAGTTCTGTACATCAGGAGGTTAGATTACCGATGAGTACAGACGACCTTGCCTCACCGGAACCGCACCCGGTTGACGTGGTGGTGATCGGCGCCGGACAGGCCGGACTCTCCGCCGCGTACTACCTGCGCAAGTTCGGAATCGAACCCGAATCGGGTTTCGTGGTGCTCGATCATGCGTCCGGGCCGGGCGGGGCGTGGCAGTTTCGCTGGCCGAGCCTGACACTGAGCACCGTCAACGGTGTGCATGATCTCCCGGGAATGTCCTTCGCGGAAACCACCGGCACCGACGCCGAACAGGTGCCTGCATCCGTCGCGGTCTCCCATTACTTCGAACTGTACGAAAAGCAGTTCGAACTTCCCGTCCACCGCCCGGTGCACACCCGAGTGGTGTGTCCTCGGGAAGAGCGACTGCGGATCGAGACCGACCACGGAGTGTTCGCGGCGCGAGGCTTGATCAATGCGACAGGAACCTGGGAGCGTCCCTTCATCCCCCACTATCGCGGGGCCGACTCATTTCGTGGGCGACAGCTCCACACGAAGGACTATCGAACCGCCGCGGAGTTCGAGGGCAAACATGTGGTCGTGGTCGGCGGCGGTATCTCGGCCGTCCAACTGCTCGACGAGATCTCACGCGTCACGACGACTACCTGGGTGACGCGTCGTGAACCGGAGTTCCGCGACGAGCCGTTCACTCCGGACATCGGCCGCGCCGCGGTTGCCATGGTCGAGGATCGTGTACGACGCGGTCTGCCACCGGGATCCGTTGTTTCGGTGACCGGCCTCCCGGTGACACCGGCCATCCGGGCAGCGCGAGAGCGCGGTGTCATGAATCGACTCCCGATGTTCTCCGAAATCCTTCCGAACGGCGTGAAGTGGGCCGACGGTACTGTCATCGATGCCGAAGTGATCCTGTGGTGCACCGGTTTTCGCAGCTCACTCGATCACCTGGCACCTCTGCACCTGCGAGGACCAGGTGGCGGAATACCGATGACCGGACGCCTCGCCACGCAGGTCGAAGCCGACCCTCGCGTACATCTGGTGGGATACGGGCCGTCGTCGTCGACGATCGGAGCCAACCGCGCCGGCCAAGCGGCCGCCCGCGAACTGACGTCTTACCTGGGAATCGGCGAATGAACAGAATTCTTGTCCCGGGAGAAACCTGCTGGCGCATCGAACCGGCCGACAATCTGGCCTGCATCGTCGACGCCGCTGACTACTTTCATCACGCGAAGTCCGCAATGCTGCAAGCCGAGAAGCGAATCATGTTGATCGGCTGGGATTTCGACACGCGCATCAAACTCGAGCCAGGCAAGCAGACGCTCGACGGCCCCAACCGATTGGGGATGTTCCTCCGCTGGCTCGTCCGCGAGAAACCTGATCTCGAAATCCTCGTACTCAAATGGAACATCGGCGCCTTCACCGCAATCGGGCGCGGGATGACCCCCGTCTTCGTGTCCAACTGGTTGACCGACGAGCGTCTTCGGTTCGAGATCGACGGCGCACATCCAGTGGGCGCGGCGCACCATCAGAAGATCATCGTCATCGACGACGCCCTGGCCTTCTGCGGCGGCATCGACATGACGGTGGACCGCTGGGACACCTCGGATCACGTCGACCGCAACGACTACCGGATCACACCGAGCGGAAGACGTTACGGCCCTTGGCATGACGCCACCACAGCTATCGACGGCGATGCGGCCGCGGCAATCGGCGAATTGGCGCGGGCACGCTGGAAATCCGCAACCGGCGAGGATCTGGTACCGGTTCAGAGCACAGCGACGCCATGGCCGGTCAATCTGGCTCCCACGTTGCGGGTCGTCGACGTAGCCGTAGCCAGAACACTGCCGGAACTCGGCGAACGCACGGAGGTACGTGAGATCGAGGCGCTCTATCTCGCGGCCATCGCCGGGGCGGAGCGGACGCTGTACATCGAGAGCCAATACCTCGCCTCCCGCACTCTGGCCGAGGCAATTGCCGCGCGTCTACGTGAGGCCGACGGGCCGGAGATCGTTCTGGTCATCCCCCGCAATGCCGATGGATGGCTGGAACAAAAGGCGATGGACGGGGCACGCCACGACCTCTTGCATCTGTTGTGGAGCGCCGACATCCATGGCCGGTTCGGTGCGTTCTATCCCGTGACCTCTTCTGGCGCACCCATTTACGTGCACGCCAAGGTCCTCGTGATGGACGATCGACTCTTGCGAATCGGGTCGTCGAACCTCAACAATCGATCGATGGGCTTCGACACCGAGTGCGACATCGCCGTCGAATCCGTCGACGACGCAGATGTCGAGCTGCGCGCGTCGATCATCGGATTGAGGCGGCGGCTACTCGGCGAGCACCTCGACGTCACCGAGGAAGAAGTCGACGACGCGTTGGGTGAGCAGTCACTGTTGTCGACGGTTCGCGCTCTCTCGACCTCCGACGCTCGCAGTCTGCGCGAATTCGACCGCAACACAGTCGACGGCGAAGACCACGTGCTCGCCGAAAATGCACTGATGGATCCCGAGCGCACGCCGCCCAGACTGAGCGATCGAATCGAAGGATTACGCCGCCTGCTCGGCAAACGCTGAGACTCTAGAACACGCGCACACAGTGACCGGTTGCCGGCGCGAGTTCGACGAGAGTTGCACTTTGAACACTCGGGACGAACACGATGAGAAACGTATCGCTGTCGCTGTCGAGCCAGGCAACGGAAACTCCTGACCCGGCGATGTTGGCGCCGACGCCGGCAAGAAGCGTTTCGAGGCCAGCGGTGCGGTCATAGCCTGCGGCAAGCTCGTCCGCCCATTTCCATGAGTGGGCCGCTCCGGGTGCAGACTCCAGCTGCCGCAGTCGACCGAGAACCTCGGCGGCGTCCTCGTTCCAGTCCACCCAGGCCAGGAGTTCTTGTTCGTGCAATGCGTCGACGAGAGCAAACCACGCCATTTCCGGGTGCGGCTTCTCGAGCGTCTGTGAGTACAGATCGTTCTGTACCTCGACATACCGTTCCGGGTAGTCGATCGCGAGAGTCACACGATCGCTGACTGCGGGGCTGTCAGAGGCGAGCAGTTCGGCGATCGCACGCAACGCGTCGCGAGCAGGTCCACCCACTACGGCTCCAAGGTTCGATTCGGTCATCGGTGCGGTTCCCACAGTCTGACATGCGAGTGCGCCTTCTTCGGATATGTCTCGATGTCGGGACACGAGCCGGATGCTTACCCCGAGTTCCACCGATTCCCGAGCAGCGCCGGTGTCGAGCTACCAAATTGGACTATCCGGCTATCCCATTCGCCGCACTTGTCCGTTTACCCTTTCACCTGGTCTTACAATCCGGATATAGTCATCGTCGATCCGAGAAGTCAACTGGGATGTAGCGAGCCAGCGAACAGTCTGTTACCGTTCAGCTAACTACTCCTTCTGGTCAAACCGGATCGAAGGGGTTCGGGCAATGACCCACGGGGGGTTGACGTGAAGGGGCCATGTTCCGCATGAAACACGATTCACACACGACAACCTCTTGGTGGTCGATCGGCGAGTGGCGCCTGGGTTGGAAGGTCATCGCCGTTCTCGCATTGCCGATGATCGTCGCCGTCGTCCTCGGAGCCCTTCGCGTTCAGACCGAACTCGAAGAAGCCGCGCAGCTGAGTTCCTCGTCCGAACGCGCCCTCGCTGTGCCCACCGCGATCAACCTCGAATCCGCGCTGTACGAACTCGCCGAAGCGGCCTCGGCACGCACTGACACCGGCCCGGCCACACAAGCGGTTTCGGACGCAATGGACCAACTGGTCGACGCGGCGCGCGCGTTCCAGTCCGATGACGCCCTCAACGACCAAGTGACTTCGGCACTTGCCGAGAGCCGTTCCATCACTGAGGAGATTTCCGCCGGCGCGGTGGCTCCCGCACGCTTGGTTTCGCGGGTCGGTGAAGTCTCGCGCGCACTCTCGAGCACCTTCACCAGCGTCGTCGAGCATTCTCAGCGGCCGGCGCTGCGCGAAGAGGGTGGCCGACTCGCCGCACTCTGGGATGCGCGACGAGCACTGGCCGAACAACGAATTCTCTTCGGCTCAGGTGATCCGGACCAGCAAGCTCGTACCTCGATGGTCAGTGCCGCCGGTGCCGAACTGGTCGCTCTGAACAACATTCTCGCCATCGACGGGAGTAACGACACCGTCCAGACCCTCAGCAACTCAGCTCAGAACCGGATCAACGCCCTCGGATCAACTCCGTCGACCTCTCCTCTGGGAAGCCGCGTCGGCGCAGACCTGAAATCCGGCAGCGACCAGTACAACAGCTTGACCGATACCACCGTCACCGAGTTCGGCGACACCGTCACCGCTGAATCCAATGCAGCACGAACCGCAGCACTTCGTGACACTGCCATCGTGCTCGGCGCGGTCCTGCTGGCACTGGCGATCGCCCTCGTCATCAGCCGATCGCTCATCGATCCGATCCGCCGGTTGCGGTTCGCCGCTCTGCAGGCCGCGAGACGCGGACTTCCCGACGCGATCGAACGAATCCGCGCAGGTGCCAGTACCGACGAACTCGACTTCGCCCGTGTCCCGATCCGCACCCACGAGGAAATCGGCGAGCTTGCACGCGCGGTGGACGACATGCACGGTCAGGCCATCACGCTTGCCGGCGAGCAGGCGACCCTGCGGCGCCAGGTCAACGACATGTTCGAAACGCTGTCGAGGCGGAACAAGTCCCTCGTCGACCAGCAACTCGGTTTGATCGAACAGCTCGAGCAGGACGAGGACGACCCGCGTCGCCTCGAGAATCTGTTCCGGCTCGACCACATCGCCGCGAGAATGCGTCGAAACGGCGACAACTTGTTGGTTCTCGCCGGAACCGATGTGCGCCGCGCCAGGACTGCACCCGTCGCTCTCGGCGATACCCTTCGCGCCGCGGTATCGGGTGTCGAGGAGTATCGACGCGTCGAACTCGGGCAGATCCCGCCCGGAGTCGTCACCGGTCACGCTGCGCCGGACGTCGTTCACCTCATTGCCGAACTGCTCGACAATTCGCTGCGGTACTCCCCACCGGAGACCACCGTCTCCATCAACGCTGCCCGCACCATCGACGGCTCCATGATCGTCGAGATCGCAGATCTCGGTATCGGTATGTCGCCTGCCGACATCCTCGATGCCAACGAGCGCCTCGCGGCCGGCGGCGAGATGAGCGCGGACACAGCGCGTCGCATGGGTTTGTTCGTCGTGAGCCGAATCAGCCGTCGCTACAACATCTCTGTGCGCCTGCGCCCGACGGCAACGTCGTCGACACACAGCGGCATCACCGCAACGGTGCTCCTACCGACCTCGATTCTCGATTCCTCGCGGGCTCCCGAAATCCGCACGCCGCGAACAGGACCCGTTGCCACAGTCGAGCGGACACCGCCGCCCGCACCACCTGCCCCGGTATGGTCACAGCCGGTCCCGACCGCTTCCGCACCCCCACAGCCTGCGACCAGAAGCTTCGCCGACCTCCCCCGCCGAACGCCCGGCATCAGCACCGATCGGACCGAGACGTTCGCCCCGATCACGCCGGAGTCGACACCGACGGCAACACCCTCGGGACTACCTCGCCGCACCCCGGGCACGAGTGGAGTGCCGCAGGTCAGTACCTCGACCACTCCGGCACCAGCTGCGCCGGTGTCAACCTTCGCTCCCCAACTCGATCCCGCGGGCGCGAACGCATCGACGTCGCTTTCCGTCCGTACTCCGTCGCCGGAATCCAACTCGTCTGCACAGGGTCCCGAGATCCCGGTGGGTCCACAGCCGTCGACAACTCCGGCGCCGCGGCACCGACTCTCGGCACCGACGCCGACAAATACTGCGGCCTTCTTCTCCTCTCGTACCCGTGACGGGATGTCGGCTCGCACGTCTGCGCGTACTGACAGCAGCAGCAACAACAACGGCGGCGCGAACGGTGGAACGTCTGCCCCGTCGACGATGCCGATCTTTGCTCGGATGGTGTCGGAGTGGCTGGTGGATCCGACGGCGGAGTCGTCAACGGCTTCCACCGGTGGTTCCTGGACCACGGACGCAGATCAAGGCTGGCTGGCTGCCCGGACGTCGTTCGAGATGCCGGTCACCAAGATCGCCGATTCCGGATTGCCTATTCGGGATCGAGGAGCTCGCTTGGTTCCTGGCGCCGTCGGAGGAGGTGGTACAGCCCAACGTCAAGCATCCAATCCCGCCGACGTTCAACGTGGTTGGAGCAGTTACCAATCCGGCGTGCAACGTGGGCGTCGGCATGCTGCCGTCCACCAGTCCGACGGCGGACAGTCTTTCGAATCGTCCACGATGTTGCACAACGATGAAGGAGAACAGTGAACACTGTCGGAGCCCAAGAGACTCCCCGCGCACTCGACTGGCTGGTTTCGGCTTTTGCCCGAGACGTGCCGGGTGTGAGTCACGCGATCATCGTCTCAGCCGACGGGTTGTTGACGGCCTCGAGCACACACCTTCCGCTCGACCGGGCGGATCAATTAGCCGCTGTCACTTCCGGACTCGCCAGCCTGTCCGCGGGGGCGTCACGCCTCTTCGACGGTGGGGCCGTCATGCAGTCCGTCGTCGAGATGGAGAACGGCTACCTGCTTCTCATGGGCGTCGGTAGTGGCGCCTACCTCGCCGCACTCGCTGTCGCCGGATGCGACATCGGCCAGATCGGGTACGAAATGGCGACTCTCGTCGATCGCGTCGGGACCACCATGGACATTGCCCCGCGAACATCGCAGGGTATTTGAGTTCGATGCCTCACCATCAATCCGAGTACGACGACGCCGAACCGAGCTTGGTCCGGCCGTACGCGCTCACCGAAGGTCGGACCCTGCCGTCCATCGACCTCCCGCTCGAAGCGATCATCGCGACGATCGAAGACGTGGTCTCGAACAATCTTGCACCGCAAGATATTCGTGCCTCGATCGTCGCACTCTGCGAGCAGCGGATCTCGGTTGCCGAGATCGCCGCCCACCTGGGTGTTCCGATCGGAGTCGTGCGGGTACTGGTCGCCGACCTCGTAGTAGCCGGATCACTGGAAATACATGCCACTCTGCGAAGCGACGCATCTCGAGTCGAGCGACGCGAACTGATCGAAAGGACCCTCAGTGGACTTCGGGCACTCTGACTCATCGTCTCGCGTGAAATCGACGAAAATCGTGATCGCCGGGGGTTTCGGTGTTGGCAAGACAACGCTTGTGGGGACCGTCTCCGAAATCGTCCCCCTTCGCACGGAGGCCATGGTCACCGACGCCAGCGACGGTATCGACAATCTCGGTTCCACTCCCGACAAGAGCACCACGACGGTCGCGATGGACTTCGGGCGCATCACGCTCGCCGACGACCTGGTTCTCTATCTGTTCGGAACCCCGGGACAGCGCCGCTTCTGGTTCATGTGGGACGACCTGATCACCGGTGCGATCGGTGCGGTCATTCTGGTCGACACGCGTCGCTTGGAAGACAGCTTCGCCGCAGTCGACTTCTTCGAGGCGCGAGGCCTCCCGTTCATCGTGGCGGTCAACCGTTTCGACGGCGCACCCATCCATTCGGCGAGCGATCTCCGCCAGGCGTTGGCTCTACCCAACCGTGTTCCCATGATCGAGATCGACGCCCGAAACCGCGAATCGGCCAAACGCGCGCTGATCGCCGTCACCGAATACTCCCTCGAACGACTTGCAGCTGAAGCAGTCGTCTAGATGAATCACCAGATGCGAATCGTCACCGAAAGGAACTGGCATGTCGGATGAAATGCACCATTTCTCGATGGGAATCTGGCTGCTCGGGCTCGCCTACGTCGTGTCCGTGGTCGGCTCGGTAGTCGGCCTGGCGTGCACCAGGCATTCAGCGTCGGCGACGACAACCGCCACACGCATGCGCTGGCTCGCCATGGCCGCCCTGTCGATCGGTGGCGTCGCCATCTGGCTGATGCATTTCATCGCCATGCTCGGCTTCGCAGTCCCCGGCAGTCCCATTCGATACAACCTCGGATGGACCGTGATCTCGGCGATCATCTCGGTAGGGGCCGTGTTTGTCGGCCTGCTGATCATCGGGACCGAATTCCGCTGGACTCGACTTCTGATCGGCGGCCTGGTGACCGGTCTTGCCGTGAACATCATGCACTACACCGGTATGCGCGCCTTACGCTTTCAGGGTGAGATCCACTACGACCTGCTCTTCGTCGCACTGTCGGTTCTCATCGCAGTCGTCGCCGGAACGGCCGCACTGTGGTTCACCATGGTGCTCGAGTCCACGATTCTTCGTTTTGTCGCCGGAATCATCATGGGTATCGCCGTCGTCGGAATGCATTACACCGGAATGGCCGCGGTCGAGGTCGTTCACGACGCAGCAGCCCCAGCGCCGCAGGGACTCGAAGTGTTCTCCTTCCTCTTCCCCGTCTTCGTTCTCGGCTTGTTGGCGTTGGCGGTTCCGATCGTTGCAGTGCTGACAGCGCCCAACCGTGCGACGGCACGAATGGAGTCCGCCGCCGACGACCTGGCGTTCGAAGCACGCGAGTTCGCGATCTCGAACTGAGCGAAGTACGAGGCGAGTCAGTGTGAATCGACGACGCCCCGTACATTTCGAGGATGGTGGATGCCGGACACAACCCCCAGCCGTCGGCCCGCGCGACACTGGTCGTGATCGGAGGTTTGCCGGCCACCGGCAAGTCGACGATCGCGCGAGCGCTTGCCCAGCATCACCGAATCCCTTTCGTGCGGATCGATACCATCGAACAGGCACTGACCCACAGCGGTATCGCTGACGCATCCGGGACCGCTGGATACATCACCGCCTATGCGCTCGCCGCCGAACAATTGCGGCTGGGACTCTCGGTCGTGGTCGAGTGTGTCAACCCGATCGAGGTGACGCGAAGCGCCTGGTCCGCTACCGCACAACACAATTCGGCGTACTTGCTCAATGTCGAAGTAGTCTGTTCGGATCCCGACGAGCATCGCAGACGCGCTGAACAGCGAGTCGTCGACATCCCGGATCTTGTACTACCGACGTGGCAGGAAATTCTGGATCGGGACTACGAGCCGTGGACCACGGAACGGCTGGTGCTCGACACCGCAATCATGGACTCCGACAGCGCAGTACGACGCATCACCGCCACGATGCCGTAGCGTGCGAGCTGCTCACAGGGCGAGAACGAAGAATGCACTGTTCGGATCTTCGCGGTAGTTCCCGAACGGTGGACAGGGCACGAACCCGAATCTCGCGTACAACCGGCGAGCTGGATCGAAGAAGTCCTGTGTGCCGGTCTCCAATTCGAGTTGACGGTAACCTCGTTGTCTCGACTCGTCCACGACGTGTTGAAGAAGTCGCGTACCCACGCCACGCCCGCGAGCTGCCGATGAAGTCCGCATCGACTTGATCTCGCCGCCGGTCGACGACCGTTCCTTGAGTGCTACGCAACCGAGTAGCTCGTCACCGTCGCTCCACAGCGTCCACATGGTCACAGAGCTATCCGTCAGCCCCGTGACGTCCAGCGCGTGAACGCTGTCCGCAGGGGAGGTCGCGTGCATGTCCGCGAGGTGCTCGGCCAGGAGAGCCCGGACCGCGTCCCGGCTCAGGTCGTCAGTTTCGATTCGCACAGATCCCTCACTGTTCACGTCGCCTCCGGCAGCATCGAATGAAGTATGACTGTCCGTCAATTCGCCGAAGGCTTGGCCCGAACGTGAATGCGTTCTCCTTGTGGGCCGAACAGACTCAGCACTTCGACCGGGCCTTTGCCGTCACTGCCGAACCAATGCGGATTTCGGGTGTCGAATTCAGCAGCTTCACCCGTTCCCATCACGATGTCGTGATCGGCCAACACCAATCTCAGCCTCCCCGACAACACGTACAGCCATTCATAGCCGTCATGCACCTGCGGGTTCGGCTCGGTCTGGTTTGCCGGGATGGTCATCTTGAATGCCTGCAGCCCACCCGGTTGCCGAGTCAGCGGCAAGACCGTTCGCCCACTGGCGCTTCGAGGCGCACTCTGGATACGCGGATCGGCGACCTGTGGCGCCGCCACCAACTGGTCCAACGGAACTTGGTGGGCGAGCGCGATCGGAAGCAGCAACTCCAAACTCGGGCGACGCTCCCCCGCTTCGAGCCTCGACAGGGTGCTCTTCGAGATACCGGTCGACTCGGACAGCGCCGTGAGCGTGACATTGCGCTGTGTACGAATGCGTTTGAGGCGCGCGCCTATCTGCGAGATGGCGGCATCGATGTGCGGGCCGTTGACATTCATGGTCCGAGTCTGACGACGATTCCCAGAAATGGCAACAATAGTTGCTGAACTGTCTCGTCCGCGGGCAACCTGTGCTCATGCGAACACACACTGAAACACAGGTCCTCGACACCGTGATCGTCGGTGGTGGAGCCGCCGGACTCAGCGCAGCCCTGGTGTTGGGGCGCGCTCGGCGCAGCGTCGCCGTCATCGATTCCGGCACTCCCCGCAACGCACCCGCGGCACACATGCACGGCTTCCTCTCGCGCGACGGCATGGCGCCAGGCGAGTTACTCACCGTCGGACGCAGCGAATTACAGACGTACGGAGTGGAATTCACACAGGATGACGTTGTCGACATCTCGTGGCGCGGTATCGAACCCGGCTTTGTCGTCGAGCTTTCAGGCGGCACGACGCTCACCGCTCGCACCGTGCTGGTTGCCACCGGCCTACGGGATTCACTTCCGGAAATACCAGGCATCCAAGAACTTTGGGGACAGAGCGTGCTCCATTGCCCCTACTGCCATGCGTACGAGATCAGCGATCAACCGATCGGCGTTCTCGGCGGCGACGTTCGCGAAATGTCACTTCACCAGGCGCTCCTACTCCGGCAGTGGTCGTCGGATGTGACGTTCTTTCCTCATCACATCTCGCTCACACCGGAAGAACGCAGGCGACTTGCGGCGCGCGGTGTCGAGGTAGTCGACGGGCAGGTCACCGGAGTGACCTCCGAGCACGGCGAACTGAAGGCAATCGAATTGGACAACGGTCAATTGGTTCCTCGTTCAGCGCTGTTCGTCGCACCTCGCCTCGTCCCGAACGACGGGGCCTTGTCACAACTCGGTTGCCACGTGGGCACAAACGGATTCGTGACTGTCGATCCTTCCGGCGCCACCAGCGTTCCTGGCATTTGGGGCGCCGGCAATGTCGTCGACCCTCGCGCTCAGGTGATAGGCGCTGCCGCTGCCGGTTCGACAGCGGCAATCGCGATCAACGGATACCTGGTCGAGCAAGACGTCGAATCGGCCCTGCTTACGACCGCGCCAGAGGTTGATTTCTCGGCCACCGTGGAGCAACGCGTCTGCGAGATGAACGGCGGCAGCGCCCTCCACGGCTTCTGAGAGAAGAGTCTACGTCGCGGGGCCGCCGTGCAACTTCTCGTAGGCGGCCTTCTCGGCGTCGTGGCGCGAGATCTTCTTCGGGTTCTCGAGGTCGGAAGGCAAACCGTGACGCTCGAGGCGACGCGACCTGTTCTGAGCCATGTAGGAAACCGAATAGAACAGTGCCAGGAGCACTCCGAGCAGCACCATCGATGCCCGCAGAGCCCACGGCCCCGGAAAGAGCATGAAGGCAGCGAAGACTGGAATGAACGGCACCATGCTTCGGATCAGGTGACGCGGCACAGCCCAATCACCGATCAGGTCGTTTCGCACCCAGTCCTGCATGGAGTCGGGCAGCTTACGGCCCACTGAATAGCCCAACCACTGAAGGGGATTCGGGCTCGTACGTTGCTTTTTGGAAGTCACGGAAGTCACCTGTTCGGTACGCATCGACGGTACTGACGCAGTCATCACGTTTCTTTCGGATGCAGTCATCACATTTCTCTCATTGGTCCAAGGCTCCGGCGCGGAGCGCGGCCTCGTTGACCCGCGTCAGAACGTTGTGGAGTTCTTCGAGTTCGGCGAGGCTCACGCCGAGCTTCGCGACAACCGCCGGCGGGATCTTCTCCGCCTCGTCGCGCAGCGCCACACCCGCTTCGGTGAGGTCGACGTCGAGTTGACGCTCGTCGGCGCGGCTACGGGTTCGCGTGATCAACCCGGACGCCTCGAGTCGTTTGAGGAGCGGCGACAAAGTCGGCGAATCGAGCTGAAGCGCCTGCCCGATTTCCTTGACCGCCATCGGCGACTTTCCCCACAGTGCCAGCATCACCAGATACTGGGGATGCGTGAGGCCCATCGGCTCGAGCAGGGGCCGGTAGACGGAGAGCACTGCCCGGTTCGCGACCGCAAGTGCGAAGCACACCTGCCGGTCGAGAGCCAGCGGATCGTCCATCTGCGTCTGCGGAGCCTTCGTCGTCATGAATCCGATGTTATCAGATTAATTAGTGCAGTAACTATTATTGCACTAATCAATCTGACGATGATCGTCACTCTTCTCCAACGTCGACGTGGGTTGCCCGGTCAGACCCACGTGCGCTTCCGCCCTCATTCGCTCGACCATGTGCGGGTAGTGCAGCTCGAACGCCGGACGCTCGCTACGGATGCGCGGCAACTCGGTGAAGTTGTGACGCGGCGGCGGGCAGGTGGTCGCCCACTCCAGCGAGTTTCCGTAACCCCACGGATCGTCGACGGTGACCACTTCGCCGTAGCGGTAACTCTTGAAGACGTTCCACAGGAAGGGCAGCGTCGAGGCACCGAGCACGAAGGCGAAAATGGTCGAGACCGAGTTGAGCACGGTGAACCCGTCCGAAGGCAGGTAGTCGGCGTATCGACGCGGCATGCCCTCACCGCCGAGCCAGTGCTGAACGAGGAACGTGCCGTGGAAACCGACGAACGTGGTCCAGAAGTGCCACTTGCCCAACCGTTCGTCGAGCAGACGTCCCGTCATCTTCGGGAACCAGAAGTAGATACCGGCATACGTGGCGAACACGACCGTACCGAAGACCACGTAGTGGAAGTGGGCCACGACAAAATACGTGTCGGTGACGTGGAAGTCGAGCGGCGGGCTCGCGAGGATGACACCCGACAGACCACCGAAGAGGAAGGTGATCAAAAAGCCCACCGAGAACAGCATCGGCGACTCGAAAGTCAACTGCCCCTTCCACATCGTTCCGATCCAGTTGAAGATCTTCACGCCTGTCGGCACGGCGATCAGGAACGTCATGAACGAGAAATACGGCAGGAGAACAGCACCCGTCGCATACATGTGGTGAGCCCACACAGCGATCGAGAGAGCGGCAATCGCGAGTGTCGCATAGACCAATCCCGTGTAACCGAAGATCGGCTTACGGCTGAAGACCGGGAAGATCTCCGAGACGATGCCGAAGAACGGCAGCGCGATGATGTACACCTCGGGATGACCGAAGAACCAGAACAGGTGCTGCCACAACAGAACTCCGCCCGACGCCGGATCGAAGATGTGACCACCGAGGTGCCGGTCGACGAACAGCCCCATGAACGCGGCGGTCAGGAGCGGGAACGCCATCAAGATCAAGATGCTGGTGATGAAGATATTCCAGGTGAAGATCGACATGCGGAACATGGTCATGCCGGGCGCGCGCAGGCAGATCACGGTGGTGATCATGTTGACCGCACCGAGAATCGTGCCGAGCCCACCGACCGTCAGACCGAAGACCCACAGGTCGGCCCCGACGCCGGGGCTGTGAACCGCGCCGGAGAGCGGGGTGTACGCCGTCCAACCGAAGTCGGCAGCGCCGCCCGGCGTGAGGAAGCCGCCGAGAACGATGAGGCCACCAAAAGTGAAGAGCCAGAACCCGAATGAGTTCAGCCGAGGAAAGGCGACGTCGGGTGCTCCGATCTGCAACGGAAGCATGTAGTTCGCGAAGCCGAAGACGACGGGGGTCGCGTACAGCAGCAGCATGATCGTGCCGTGCATGGTGAACAGCTGGTTGAACTGCTCATTGGAGAGGAACTGCATTCCGGGGACAGCCAGTTCGGCGCGCATGAACAGCGCCATCAGGCCGCCGATCAGGAAGAACGCGAACGCAGTGATCAGGTACATGATCCCGATCTTCTTGTGATCGGTGGTCTTGATCATCTCGAGCATCCACGACCCCTTGGGATCACGACGCTTCGGGTACGGCCGCTCCGGAATCGGCTCCAAGTCTCCGGTCCGCTCGTCCGGCACCGTTGTTGTCATGCTCGCGCGTCCTCTTTCGTGCTCGATACCGCCCTCAAGAACTTTCTGCACGACCATATCGCATGTTAATAGTTAATGCACAAACTAAGTTTCGACGACCGATGCACCGATGAAAACCGAACGTACGCAACCTTTTGCACATTTCAGCGAGATGAACTCATGCAGCGGAATAGGTCGAGAGCCGGCCGCGTTGAACAAACCCGTGACTCTTCCCGACACATCGACAGCACCCGAGGCCTCCGCGTTGCGCGGCCTCTTCGAGCCTTTCGAGGTCAAATCACTCTCGTTGCGTAACCGTTTCGCCATGGCCCCGATGACGCGCGCCTTCTCGCCGGACGGAATCCCCGGCGCCGACGTGGCCGAGTACTACCGTCGTCGCGCAGCAGGTGGTGTCGGCTTGATCATCACCGAAGGCACGTACATCCCGGACCCGGCGGCCGGCCCGCACACCCGCGTACCGCGCATCTACGGCGATTCGAGCCTGGGCGGCTGGAAGTCGGTAGTCGACGCCGTCCACGCCGAGGGCGGATCGATAATTCCCCAGCTGTGGCACCTCGGAGTCGAGCGCGGCGAGAATTCGCGCCTGAACCCAGAGGTCGAAACCGTCAGCCCTTCCGGCCTGGCGCTGGACGGCACCCGTCTGGGACGAGAATTCACCACCTCGGATCTCGACGACTTGAAGCAGTCGTGGGTCGACGCGGCACTCAACGCGAAGAACACCGGTTTCGACGGTCTCGAGTTGCATGGGGCGCATGGCTACCTGCTCGACGAGTTCCTCTGGGCAGGAACCAATGTCCGCACCGATGGATACGGCGGATCACTCGAAGCCCGCACCCGTTTCCCGGCCGAGGTCGTCGCCGCGATCCGGGAGGCAGTCGGAAACGAGTTCGCGATCGTCTACCGCTTCTCGCAGTGGAAGTCCGGCCACTACGACGCTCGTATCGCCCAGAGCCCGGCAGAACTCGGCCGCATCCTCACTCCCCTGGTCGACGCCGGTGTCGACGTTCTGCATCCGTCGACGAGGCGTCATTGGGAACCGGCGTTCGCTGAACTCGACGGCGAAGACGGCAAGCTCGGCCTCGCAGGCTGGACGAAGAAGCTGACCGGGTTGCCGACCATCACCGTCGGCTCGGTCGGACTCGACTCGGTGTTCACGACGGCATTCACCGGCGACGCTGCATCGGCTGTCACGGGACTGGAGCGTCTCGAAGCTCAGTACGAGAACGGCGAATTCGACATGGTTGCCATCGGGCGCGCGCTGCTCGCCGATCCCGAGTGGGTCGAGAAGCTCCGCACCGGACGCGCGGACGAGCACATCGCATTCACTGCAGAACATCGCACGCACCTGAACTGACCTCACACGACAAAACGGCACTCCCGCGATCGCGGGAGTGCCGTTCGTGGGTCTACCGGAAGTTCTAGCTGCCGAGCGTGACCGGGTCGGGGCCGATACGGCCGGCCGGGTCGTCGAGAGCACCGATCGCGTTGATCTGTTCCGGCGTCAGTTCGAAGCCGAAGACATCGAAGTTGGCGGCGATACGTTCGGGGGTCACCGACTTCGGGATCACCACGTTGCCGATCTGCAGGTGCCAGCGAATGATCACCTGAGCCGCAGTGACGCCATGAGCGTCGGCGACAGCGGTGATGACGGGGTCACCGAGAACGGTTCCCTGGCCGAGCGGGCTCCATGCTTCCGTCGCGATTCCCTTGCCGGTGTGGAAGGCGCGCAGTTCGGCCTGGTTGAACTTGGGGTGAAGCTCGATCTGGTTGAGGACCGGTACCTCACCGGTTTCACCGATGACACGCTCGAGGTTCTCGATGGTGAAGTTGGAGACGCCGATGGATCGAACCCGTCCGTCGGCCTTGAGCTTCTGGAATGCCTTGAAGGTCTCGACGTACAGGTCCTTGGACGGTACCGGCCAGTGGATCAGGTACAGATCGAGGTAGTCGAGACCCAACTTGTCGAGGCTGGCGTCGAATGCGGCAAGCGTCGAGTCGTAGCCCTGATCGTCGTTCCACAACTTCGTCGTGATGTAGAGGTCTTCGCGTGCGATGCCGGATTCGGCGATCGCGCGGCCGACGCCCACCTCGTTGCCGTAGATCTTGGCGGTGTCGATACTGCGGTAGCCGGTCTTCAGGGCGGTGGAGACAGCTTCCTGCGTCTCGTCGTCCGGAACCTGGAACACACCGAATCCGAGTGCGGGGATCGTCTTACCGTCGTTCAGAACAATTGTCGGTACATCGGTCACATCATTGGTCTCGGTCATAAGTGAATCCAACGCGCGCGGGCCGGGAGGCATTCCCCGCCGAACCTCCGCGCGGTGCCCTTGTACCGCCCGAAATGCCGGTCTACCTTGGAAGACAAGTATTGGAATCGCCTCGAGAAAAGAGAGAGCGATGAATCTCGGATATCGTCTCGCCTACAAGGTCGGCGTCACTCCGTGGGAGCACACCGGTCACGGCTTCGACGCTCAACTGTCCGGCCTTCTGGATGCGATCCCCGCCCCGGAAGGTGGCCGTGCACTCGACATCGGCTGCGGCACCGGACGCCATTCCATCGAGCTGGCGCAACGCGGTTGGCACGTCACCGGCGTCGACGCCGAGCAGGAGCCCCTGGACAAAGCGCGGATACATGCACGTGAAGCACACGTCGACGTCCGGTTCCTCCATGAGGACGCGGCAGACCTGCACATAGCCGTCGACGGTGGGCACATGCTGGTACTCGACATCGGCTGCTTTCACGGGCTCACCGATCACCAACGACGGGACTACGGGAGGTCGGTCAACGCGATCACCGCACCGGGAGCGTCCCTGGTGATGTTCGCGTTCGGGCCAGGTCACCGCTGGCCGATGCCACATGGTGTCTCCGAGGAGGACGTCACGCGAGCATTCGACGGTTGGTCGATGGCCTCGAGTACGGCCGCCGATGTGAGTGAATCGCCACTTCCGGTCCGTGCGGCACATCCGTGCTGGTATCACCTGGTCCGCGGCTGACTGCTGTGCGCCTTTATTAACCGCCCGCGGTTAATAAAGGCGCACAGCACCGATTAACACTGGCGCACAGCGCCGGGGATACTTCTCAGGTGACTGCAACACTGCGCATCAGCGGCCTCTCTGCCTCCCGGGGAGAACGCACCCTGTTCTCCGACCTCGATCTCACCGTCGCGCCTGGCGACGTCATCGGCCTCGTCGGCGCGAACGGCGCCGGCAAGTCGACGCTTCTCACCGCACTGGCCGGAATCGGCACCGCTGACGTCGAGGGTTCGATCATTCTCAGCCCACCAGATGCTGCGGTCGGTTACCTCGCGCAGGAACCCGACCGCATCGAGGGTGAGACCGTCCTCGAGTTCCTCGGCCGCCGCACCGGCGTCGCGCATGCCGAGGAAGTCATGAACGCCGCGGCCGAAACCCTGGCCGAAGCCGAAGAGGATCTGTACTCCCCGGCACTGGAACGCTGGCTCGCTCTCGGCGGCGCCGATCTGTTCGAGCGCGCTGAGAAGGTGGTCGAAGAACTCGGGCTCGGAGTTCCGCTCGATGCGCACATGACGGCGTTGTCCGGCGGTCAGGCCGCGCGCGCCGGCCTCGCGTCACTGTTGCTCTCGCGCTACGACATTCTCCTGTTGGACGAGCCCACCAACGATCTCGACCTGCGCGGTCTCGAGCAGTTGGAGCGATTTGTCGCCGAGACCCGAGCGGCGCTGGTTGTCGTGAGCCATGATCGCGAATTCCTCTCGCGCACCGTCACCGGAATCGTGGAACTCGACCTGGCGCAGCAGGATATCGCCGTTTACGACGGCGGCTACGAGTCGTACCTCGCCGAACGCGAGATCGCCCGCCAGCACGCACGCGAGGCCTTCGAGGAATACGCAGGCACCCGCTCCGATCTCGAAGATCGCGCGCAGATGCAGCGCAACTGGATGGAACACGGCGTCCGCAACGCGCGCCGTAAGGCCAAGGACAACGACAAGATCGGACGCGGATTGCGGACCGAGTCGACGGAGAAGCAAGCCGCGAAAGCCCGCCAGACTCAACGCCGCATCGAGCGACTCGAAGTCGTCGAGGAACCGCGCAAGGAGTGGGAACTTCGCATGGAGATCGCGGCGGCGCCGCGATCCGGATCCGTTGTCGCGACCACGAACGGCGCCAAGGTAACTCGCGGTCAGTTCACGTTCGGTCCGGTCACGACGCAGATCGACTGGGGTGATCGGATCCTCGTCACGGGCGCGAACGGAGCAGGCAAGACCACCCTCCTGAACGTCCTACTCGGCAAACTCGTCCCCGACGAGGGCATCGCGTCGCTGGGTTCCGGTGTCGCGATCGGTGAGATCGACCAGGCGCGCGGATTGTTCGAAGGCGATCAGCCAGTCGTCGAGGCCTTCGGTGCACAGGTTCCGGACTGGCCCGATGCCGATGTCCGCACTCTGCTCGCCAAGTTCGGCCTGCGCGGACACCACGTACTCCGATCTGCCGCTTCATTGTCCCCCGGCGAAAGAACAAGGGCTGCACTTGCTTTGCTCCAAGCTCGCGGCGTGAACCTACTGGTACTGGACGAGCCGACGAACCATCTCGACCTTCCGGCGATCGAACAGCTCGAGCAGGCGATGGAATCCTTCGAAGGGACCCTCCTCCTAGTCACTCACGATCGACGCATGCTGCAGTCCACCCGAAGCACGCGCCGGTGGCGAATGGAGAACGGACAGCTCTTCGAGGAGTAGCCAACCGACTCTGCTTGCGCAGACAACCCGCGTGTGCAACTATTTATCAGGCGCACGCAATAGTTGCATGCGCGGCATAGGTGGGCACGGGCGACACGATCGCCCGTCGAACCGCCACACCCAGTCTTGAAAGGCGCTCTTCAATGTTGTCGATCCCCGACCGCACACTGACTCACGGAACCACCGGCGAACCGATCACCATCCCGCAACTCGGGTACGGCGTTTTCCAGGTACCGGACGCACAGACCGAAGAGGTCACTGCCACCGCTCTCGAGATCGGCTACCGCCACATCGACACGGCCGCAATCTACGGAAACGAAGCCGGTGTCGGCCGCGCCATCGCTAGTTCGGGTGTTCCGAGGTCAGAGCTTTTTGTCACCACCAAGTTGTGGAATGACGATCAGGGCCACGACCGAGCGCTCGCCGCGTTCGACACGAGCCTCGACAAGCTCGGCCTCGACTTCGTCGACCTGTATCTGATCCACTGGCCGGCACCGGCAAAGGGCCTGTTCGTGGAGACGTGGGCCGCTTTCGAGGAGATCCTCGCCTCCGGCCGTGCCCGTGCGATCGGCGTGTCCAACTTCCTGCCCGAGCACCTCGAACTGCTGGCCGAGCACAGCTCGATCACCCCGGCCGTCAACCAGATCGAATTGCACCCCAGACTGCAACAGCACGCGTCACGGGAATACGCGCGAAGTCGCGGCATCGAAATCGAGGCATGGAGCCCACTGGGACAGGGAACTATCCTCGACGACCCGACCATCGGGAAAATCGCTGCAGCACACGGAAAGAGCCCAGCGCAGATCATTCTCCGCTGGCATCTCGAACAGGGACACACCGTTCTGTCGAAGTCGGTGACACCTGCCCGCATGCGCGACAACGCCGCAATCTTCGACTTCGCACTCGATACCGACGAGTCAGCTGCCATCGCAGCGCTGAACACCGACAGCCGTGTCGGACCCGATCCAGTCGAATTGAACTGAATCGAAACGGCTTCAGGAATTTTCGTGGGGAGTCAACGTCAGCAGCACGGAATCGACGGACTGCTCGGCAAGGAGCGCGTCCAGCGGTAGGTGACGAAACAACGCTCGGTAGTAGATCGGGGACGCCAGCGCGTCCAGGACGAAGTCCAGGTCGAAATCATCGCGAATGTCGCCGCGTAGCCGCGCCGATTCCAGCACTGCCGCAGTGGAATCGCGTCGGGGCTGAAAGAACGCCGACTGGAACTCCCGCGCCAACTCCGGGTCGGAGGCCAGGTCCGCGACCAACGCGGGCAGTATCCGACCAACCACCGATTCGCTCAGTCCCACAACCAATGTCGTGATGCCGGCGACCAGGTCTGCCCTGAGATCGCCGGTGTCCGGCGTCGGATCGGTGCCGATATGCCCCACGACGACGTCTACCACCAGATGCCGTTTCGACGGCCATCTCCGGTAGATGGCGGGTCGATGTACGCCCGCTTTCGTCGCCACCGAACCGATCGAGAGCTCCGCATACCCGTTCTCCCCCAACAGTTCCAGGGTCGCGGACAGTACGGCGTCGTCGATCCGTTCGTCGCGGGCGCGCACCATCTACAGCACCGGCCGGGGCATGAGCACCAGACGCCAGCCGTCAGGATCTTCGAAGGTCATTCCCGCATTCTCCTCCCAGTACGGATTCTCGGCCTCGACGGGTTCGTGTCCCGCCGCACCCAGCCGCTGCACCACCTCGTACATCGCCGACTCGCCGGTGAAGTAGAGCACCAACAAATTGTCCTGCGTCGGAGCCGGGCACGGGCTTCCGTCTTCGTGGGTCGTGAATTCGAGGTGATAGTTCGCATCCGGCAAACCCAGCATGATTCCGTCGTAGCCGGCATGTCCGGAGAACCGGTAGAGCTCCGGCAATCCCACGCAGTCGCGATAGAACGCAATCACGTCGTCGAGCCGGTCGGTGGGTCGCGCTACTCGCACTTGGACTACTTCGAGGTCGTTCGGCCACGTTGTCATATCCAAACAGTACAGTACGTACCGTAACAAATCGAGAACGAGTCGGACCGTCCTCCGCGGCCGACCTCGCCAGGACTACAAGCGATCGTTCTCCGGAAATGCGGCCTTGGGCATGAACTTCGGCCGGGCGAACAGCACCGACAGTTTGGTGGGCTGCGACTCCACCGGGCGATCGGACCGGTACAGCAACGCCTGCTGCGGGGTACTCACCCATTCGGCGGCGAAGATCTCACCGATACGGCCCACCTTCACGTGCGATCCATCCTCGAGCCGAACGGTGACGTCGGCTGTGGTGTCGGACTGGCCGTACACGACCCACCACGATTCTCCTTCCACATCCCCCGGAGTGTGCTGACCGATACCGATGACGGCACCCTTGTCCATCGGATCGCGCCAGATCGCTTCGAGCCCTTGTGATCCCACGCTGTAGTTGCCGTCCTCGCGCACCTGCACGACCAGGCGGGACTTCTCGAGCATCAACTGTTCGACCACCATGTCAAGCCCCTTCCGTTGCCCGAACCTTATCCGTCGGCACGGCCCAGCAGCAGAACAATCTCGGTTCCAATTGACAAACTGTTGGGTTTTTACAACACTTTGATGCATGAGCCCAGTCCGGCGGGGAGACGCGCTCCCCATCTTCAATCGCATCGGAGTGCTTCGCGCCGAGCGGAAGATGAGCCGGGCCCAACTCGCGCAACTCGTCGACGTCAATCCGCAGACTGTGGGGGCACTCGAACGCGGTGACCACTACCCCAGCCTGGATCTTGCATTCCGAATCTGCTGGGTGTTCGACCTCCCGGTGGAGGCGGTGTTCTCTCGGACGGAGTTCGGGCCGCTGTCGACGGAGGTCTACCGGAATGCACAGTCGACGGAGATCAACCGGAGTCACCGCACTACCGAGGGGAGTGAAAAGCCCAGTGCCTGAATCGAATCTGATCGACCGCTACCAGGCCCACCGCACTCGGCGGTTCCTGCAGAACGAGGAGACATTCCGACATTGGCTCCCGAATTGGCGAACCCGTCGACGGCGGCGCGTGCTCGTCGTCGCCCTCGGAGTCCTGTTCACCACGATGGTTGCCATCGGGATCGCGTGCCTGTTCAACCCACTGTTCGCGGTGGCATGGCCGATCATCACGGTGTTGTTCCTGCCGACGTGGTCCTCACTTCAAATCGTGTCGGGCCGGCAGGGGGATGCGCCGCGGCACGCTCTGGACGAATGGGAGATCCAGCAACGCAACGACGCCCGCTCCGTCGGGTTGAGCGTGACCCAAACGTTGGTCTTCATTGTCGCCATTTTCCTCATTTTCACCTCGTCGGTGCAGTGGAATGTAGAGAGACTGCCTTACACAGGAGGTTTATTGGCACTGACTGCAATGCTGATCGGCGCGTGCACGCCCGCGATGATTCTCGCGTGGACCAATCCAGACCCGGATCCGATTGATTCCGAAGAGTTCGACCTCTGACCCGTATTACCGAAGCGCACCACTCGACCGATGGGAAGGACCCATGTCAGCCACCCTCACGATCGACGGCATCTCGAAACGCTACGGCGACGTCGTTGCACTCGACAACCTGAGTTTCGAAGTGCGCCCAGGCGAGATCTTCGGATTCGTCGGCAGCAACGGCGCCGGCAAGACGACCACGATGCGCATTGCGCTGGGTGTACTCGGAGCAGATTCGGGGGAAGTTCGACTCGGCGGCAAACCCGTCGACCTCGACGTGCGTCGCACTATCGGATACATGCCGGAGGAACGCGGCCTCTACCCCAAGATGAAGGTGGGAGCGCAACTTTCCTATCTGGCCGAGCTACATGGACTCTCGAAGGCCGACGCGCACGCGGCCACGGAGCGGTGGACCGAACGTCTGGGCATCGCCGAACGCGTCAAGGACACCGTCGATTCACTCTCCCTCGGTAATCAGCAACGTGTGCAGCTTGCGGCCGCGCTTGTTCACGATCCAGCGGTACTCGTTCTGGACGAACCGTTTTCGGGCTTGGACCCGGTAGCGGTCGACGTCATGAGTGACGTGTTGGTCGAGAAGGCTCGCACCGGCGTTCCGGTGATCTTCTCCAGCCATCAGCTGGATCTGGTGGAGCGCCTGTGTGATCGCGTCGGCATCATCAGTCGCGGCAGCATGCGAGAGATCGGAACTGTCGACGAACTACGAGGCAAGGGGGACGGCCGAATCGAGGTCTTCGCTCCTGACGCACCGGTCGGCTGGGCACACCATCTGATCGGTGTCACCACGCTGAGCCACCTCGACGGTCGAACGCTCCTGAGCGTCGACGGCACAGCCGACGATCAGCAGATCCTGCACGCCGCGTTGAAAACCGGACCGGTACACGAGTTCACGCTTCGACGTCCGTCACTGACCGACCTGTTCCGAGAGGTAGTAGCCGCATGAGCAACCAGTTGAGCGGAGGTCGAGCCATCGGGTTGGTCGCCCGACGCGAATTCATGACGCAGATCTCGAAGAAGAGTTTTGTGATCAGCAACGTCATCATTCTGGTCGCGATCATCGGCGGCATCATCGCCTTCTCACTCTTCTCCGGCGGCGACGAGGACAAGTCGAAGATCGGCCTGGTCGGCAACCAGTCGCTCAGTGCCACGATGGTGTCTATCGGCGACACACTCGGAAATCCGGTGACGGTGACGGAGGTTTCCGACGACGGAACCGCGCGTGATCAGGTCAAGGACGGCGACCTCGACGTGGCCGTGATTGCCGGATCGGGCGGCGGCGTCACTGTCGTGACCAAGAAGGAAGTAGCCACGAATCTGCGGGCCGTCATCGAGAGTTCCGTTGCACAGCAGGCACAATCGAATGCGCTGGCCGCCGCGGGAATCGATCCGGCTCAGCTCGCCGAAGCCACGTCCACGGCAGTGGTCACCATCGATGCCATCGATCCGCCGGATCCCGAACAGGGCCAACGCATTGCGATGTCGATCGCGGCTGTGGTGCTCCTGTACATGCAGATCCTGCTGTTCGGAACGTACGTGGCGATGGGCGTCGTCGAGGAGAAGTCCAGCCGTGTCGTCGAGTTGCTGCTCTCCACGCTTCGTCCGCTGCAGTTGTTGTGGGGCAAGGTTCTCGGAATCGGTGCTGTCGGCCTGATGCAGATGGCCGCTTACGCTGTCGCGGGTGTCGCCACCGGATTGGCGACGGGCGTCCTGACCGTGACGGGCACGGCAATCGGCGTTCTGTTCGGCACTCTCGGGTGGTTCATTCTCGGCTTCCTCTTCTTCGCCGTGCTGTACGCCGCCGCCGGGTCCATGGTCTCGCGGCAGGAGGACGTCAACGCCACCGCGATGCCTCTCGCGCTGCTCGTCATGGCAATGGTCAGCGTGGCTTTCGTTTCGGTGAGCAATCCAGAAGGAACCCTGAGCAACGTGTTGAGTTGGATTCCGCCGTTCTCGGCAATCCTCATGCCCCTGCGCATCTCCGCCGGTGTTGCTTCTCCGTTCCAGATCGTGGGAACCATTCTGCTGATGCTGGTGGTGACTGCTGCGCTGTCGATGATCGCGGCAAAGATCTACCAGCGCTCCATCCTTCGTATCGGCAAGGTCGTTTCATGGAAAGAGGCGTTCGGACGCTGATTCTCCGGCGCACAACTGGCGCCGCGCGACCCCGGCGGCACCCCGTCCAGGTAGGTTCATCCTGGACGGGGTGCTGCTTACTTGGAGGACGTTGTGCGAATCTCGGCCGAAGAACTACTCACTGCGGTACTCGATCCCGAGAGCTTCGTCTCCTGGGACTCCCCGCCGGTCGACGTCGGGCCCGGCCCGAAATACGCGGAAGACCTGGCGAAGGCCCGCGAGAAGAGCGGAGTGGACGAGTCGGTCGTCACCGGTGTCGGTACCGTTCGGGGACGTCGGGTCGCGGTAATTGCCTGTGAATTCAGCTTTCTCGCCGGTTCCATCGGAGTCGCCGCGGCCGAGCGGATCGTGACCGCCGTCGAACGTGCTACGGCAGAACAACTCCCGCTGCTCGCCTCGCCCACCTCCGGCGGAACGCGGATGCAGGAGGGCACCGTCGCCTTCGTTCAGATGGTGAAGATCGCTGCGGCAGTGGCTGTTCACAAAGCGGCACACCTGCCCTACCTGGTTTACCTGCGCAATCCCACAACCGGCGGGGTATTTGCCTCGTGGGGATCCCTCGGTCACATCACCGTCGCGGAACCCGGTGCTCTGGTGGGATTCCTCGGACCCCGTGTCTACGAATCGCTCTACGGCGAAAAGTTTCCCGACGGAATCCAGACGTCCGAAAACTTGTATCGCAACGGCGTTATCGACGGCGTCGTACCCGTCGACCGCCTCCGTCTGCTGGTCAATCGAGCGTTGTGCGTGCTCACCGATCCCCCGGCTCCGGCGGCCGCGGACCCGATTCCCTCACCCGAGATTCCCGATGTTCCCGCCTGGCAGTCGGTGATGCTCTCGCGCCGGGCCGATCGACCCGGCATTCGGCAGTTGCTCCGCCATGCCGCGACCGAACAGGTACCGCTCAGCGGCACCGGGCAGGGTGAAACCGACAAGACGATCTTGCTCTCACTCGCCCGCTTCCGAGGCTTTCCGTGCATCCTGCTCGGCCAGGACCGCAGTGGCCAATCCGCGCTCACCACGATGGGACCGGCCGCGCTTCGTGAAGCCAGACGGGGCATGAAACTTGCCGAAGAACTACACCTCCCGCTTGTCCTCGTGATCGACACTTTGGGCGCGTCGCTGTCCAAGGAAGCCGAGGAACGTGGACTGGCCCCTGAGATCGCCCGCTGCATCGCCGATCTCGTGACGCTGAAGACCCCGACAGTGTCGGTGTTGCTCGGCCAGGGAACAGGCGGCGGGGCTCTCGCGCTGCTGCCCGCCGATCGGGTACTCGCGGCACAGAACGGGTGGCTCGCTCCCCTGCCGCCGGAAGGCGCCAGCGCGATCGTCCATCGCGACATCAGTCACGCACCGGAGATGGCCGCCGCGCAGGGCATTCGTTCGCTGGATCTGCTTCGAGACGGCGTGATCGACGTGATCATTCCCGAAACGCCTGACGCGGCGGACGAACCCGTGGAATTCTCCAAGAGGGTAGGGGCTGCGATAGCGCACGAACTCTTCGTGCTTGCCGAAGAGTCGGACACCGATCGCCAGTCCTCCCGTATCGCGCGATATCGAAACCTGGGAGTTCCGCAATGACGACGAAGGACCGGAATGCGCTGACTCTGCCGCACAGTTACGACCGCGCGGCGCTGGCTCGTTTCGAATTGTTCCTGTTCGCCGGCGTCGCGACCGTGCTGATCACCCGCGCCTATCTGGCAGCAACGGGCTATCCCCAGATCGGGGGCGGCGCCCTGCACATCGCACACGTTTTGTGGGGCGGATTGCTGATGGCCGTCGCCATCGTCGCTACCGCCATCACCGAGGGCTCTCGCACGCGTGACCTGGCCACGCTCGTCGGCGGAATCGGGTTCGGTCTCTTCATCGACGAGGTCGGAAAATTCGTCACCTCCGACGTCGATTACTTCTACCAGCCTGCCATCGCGATCATGTACGTCGTCTTCGTTCTCTTCTATCTCGCCGCGCGCGAGGTGGTGATTCGGCGCGGAATGAATGATCGTCATCGGCTCGCCATCGGCGCGCGGGCGCTCTCGGACCTCGCTCTCGGTCAGCTCGACGAGATCCAGTACAACCACGCCCTCCGCGTACTCGACGGCGTCGAAGACCGCAGCCTCACCGACCTCGTCGATTCGATCAAGGCCGGCCTGCATTCACAGACTCCGCCGGTCGGCGGTATCGAATCGAAAATCACTCGTAGCCGCAATGCCTTCTTCCACCGCGCCGAGGAACTGCTCCGACACCGTGTCGTCCGCCGACTGGTACTCACCCTGTTCGTGCTGCAGGCTGTTCTGGCGATAGTCCAGGTGATTTACGCGCTGGTTTCCGAGAACGTCGTCGAGGCCGACGACGTCTCCGACCTCGTAGTCCAGATCTCCACCGTCGCAACCGGAATTCTTGTGGTTCTGGGAGTGTGGTTCCTCTTCCGCGGTCCCTACCTGCGAGCTCTGAGACTCCTGCGCGCATCTCTCATCGTGAGCCTTCTGGTGACCCAGGTGTATCTGTTCACGCAGGACCAGTTCGGCGCGCTGTTCGGATTCGCAGTCTCACTGTTCATGCTCGCGACTCTTCGCATCGCGATTCGAAGCGAAGAGGCAGCAGCTCTACCGCAGTGACTTCTCTACCGCAGCGAGATCGCAGGCCGACTCGGTAGATCGCGGACGCCGCGGAGCGGGCTCAAGAGCAAGACCAATCCGCACGGCGCAATCAGTCCGGCCATGATCCACATTGTCCCGCGCAGCCCCACGAGGTCACCGAGGAAGCCCGCCAGCAGCGCACCCAGCGGAATAGTGCTGTGCAACAGGAACATACTCGTCGCCACTACTCGACCGAGACGGTCCGGCGGACAGTAACTCTGACGGAAGCTGCCGAGCACTACATTGCAGGACACGACGCCGGCAATCATCACCATTCCTCCGGCACAGAACCAGAGCAGGCCGGCGCCGTACGTCGTCAGGGGCGCCAACAGGACGAACGGTCCCGTGACCAACTGACAGATGAGAACGCTTCGGGCAGTGCCGAATCGGCGCCCGAGCGGGCGCGCGATCATCGACCCGACAATTCCGCCCACCCCCGCAATCGCCAACAACAGCCCTAGCCCGAACTCCCCCACACCAACCGTCTTCTCCAGGAACACGATCTGGATCGTGGTGTACCCGGCAAGACCGAAATTGAGAAGAGTCCCGTAGACGACGATGGGCCGCAGATACGGATCGACTGCGACGAATCGCAGTCCGAGCGCTATCTGGCGCCGCAACGGCTCTCGGGCGCCGAGTCCGCGATCAACCGTTTCCTGCGCACGAATCAAGCAGATGCACACGAAGCAGAAGACGAAGGTGAACGCATCGACCAGCAGACCGGCAGCGAGCCCGACCGTCGCTACCAACAGTCCGCCGAAACTGGGGCCGATCACCCGGGTTGCGGCCTCGGCGCCCTGAATCTTCGAGTTCCCTTCGACAAGATCCGCTTCGGCGAGCACCGTGGGGAGATACGCGTGGTAGGCCGCCTGGAAGAAAACGGTGGCGGTACCGGTGAGCAGCGCAACCAGAAGCAGGTGGCTATACGTCACCGCCCCCATGAGGCCCGCAATCGCGACGCTCGCAAAGAGCACCGCGCACGCAGCGTTCGCGATCATCATGATCGGACGGCGGCGCAGCCGGTCGATCCAGGCACCGGCAGGTAGTCCGACGATCAACCACGGCAACCAGACCGCCGAGGCCAGCACACCGATCTGGAAGTTACTCGCTTCCAACTCGCGAAGCGCGATCAACGGCAGCACGACGGTCGTCACACCGTTACCGATTCCGCTGACTGCGTCGCCGGTCCACAGAAGTCGGAAGTCACGCTGAGCGAGGACTCCCCAGAAGCCTGCGCGTTGCGCTGCACCTGTCACGTCGAACCCCATTCCAATCCCTGGCCCATCCCACCCCACCCGCACACACCACTGACCGACGGGACAGGCCCGCCCGGCGCAAAGGGACGGTACCCGCACCGCTACTGAGGCGCACCACACTGACGGTGACCTAAGGTGTTTCAGGTCACCGGTAAGCGAAGTTCACGAGAGGACACACGTCGATGAGCTCTTCCGAGCAGGCGTCCCACACCACGTATGCCGACGCATACCGCGAGAGCATGGATCAGCCGGAGAAGTTCTGGCTCGACGCTGCGCGTGCCGTCGACTGGGATGTCGCCCCAACGAGGGCTCTCGACGATTCCGCCGCACCGATCTATCGCTGGTTCCCGGATGCTTCGCTGAACACCAGTTTCAATGCACTCGATCGGCATGTGCGCGACGGCCGCGGCGATCAGACTGCGTTGATCTTCGACTCGGCGATGGTCCCCACCAAGGCCACGTACACCTACGCCGAACTTCTCGAGCAGGTCTCGCTCTTCGCCGGTGTCTTGAAAGATCAGGGCGTCGTGGCAGGTGACCGCGTCATCATCTACATGCCGATGATCCCCGAAGCCGCGATCGCGATGCTCGCGTGTGCGCGTATCGGCGCTGTGCATTCTGTGGTGTTCGGCGGCTTTGCGGCCAAGGAACTCGCAACCCGTATCGACGACGCCGGCCCGGTCGTGCTCGTGACGGCCTCCGGTGGCCTCGAGCCGGGACGAACCATCGAGTACCTGCCGATGGTCGAAAAGGCTCTGCAACTGTCGGCCACGCCCGCACACACCGTGATCGTGAAGAATCGCGAGCAGATTCCCGGTGCCGCTGCCGACTACAAGTCAAGTGCCGCAGCCTGGTTCGACTGGGACGAGCTGATCGCCGACGCCACCGCGGCCGACCCGGTGTCGGTCGCCGCAACGGATCCGCTCTACATCCTCTACACCTCGGGAACGACCGGTAAGCCCAAGGGCGTCGTCCGGGACAACGGTGGCCATGCCGTTGCCCTGACGTGGACGATGAAGAACCTTTACGACATCAGCCCCGGCCAGGTCTGGTGGACCGCCTCCGACGTCGGCTGGGTGGTCGGCCACTCCTACATCGTCTACGGACCTCTGCTCGCCGGAGCCACGACGGTCATGTACGAAGGCAAGCCCGTCGGAACCCCCGATGCAGGTGCATTCTGGCGCATGATTTCCGAATACAAAGTGTCGGCACTCTTCACCGCTCCGACAGCGATCCGCGCGGTCCGCAAGGCCGACCCGGATGCAAAAGAGCTTGCCAAGTACGACATCTCGTCGCTCGACACACTGTTCGCGGCCGGCGAGCGCTTGGATCCCGACACCTACGAGTGGGCTACTCGGATTCTCGATCGCCCGGTGGTCGATCACTGGTGGCAGACCGAAACCGGTTGGGCCATCTGCGCGAACCTGCGCGGCCTCGAACCGATGGAGATCAAAGCAGGCTCACCCACCGTCGCCTGCCCCGGATACCGCGTCGAAATCGTCGACGGCAAGGGCGAACTCGTGGGTCCGGGCACCGAGGGCAACATCGTGATCGGCCTGCCGCTTCCTCCCGGAACACTCGCCGGACTGTGGCGTGACGAGGACCGGTACGTGAAGTCCTACCTGTCGACTTTCGACGGCTATTACCTCACCGGCGACTCCGGATACATCGACGAGGACAACTACGTCTTCGTGCTCGGACGAAGTGACGACGTGATCAACGTTGCCGGACATCGCCTTTCGACCGGAAGCATGGAGGCCGTCGTCGCCGGCCACCCGGCTGTCGCCGAATGCGCGGTCATCGGCATTCACGACGAACTCAAGGGGCAACGCCCCAGCGGCTACGTCGTGCTCAAGTCCGGCGTCGACATCGATCCCGAAACACTCCGACAGGAACTGGTCGCCCGGGTGCGAGACCAGATCGGTGCCGTCGCCACGTTCCGGGACGTCACCGTCGTCGCTGCACTACCGAAGACTCGTTCCGGCAAGATCCTCCGCAAGACCATGCGGCAGATTGCCGACAACGAGGAGTACACGGTCCCGTCGACCATCGAGGACGCGAGCGTACTGGACGAGTTGTCCAAACTCCTTCGCGGATAAGGATTCAGAGAATTCCCCTGCCTGGCTCGCATCGAACGTAGCAGTATGAACACGTTCCAGTTTTCAACGATTCAGACGGGCAGGGGAAGTTCGATGGGCAATTTGGACGGTCAGGTCGCATTCATCACCGGAGCGGCGCGCGGTCAAGGGCGCGCACATGCCGTCAAGCTCGCGTCCGAGGGCGCGGACATCATCGCGGTGGATCTGTGCGCGCCGGTCGCAACAGCGGGGTACGACATGGCCACCGAAGCCGACCTCGCCCAGACCGTCGCCCTGGTCGAAGCTCAGGGCCGGCGCATCGTCGCGTCCGTCGCGGACACTCGCGACCTCGATGCCCTGAAATCAGCGGTCGACGCCGGAGTCGAGAAGCTCGGCCGACTGGACATCGTGATCGCCAACGCGGGAATCGCGGCGTCGGCGAAATTGTCCTGGGACCTGAGCGCCGAAGAGTTCCGCGAGCTGATGGACATCAACGTCACCGGCGTGTGGTTGACGACCAAGGTGTCGATTCCGCACATCATGAACGGCAATCGAGGTGGATCCATCGTGTTGATCAGCTCGATGGCCGGGCTTCGAGGCGTGCCGGGTATCGCACACTATTCCGCGTCGAAGCACGCCGTTCGGGGGTTGGCGAAGTCTCTGGCCAACGAACTCGGCTGGGCGGACATTCGGGTCAACTCTGTACACCCGGGCAATGTGCGAACGACGATGATCGACAACGAACCGATGGTTCGTGCGTTCCGTCCGGACTTGGAGAATCCTGTCCTCGCCGATACCGCTCCGATCATGTCGAAGCTGAATCTGCTGCCCCACCCGTGGGTCGACCCCGAAGTGATTGCGGATGCGGTGTTCTATCTGGTGGGGCCGGCCGGGCGCGGGATCACCGGCATTGCGTTGCCGATCGATCTCGGCACCTCGGAAAAATTCGCCGGCGGCTGAAGGCCCGAACTGATGCAGAATTGCCTCTGCCGGATGNNCATCCGGCAGAGGCAATTCCGGCTTGATCAAGCCTTCGTAGCAACAGAACAAGTAGTCGACAACCTCATAGGCGCTCCTCGTCTGGCGTGGGAAAAACCGTTGTGGGATGCGCAACAAACCCAAGACCCAGCGTAGAAGCATTTCGCCGCAAACGCGCGTCATTCCGCACTATTTTTTTGGATTCGGGCATACTGGACAACGCTCCCACCACGTATTATGGACCCGAGTTCACACTTACAGGGGGTAGGCACAGTGACGGTCAAATACGCCGCAACGGACCCGATTCACGGAAAAGTCGAGATCTCGTTCGACGTCGACACGGGGGTCGTCGACGTCCGAAACGGCAACTCACATGCTCTGTTGACGCGTCGAGTCGATTCCCCGCGCCGCGAAGGCACACCCATCGGAACGCGCGCCGCCGCAGACTTGTTCTTCACAGTCGGTGGTGACGAAGTCGAACTCACTGTCGGCAAAGGGTTTCTGTCCCGTCGCTCGTACTCCGTCTCGGCACTCGTCGACGGCGTGAGTTTGAACTTCGCTCCAGTCGACGACGCGAACAGTGCCTTCACCCGCAACGGTGTACGGATCGGGCACTTCTCCAAGAACGAGGAATCCGATCCCAGACAGACCGACGCAGTCTGGTCGAGCACTCCGAGCACAGACGAACTCGTCATCGGTTACGCCCTGGCCGAGGCCTTCGATTGCGGAGCACTCAACGGAGCTTTCGCTCTGATCGAATCACTGGTACTCGGCGGCGGATAGAGGCCCCGCTCAGAGCAGGTGGACTACCAGCAGAACTACGGCAATAGCTGGGAAAAGCATCTGCACGACGGCTGCGCGGGCTTTGTCGGGAGACGAGAGAATCAGCACCAACCCCGCGGCAACCATCGATCCTGTGCCTGCCAGTACGAGGGCAATTCCGACCGACGCGGAACCGGTCGCCGCAATCACGATGCCGACCGCCGACACGATCGCCAGGAAAAGGTTGTAAAAGCCCTGGTTGAAGGCGAGCGGCTGCGTGGTGATCGCCTCTTCCTCGGACTTCACGCCGAACGTGGCGCGGGTCTTCGGGGCCGTCCAGAGGATCGATTCGAGGACGAAAATGTATACGTGCACTGCTGCGGCAAGTCCCGCGAAGATGTAGCCGGCGACGTTCATCGGTGAGCTCCTGTTGCTTCGAGTGAATTCTGTATCGTTCGGTCCAATATATACTGGACCGAACGATACAGAAAGAGCGAGGCTTTGATGGGCAGATCACAAGAATTCGACACAACAGCCGTGGTCGCTGCCGCCTTGGACGTGTTCTGGGCACGAGGGTACGAAGGCGCATCCCTCGGCGACCTCGAATCCGCGACGGGCCTGAGTCGGTCAAGTCTCTACAACTCGTTCACCAACAAGCGCGGATTGTTCGACGCCGCCGTGCAGATGTACCTCGAACATGTCATCCGGCCACGTCTGCGCAGCCTCACGACAAATCCCGGGGCAGACGCCGTCGACGACTACCTTTCCTCGCTTGCGCACGCGATCGGCACCATGACCGCCGACTCACCTCGGCGCGGTTGCCTACTTCTCAATACGGCTGCCGGACTCGGCGCGCACGACGATGCGGTGGCAGCCGTGATTCGCGCGTATCGGCAAGAACTTGCCGTTGCGATTCGCAGTGGCCTACAAGCCGCCTTTCCGAACGAGACGGACGCCGCACTGGAGGATCGCACTCGAATCCTTCTCTCCTGCACGGTAAGCGCACTGGTCCTCGCGCGAGTTGACACCGACGAGGCGATCGCAACCCTGGAATCTGCGCATCGACTGAACGCAGAGTGGCAGAGCCGGAACATGTAGCTCGCGTCGTCACCCACAATCGAACGGGTAGGCAATGATGCTTCACATGCCCACGTTGACTACGCCCGCGATCGCCAGTGGCTACCTCGGAGGGATGGGCCAACCCTCGATCCACGTCGGGACTTCGGCGATTCTCCGGCCGTGGACCTACGCAGCGATCAACCTTCGGCAACGACCCGCGCCGCGAGAGCAAGTGTCTGATCCACCAATTCCGCAACGCGCTGCGGCGCGACCGGTTCGAGGTCGAACAGAATTCGGTAGACGATCGGCGCCACCACGTGGTCCACTACCGAATCACCATCCACGCCAGCCGCTTCCGGCCAACGCGCGAGGATCACGTCGATCTGCGTCCGACAGAAGAAGGCACACTTGAACTTCTTCGTACCGTCCGGTGCATGCGTCTGATCGTCGCTCATCAACACATCTCGCAGTGACGCGCGACCGACAGGCGCAGACATCTCCTCGAGATACTCTTGCGCCCAAACCGTCAGATCCCCTCGGAGCGAACCCGTTTCACGCGGGTCCGCGTCCGGGCGCAATCTCTCGATCGAGACGTCGGCAAAAACTTCGTTGATGTCCCCCCACCGCCGATAGATGGTCGACGGGGTCACGCCCGCATCGGTCGCGATCATCGGCACCGTGATCTCTGCTCGATCACGCTGTTCCAACAACTTGCGCGCCGACGCATGCACTGCCTGTTGGATGCGCGCACTGCGGCCACCGGGACGCGGACCTGCGGACGGACTCATGAAACCAATACTAACGCAAAGATGTTGCATTAGGCTACGGCCAGGCGTAGCGTCCCAAACGCAAAGTATTTGCGTTTGAAGTCTTCACCACCCGCACGGGAAGCGCCTACGACAATGACAACGACCGTTTCACCACCGACCGAGAGCACTTCGCGCCCACGCTTGGGGCGAGGCGTCGCTTTCACTCTCATCGCCGTCATCATCGCCACGTTCCTGGGCGCCTCCGCGACCCCGACGCCGCTGTACGAGCACTATCAACAGTTGTGGGGATTCTCCTCGCTCGCGTCGACGCTCGTGTTCGGCATCTACGCTCTCGCATTACTCGCCACGCTCTTGACCGCCGGATCCTTGTCCGATCACATCGGCAGGCGCCCGGTCCTGCTCGGAGCGCTCGCTTTGGAGGCGGTCTCGCTCGCCCTGTTCGCCTCGGCCGACGGTTTGACCGTTCTGCTGATCGCCCGCGTCGTGCAGGGTGTTGCCACCGGCGCTGCAATCAGTGCTTTGGGTTCTGCGTTGATCGACCTCGAACGCACTCCGGGCCGCGGATCGATCATCAACAGCGTTGCTCCGACGGTGGGGCTTGCCGTCGGAGCCGTGGGTTCGAGTCTCATCAGCGAGCACCTGCCCCGACCCACCAGCACTGTCTACCTGGTCCTTCTCATGCTTGTCATTCTCGAGATCTTCGGAGTATGGGCAGCTCCCGAGACGTCGGGTGGTCGGCCCGGAGCCTGGCAGTCCCTGCGCCCCACACTGGCCGTTCCTCGCCAGGCGCGCACGATGATTGCCCTGACCGCGCCGTGCCTGATCGCGGTGTGGGCACTGGGCGGGTTCTACCTCTCACTCGGACCTGCATTGGCACGCAACGCACTTGAGGTTCACAGCTCGCTCATCGGCGCCGTCATGGTCGCAACACTGACGGGATTCGGCGCCGCAGCGGTGCTCACCTTCCGTAAACTCGGTGGCCGAACCGTGATGCTGATCGGAACCACAGCCTTGGTACTCGGGGTGGCCGTCACACTCGTCGGGGCTGAAATATCCTCTGCAGTCTTCATTCTGGCCGGCACGGCAATTGCCGGTATCGGCTTCGGAGCGGGATTCCAGGGAACCATCCTCACCGTCATGCCACTAGCCGCCAACCACGAACGCGCAGGATTGTTGTCCACCGTTTACGTCATCGCATACTTGGCCAACAGCCTTCCGGCACTGCTGGCCGGCTACCTGGTCGGCAAGGTCGGACTGGTGGATACGACGCGTGGCTACGGCGCACTCGTCATGGTGCTCGCGGCCGCCGCGCTGATCGGATTGCTGGTCACCGGCGAGCGGAAGGGTACGACTACCTCCGTGCCGGAGTAGGTGTCCCCCGATCGGTGGACACACCGTTCGTCCTGCACAGGGTCCGGAGAGTGGACAGACGGCATCGATCTGCTCCGACATAGTTGTCTTCGAGACAGACAACCGAACGCCCACCCGGACAAGGACACCGACGATGACGAACCCCCGCTACGTAGTTGCCGCAATCACAGCTCTGGCCGCCGGCGCCCTCACCTTGGGATTGAGCGGAATCGCCAGTGCCGGAACTCTTCCCACAACGGGCAACACCATCACGATGACGATCAGCAACGACACCGAACAGACGATTCGTCTCGAAGGTGCCGACAATCCAGACGGACAGTGGATGCAGAGCCCACGCCAGTCGCTCGCACCCCACGAGACCGAGATCGTCACCGCGTACAACGAGGATCCGCGAGGCCTGACGGTCGACGTCGTCTATTCCACTCCCGGCGGCGGACAAGCCGTCTTCATGGCCAACGACTATCCGCAGTTCGACACCGACGGAACTCGAACCACGGACGCTGATCGCTACTTCATCTCGAGCTACATCGACGGCTTCTACCCGAACCTGAGCGTCGGGTACCACCTCGGTGCGGTGTGACTGCAGCGAAGGTGCGTCGTCATAAGAAATCCGTCTGCCTCTCAGACGCATTCGTTCTTGGACATTCGTCCGGCGCGCGGGGATTGTTGAACGCAGCCCCGCACGACCAGGCACACGCCCCGCTGCCGGTGGCCCGAAAATCAACGGGAGAGGGAAAACCACAGTGCGACTACCCAACCAGTTTCTGATCTACGTCAGCGATGCCGCCTCCGCAGCAGCGTTCTACGGCGAATTGTTCGACGCGAAGCCTGAGGTCCTCAGCCCTCGGTACATGACATTCGACCTCGGCGGCGGAGTGGTCCTTGCACTGTGGAGCGGCAAGTCACGCGACCTCGATCCCGCGACACCGCGCAATTTCGAAGTCGGCCTATTGGTCGACGGCGGGAGCAGCGAAATACGCGCGATCCACGACGAGTGGGTAGCCAAGGGCGTCGAGGTCGTCGAGGAGCCGAACGAAGATGTCTTCGGTCTGACATTCGTCATTTCAGATCTGGACGGGAACCGCCTCCGCGTAGCGCCCGCAGATCACTGAGCACTCAACCCTTGATCTCGCCGTATCTACGGAGGGCTTCCTCACGCTCCTGCGCATGGTCGACGATCGGATCCGGGTAGTCGACCGGGCGCATCGCCTTCAGCGAGTGGACCGCTTTCCCGGGAACATCGCGGAGTTCGGGAACCCACCGGCGGACGTATGTGCCGTCGGGATCGAACTTCTCCCCCTGCATGATCGGGTTGAAGACGCGGAAGAACGGCGAAGCGTCCGTGCCAGACCCGGCAGTCCACTGCCATCCGTGCTGATTGGAGGCCAAGTCACCGTCCACCAGTTGCGACATGAAGAACCGTGCGCCGCGCCACCACGGAATGTGCAGGTCCTTCACCAGGAAAGACGCGACGATCATTCGCACCCGATTATGCATCCAGTTCTCGGCTGCGAGTTGCCGCATGCCGGCATCGACGATCGGGAAGCCGGTCCTGCCCTCACACCAGGCTTTGAAAGCGGAGTCTGCGTCGGCTCCGCCATCGTGACGTATGCGGTCGAACTTGTCGTCATAGTTTTTCCGGGCGCTGTCCGGTCGTTGAAACAGGATGTCTGCGTAGAAGTCTCGCCAAGCCAGTTGGCGACGGTAAGCCTGCGCACCGTCGCCGAGCCGCTGGGAGAGATCTGCCAACATCGTTCGCGGATGGATCGTGCCGTACTTGAGCGGAATCGACATCCGGCTCGTGGTGTCGAGGTCGGGTCGATTTCGTTCGTCGTCGTACCGGTCAAGATCGTTCTCGCAGTATTCTTTCCACTGCTCGAGGGCACCGGCCTCACCGACGAAATCGCACACGGTCGCGGATGGCGCGGGGATGCTCACCCGGCGCGGGCCACCGTCCTTGTCGCTCGGATCGAACCAACGGACGGTCTGCGCGTCGGTCGACGCGGGGCCTCGCCATCCGTGTTCCATCCACTGACGGAAGTACGGCGTGAATACCTTGTACGGATCACCATCGGCCTTGGTGACACGCCCGGGCGCTACGGCATACGGAGATCCCGTGGCGATCAACTCCACCTTCTCGGCCACCGCCGCGTCTCGCCGTCGGCCGTAGGGTCCGTAGTCGGCACTGATGTGAACTTCTTCGGCGCCAACGGATTTCGCCACACGGGGCACCACGTCTGCCGGATCACCTCGAACAACCATCAGGTTTCCGTCGAGTTGGTGATCGAGCGCCGTCAAGTTCGCGAACAATTGATCCTGGCGCGGTGAGCCTGCCGGTCCGAGCAGTTTGTCGTCGAGAACGAACAAACCCAACGCCTGTCCGCCGCCATCCGACGCTGCACTCAGCGTGGGAAGGTCACCTACCCTCAGATCGCGTCGAAACCAGACCACAGAGTTGCTCACCCCGTCGAGCCTACCGATCAGATCCGAGAACGCACCCCACCGCACGAGCCGCAAGTTGCGCAGCTCTTTCGGGTGTCGGTGCGCAGGCGAGCCCGAGCAGGCGCCGTCGGTGCTCCTCCCCGAGCAGCAATGTGTACAGCTGATCCGCGCACAGCGCAGCCTTCCGGCCGTGCCGATCGAGCAATATCTTCTCCAGAAAGGCAATCGACTTCGCCGGGCCGGATTCGTAGAACGCGGCGGCCAGTTCAGGGAACTGTAGAGCCTCGCCGATCATCATGCGGTGCAGCGCAATCGAGTTGTCGCTGTGCAGGGCGATCACGATGTCCGTTGCAGCGGCGAGCAGGTCCGACTGGTCGCCACCGGCGTTCTCGACATACGCGTGCTGACGCGCAACAGCAGCAGCGAAGACCGCGGATTTGTCGCCGAAATAGCTGTACACGGTGCGCTTGGCGACGCCTGCCGCCGTGGCAATGGCGTCGATGGTCGTTCGCGCGAACCCGACTTCCCGAAACGAGTCGACCGCGACGTCGAGAATCTCGTTGCGTCGATCAGCTCGCTCGGCGTCGCTGGTTCTCCCACGTCTGCGCGGTTGCTCCATCAAGTCCCCTGTTACCGTGCCGGCAAATTAATGCTACGTTGACGTTTCATTATTTCGAACACTACAGGAGCACTGCATGACCGGACAACGGCTCGTCCACGTCGCCATCGCCGACGACTGGGAAGCGTGCAAGCGTTTCGGTGAGTACGAGGTCTCGACGCGCGGAATCAGTTACGACGAGGCTGGATTCATTCGCGCAACCAAGCCCGACGCACTCCCTTCGGTGCTCGATCTGGTGTTCGGCGACCTCACCTTGCCGCTGATCGTCGCCGTCATCGACGAGGACGCTCTGACCGCCGCAGGCATCGACGTCGAATGGGAGGCAGGAAAGCCCCGAATCCTCCGACCACTACCGATGGACGAGGAAACAGTGGTCGCCGAACTGGCCGTGGAACGCGTTGACGGGGCCTGGCCGATTCCCGACCTGACCCCGTACGCAAACCACGCCGGCTAGACCAGCGCAGCCTCGGGTTCGACCACGGGAGTCGACGCCTTCTTCCGGCCGGCGGCGACACACAGCGCGATCCCGACCGCAATCCAGCACGCCAACACCAGAAGTGGCGTGGCGGCGCCATGGCCGTCGAAGAACGCCGTCGAACGGACGGATGCCCCTGCGGCGCCAGGTGGGAGCAACTGCCCCAACGCACCCCAACCTGCAGGCAACCACGCCGCAGTTGTCGCCATCCCCGAGAGCGGGTTTCCGATGAACATCATCGTGACCGCTCCCAACGCGAATCCCTTCATCCCGAGCAGGGATTCGAGCCCCAGAATGGGAAGTGAGATGGCCGACATGCCCAGGGTGAGCGCGAGCGCGGTGAGCAGGTAGTTTCCGTCGAGACTGTTGGTGCCGAACTGCAGAATGGCAGTCAGTGCAAAACCCGCGACAACCGCGACGCCGCCTGCACCGAGCACTCGCTTGACGATGCTGCGCGGAAACAGTTGCACGAGAACAACAGCAGGCATGATTCCACCGAACACCAGAGGCAATGCCAATGCCGTGAGTCCCGCACCGGCCGGGTCGTCCGCCGTCAGCGGCACAACGTCTTCGACGGGCACCTTCGCCCCTGAACGCTCCGCGAGCCCACTGGCCACACCGGTCAAGGTTTGAGCGATCGGGGTTCCGCCGGCGGTCGCGATCAACACGTGAGGGCCGGTGGCATCAACGGCGATTCCGCCGACCACGTCGCGATTCCGAATCGCATCACGTAGGGCATCCGCGTCGGCGAAGTCTCGAGTATCGAAGGCGCCCGGTTTACTCGCCTCGAGCGAGGCACTGATCTGGGTAGTGGCCTGAACCGGACCGGCGATGCCCAACTTCAGTTCGTGCGGGCCACCGTTGATCGAGGGCAACACGAAGGCGAGCAGCATCAACCCGATCACAGCGGACAAGCCCAACACCACAGCCACCAACTTCTTCCGGTCCTGCGCTTCGACGTTCATAACCCACCTCCCTAAGTGGAAGGTTTTCCTCCACTATTTGTGGAAGATATTCCTCCGGTTATGATGAACTGTCAACACCGGAGGTGAATGTGCGAGCCGATGCACGTGAACGCAGGAACGCAATAGTCGACGCCGCACGCGCGGTGTTCACCGAGCGTGGGCACGACGCGCCCCTCGACGCGGTCGCAGACCTCGCGAAAGTGGGCATCGCCACGCTCTATCGGAACTTTCCGACCCGCGAGGACCTCGTGACCGCCGTCGCCGTCGCAACACTGACCGATGTCCGCGAGGCTGCCGACGTCGCACTCACGGCGATGCCCACCGATCCGACGAGTGCGTGGCACACGCTGGTGGACCGACTCGTGGAACTGCGCCTGGGCGCACTCATTCCCGCGCTGGTGGAACGTAGATTCACCGAGTTGGCGCCTGAAGTTCTGGCCGTGCGCGAGGTGACGAAAGCGAAGATGACCGCGACGATCGGCGCCGCTCAGAGCGCCGGGCTGGTCCGCCCCGATCTGCAACCCCTCGAATTTGTCATGGCTCTGGCCAAACTGACGCGCCCGCAAATCGAATTGTCGGACGAGGCCATGCCGAACCTGGTCCCGCGGTTGGTCGCGGTGTTCATGGCCGGTCTGCGTCCGGACGGTACCGACTTGCCGGTCTGATCGGCGAAACCCGACGTACCAGGCAAGGCACAATGGGGCTGTGACCGAGATACCGAAAATCCTCGTAGTCGACGACGACGCAGACGTCCTGACCTCACTCGAACGCGGATTGCGGCTCTCGGGATTCACCGTACTGACGGCGGTGGACGGAGCCGACGCGCTCCGAGTGATCTCCGACAAGCGCCCGGACGCGGTGGTCCTCGACATCAACATGCCGGTTCTCGACGGCACCGGAGTGGTGACGGCGCTTCGTGCCGCCGGCAACGAAATCCCGATCTGCGTGCTCAGCGCACGCAACTCGGTCGACGATCGCATCGCCGGGCTCGAATCCGGTGCAGACGACTACATGGTCAAACCGTTCGTCCTCGCCGAACTGGTCGCCCGGATCCGCGCGATGCTCCGGCGCAGCAACACTCCGGCCGGCGATCACGCGGAAGGTACGAACACCCTGCGCGTCGGAAACCTCGACATCGATCTTTCCGGCCGCCGAGTTCGTGTCGACGGCAAGGAAGTACCGCTCACCAAGCGCGAATTCGAGCTACTCGAAGTGCTCGCACACAATTCCGGCATCGTGCTCACTCGCGAACGTCTCCTCGAACTGGTCTGGGGCTACGACTTCGTCGCCGACACGAACGTCGTGGACGTCTTCATCGGCTATCTGCGTCGAAAGTTCGAATCCGGCGGTTCACCTCGTCTTCTGCACACCGTTCGCGGCGTCGGGTTCGTGCTTCGGGAGAACCCGTGAAGCGTCGCCGCTTCTCACTACGAACTCGCGTTGCCGCGGCCGCGGCACTGGGGGCGACGTTCATCGTCATCGCACTCGGTGTGGTCGTTGCACTGGCCATCGCACGAAACAATTTGGCTCAGTTGGACCGTCGACTCGAGACGGCGTCGACGGTCATCGTGGCCAATGCAGCAACAGCGGGACCTTTTCTCGGCGCGTTCGGAGACGGCGGCGCATTTTCCGTGACCATCCGCTCCGACACCGACGGAACCGTCAAATCCAGTACCCCGACGCGACTGCCCGAACTGCCGGTCGGCTCGGCGACCGTCGACGTGGACGGTACGAAGTACAGGGCATATACCGCCGAGGCCGACGGGATCAACGCCCTTGTCTCGCTGGCGGTTCCCTATGCCGAGGCGCGGGACATCACGGTCGATCAACAGCGTCAGGTTGCGTTCTTCGGCGTCGGGGCCGTGGCGGCCGCAGCTGCGTTGGGATGGTTGTTCGGTGGCCCGGCGGTGCGCCCTCTCGTGGAATTGACCCGTCGGATCGCCCGGCGAGATCCCGATCTCGCCACCGAGGTTTCCGGCATCCGTGAAGCGGACGAGCTTGCCGCAGCAGCAGAGTCGATGCTCAGCGACGTCGCCCGGGCACAGGCCGCGACCAACTCGGCCCTTGCTGCCGCTCGGGACTTTGCTTCCGCTTCGGCTCACGAACTCCGAACTCCGTTGACGGCGATGCGAACCGACATCGAAGTGTTGTCCATTCACGACCTCGACCACGAGCAGCGACGTGAGATCCTCACCGATCTCGCCCGCGCGCAGGGCCGTGTCGAATCAACTCTGCGAGACCTCGAGCGCCTTGCAAAGGGTGAACTCTCGACGGCCGAGGATTTCAAGGACACGGACCTGACCGAGGTCTGCGACATCGCTGCCGACGACGCACGCCGACATCATCCTGGGCTCGACGTCAGCGTAGTCACGGTGGATTCCCCACTCCCCTATTGCATCCGGGCACTTCCTGGCGGAATCCGGTTGATCCTCGACAACGCGATCACCAACGCAGTCCGCCACGGCGGCGCGAGCACGGTGCGCATCACTCTCGCGCGGCCGGTCGATTCACCGGACACCGTCACGATCACGATCGACGACAACGGTTGCGGAATACCGGCCGAGGAACGCTCGAGCGTCTTCGAGCGCTTCACTCGCGGATCGACGGCAGGCAAGACGGGTTCCGGTTTGGGCCTGGCACTGGTGGCGCAGCAGGCGGCCCTGCACGGCGGACATACGACATTTCACGACAGTCCGCTCGGCGGGGCTCGCCTGCTGGTCGAACTCAGGGATCAGCCCGGACCCGAATAGCCCCTTCAGGTCTCGATCAACTCGCCGATCCCTGACGCTGTCACTTCGATGACCCGAGCCGAGCCGATGTCGAAGAACAGTCCGGCGATACGCAGGCGACCATCCACACGGGCCTGACCGACCAGAGGATGGCGTTCGAGAGTCTGCAATTGGACTGCAACGTTGACCATTCCGAGCTGATCGACCTCCGAGAAACCCGCCTCGGCCGCAGCACGCGCCACCGGATGGCCACTCGTATATGCCTGCAAGCTCGTCTCCGCATGCCTCAGCCATTCACCGACAACTCCCGATTCCGACGAACTGTTCGTCAGGAGTGCCTGCATCGCGCCGCAGCCCGAATGTCCGCACACGATCACCGAACTGACACCCAACTCGTCGATCCCGAAGGCCAGCGCCGCTTCCACCGACGTATCGCGGCCGCCGGCAGGAACCAGGTTTCCGACGTTGCGCACGGTGAACAGGTCGCCAGGGCCACTGCTCGTGATGATGTTCGGCACCACTCGCGAATCTGCGCAGGTAAGGAAAAGAGAGTCCGGATTCTGCCCGTCGCGCAACTGATCCATGTGCGGCCGTATCGCTTCGGCGTGATGGCGATGATAGTTGGACACCCCGTCGAGAATGGGCCGCAAGGCTGGCGGGCTGCTCAGATTCCTTCCCGAAGCCTGTGGTTGCCAACTACCCCACGGAGCGAGCAATCCGCGCAGGTCGGTGACTGCGGCGCCGCGCTTCGGCGGACCGGTGGTCGCGCTCTCCATACTCACCGAGCCGACTTCGTCGATGATCACCGAACCACCTGCCAACTCGTACTGCCTCGCCCACTCTTCGATGACGTCGAAGACGGCATGGTCGAGGAAGTCGACGGACAACTCCACTGTGACGTCGGACCGTGGTGGGATTCCGGCGAGCACCGACGTGAGCTTGGGCAGCACCAGGAAGGTGCACGAGCCCTCGACCAGGACGCGCCACTTCCCGGAATCGTTGTCACCCAATTCTTCTGCGGTGACAGTTGCACGGATGACTCGCCACACCAAGAGGGCGATGGCCAGCGCCAATCCGATCAGCACACCCTCGAGCAGATTCAAGAACACGACGCCGACAACCGTGATGCCGTACACCCATAGATCACCGGTCCGTCGCGCCAACCGAATGTGCGCCAGCTTGACCAGTTGAATACCGATGACGATCAACAGTCCGGCCAGCGCAGACTTCGGAATCTGCTGCACCAACCCGGCCAGCGCAGCCGAGAACAGCAGGATCCACAGGCCGTGCATGATCGACGACGCTCGTGACTTCGCACCGGCTTCGACGTTGGTGGCGCTGCGTACGATCACACCCGTGACGGGCAGACCTCCGATCGCCCCTGACACCATGTTCGCAGTACCTTGGCCGAGCATCTCGCGGTCGAAGTTCGAACGCGGGCCCGAATGCATCTTGTCCACGGCCACAGCCGAGAGCAGACTCTCCACACTGGCGATCAGTGCGATGGTCAGGATGCCGGTTGCGACCCCGAGCCACTGTCCGTCCGGCAGCGCAGGCAGTCCGATCGAGTCCAGCAGGGACCCGTCGAGTGCAATACGCTCGACGTCGATCGGCAGCACGAGCGAAGCGAGAGTTGCCAATACGATGCCGACCAACGCGGCCGGAACTTTTCGGACGCCCGCGGGGAGATAGCGCCACCCGAGAAGAGTGGCGATGACGACGAGTCCGATCATCAAGTCCTCGACGTGCAAGGCACCGATCTGAGCGGGCAACTGCCGTAGATTGTCCAGCGCCGAGCTGGCCGAGCTTCCGCCCAACAACACGTGAACCTGTTGCAGCGCAATGGTGATGCCGATTCCGGCGAGCATCGCATGCACGACCACCGGCGCAATAGCCAGTGCTGCACGGGCAATTCGACTGAGCCCGAACACGATCTGCAGAAGACCGGCGCCGACGGTGATCAAACAGGTGACCTTCCACCCGAACTTGCCGATCAGTTCGGCGACCACCACGGTCAGACCGGCTGCGGGACCACTGACTTGCAGCGGAGAACCTCCTACAGCTCCGGCCACCACGCCGCCGACGATCGCGGCGATCAGACCTGCCATGATCGGCGCCCCGGAGGCGATCGCAATTCCCAAGGACAGGGGAAGTGCCACCAGGAAGACGACCAACGACGCCGGCACGTCGTATCTGATCAGTTGCTCGAGATACCGCCGGCTTCCACCACCCGGCGGAGACGAATCCCCCAGGACGCTCTCGTCTGCGGATGATTGTGCGTGCACTACGGACTGCGTCGACATAGATCTCCTCGCCGGACCCCGGATCCGGCTGCTGGGCAACATGTTCGAAGCGAATCGGCGATCGGTATCGCCGATCGACTGTGACCATGGTAACCGCGATTCCTTACCGTTCCCTTAGATGCGAGCCCGGACGTGGTCGACGTCACCGCCGCCCGGCACTGTGACTCGAACCTGAACATCGGTCCAAAAGATCGATCGAATTGCTTTAAACCGCAAGCATTTTGACTGAGACACCTCCCAGCGACCAGCACACCCGAGCGCCATCGGCGATAATGGTCGGGAGTGAACGCTCAACCGCAAACACAACGATGTGAAGGCAGGCACCATGTCCGATCAGTACGTCGCCGCGCAGGACCGTTACGAAGCCATGCCGTACCGCCGAACCGGTCGGAGCGGTCTCAAACTCCCAGCCATCTCGCTGGGCCTCTGGCACAACTTCGGCGACGACGTACCGATCGAGAACCAGCGCTCAGTTCTTCGGCGGGCATTCGATCTCGGAATCACCCACTTCGATCTGGCCAACAACTACGGGCCCCCGTACGGAAGCGCCGAGACGAACTTCGGCAGGATCCTGCGTGAGGATTTCTCTTCGTACCGCGAGGAATTGGTCATCTCGTCCAAAGCCGGCTGGGACATGTGGCCCGGCCCCTACGGATTCGGCGGTTCCCGCAAGTACTTGTTGTCGTCCCTCGATCAGTCGCTCGGCCGACTCGGCGTCGACTACGTCGACATCTTCTACAGCCATCGCCCTGACGCCGAAACTCCGATCGACGAGACCGCAGGCGCCCTGATCAGCGCTGTCCAGCAGGGCAAGGCCCTGTACGCGGGTATCAGTTCGTACTCGCCGGAGCGCACCCGCGAAATCGCCGCACTGCTCACCGCTGCGGGGGTTCCGCTCTTGATCCACCAGCCGAGCTATTCGATGCTGAATCGCTGGATCGAGCAGGATCTGCTATCGGCTGTCGACGATCTCGGAGTGGGCGTGATCGCGTTCTCACCACTCGCTCAAGGCATGCTCACCGATCGCTATCTGAATGGTGTCCCCGAGGATTCCCGTGCAGCTCAAGGTAAGTCACTGGATCCGTCGTGGCTGACCGACGACGCCCTCACCCACATTCGCGCGCTCGACGACATAGCGTCAGCTCGCGGCCAGTCGCTGGCCCAGCTGGCACTGAGCTGGGCACTTCGCGATTCGCGGGTCACCTCGGTACTGATCGGTGCGTCCAGTGTCGCGCAACTCGAAGCCAATGTCGGCGCGCTCGACAATCTCGAATTCAGTACAGACGAACTGGCCTCCATCGATCAGCACGCCAAGGACAGCGGCATCAATCTGTGGGCAGAGGCCAGTTCGATCTGAGTGAGAACTTCAGCTAGAGCTGAGGCAACTCCACGTTCACGTGCTCGCCCTCTTCGAACACGGCCGACGCCGGCCCGACGATCAAGGGATCCGGAGTACCGACAGCCCGGTGATCCTTGTTGGGATAGTCGAAGCTGGCGAGCACGTGACGCATCGCCTCGAGGCGAGCGCGCTTCTTGTCGTTGCTCTTGATCACCGTCCAGGGCGCGTCTCCGGTATCGGTGTAGAAGAACATCGCTTCCTTGGCCTGGGTGTAGTCGTCCCACTTGTCGAGCGACGCCAGATCGGTCGGTGAGAGCTTCCACTGACGCACCGGGTCCGTTCGGCGGGCCGCGAACCGCGCCAACTGCTCTTCGCGGCTGACCGAGAACCACAGCTTGTGCAGATGAATCCCGGAGTTGACGAGCATCCGCTCGAAGTCCGGGGTCTCTCTCATGAACTCGAGATATTGCGTCGGCGTGCAGTAACCCATCACTCGTTCGACGCCGGCGCGGTTGTACCAGGACCGGTCCATCATCACTATCTCGCCGCCGCTGGGCAGGTGTGCGACATAGCGTTGGAAATACCACTGCGTCCGCTCGATGTCCGTGGGCTTCTCGAGCGCGACTACGCGGGCGCCACGGGGATTGAGATGCTCGGTGAATCTCTTGATCGACCCGCCCTTACCGGCAGCATCGCGACCTTCGAAGATGATGAGCACTTTCTGACCGGTTTCCTTGACCCACAACTGCAGCTTGAGCAGCTCGATCTGCAGACGCCGCTTCTTCCGCTCGTACTCGCGGCGCGACATCTTCTTCTCGTAGGGGTAACCCTGCTTCCAGGCATCCGAGAACTCTGAAGGCTCCAGCCCGCCGAGCTTGTGCTTGAGGCTCGAGAGCTCGTCGATCTCGGCTGCGTAGTCCTCGGTGACGGAAATTCTGGTCGACGGGGTCGGCAGGTCAGGAACCCGACCGTCCACACCGCTGGCGTCGGGGCTCATGAATACGCACTCCCTGTCGTCGAAATGAACGAACGTCCGGAAAGTGAATTTTACGCGCCGAAGCCCGCTCCCGCGGGTCCGAAGAGAATGTTGCTTGGCATCGAGGAGGTAACGACAGGTCCGGCTTCCCAGTCGCCGAACCCTCACGCGGTACCTTGATCGAGGTAACTGAGACGGTCGGTAACCCCGAGAGAAGAGAGTTCTGGCGAGATGCGAGTAGACGGACGGGAGATCCCGGTAACGGGAAGCCTCCTGCCACCACTGCACCGCCGTACGAGCGACATCATGCGGGTTGCGATCGCTGCTGTGCTGCTCGGCGGCGTGATCGCGGGATCCCTGATCACGCGAAGCCAGTGGGACGCCCTCGAAACGTCGGTGTCCAACATCGTCGGAGTTCTGTCACCGAGCCTGTCCGACACCGTGTACCTGCTCTACGGCATCGCAATTCTGGCGCTACCGTTCGCCATCCTGATCGGCCTGATCGTCGGGCGCCGGTGGAAGTTGCTGGCCGGATACGCCGCTGCCGGTCTGTGCGCCGGTGTCGCGTTGTCCTTCACCGGAACAGGACTGGCCGCACCGAAATGGCATCTCGACGTGCCGGACCGACTCGACGCCACCTTCCTGTCTCAATTCCTCGACGATCCGCGATGGATCGCAATGCTCGCGGCGGTGCTCACCGTCTCGGGCCCGTGGCTTCCGAAGAAGTGGCGACGAGCCTGGTGGACGCTGCTTCTGCTCTTCGCTCCTATTCATCTGATCGTCAGCTCGATCGTTCCCGCACGATCGATGCTGGGTCTCGCCGTCGGATATCTGATCGGCGCGGTGATCGTTCTCGCCGTCGGCACCCCTGCCCTCGAAGTGCCGTTGGACTCGGCAGTACGCGTACTCGCGCGGCGCGGTTACCGCGTCACCGCTTTCCGCGTCGTGAGTCCCTCGGGAATCGGGCCTCTTGTCATGTCCGCAGCCATCGACAAGGCACCGGACGATGAACCTTTCGACGAACTCGTCGTCGAGTTGTACGGACAGAACCAGCGAAGCAGCGGAGCAATTCGACAGACGTTCCGCTGGATCTCGTTCCGGAACCGTGAAACTCCGCCGCCCTACGGATCGCTTCGTCGCGCCGTCGAACACCGAGCGCTCATGGGTATCGCTTTCGCCGACATCGGTTTGGCCAGCTCCAAGGCCGTCGCCATCTCGGTACTCGACCGCGGGTGGGAGATGTACGCGCGCCCGAGTCCTCGCGGCATCCCCCTTGCCGTCGCCGTCGAGAACCAAGCGGGCGAGGAAGAATCCACCAAACTGATCGACGCGCTGTGGCAAACACTGCACACCGCTCACGTGCACCAGATGGCGCACGGCGACCTGCGCGCTTCGGAGATTCGTGTCGAAGGCGGAACCATCCTCTTCGGCGGGTACGCGTACTCCGAATTCGGCGCCACCGAAGTTCAGATGCAGTCCGACAACGCACAACTTCTCTTCGCCACCGCATCACTGTTCGGGGTCGATGCAGCGGTGGACGCCGCGATTCGAGCGCAAGGCGCAGACACGATTCTCGCCGCCTCCGGCCGATTGACCACCGCTGCATTGCCCAACCGCATTCGGCGGACCGTCACGGATTCCGCGAAACTGATGACCGAGATCCGGGACGAGGTCGGTGCCAAGAACGGGATCGAAAAGGTCGCTCCCGCACAGGTCACCCGGTTCAGTCGCAACCAACTGATCCAGCTCGTTCTGCTCATCGGTCTGGTCTACGTCGCCTACCCCTTCATCAGCCAGGTCCCCGCGTTCATCACCGAACTGAAGACGGCCAACTGGTGGTGGGCGCTGCTCGGCCTCGGCGTCTCCGCACTGACATACGTCGGCGCGGCAGCGGCCCTGTGGGCCTGTGCGTCGTCGATGGTCAGTTACCGCAACCTCCTGATCATGCAGGTGGCCAACACCTTTGCGGCGACCACAACACCGGCCGGAGTCGGCGGACTCGCGCTGAGTGTGCGGTTCCTGCAGAAGGGCGGGCTCGGTACCGTCCGTGCAACGGCCGCAGTCGCGTTGCAACAGACGGTTCAGGTGGTCACCCACGTCGGCTTGCTGATCTTCTTCTCGATCGTCGCCGGACGCGATACGAACCTTTCACACTTCATCCCGGGATCCACCGTTCTGTATCTGGCGGGCGGCGTCGCGCTCGGAGTTCTCGGTGCATTCATGTTCATCCCGAAGCTCCGTGGGTGGCTACGCGACGATCTGCGTCCTCAGATCACCGAAGTGTTGGGTGAACTGAGCCAACTCGCGCGAAACCCCACGCGTTTCCTCATCATCGTGGGCGGCAGCGCCGCAACAACTCTGGGTGCCGCCCTGGCTCTGTGGGCAAGCGTCGAGGCATTCGGCGGAGGAACGACGTTCATCACCGTCACCATCGTGACGATGATCGGTGGGACGCTCGCCTCGGCGGCTCCGACACCGGGTGGCGTCGGAGCCGTCGAGGCCGCCCTCATCGGCGGTCTGTCCGCGTTCGGACTGCCGGCAAGCATCGCGGTCCCGTCAGTCCTGCTCTACCGAGTCCTGACCTGCTGGCTCCCGGTGTTCTGCGGTTGGCCGACCCTGCGATGGCTGCAGAAGAACGACATGGTCTGAGCTGTTCCCGTTACTTCTGGCGAACGACGTGCGCCTGCAGTGCTTCACCGTCCTCGTCGACCCAGCCCTTGCTCTGCGCGTAGTCGACCATCGCGGCAACACCTTCGACGTCCGTGGTGCTCTCGCGAACACGGGCCACCGAGATGAAGGCACTACCACCGCTGACGTATCCGTAATCTCGAGCGCGCAAGAGCTCGTCCAGTTCGGAATCGGAGATGTCGGCAGTCACCTCGACGTGAAAAGCCTTCAGGTTATCCACATCGCGGACGCTGACGCGGCCGTTGTCCACCAGTACAAACATGGCTTTCCTTTCCTGGATCATCCACGACGATGAGTGCGTACCGATTACACGCCGGCGACAGGTCTGTGGATCCGACTCGCAGTGCCAGGCGTCGTCCACCGATCCTGTCACGATCTTGTGGTCACCACCGTCGACTACGGCGTCCGAGAATGTTGATCGCGAACTTCCGCATTCCTTCGATCAGGCCGAGAACTCCGACTGCCGATCCAGTGCCACCGCGGTCATCGGCGTATCCATCGACAACGACATGGTTGCCCTGAGGATCGTTCACGAGGTCAGCCCTTGTCTGCCAACTCTTGTGCGTACTTCTTCGTCATGTGGTCGACGGCGTCGAGTTGTGCCTGGGCATGCCCTTCCCGGACGGCGCGCGCATGAGCTGCCGCGTCGAGCGTCGCCTGCGCCTGTCCTTGGAAATGCGGAAAAACCTCCTGCGCGAACAACTCTGCCGAACGTCGTGTGTCCTGCGGGTTCGCCCAATCGTGGCCCATCTGCAGCATGCAGCCGAAACCACCGGACTGGTCCCACAGCCGTTGCACCTGGCGCCTGGCCTGCTCCGGTGTGCCGATGACACCGATGCCGGCTTCGTTGATGAAGTCGATCATCTCGCTCAGGCGCGCACCGGATACGGCCATCTGGGGGAAGGCCGCCACGTGCTGGAAATAGTCGAACCACTCCTCGATGCCGTATTCGACCTGCTTGCGTGCTTCCGCCTCGGTTTCGGCGATATGGAAAGGCCCGGCAAGAGACCACTGCCGACGATCCACCGTCGTCCCGTTGACCTCCGCGCGCTCCTCCATCACATTCCAGTGGTGCGCCAAGGCGTCGAAACCGTCGGCGGACAACGTTGCTCCGATGGAGAGCAGGCCGAGACCGTGCGTACCGGCCAGGCGAGGACCGGTCGGGGAAGCCACTGCGGCCACGGTGATTTCGATGCCGTTCTCCGAGTACGGAGCGAGCTGCAGCTTGGCGTCGTACAACTCGTGAGTTCGGGTCTTCGCGGACACCGTCTCGCCACGAAGAAGGCGCACGACGATGTCGAGGTTCTCCTGCAACAACTCTCGGGTGTCCGTCGGGTTCAGACCGATCATCGCCGAGTCGGTGGGCAACGAACCGGGCCCGACTCCGAAGATGGTGCGCCCCTGAGTGAGGTGGTCCAACTGCATGATTCGATCCGCGGCCCACAGCGGGTTGTGATACGACAGGGATGTCACGCCCGTGCCGAAACGAATCCGCGGCGCACGCTGCGAGGCTGCGGCGATCATGATTTCCGGCGACGCGATGATCTCGCTTCCGGCAGAGTGATGCTCACCGAACCACGCCTCGTCGTAGCCCAACCGATCGAGGTGTTCGACCAGTTCGAGATCGCGCTGCAGTGCAGCGGTGGGATTGCGTCCGGGGACGTGGAACGGGGCCATGAAATACCCGAAACGAAGCCTGCTCATGAGTTCTCCTAGTGCTCTGGGCCAACTCCTGGCCGTGCACCGAAAACGCTATCCGCGACGTGACCGTGGTCACAGTGCACGAAAGTGGACAATCTCAGCCGCGTTGGTCGGCAAGTTTCTGCTCGTAGACCAACTTCACGAACTCGGCACGGTTGCGCACGTGCAGAACGGCGAGGATGCGGCTGACGTACTTCTTCACCGTGTCCGGACTCAGCGACAAGATCGCCGCAATTTCGTCGTTGGTGTGACCATCCGCCAACAACTCCGCGAGATCGATCTGCCTGGGCGTCAGCTTCTCTCGCCAGCCCGGCTCACGTTGACCGGGAAGCGTCTGACACAACAGCGACAACTGCCTGCCCAAGATGCCCAAACCCGCGATGTCGCGCCCTGACAGATCCTTGCCTTCGGAATCGAAGATTCCCACCAAACCGTGACCACCGTGGGCGAGCTCGAGATGCATCACCGACGCACTGTGCAGTCGCTTGCGATAGAGAAAATCTCGTAGGTAGGTCGCCGACTGCGAAGGGACATCAGCCAACTGCGTGTGCGTGATGGCCGGGGAGGCCAACAGCGTCGCCCGTGATTGTGCCGTCGCAAAGACGTCGTCGAGGTACCAATGCGCTTGGTACTCGTCGAGGATCGGCGTGATCCGCCCGGTCGTCACCGGATTCGGATCGGCGAAGGCCGTCGTGAAGGTCGGGCCGGAAAGGAACGTGGTGTTGGGGCAGCCGTAGTGATCGTGCAACGCCACCATGAGGAGGTTCTTGAGCTGATCGAGCGTTCTCGCCGCCGAGCAGTAGTCGAGGATGGCGAAGACACGGTCGTAGTCCGCCGCAGACAAAGCCACGTCACCGCCACCACGCACGCCTACCACCTCGCCGGAACTATGATCCAGATCACTCATCGAACAGCATAGGCACTGCGCTCGTGAAACGGACAAGTTCGTCGCCTACCTGCACTGTTGGGGTCGATACCGGATACTGACCCCTATGTCGGAACTCGGAAAAGAACCAGACGAGAAGCAGAAGGCAGTGCTGGAGCGGCACGCGTCGTGGATCGAATTGTTCTTCGACCTCGTCGTGGTTGCCGGTATCGGTCAGCTTGCTCACCTGCTCCACGGTTCGCCGTCGTGGTCGGATGTCGCGCTCTACGCCTTGCTCTATCTCGCGTTCTGGACCGCGTGGGCGACGTTCACGATGTACGGCAACGTAGCCGGCGATCGCGTCCGCATTCCGAGCATGCTGATCGCCATGTTCGGGCTCGCCGTCATGATGGCGGCAGTGGCCGGTATCCACGACAACCATGCGCTGGCCTTCGCTGTCGCCTACGTAGCCGTGCGTCTGCTGGCGAGTCGGGTGTGGCACAACGGCCAGATCGTCGTGGACTGGCCGATCGCCCAGATGTCGCTCGGTGTGATTCCGTGGATCGTCTCGTTCTGGTTCGAAGGCGACACCCGCTTCTGGCTCTGGACTGCCGGCGTCACCATCGACCTGCTGATCATGTTCGTCGTCTCCGGCAGCGCGATCATGGAAGACGCGCAGGAAAAGCTCGACCGCATCATCAAGGTGCGCGGGTTCAAGGACGACCGGATGCCCGAACTCGAAGCCCTGCACTCCGATCGGGCGCATCTTGCCGAGCGGCTGGGGCTGTACGTCATCATCGTATTGGGCGAGGGTGTGATCCTCGTGATCTCGGCGGCCTCGAAGCTCACCTGGGACTCGACCGTGGTCAGCCTCGCCGTCGGGTCGTTCGTTCTGCTGTCCGGCATGTGGGCGCTCTCGCTTCTCTACGGTCACGCCGGTGTTCCGCACCTGCAGCCCGAGAAGTTTCCCGCTCGCATCGACATGGCCCTGCACTGTTTCACCACCGGGGCTATCGCGGTTCTGGTCGCAGGACTCGGAGCGGCGACCGAACACGGCGCGGAACACACGCCCGCGAACCTGCGGTGGCTGTTGTGCGGAAGCATCGCAGTCTATTTCGGAATCAGCATGGTGGCGGGTCTGTTTGCGCGATCGGACCGACGGTGGCTGCTCGGCTGGGCACTCCCCTGCACAGCCATCCCCGTCGTCATGGGCATCGTCGGCACGCACATGAGCGCGACGTGGATCATCTGGGTACTGGTCGCCACCGTCACCTGGCAGAACGGCTACGAGTACGCGCAGGTGCGGCGGTCGCGCCGCTCTGCTGTGCGCCTTTATTAACCCCCCGCGGTTAATAAAGGCGCACAGCAGGGACAGTCTTTACCCTCACTGCCGGGTCGAAGCGATAGGGCTGCGCCAACAGAATTCCGGCCAATCGCTTACGCAACCTCGACATCTCGGCCCGGACGGTCACCGTCTTGCGCGGATCGCCGAACAACTGCGAGGCGAGCTGCGAGGCCGTGAGGCCCTCGTCCGCCTGTGTCAGAGCCACGAGGATCTGCGAATGGCGCGGACTGAGGTCGATACTCCAACTCCCCATTGCCGAGGAGTACCGCAGTTCCATCGCGTTCTGATCTCGCAAATCCAATTCGACTTCGGCACACACCGTTCCGGACGCCGGGTTCACTCGAGGGCGGATGAGCCACCCACCCGGAAGCGGCTCGCACATACACAATCCGAGCGTCGGGAGCCAATGCTCGCCGCTGCTCATCACTTTCGGCAGTGCGATTCGGTAGATCGGCGCCATCGAGTCCACCGCCGCGACCCAGCCGTTACGGTCCACGACCACGGTCGGCTGGCTCGCACGAGCCAGTGTCGACGCCGAGATCATCCGGAGCTGATCCAGTCCGATTCGATGTTTCTCCCGCAGTGCGGATTCCGCCAGCCTGGCCACGCTGTCCACCAGTGCGAGAGTCGACGGGTGGACTGTGTCTGCTGCGCCGGCGACGTTGACGACGGCGATGGCCCGGCGACTACGCGGATCCCGAACCGTCGCCCCCGAGCAGGTCCACGGATGCTGCGAGCGCGAGTAGTGCTCGGCCGAGAACACCTGCACTGCCGAACCCGAAGCCAACGAGGTACCGATTCCGTTGGTACCTACAGCTTCCTCGGTCCACGACGCGCCCTCGATCATTCCGAGGCGTTCGGCCCGATCCAGCATTCGACTGGGCCCGCGGCGCCAGAGGATGCGTCCGTGGCGGTCCGCCACCACGATCAGATTCGCGTCGTCCGGGCCGACGAGCGGTGCCAGGCCTTGTACCGCCTCGTCCAATATCTCCGTCATTCCGGCGGCGCGCCGGCTCTCTTCGATCTCGGATTCGCGTCCGGTCCTGGTGATCGAGCACCGCTCCGGATCGAGTCCGAGTGCGCGCAGCCGCGACCACGAATCGGCGATCACGGAGCGCGGGCGTGCGGGCGGTTTGCGCCCCGACATCGTTGCTTCGTACACGGATTCGAGAACACGTGCGTACTGCGCCGCGTCTTCACCACTACCCAGGGCCGGTTCGAGTCGATTCGTTGCGCCGATCACACTCCAGTCCTATGTGATGGGGTCACCGAAAGCGAGCGTTGCACCCGGTTGCAGAGTTGTCCGCGTGCGTGAACGTAGGACGACGTTCACGCACGCGAACTGTGCTCACGCGTTGAGGGGTCTCCCCAACGCCGAGAGCACAGACTCGTGCATTGCCTCCGAGAGCGTCGGATGAGCAAACACGACCTCGGCGAGATCCTCACCGGTGGCTTCGAGGGATCGAGCGATACCGAAACCCTGAATCTGCTCGGTCACATCCGGACCGACCATGTGCGCGCCGAGCAGTTCCCCGGTATCGGCGTCGAAAATCGTCTTGACGAAGCCTTCGGCCTCGCCGATCGCCAATGCCTTGCCGTTCGCCTGAAGGTCGAAGTGTCCGACCCGCAGCGTGCGACCCGTACCGGCGCACTGCTTCTCCGTCAGACCCAGACTCGCCACCTGTGGGCGGGCATACGTGCATCCCGGAACGAAGTCACGATCGAGAGGATGAACATCGGTCACGCCCGCGAGCTTCTCGACGCACAGGACAGCTTCGTGACTCGCCTTGTGCGCCAGACATGGAGCGCCCGCAACGTCACCGATGGCGTAGATCCCGAAAGCACTGGTACGGCACCACTGGTCCGTGACGATCGCACCGCGCTCGATCTCGACGCCCAGAGCCTCCAACCCCAGATCCTCGACGTTGCCGGTGATCCCGGCCGCCACCAACACCCGGTCCACGGTCAACGTCTGGACACCGTCGCTCGTCTGCACGCTCACCTCGACGGCATCGGCTCCGACAGTCACGGCCGACACCGAGGCTCCGGTGTGAATCGTGATGCCACGCTTCTCGAACTGCCTGCGAACGAACACCGAAATCTCTTCGTCCTCGACCGGCATGATGTGTGGTGCCATCTCGACAATGGTCACCTCGGTGCCGAGATCGCGGTACAGGCTGGCGAATTCGACTCCGATCGCGCCGGACCCGATCACGAGCATCGACTTCGGCAGTTCCTTCGGGACGAGCGCCTCGAAGTAGGTCCACACCCGATCACCGTCGGGGACAACCCCGGGAATCGAACGCGGACGGGCGCCGGTTGCAATGATCACGTGGTCGGCTCGATACGTCTGACCTTCCACGGACACGACGCCCTTGTCCACCAACTTCGCGGTGCCTGAGATGACGTCGACGCCGTTCTTCTTCATCAGATAGGCAACACCGCCGGACAATCTCTCCGAAACCCCTCGGCTGAACGACACCAACTTCGAGATGTCGAACTGGACAGACGCCGAACTGAATCCGTATTTGTCGAGTTCGCTCAAGGTATGCGCGACGTCCGCGCCGTGAAGCATCGCTTTGGTGGGGATACAACCCCAGTTGAGGCAGATGCCCCCCAGGCGATCACGTTCTACCAGCGCTACGTTCAACCCCAACTGGGCGGCCCGGATCGCCGCCACGTAACCACCGGGGCCACCACCGACGACAAGAACGTCGTATTTCTTCGACGTATTGCTTTCCACCACAGCCCCTTACACCAACATCAGCGCGGGAGAAGAGACAAACCGCTGGAGTTCCCGAAGGAAGGTCGCACCCAACGCTCCGTCGATCACCCGGTGATCGCACGAGAGGGTCACGGTCATCACCGTCCGAACCGAAACCGTGTCGCCGACCACCACGGCCCGCTTCTCCCCCGCACCCACGGCGAGGATCGCTCCCTGGGGCGGATTGATGATCGCGTCGAACGCCTTGATCCCGAACATACCGAGATTGGACACTGTGAAAGTTCCGCCCTGGAATTCTTCGGGACGGAGCTTGCCGGTCTTCGCCTTGGTGGCCAACGAGAGCACCTCACCGGAGATGTCCGCCAACGACTTGGTATTCGCGTTGCGCACGATGGGCGTGATCAGCCCGGTCGGAAGTGCAACTGCCACCGAGACATCCGCCGACGCGAATCGAAGGACCGCTTCGTTCGCGGCATCGTACTGGACGTTCACGTCCGGCACCTTCGTCAGCGCAGCGGCGCAGGCCTTCACGATGAAGTCGTTGACCGACAGCTTGACTGCCGGAACACTCGCATTGATCTCCTTGCGCAGAGCGAGGAGCGCATCGAGCTCGAGATCCGCCGTGAGCCGGAAATGGGGTGCCTGCTGCTTGGACGCCTGCAACCTACCAGCGATTGCCGATCGCATGGGTGTGAACGGAATTGTGGTGTATTCCGGTTCGACAGCAACGGTTCCCGGCTCGGCCGCCGCATCAGGTAGGAGCTGCGCGGAACGGGCGGCGTCGTGCACGTCGGCCACGCAGACGCGCCCCCTCGAACCCGTCGGACGACAGTCGTGCAGATTGACGCCCAGCGATCGGGCAGTTCTGCGTGCGACCGGAGTGGCAGGCACGGCACTGTCGTCGGCGGTCGATCGCAGCGGAAGGCCGGATCTCGTGGCCGGCGCCACCGGCGCAACAGTGCCACCGGCGTCACGAATCGCGTCGTCGATGTCTCGGACGCTGATCCGCCCGAGTGGGCCGGTGCCCACTACGGCGGCGAGATCGATTCCGAGCGATTCGGCACGTCGGAGTGCGCGAGGACTCGCAAACACATCGTCCTGCGTCGTGCCCTGCAGAACGCTCGGTACGACGGTGGAACCGGTTGGTGCAGGCTTTGCCACAGCAACCACCTTCGCAGCCGGCGTAGCCGTAGGTGTCGCGGGTGCCGCCGGTTCGGCAGCTGGTGACGGTGACGGCTCTTCCGCCGGCGCTGTTGCGCCGCGGGCGGCGAGGAACTGCTCGATCTCCGCATCTGTCGCAGACGCATCGGCGGACACACCGATCACGGCGCCGACGGGCAGAGTCTGCCCCGGCGTGCCGACGATCTTGCGGAGAACACCGTCGAACGGTGCCTCCAGCTCGTTGGTGATCTTGCTGGTCTCGATCTCACAGATCAACTGGCCCTTGGTGAACGAGTCACCTTCCTCGATGAGCCATGCGTTGACCAGCCCCTCCTCCATGGAGAGCCCCCACTTGGGGATGTCGATAGCTTTGATATCGGCCATGATCAGGCTCTCACCAGCTTGCGAACCGACTCTTCGATGCGCGCCGCGTCAGGCAGCCAGGCTGTTTCGAGAGTCGGTGAGAACGGAACCGGCGTGTGCGGCGGCGTGATCAGTTCGATCGGCGCCTTCAGATAGTTGAATCCCTTGGTGGCGATCAGTGCGGCCACATCGTGCCCGAAACCGCAGCGTGCGGCAGATTCGTCGACGATCACCACGCGTCCGGTCGACGCAACGGATTCGAGGATGCCGTCCTCGTCCAATGGCGAGACGGTACGAGGATCGACAACCTCGACCGAAATACCCTCAGCTGCCAGCTTGTCCGCTACGTCGTTGGCGCGGTTCACCATTGCGGACAACGCAATGATCGTGACGTCGTCGCCCTGCCTGGTGTAGTTGGCGACGCCGAACGGAATCGCGTAGGGCTCGTCCGGCACTTCGCCTTTGAGGTCGTAGAGCACCTTGTGCTCACAGAACACAACGGGATCGTCGTCCCGGATAGCCTGGATGAGTAGGCCTTTGGCGTCGTAGGCGTTGGACGGGGCGACCACCTTCAGGCCGGGCACCGCGGCGAACACGTTGTACGGAGACTGAGAGTGCTGCGCAGCGGCGGAGAAGCCGGCGCCGATCATGCCTCGCACCACCAACGGGGTTCTGGCCTTGCCTCCGAACATGTAACGGAACTTGGCGGCCTGGTTGTAGAGCGCGTCGTAGGAAACTCCGAAGAAGTCCATGAACATCAGTTCGGCGACCGGCCGCAGCCCGGTCAGTGCTGCTCCCGCAGCCATTCCGATGATCGCGGACTCGGTGATCGGAGTGTCGATCACACGTTCCGATCCGAATTCCGTCCACAGGCCCTTGGTGACACCGAGGACACCGCCGAACGCCTCGATCTTCTTCGTTTCCAGATCGGGATTGGTACCGGCATGCCCGCCCCGTACGTCCTCACCGATGAGAACGACGCTCGGGTCCCGTTGCATTTCTTGGGCGATGGCCTCTTTGACGGCCTCGCGGTAGGTCTTCTTCGACACGTTCTCGGCTTCCACGCTTGTCATCTCGGGCTCCTCAGTACGACACGTAGACATCGGTCAGCAGATTCTCGACGGGCGGGTACGCCGCGGCGCGCGCCTTCGCTACCGCCTCGTGCACCAACACTCGCGACTGCTCGTCCACCGCGTCCAGATCAGCGGCACTGACCTTCTTCGTATCGACACTGCTACGGAAATTCTGGAGCGGATCCTTGGTTTCCCGCAGGTGCGCAACCTGTTCCGCCGTGCGGTAAAGCTGTGCGTCACCTTCGAAGTGACCGTGCCAACGGAATGCCGCCGCCTCGATCGTGGTGGGTCCGCCGCCAGACCTGGCGCGCTCCGAAGCTTCCGCCATCGCGTCGTAAACCGCGAAGAAGTCGGTGCCGTCCACCTTGACGGCAGGCATTCCGAAGGATGCAGCGCGGGCGGCGATGTCGGGCGCACCCACCGCGTAGTCGGTTCCTGTTGCTTCACCGAATCCGTTGTTCTCGATCACGAAGACGATCGGAAGATCAAGCACCACAGCCATGTTCATCGCCTCGAAGACGGTTCCCTGGTTGGATCCGCCGTCTCCCGTGAACGAAGCAGCGATGACGCCGTTTCGGAGTGTCTTGCCACTCAGTGCTGCACCGATCGCCAACGACGGCGCGCCACCGACGATTGCATTGGCGCCGAGCATTCCCACGGACAAGTCGGCGATGTGCATCGAACCGCCCTTGCCGCGACACAGGCCGTCGTCCTTGCCGAAGATCTCGGCCATCATGCCGTTCAGATCGCACCCCTTGGCAATGCAGTGCCCGTGACCGCGGTGCGTGGACCCGATGTAGTCGGCGTCGCTCAGGTTCTCGCACACTCCCACCGCGATGGCTTCCTGGCCCGAGTACAGGTGAATGAAGCCGGGGATGTCGCCGGTTGCATTCTCTTCGTGCAATCGATCCTCGAACGCACGGATGCGCGACATCTTCTCGTACGCCTTCAGCAATGCATCCCGGTCCAACCCTGAATGAGGCTTGGCCCCGGTCTTTTTCGATCCTGGCGTTGTCGGCCTCTGCGCCGTCCGTTGAACCACCGTCACACTCCTCGTTCTCGATCACTCGTCGCCATGCAGTGTCGTGTAGGTCACGGGCGAAGGGAAAGAGTTGCGTGAGGTTGCCAGGAGTTGCGAAGGGTTGCAGCTGTTGACTTTCGAGGTTGACTCAGGCGCCGCTGAGGCTGCCGCGTCTGATCTTGACCAACGCACGGTGTTGGACGAGTTCCACGGCGCTCGTTGTCGTTCTCAACGACAGCGCCGTCTCGCTCACGTCGAATCCGACAACGATGCGAGCTACGAGAACATTGCGTTCGACGGCCGACAGGTCGCCGAACGGCAGAGCGATTCGACTGGATGCAGGTAGTGAGTCGATTTCACGACTGACCGCGTCGTGCAGAAATGCGAGGAATGCTTCGCCGCCTCGTCTTCGTCGCTGGAACTCGGCCAGAATCGACCGGCAGATCCCGGCGGCAATACGGTCAGCATCGACAGGTCGCAGTTCGGCACGACAACGTCGCGTCACCACAGGCACGACGCGTTGAAGGAGTTCCGCGATCGCTCCCCGATCCCCGCGAGACGCATCGTCGGCAACACTGTCGATCGAACGCCCACCTGCCCTGCTTGCCATTCGGATCTCCCCCTGGTTAGGCCTTCGGACGAATTCCCGACTACTGCTTCGGTTTCGAACTCGCTAAGGGCGGATCGGTTCGGGGCAGACTCCGGTTTGTTCCCCGATGATGTTGATCTCGGCATTGGAACGCGGGTCGGCGCCGTAGTTGATCTGGTCGGTGCACTTCTCGGGGGGCTCGATCGCACCGGGCGGGAGCGGTGCCGGGCACGAACCCATCCGCTCTCCGATGCTGTTGATCTCCGCATTCGATCGAGGATCGCCGACGTAGTTGATCTGATCGGTGCACTTGGTCGACCCGGTACCTTGACCGGGCGCCGCTGGTGCAACCGCGCTGGTAGAGACCGGGGTCCAGGCCGGTGCTGCTCCGCCCTCCGGGACTCCAGGGGCAGATGTGTCCGTACCGCCGCCCACCGAGTTCGAGCTTTCGACTGTCTCCGAAGTGGTCGCTGCGGTCAGTGGCGATGGGGTCGTCGACGCCGCGACCACCGCCGTAGTCGTCGCGCGTTCGGGTGCCGTGGTGTCTTCACTCGAACATGCCGTCATCGCGCACACCACTCCGATCGTCAGTACCGCGAGCAGCACTCTCAGACGCCGAGTCCTGTTGGTCAGCAATACTTCAGGCATTTGCTCTCACCCTCCTCGATACGCGAATCAGGTCGTCCCACCCAGCGGTGAACATCGACCTGACTCACTCTAGAAGCCTGATTCCATCGGTTTCGTAACAGAAATCCGGCGGTCGGGTACCAACTCTCGACGGTCCCGACATTCATACGATTACGTAACGGTGGGTGGTGAACCCTCGATATCGAGATCACGTGTGATCGTATGAAAAGCGCATATGCCGATGAGACAGTTCGCAGCGGTCGGGGAGGGGAAAGTGTTGTATCGGAATAAGATCTGCGGCGGTCGAGCAGGCCGCACTCGCAGGCTGTTCGGTACGGCGCTCGCGACAGCGGCCCTCGGAACTTCAGTGCTCGCCGGATGCGGGTCCACCCAGGGCGTTGTGATCGAAGGCGACGTCGCTTCCACCGGGTTGCCCGTCACGCAGCCCGCCGACCTGGCCAGACGGGTTGCCGAGAATTCGAGGTTGGGCCGTGCGCTTCTCGACGATCCTGGGGTGTCGGAGGGTGTGAAGACAGAACTCCGATCGTGCCCTGACTGGTATCCGATCTCGGTCGGATCCATCCTTCTCGACCCAGGCGCACCTCGTATCGTGCCGGAGACCGAGCTCGTCGTCATGAACGTCTATCCGTGCCAACCGGCCCACCAGCCCGGTACCGGAGTGTCGATTTCCGTCAACCTTGCCGGCTATGTGTACCGCAGCGGCAAGGCCGGTTCGAGTGAAGACAATCCTGAGCTGGGTGAGCGTCTGTTCTCGGTCGAAGAGCGCGGAAAGTTCATCGTCAGCGGTCAACGCGCCGCGAGTTTGTCGGTCCTGGAAACGGATCCGCGGCCACCCGAGTTCGAATGTTGCCCGCGTCCGCCGCTGCGGACCGAGTTCCATTGGAACGGGATGGAGTTCGTCCGTGATTGATTCTCGTCGCGCGCTGCTCGCCGGTGTTTGCGTACCGCTCGTGATTGCTCTCGCCTCCTGTTCCACCGAACCCGAATCCGAACCTGCTCCGAATATCGCTGCATCACTCGACCCTTCGGATCTCTCGCAGGGCTTGAGCATCGATCCTGTTGCCCTCATCAGAGCAGACCCGGAGGTGTCCGATGCGGTCAAAGACAGCCTCCGACTGTGCGGTGATGCGAACTTCCCGTACGAAATCCGGTACTCCCACGTGACGGATGCCGTATGGCAGGATGCCGTCGTCAACGTCTTCACCTGCGACGCTGCCGGTATCTGGGGACGACCGGCCCCACCGGTCAGCTTCATGGTCGCCGGATTCGTCTACCAGATCGACGAATCGGGCGCTCACAAAGTCTTCGGAGTGCAAGACCCAGGACGCTACGTCGTCGGCTCAACCGGAGGATTGTCGGTCATGGTCGACCTGTGCAAAGACCCCGGCATTCCGGAGTTCTGTCAATCGTCGACTGCATACAAGTGGACCGGTGAAGGGTTTGAGAGTGTTCCGTTCCCATGAAAGCGAAGGCCGATGACCGATCCGTTGATTCTGCTGGTCGAAGACGACGCCGTCATTCGAGAAGCCACTCAATTGAATCTCGAACGCAACGGTTTTCGGGTGATCACCGCGTCCGGGGGGTTGACCGGAATGGAGCTGGCGGTCGACGCCAAGCCGGATATCGCCGTCCTGGACGTGATGCTTCCCGACCTGAACGGAATCAGCCTGTGCCGTCGTATTCGTGAGGAACTCTCGGTGCCGGTCATCATGCTTTCCGCGCGCGACGACCCGATCGACATCGTTCTCGGATTGGAAGCCGGTGCCGACGACTACGTCACCAAACCGTTCGACAGTGGAGTCCTGGTGGCTCGTATCCGAAGTGTCCTCAGGCGGGTCGACACTCATTCCGGTGTGGAGAAGGACATCGTGACTCTCGGTGATCTGGAGATCGATCGCGAGTTGGTGACGGTCACGCGTTCGGGCGCCGAAGTGGCACTGACCCCCACCGAGATGAAACTGCTCCTCGTCATGGTGAGTGTGCCGCGCAAAGTCTGGTCCCGCTCCGAACTGCTCTCGGACGTCTGGGATTACGACTGGGGCGGCGACACCCGCATCGTCGACGTGCACGTTCAGCGATTGCGCACGAAGATCGGCTCCGAACAGATCCGAACCGTCCGGGGATTCGGGTACACGATGGACAACCATCGGTGAGATCGCAGGACCTCGCAGCCAAGCTCCCGTCCACCGGCAGACGGTTGTCGTTTCAGTGGAAGATCGCTGCAGCTATCACGTTCGTGATCGCCGTCGCGTCGATCACGCTCAGTACCGTGATGCATCAAACCTTTTCACACAACCAGGAGGACGCAGCGCGGGCAGCAGCTGATCGCAATCTCCAACTGGTGCTGCAGGACGAAACCGGCAGCATGCGTGCGCTGTTCCGCGCCACCACCGACGGTCTCGACGTTCCGGAAGAGTTGCGTCAGGCCGTGGCCGGCGGCAAACGTGCCACCTACCTTGTCGACAGCGGTGACCAACCATTTGTCTGGGCTGCAGCCGACGTCAACACCCAGGTGGTTGCGATTCGCGTCCCGTACACCGCGCAGCGCGAATCGATCGCCAGCGTCGATCGAACTCTCCGCAACGCCACCGTCGCGGTGATCGCAGCGGGCGCCGTCCTGGGCGTACTGCTTGGGCTCGCGATGTCGTATCGACTGCGCTCGGCCGCCCGCGCGGCCCGCAAAGTGTCCACCGGAGCGGACATCCGCGTCCGCTCGGTCACTTGGTCACTCTTCGACGACGAGATCACAGAGCTGGCAGACGCGGTCGACGCGATGTCGGATGCGTTGCGAGGACAACTCGACGCCGAAAAGCGCGTGACAGCCAACATCGCACACGATCTCAGGACGCCCATCTCCGGACTGGTCGGCGCCGCCGAGCTTCTGCCGCCAGGTAGGCCTACCGAATTGGTGCGCGACGGCGTCCACAAACTCAGAAGGCTCGCCGAGGATGTCATCGAGGTGGCTCGTCTCGACACCACGTCCGAACAGGCAGACATCCAATCGGTGGAACTCGCACAGGTGGTGCGTCACGCGATCTCCATCACCGAGGTCGAGTGTGAAGTGAGTGTTCACGGCACCCCTGTGTCCTACACAGACGCACGTCGGCTCGAGCGGATCATCGCCAACCTGATCTTGAATGCTCGCAATCACGGAAAGTCTCCGATCGGAGTCGACGTCGACCACTCCCGTATCACGGTGCGAGACCAGGGCAACGGGTTCACCCAGGAATGGCTTCGTCAGGGGCCGAGGAGGTTTCAGACCGATTGCGTCGAACGTGGCTCGAATTCGGGCTTGGGCCTCGGCTTGACGATCGTAGTCGGGCAAGCCGCGGTCATCGGCGCTCGAATCGACTTCTCGAACCATCCGAACGGCGGCGCTGTGGTGACGGTCGACCTCCCGGAGTGCTCGTCAGACGAGTTCGATTGACACCGAGACAGCTCGGCCGATCGGCCGGGACGCAGCGTCCCGGCCGATCAGTGGTGTCTCGAACTCAAACCTGTCCGACAGTGACTCCGGTGCGGACGTCCGGCGCACCCAGGCGTGCCGCATCAGCCGTCAGGTCGTCGGGTTGCTCCTGCGATTCCCGCTCGGCGGCCACACGCAACCGGTAGTGCTCGATCTCCTCCGCGATGTGCTCGGGAGTCCAACCCAGCACCGGTGCAACCAGTTCGGCTACTTCCGCGGCTGCGGCGTCGCCGCGGTCGTTCACCTCGATGGAGATGCGGGTACGACGGGTGAGGATGTCGTCGAGATGCTGAGCACCCTCGTGGCTCGCGGCGTAGTGAATCTCCGCCTTGAGGTACTCGGGGGCGGAGTCCAACGGCTGCCCCAGTTCCGGCCTCGCCTCGATGAGTTCGAACAACTCGTCAGCCAAAGTGCCGTACCGACCGAGTAGGTGCTCGATCGTCGAGACGTGGAGCCCGGTGCGCTCAGCTGTGAGGTGCCGATTGTTGTGCGCGGCAAAGTAACCGTCGGCGCCCACCAGTTGGATACGCTCGGTGCAGGACTTCGGCACCTTCTGCTCGAGTCCGTGCACCGCGGAATCGACTGCGTCCTTGGCCATCACGCGGTAGGTCGTGTACTTGCCACCGGCAACCACCGTCAAACCTCGCACCGGACTGGACACCGCGTGTTCACGGGAGAGAGTGCTGGTCGAGTCCGATTCGCCGAACAGCAACGGACGCAGTCCCGCGTACACACCGACGACGTCGTCGTGCGTCAACTCGTCCTGGAGCAGCTTGTTGACATGACCGAGGATGTAGTCGATATCGCTACGGCTCGCTGCCGGATGCGCGAGGTCGAGATTCCAGTCGGTGTCCGTGGTACCGATGATCCAGTGGCTTCCCCACGGGATCACGAAGAGCAGGCTCTTCTCGGTGCGCGTGATGATCCCGGTCGAGGAATTGATCCGGTTGCGCGGGACGACCAGGTGCACACCCTTGGAGGCACGGACCTGGAATTGCCCTCGCCCACCGACCATTTCCTGAATCTCGTCAGTCCACACACCGGCGGCGTTGATGACCTGGCGAGCACGGATCTCGAAGGCACGCCCCGTTTCCAGATCCACTGCCTTCACTCCGACGACGCGGTCCTCCTCGCGGAGAAAGCCGATTACGCGGGTGCTGTTGACGCACAGCGCGCCGTACTCGGCGGCCGTGCGCGCCAGCATCATCGTGTGGCGGGCGTCATCTACCTGACCCTCGTAGAACTTGACCGAACCCCGGATAGCAGAACGCTTTCCGGACGGGAACGATTCGAGTGTCTTCTTCTTGCCCACATGCTTGTGGTGTGAGGGAACCCCGCGGCCGGCGCCCATCACGTCGTAGACGCCGATGCCCAGACCGACGTACGGTCGGTCGATCAACTTCTCGAGCGGGTAGATGAACGGCACCGGCTTCGCGAGATGCGGGCACAGCGAGTTCAGAACCAGCGACCGCTCACGCAGTGCCTCGAAAACGAGCGCAAAATTGAACTGCTCGAGGTAACGAAGTCCACCGTGGAACAACTTGCTCGACCTGCTCGAGGTTCCGGACGCGAAATCGCGAGCCTCCACCAAGCCCACCTTCAGACCGCGAGTTGCGGCGTCGAGTGCGCTACCCGCGCCGACCACGCCACCGCCGATGACCAGGACGTCGAGTTCGGTTTCTTCCAACTTCTTCAGCGACTCCGCCCGCGAAGACGGACTCAATGCTTGTGCTGTGCTCATGAAAACTGTTCCTTCACTTGAAAATAGGTAGAAATGCGGGCGCCGCGATCAGTCTGCGTCTACCCAGTCGAGTGTTCGAGTGACCGCTTTCTGCCAGCCGGCGTACAACCGCTCGCGCTCGGTCGAATCCATCGACGGCGTCCAGCTCTTGTCCTTCGCCCAGTTGCTGCGGATGTCGTCCTCGCTCTCCCAGTACCCCACGGCCAGACCAGCGGCGTACGCAGCACCCAAAGCCGTGGTCTCGGCCACGACAGGGCGGATCACCTCGACGTCGAGCAGATCGGCCTGGAACTGCATGAGGAGTTCGTTCGCTACCATTCCGCCGTCGACCTTGAGTACTTTCAGGTCGACACCCGAGTCGAGGTTCATCGCCTCGATCACCTCACGGCTCTGGTAGGCAGTGGCTTCGAGCACCGCCCGGGCAAGGTGCCCCTTGTTCACGAACCGGGTCAGGCCGACGATCGCCCCGCGTGCATCCGCACGCCAGTGCGGTGCGAACAGACCCGAGAACGCGGGCACGAAGTACGCGCCGCCGTTGTCCTCCACGGAGCGTGCGTTCACCTCGATGTCGGCCGCGTTGTCGATCATGCCGAGGTTGTCCCGAAGCCACTGGACCAGCGAACCGGTCACGGCGATCGATCCTTCCAACGCGTACACCGTTGGCTGTTCGCCGATCTTGTAACAGACGGTCGTCAACAATCCGTTCTTGCTCATCACCTTCTCGGTGCCGGTGTTGAGCAGGACGAAGTTGCCGGTTCCGTAGGTGTTCTTCGCTTCGCCTGGAGAGAGGCAGGCCTGGCCGAAGGTTGCCGCCTGCTGATCGCCGAGGATTCCGGCGATCGGTACGCCGGACAGGGTGCCACGTTCACGAACGAATCCGAAGACCTCGGAGGAGCTGCGGATCTCGGGAAGCATGGACTCCGGAATCCCCATGTCGGCGCAGATCTCCGAATCCCAAGCGAGAGTGTCGAGATCCATCAGCAGAGTACGTGAGGCGTTGGTCGGATCGGTGGCATGCACTCCGCCTTGGACACCGCCGGTCATGTTCCACAACACCCAGGTATCCATCGTGCCGAAGCACAACTCGCCAGCTTCGGCCTTGTCGCGAGCGCCCTCGACGTTGTCGAGAATCCATTTGACCTTGGGACCCGAGAAGTACGTCGCCAACGGCAATCCGGTGACTTCGGTGTACTTCTTCGGCCCGTCCTCGCCGGCGAGTGCAGTACAGATTCGATCGGTGCGTGTGTCCTGCCAGACGATCGCGTTGTAAACGGGCTTCCCCGTAGCGCGCTCCCAGACCACTGCCGTCTCACGCTGATTGGTGATTCCGACGGACGCGATGTCGGCTGCGGTCAGGTCGGCATTCGCCAGCGCGCCGGCCGTGACGTTGCGGACGTTGTCCCAGATCTCGATCGGATCGTGTTCGACCCAACCCGCTTGCGGGAAGATCTGCGAGTGCTCATGCTGTTCGACGGCAACTACGTGCCCACTGTGATCGAAGATCATGCATCGAGTGGAGGTGGTTCCCTGGTCTATCGCGGCTACGAATTGCGCCATCGTGCTACCCCTTTTGGTGTCGAAGAAAGTGCGAGAGATTTACTGTCAGAGATGATGATTCGCCATCACGCCGCGATAGTGGCTTGTTCCTCGGGCGCCTTCTCCACCGAGTCGTCAGGCAGGAATCGTCCTACCAGCTTGTCGTAGAGGAACACCCCGATCGGAGCGCCGATCAGCGGTCCCACGATAGGCACCCAGAAATACAAACTCCCGTACTGATCCCGCCAGGCGCTGCCGTAGCCGGTGAGATACGACGCCAGTCGCGGACCGAAGTCACGGGCCGGATTGATGGCGTAACCCGCGTTGGTCGCCCAGGCGAATCCGATTCCCACCACGATCAGTCCGACGACAAACGGTGCGAGATTCGCGAGCGGCGGAGTGCCGCGAGAATCCGTCACGGCAACGATGAGGAACAGCAGGATCGCCGTGCCGATGATCTGATCGATCAGTGCCGAGCCGAGGCTGACCGGGAGCGTTCCGTTTCCGGGCATCGTCGAGAAGATCGTCTGAGTCGCCGTGGTGTGTCCGGGATCGATGGCATTGAGCATGTCGTTGTAATTCCACCGGACGATCAGGGCCGCGACAAAGGCTCCAGCGGTCTGTGCCAGCGTGTAAGGCAATACCTTGCGCCAGGAGAAGTCACGGAAGATCGCGAAGGCAAAGGTCACTGCGGGGTTCAGATGAGCACCCGTCGCCCGGCCTGCGACATAGATGCCGAACATGACGCCGAGTCCCCAGGCCCACGCGATACTGTCGTGTCCGCCGAGACCCCCACCGCTCCCGCCGGACACAACCTGCGCTACAACTCCGACGCCGAACAAGATCAGGATCATCGTTCCGGCGAACTCGGCTGCCAACTCGCCTGGGAGCCCTAATCGCTTGGCTTTCTCCATCCCCACCCTCACTTCGTTGTGATGCATGTCATAGTTTGGATTGCTGCACCCGTAGCGTAATTCCCTTTGCACATTCACGCATAGCTCGTGCACATATGTGCAAATGCCCCATTTGTGCACCGTAACGCGGGTAACAGACAGACTTCTGGGACTTTGCGTGATCGAGCGCCTCCACCTGGTTCTACTCGGATAAGATTCGGTTCAGCGCTCTTGCACGTACGTGCAGACAGGACGAACCCATGGAAACTCCCACTTCCGACTCCGTTACCTCCGATCCGGCGGACCCGCGCATCTCCGACGCAGTTCAGGCCGCGCGTCTCTACTACTTCCAAGATCAGACGATGGCTGCCATCGGCCGCGACATGGGAGTGTCCCGATCCACCGTCTCCCGATTGATCACCTACGCACGCACCTCAGGTCTCGTCGAGATCAAGATCAGCACCCCGCACGGCCAGGCTCCACGCATCGAACGCGAGTTCTCGGAAAGGTACGGAGTGCGCGCCCACGTGGTGACCGTCCCGGAACTGGTGGGAGATCTCGAGCGACTCGAGAAGGTCGCGACTTTCGCCGGGCGCCTGTTGGCATCGTTCTTCGACAGCGACATGGTGATGGGGATCGCCTGGGGAACCACTCTCAGCGAAGTCAGCAAGCACCTTGCCCCCAAACGCACGTACAACTCGTACGTCGTGCAACTCAACGGCGCCGCGAATACTCGTACCACGGGAATCTCCTATGCCAGCGACATCATCAGAACGATCGCCGACGCCTACGGTGCTCTGCCACAAGGATTTCCGGTGCCCGCCTTCTTCGACTACCCGGAAACCCGAGAGCAGCTGTGGCGCGAACGCAGCATCAAACGCGTACTGGACATGCAGAAGCGAATGGATCTGGCAGTCTTCAGTATCGGCGTCCCGGGCGGCAATGTGCCGAGTCACGTCTACACCGCCGGCTACCTCGAACCCGATGAAGCAGAGGCACTTCGACGCGACGGAGTGGTCGGGGACATCGCAACCGTGTTCTTCCGGTCGGACGGGAGCTACCGCGGAATCGAACTCAACGAGCGCGCGAGCGGCCCGCGACTGGACCTTTTCGAGAAGGTCGCCAGGCGCGTGTGCATCGTCGCCGGAACAGCAAAACTGCCCGCGTTGGAGGGAGCCCTACGGGGTGGGTTGATCACCGACCTGATCATCGACGACGTCAGTGCCACCGCGCTGGTGTCCTGACCGCTGCACCAACTTCTCGACTCCGTCGAGCAGCAGGCCGAGCGAGAAACCGAAATCGAAAGCGTCGTCGCCGGCGGCCTCGCCCTCCGGACTGCCGTCCTCGAAGCCGCCCTCGTCAATTGCAGCACTGAGGTAGGGAAAGTCCTCGCGATTGATCACTCGTGCGATGAGGGCGCCGTAAGCCACGTCGTCGTCTGCCGACTGTGCCGATCGCGACGCAAGGTCGGCCGAGAATCGAGCACGACCGATCACGAACAACGACACGTTGGTCACCACTTGGAACTTCGACGCGGCGCTCAGCGCGACACCGTCAAGCGCGCTCAGACCCGCGTCGAGCCACGCCATGTTGTTGGGTCCGGTCGGCGGAGCGGTAATGGGTAGCTTGAGCCACCACGGCCGACTCAGCATCGTGGCGTATTCGTGATTTGCCCACGCTTCGAGCTTGACGCGCCATGACACTCCGTCGGGAATTACCGGCGGTGGACCGATCACCCGATCCGAAATCAGTTCGATCAGTTCGTCTTTGCTCGCCACGTAGCGGTAGAGCGACATCGTCGTGAACCCGAGCGCTTTGGCCACGCGGCCCATCGACAGAGCCGTCACACCTTCCGCGTCGGCCAACTCGATCGCGGTGTCGAGAATGTGCTCGAGACTGAGCCCCTTCTTGGGACCCCGCGTTCCCGGCTGGTCCAGTCCCCAGGCCAGCTCGACTGCTCTCGGTAGCGCTCCGCGATCCATAAGCTCCCACTCTTCACTCTTGCCATCATCCTAGAACTGTGTACGCTATAAACACCCGTTTATGCCATACACAGTTCTTCCTTGGAGGTCTCGATGTCAGGAACGATCCCCGCAATCTCGGTCCGCGGACTTCGTAAGCGATACGGCGATCAACAGGTACTGGACGGACTTGATCTGTCCGTCCCGGCCGGATCGGTATACGCCCTCCTCGGCGCGAACGGCGCCGGAAAGACCACGGCCGTAAGAATTCTCACGACCCTCATCCCCTTCGATGCCGGCGAGGTCACGGTCGCGGGGCATTCGCTCCCTGGCGATCCACAGAACGTCCGCCGACGCATCAGCGTCACCGGGCAATACGCGGCCGTCGACACACTGTTGACCGGCTCCGAGAACCTGACTCTCCTGGGCGAGCTGAATCACCTGGGCCGGAGGAGGTCTCGACGACGTGCCGACGAACTTCTCGACCAGTTCCACCTGACGGACTTCGGCGACAAGCGAGCGGGCGACTATTCGGGCGGCATGCTCAGACGACTCGACATCGCGATGAGCCTCGTCGCGAAACCGGACATCGTGTTTCTCGACGAACCCACCACCGGCTTGGACCCGCGAAGCCGCCACGAAATGTGGTCGATAGTTCGTGACCTCACGGCGTCGGGTGTCACGATCTTCCTCACCACCCAATACCTCGACGAGGCGGACGAACTGGCCGACACCGTAGGCGTTCTCAGCGATGGGCGTCTGGTCGCCGAGGGAACACCGGACGAGCTCAAACGTCTTGTTCCCGGTGGCCACGTCGCGCTGCAATTCGAGAATCTGACCCAACTCGACCTCGCCGCGGCATCACTACCGAAGGCACACGCGAATGCCGAGACCTTGACCTTGCACATACCTTCCGACGGCGCGGTTCCGTCGATCAAAGCCATCCTCGACTCGATTGACGATCCGTCGATCACCGTCGAGAAGTTCTCTGTTCACACCCCAGACCTGGACGACGTGTTCTTCGCGCTCACCGGATCAGGCCAGCCTGAGATTGCGAGCGTTCGATGACCTCCACCATTGCAGTCGATTCCGCGGTGATGCTTCGCCGGAATCTCAAACACGTTCTGCGCAGTCCAGATTCGATGATCACCGCGATAGCCCTTCCGGTCATGCTCATGCTGCTGTTCGTCTACGTATTCGGCGGCGCCATCAACACCGGTAGCGAGTACATCGACTACGTCGTGCCCGGAATCATCCTTCTGTGCGCCGGTTTCGGTGCCTCGACCACCGCGGTCAGCGTCTCGAGCGACATGAAGGACGGGATCATCGACCGTTTCCGGACCCTGGCGATCTCTCCGTCGTCGGTCCTGACAGGTCATGTACTGGCCAGCGTCGTCCGCAACGTACTGACTACGGCGATCGTGGTCGTCGTTGCGCTGATCATGGGATTTCGCCCGACAAGCGATCCGCTGCGCTGGCTCGGCGTCACCGCTGTGATCGTCGCCTTCGTCTTTGCCATGTCATACCTCTCGACGGCTTTGGGACTCTTGGCCCAGAACCCGGAGGCTGCAAGCGGATTCACCTTCGCCATCATGTTCCTGCCCTACGTCAGCACTGCCTTCGTGCCGGCCGAGACCATGCCGTCCTGGCTGCAGGGGTTTGCCCGGCACCAACCCGTGACCCCGATCATCGAGACAGTGCGCGGACTCCTGATGGGCACGCCGATCGGAAACAGTGCCGTCACCGCGCTCGCGTGGTGCCTGGGCATCGCCGCCGTGGGATTCGTGTGGTCGAACTGGCTCTACCGACGAAAGACCGCTAGCTGACCACACAAGAAAGCCCCACACCTGACGGTGCGGGGCTCTTTTGCTGTGCGCCTTTATTAACCGCGGGGGGTTAATAAAGGCGCACAGTGAATTACTTGGCGTCCAGCAGATCGATCACGAAGACCAAGGTCTTGCCGGAAAGCTGGTGCCCTGCACCGGCGGGGCCGTAAGCCAGCTCCGGCGGAATGGTGAGCTGGCGACGTCCGCCGACCTTCATGCCGGGAATGCCGTCCTGCCAACCCTTGATCAGGCCACGAAGCGGGAACTGAATGGACTCGCCGCGGCTCCAGGAAGAGTCGAACTCTTCACCGGACTCGAACTCGACACCGACGTAGTGAACGTCGACGGTGCCACCGGGAACGGCTTCGGCGCCTTCTCCGACGACCAGGTCCTTGATGACCAGATCGGTCGGCGCGGGGCCTTCCTGGAACTCGATTACGGGCTTGCTACTCATGGGTCCTCCTCGTTGAGGCGAAAATTGTGGGCAGGGGCTAGCGGGTGGTGATATCCCGGTAGTCACGCTCGGTGTAGCCGGTGTAGATCTGGCGCGGGCGGCCGATCTTCGTAGCCGGATCCTCGTGCATTTCACGCCAGTGCGCAATCCAGCCTGGCAGACGGCCCATGGCGAACAGCACGGTGAACATGCGCGGCGGGAAGCCCATCGCGCGGTAGATGAGGCCGGTGTAGAAGTCGACGTTCGGGTAGAGCTTGCGCTCGATGAAGTAGTCGTCCGTGAGGGCGGCCTCTTCGAGTTGCATTGCGATGTTGAGCAGTTCGTCGTCGCCGCCGAGCTTGGCGAGGATGGTGTGCGCGGTTTCGCGGACCAGCGCAGCGCGCGGATCGTAGTTGCGGTAGACGCGGTGCCCGAAGCCCATGAGCTTCACGCCGTCTTCCTTGTTCTTGACCTTGCGGACGAACTCGGCCGCGGTGCTGCCGCTGGCCTTGATCTCGTCGAGCATCTCGAGCACTGCCTGGTTCGCGCCGCCGTGCAGCGGGCCCCACAGTGCGTTGATGCCAGCAGAGACGGAGGTGAACAGGTTGGCGTCCGACGAGCCGACCATACGCACGGTCGACGTGGAGCAGTTCTGCTCGTGGTCGGCGTGCAGGATCAGCAACATGTCGAGTGCCTTGGCGACCTCGGGATCACCCTGGTAAGGCTCGGCCGGGAAGCCGAACGTCATACGCATGAAGTTCTCGACCAGGTTCAAGGAGTTGTCCGGGTACAGGAACGGCTGACCCACGGACTTCTTGTACGCGTACGCCGCGATGGTCGGCAGCTTCGCGAGAAGACGGATGGTGGACAGCTCCACCTGCTCCGGGTCCTCGGGATCGAGCGAATCCTGGTAGTACGCCGACAGTGCGTTCACTGCGGACGAGAGAACCGGCATCGGGTGAGCGTTGCGCGGGAACCCGTCGAAGAACCGCTTGAGGTCCTCGTGGAGCAGGGTGTGTCGTCGGATGCGGTCCGTGAAGGACTCGAGCTGGGCGTCGGTCGGCAGTTCGCCGTAGATCAGCAGGTAGCTGACCTCGATGAACGTCGACTTACCTGCCAACTGCTCGATGGGGTATCCGCGGTAACGCAGGATTCCCTTCTCACCGTCGATGTAAGTGATTGCAGAACTGGTGGATGCAGTGTTCACAAAACCGGGGTCAAGGGTGGTGTACCCCGTTGTGGCCAGCAGCTTTCCCAGCTCGATGCCGTCATTGCCCTCTGTTGCCCTGGCAATGGACATCGTGTACTCACCACCGGGGTAAGTAAGCGTGGGCTTTGTGTCATTGTCAGCGGGCACGAAGGATCCCTCTCAAGCTCGAACCAACGAGTAACTACATGCGATCAACTAGAAACTAGTCGCACGGGAGAGATCGTGCCGAAGGAGGGTCGCCCCACGGCTATTTTTCGGGCACTCAGGAACCCGACATACCCACCTAAACTGAAACACGTTTCAGCTCGAGTTTTCTCGCTTGTGTGACTAGAAGATTCAGTCTACGGAATCGCCGATCGACCGCGCTGATCTGCAGGCTTCGGCCCAGATCCGCAACAATGGCGAATGCCCGCCCTTTCGCCGCCTCCTGCGTCAGTGACACACGATACGAAAAACAGGTGGGTATCGATCGATACCTACTGGGCGTTACACGATCTCACACTATGAGAGCCGGATCACAGCGCTTTGATACCCCAGCTACCCGTCCACGTCTGCCCCGGATGGAGCACCAGGAGATCGATGCCCGAATTGAAGGCGTCAGGCGGGCAGGTCATCGGCTCCAAAGCCAATGCGCGGCCGCGGTCGGGATACCCCTTGTCGTTGGCGGGATCTGCGATGAAAGCCTGAATCCATGGGAACTCGCGGTTGGTCCACAGGGCAGTGCCCGTTCCATCCGGCGCGAGCAATTCGTGCTGCGTGCGACCACTGCCGTCGACGACGTCCAATGCGCTGTACGGAGTGTCCAACTGAACCCCGGCAAGCAGTCTCGGTGTCCGGAAGTCGTAGTCCGTACCGGCGACTGCCTGCGAATAGGCGTTCGGCAGCATCCTCGCCGGATCGATCGGCAACCGCGTGCCCGCTGCCAGATGCAGAGCACATTCGTCGAGCGGAAAGTCGCCGGCGCGAATGAAGGTGTGCATTCCGAGCCCGAACGGCGACGAGGTCGCCCCCTTGTTGGTGGCCGTGTGAGTGACGGTCAATCCGTCGGCACCGACCTCATAGGCGATCGTCAGCTGCAACGGATAGGGCCAACCCTTGTGAAGTCCCACGTCCACCGACAGTTCGACGCGCTCGTACGTGTGGTCCACAAGGCTCCAATTGCGACGCCGGACGAACCCGTGGCTCGCGTTCCCCAGCGCAGGTTCGGTGATCTCGAGTTGATGCTCGATCCCGTCGAACATGAAGTGCCCGTCGCGAATTCGGTTGGGCCACGGCGCGAGAACCAATCCGGCCGACAGTGGTGGCTTCGATCCGAGTGCCCAGGTCTCGGTCAGCGCACGCCGACCGTGGGGACCCTCGTGATCGAGAAGCCTCAACCCGGCACCGGCCGCGGCGATCTCGGCGCGATAGCCGCCACCCCGGATCTCGAACCCTCCCCTACCCGTGCTGTGCGGCGCAGTCATACGTACCAGTTTCCACCACGAGCGACCGGTTAACCAGGACGTCAGACGGCGCGTCCCACCTTGTAGCGAACGAACGCGGGAAATGCGAGGGCAGAAAGGACTACACCGACGATCACCAGGAAGCCGCCGCCCGCTGCCGCGACACCGGTCCCGAACAAGAAGGCCGCACCGCCGTGCAGTACGTCACCGATACGCGGACCACCTGCCACGACCACGATGAACACGCCCTGCAGTCGTCCGCGCATGTCGTCGGTTGCCACTTGCTGAAGCATCGTGCTGCGGAATGCGGCCGAGACCATGTCGACCGCGCCGCCGAATGCCAGGAACGCAACAGCGATCCACAGCAGAATCACACTGGAACCAGGGCTCGCGAAGTACACGGCAACGCCGAAGCCGACCATCGACAGCCCCCACAGCGCGATGCAGACCAGCACGGCCCGCCCCTGGTACTGAACCCGCGGCAACCAGCCCGAGAAGACTCCGCCCAGAACGGCTCCCACGGACATCGCCGCGAACAGCAGTCCGAGCGCAAAACCACCGCTGGCGGGGTCGCCGAAGGATTCGTGTGCGATCTCCGGGAACAGTGCTCGCGACATCCCGAACACCATCGCGATGATGTCCACCACGAACGACGCGAGCAGAACCTTCTGCGTCGCGAGATACGTGAAACCGCCCAGGACCTCGCTCAATCCTGCCCGTCGAGACGTGCCGGTCGGCGGAATCGCCGGGAGCTTCCATACCGCCCACAGCGTGGCGAGAAGAAAGATCGAGTCGAGCAGGTACAGCAGTTGCAGACCGGCCGACGGTATGAGGACACCAGCCAGTAGCGGGCCGGCTATCGCACCGAACTGCACGACAGTCATGTTCAGCGAGTTCGCGGCAGGCAACTGCCTGCCCGGAATCAACCGAGGGATGATCGCCGCTCGCGTCGGCTGGTTCACCGCGAAGAACGCCTGTTGAACCGAGAACAGGCCGAGCACCAACCACACGTTGTTCACGTTCAAGGCGGCCTGGATCCAGAACAGCACCGACGTGACACCGAGTCCGATCGAGGTGATCATCAACAGCCGTCGTCGATCCATGACGTCGGCCAGTGCGCCGCCCCACAGACCGAAAACGACCAGCGGGACCAGACCAAAGATTCCCGTCAGACCGACGTAGGCCGAGCTTCGGGTGATCTCGTACACCTGTTGCGGTACGGCGACCACGCTGAGTTGAGCGCCGATAACGGTGACGATGCCGGCCGTCCACAGCCGTCGATAGTCGCGATTCTCGAGCGGAGTCGTGTCCGCAAGTAGCCGGCTCACGGCTGGAGACGGACGGCGGACCACTGTCCGTCGACCAGGCTCGTGCGAACTCGATTGTGCATGCGGTTCGCGCGTCCTTGCCAGAACTCGACGGACTCGGGCCGGATCAGGATCCCGCCCCAGTTCGGTGGCACCGGAATCTCGCCGTCCACGCCGAATCGGGCAGCGACCTCACGCAGTTGCTCGTCGAGATCGGCACGCGAGTCGATCGGACGAGACTGAGACGACGCCCATGCGCCGAGCTGCGAACCTCGAGGCCGGGTTCGCCAATACTCTTGCGTCAGTTGAGCACTCACCCGCTCGGTGGTGCCGCGGACGATCACCTGCCTGGCAAGGGTCAGCCACGTGAAGTTGGCCGACGCGTACGGGTGGGCGGCGAGGTGACGAGCCTTGTCGGATCCGTAGTTGGTGAAGAAGAGGACGCCGTCCTCGCTGAGCCCTTTGCAGAGCACGGTCCGCGACGCCGGACGGCCACCCTCGTCCACCGTCGACAGAGTCATGGCGTTGGGCTCCGGAGCGTCCGCTTCGACGGCGTCCACGAGCCATTGACGCATGAGGGGCAGCCAACCGGTCTCGACGACCGAAGTATCCAATTCCGCACTCATGCGGTCCTCGACGGACTCCGATTCGCTGCCTGCTTGCGGATAGCCCACACGCATGGCCGCGAGTTCGTTGTCCACCGCCTGCGGGTCCTGACGTTCATTCGACACAGCCGAGAACGCTACTCCCGGGTACTCACTGGCCAACGGCTACGCGGCACGCGCTAAAGTTTGCCGTGGCTAGACCCGACCCGGACCGCGAGCCGCACCAGCGACAGCACCGAATCGGGACGAGACGATTGCGCAGTACAAAACACGGTGCGTGCTCATCCCTGCGAGCACCGAGGCGCAGTCACTGAAGCTGAGGCAGTGCGACTGTAGACCTGGCGCACTCGAACGAGGAGAGTCCACGAGAATGGCAGCGAGCGCAGCAATACCGGACGATTTTGTGAGCGGACTCGAAGGCGTCGTCGCCTTCACCAGCGATATCGCAGAACCCGACAAGGACGGCGGCGCACTGCGCTACCGCGGAGTCGACATCGAAGACCTGGTCGGCCAGAGGGTCACCTTCGGCAACGTATGGGCCCTTCTCGTCGACGGCCGCTTCGGCCCCGGCCTCCCGCCGGCCGAGCCGTTCCCCCTCCCCATTCACACCGGCGACGTCCGTGTCGACGTCCAGGCCGGACTGGCGATGCTTGCCCCCATCTGGGGTTACCAGCCGCTCCTCGACATCGATGACGAGACCGCCCGCGACCAGCTCGCCCGCGCATCCGTCATGGCACTGTCGTACGTCGCGCAGTCCGCTCGCGGCATCTACCAGCCTGCAGTCCCCCAGAGCCGCATCGACGAGGCCAAGACGGTCACCGAGCGCTTCATGGTGCGCTGGAAGGGTGAGCCCGATCCGGCACACGTCGAGGCAATCGACGCGTACTGGGTCTCGGCAGCCGAACACGGCATGAACGCCTCCACCTTCACGGCCCGCGTCATCGCCTCCACCGGCGCCGACGTCGCGGCTTCGCTTTCCGGCGCCATCGGCGCGATGTCCGGCCCGCTGCACGGCGGCGCACCGGCCCGCGTTCTTCCGATGATCGAAGAGACCGAGAAGACCGGCGACGCCCGCGCACTGGTCAAGGGAATCCTCGACCGCAAGGAAAAGCTCATGGGCTTCGGACACCGCGTCTACCGCGCCGAAGATCCCCGTGCACGCGTGCTCCGCGCCACCGCGAAGCGCCTCAACGCTCCTCGCTACGAGGCAGCCGCAGCTCTCGAGCAGGCTGCACTGGCAGAACTGCGTGAGCGTCGTCCCGATCGCGCGATCGAGACCAACGTCGAGTTCTGGGCCGCCGTCATCCTCGACTTCGCCGAGGTTCCCGCGCACATGATGCCCGCCATGTTCACCTGTGGTCGCACCGCCGGCTGGTGTGCACACATCCTCGAGCAAAAGCGTCTCGGTAAACTGGTACGCCCGGCCGCCATCTACACCGGCCCGGCGCCCCGTACTCCGGAGTCGGTCGAGGGCTGGGACCAGATCAGCCACGCGTAGTACCCCGCTCGAATTCGCCAATCACGGTAGTACAGAACACAAGTGAAGGAACAGAAAGAAGCGATGACCTCCACACCGATCATCCCCGCCGACCTCAAGCCCGCCGACGGACGCTTCGGCTGCGGTCCTTCCAAGGTTCGCCCCGAGCAGCTGCAGTCCCTGGTCGAGGTGGGCGCTTCGGTGTTCGGCACCAGCCATCGCCAGAAGCCGGTCAAGAACGTTGTTGCCAGCATTCGGTCCGGCCTCGCCGATCTGTTCTCACTGCCCGAGGGCTACGAGGTCGTCCTCGGTAACGGCGGAACCACTGCGTTCTGGGATGCGGCTGCATTCGGCCTCATCCGCGAGAAGTCGCTGCACCTGACCAACGGCGAATTCAGCTCCAAGTTCGCTTCGGTGGCCAAGGCCAACCCGTTCATCGGTGACCCGATCGTCGTTTCCGCCGATCCGGGCAGCGCGCCGGTGCCGGTCTCCGACCCGTCCGTCGATCTCATCGGCTGGGCGCACAACGAGACCTCCACCGGTGTGTCGATTCCTGTCTCGCGCCCCGCGGGTTCGGAGAACGCCCTGATCGCCATCGACGCCACCTCGGGCGCCGGTGGACTTCCGGTCAACGTCGCAGATTCCGACGTCTACTACTTCGCTCCGCAGAAGTGCTTCGCTGCTGACGGCGGACTGTGGATCGCACTGATGAGCCCGGCCGCCCTCGAGCGCGTCGCGGAGATCAAGGATTCGGGTCGCTGGACGCCTGACTTCCTCTCGCTGCCCATCGCCGTGGACAACAGCTCCAAGGACCAGACGTACAACACCCCGGCCTTGGCCACCCTGCTGCTCTTCGCCAACCAGATCGAATGGATGAACAGCAACGGCGGCCTCGACTGGACCACCGCTCGCACCGCGGATTCGTCCTCGCGCCTGTACAACTGGGCCGAGGCCAGCGAGTTCGCCACGCCGTTCGTCGCTGATCCGGCACACCGCTCGCAGGTTGTCGGCACCATCGACTTCAACGACGACGTCGACGCTGCCGAGGTGGCAAAGATCCTGCGCGCCAACGGAATCGTCGATACCGAGCCGTACCGCAAGCTCGGCCGCAACCAGCTGCGCGTCGGCATGTTCCCCGCAATCGATCCCGATGACGTCACCGCTCTCACCAAGAGCATCGACTGGGTCGTTTCTCAGCTCGGCTGATTTTCGCAGTGCTTCACCGCTCGGCCCCCGACATGACGTCGGGGGCCGAGCGTCGTTTGCCAGGACTTGTGAGCTACCACACCGGTGGTCGGATCCGAGGTCATCTCGCCCTGCGTGTCCTGCCGAGTCCATGGTCACGAATGAATTACAGTTGAGCGCGGCGCAAAGTCGCGAGCCGGCGCGATAAGGAGGTCAATGTGCGAGAGCTTCGAGTGATCGGACTTGAACCCGATGGATCGCATGTGGTGTGCGCAGATGCTGAAACCGGCCAGAAATTCCGGCTTCCCGCCGATGACAAACTTCGTGCAGCTTCCCGCGGAGACGTGGCTCGACTCGGCCAGATTGAGATCGAAATGGAAAGCCAACTCCGTCCCCGCGAAATTCAGGCGCGCATCCGTTCCGGTGCTTCCGTAGAGCAGGTCGCCGAAGAAGCGAAGATCCCCATCAGCAAGGTCGAGCGCTTTGCGTACCCCGTCCTTCTCGAGCGTTCCCGCGCCGCGGAGATGGCCCAGGGCGGACACCCGGTCCGCGACAACGGTCCGACGGTCCCCACCCTCTCCGAAATCGTGACTCACGCATTCCGCGCCCGCGGCCACAGCATCGACGAGGCCACCTGGGATGCCTGGCGCGACGAGGACAATCAGTGGGTCGCCCAATTGCAGTGGCAGGCCGGCCGCACCACCAACGCCGCGCACTGGCGCTACCAGCCCGACGCGCACGGCGGAACGATCGTCGCACTCGACGACGCGGCATTCGACTTGATCGATCCCGACTTCGGTCGCCCGCTCCGCGGCCTGGTACCGGTGGCATCGAGCGAGCCCGAACAACTCGAACTGTCCCGATTCGACGTCGAACCGGTGGCGGAGATCGAGCCCGAGCCCGCAGTGGTCCCCGAGCGGACGGTAGTGGCGGAACGGATCGTGGCGCCCGAAACGATTGCTGTCGAGCCGGAAACCGTCGTCGCCGAAGAGGTTCCCGAGCCTGCACCGGATGTGACCCCGAAAACCGCTCCGCAGCAGACGCAGACCAAGGACAAGCGCGGACGGCCTGCTCTGCCCTCGTGGGACGACGTACTCCTCGGGGTCCGCAGCAGCGGTCGCTGACCCGAAGGAAAGTATTCTTCTTTCGAGCGAGGCTGAGGAGAGAGGGCTGCCGGTGGCTGCACGGGTATCGACGATCTGGTTTCTGGGCGGCGCAGACGCTCGCACCGAATTGAGCAAGTACCCACAGCCTGATCAGACCGAGGCGCTGAAAATCGCCATGTCGCTGTACCCGGACAAGGAGTTCGAGTCGCTCGGGCCTCAGCCGCTGTCCATCGCCGCGACGGTGAGCCCCGGGTACGTCTTCGTCGGCGCGTACGGCCGAGTGAGTGTCGTCTGCAGCTCCGAACTCAGCACCTTCGTCCCCTCGAAACTGCCTGAGTCCTGGCACCTTTCAGCCGAGGGTGGCTCGACGCTGTTGATCAGCTCCGTCCCCGAAACCGCGCAGGGTTCGTTTGCGCTGTGGGAGGACGGCGAGCTACGACGCTCGTTCAGTGCCATCCCGATCGACATCGTCGAAAATCTGGGGATCCCACAGACCTGGGAACGGGAATTCTGGGCCGGCAACCATCCCCTGCGTTACCCGCCCGGGATCCTGCCCGATCCGCAGTCACTTCCGTTCCACCCACAACAGTTCGCGGAGTCTGCCAACCTCGAGTGGCTGGGATTTCGATACACCGGCGCGCCGCGAGAACACGAACTCGACACGACGCAGATTCTCCTGTGGGGCTTCAAGATTCATCGCCCCGGCGAGGCACCCAAACCTGCGCCCCCAGCTCCCGCACCGGTACCCGAGCAGGCGCCGACAGAGGTGCCCATGCCCGAGAACCTGCCGCCGATCCACGACGCACCGGTGGCCAAGCCGCGCGGCCGCCTCGCTCGGTACTTCGGGTTCAAGTAGCGCGAACCGGCGTCACACGGTCACGCGGCTATCGCTGCGATCCATCCGAGCGGAACTCCGGCCGCTGCCCCGAAGACCACCCATCGCCAGACGGGAATCGCTCGCCAGCGCCACACGGTCGGCGCAAGTCCGCCTACCGCAATGAGATTGACGACGACTGCCAGGAGCACGTTCACGTCGCCGAGCGCGATGCAGAACGCCGCGACGGCGCTGGTCGAGAGCATCGCGGCGAATACCGACACCGCGATTCCGGTAAACCAGGGCGTGCGGTCAGAAGTCACCGGCCGGTCCTGACACGTTCGTAGAAGGCCATCGCCGCTGCGGTCGCGACATTGAGTGAATCGGTGCCTGGCGCCATCGGTATCTTGGCGCGAATGTCGGTGGCCCGCATCGCATGTTCGGTCAGACCTGGCCCCTCGGCGCCCAGCAGTAGCGCCACCTTCTCCCCGGTCATCGCTTCGGCCAAAGTGACCGCTTCCGGATTCGGAGTCAAGGAGATGAGCTGAAAACCGTTGCCACGCAACTCATCCAAATCGTGTGGCCACTTTGCCACATGCGCGAATGGCACTCGCAGCACGTGCCCCATCGACACACGGACCGACCGCCGGTACAGCGGGTCGGCACAACCCTTCCCGAACAGAACTGCATCGACACCGAGCCCCGCCGCGTTGCGGAACATCGAACCGAGATTCTCGTGATCGTTGACGCCTTCGAGGACCACTACGGTCTTCGCGTCCTTCAACACGTCCGAAACTGCGAGCGGCGCCGGGCGTGCTGCTGCAGCGAGGACGCCACGGTTGAGGTGAAATCCGACGACCTCGGCCATCACTTCCGCGCTCGTACGGTAGAACGGCACGTCCACACCGTCGAGATCGTCAGCGAGCTCCAGGAGCCGTCGTTCGACGCCGAGGAGACTGATCGGCTCGAACCGCGAGGTCAGCAGTCGCTGAGTGACGAATACTCCCTCGGCGATGACCAGCCCCTTGCCCTCCGGCAGGTCAGGGCGCCGATCCGAGGAGTTGAGATCGCGAAAGTCATCCAGCCGGGGGTCGGCGGGATCTGAGATGTCGATGACGTGAACCACGGGTCTATCGTGCCGTACGCACCGCGAGCCCCCCACCACTACTCCCGACCTAGCGCAACAGCGTGACGAAATGCGCGTCGAGCACCTGGCTGATCACCTCTGGATTGGTTCGCTCGGGATTGTCGACGCCGTGCGACGCGAGCCCGTCGGCGAGCGCATGCAATCTCATCGCCTCGATGTCGACCGAGGCACCCGGCCGTAGAAATCCCGCTTCAAACGCTGCGTCGACGAACGAACGAAAGTGCCCGAACAAGGTCCGATCCGTCTCGTCACGCACTGCCGTCAACGCCGAATCGGTTTGAGCGGCAGCAGCAAAAGCCTCCCAGACCTGCATTTCTTCTCGCCGGTCTTCGTCGAGGGGAACGAACTGATCGGTGAACTGACGGATGGCGCGGCGGATGTCGGGATCGAAGTCGATGCCGGCAATCCTTTCCTCCACCCGGACGGTCACGAGCGTCATCGCGAACAGCAAGAGTTCGGACTGCGTCGCGAAGAAGTGACGTAGCGACCCCGTCGACATCTGTGCCTCGTCGGCCACGGCGCGGACGCTGGCGCTTGCGACACCGTCGCGTCGGATCACACGCCACACGGCCTCGGCGATCTCTTCACGCCGCTCATCCGGACTGCTACGTTTCACCACTTCACAAAACTAACACAGCTGTGCTAGTTTTCAAGCACTAACACAGTCGTACTAGAAATGAGCTGATGTCATGATCGTCCACCTGATCATCGCGTGCGAAATCATGTTCTGGGTGTTCATCGCCGCAGGTCTCGCCGCCCGCTATCTGCTGCGCCGCAAGACTCTGGGCGCCGCACTGCTCATCTGCGCACCCCTGGTCGACGTCGTGCTGCTCGTCGCCACGGCCCTCGATCTCCGGGGCGGCGGCGAGGCGAACTTCACCCACGGACTTGCTGCGGCCTACATAGGCTTCTCCGTAGCATTCGGACACAGCCTCATCTCCTGGGCCGACGCCAGGTTCGCCTACCGATTCGCCGGCGGCCCGGCACCGGTGGCGCCACCAAAGTACGGGAGCGCGCGAGCACTGCGCGAATGGCGCGAGTTCGGCAAAGCTGCGATCGCCTGGGCCATCGCGTGCGGACTTCTCGGCGCGGCCATCTTCCTCGTCGACGACCCCGCCCGTACGGGTGCGCTCGACGGATGGATCAGCAAGCTGACAGTGGTGCTCGCGATCTGGGGAGCAATCGCCCTGAGCTACACGGTGTTTCCCAAGCGCGAGAAGGTCACGGCGCGCGGCTAGCCTCGACCGCCTGTTCGGTCGCGTCGCACACGATCACCGGACGCAGGACGAAAACCGGCAATCTGCCACCGTCTTCCGGTCGCGCAAGACGAAGTTTCAGTCCTTCGCTACGTAACAGATACACCCCGGCCGCTGTGCCCGAGACGAGCGAGATCACTCCACCCACGATCAAAGGCGCACGGGGATCCACGGAGTCGGCCAGCCAGCCCAGCAGCGGACTTCCCAGCGGTGTGCCACCGAGGAAACTGAGCATGTAGATACCCATCACGCGCCCACGCATCTCGGAAGGCACCGACATCTGCAGGATGTTCATCGCGGACGTCGTGAACGTCAACGTCAGTGCGCCCGTGGGAATCAACATCAGCGCCACCAGCGCGTAGGTGGGCATCAATCCCACCGCGACCTCGAACACACCGAAAGCCACGGCGGCACCGAGGAACGTCCGCAGTCGCGGCGCTTCCTTCCGTCTTGCGGCATACGCAGCGCCGGCGAGGGTTCCCACGGCAAGCGTCGTGGACAGCAGTCCGTAACCGTCGGCCTCGAGACCGAACGTGTTGCGCGCCATCACCGCAAGGCTGATCGCGAAGTTCAAACCGAACGTCGAGACCATGAAGACGGACACCATGATCACGCGAAGGTCCTTGCGGCCCCACACGTATCGGAACCCGTCGCGCACCTGTCCCTTGGTACGCGGGGCCGGTTCGGACGGGATCAGCTCCTTCTTGTTCATCAGGTACAGCGCGATGAGGACCCCACCGAACGTCGCGACGTTGAGCAGGAACACCCACCCGGTACCGATCAGGTTGATCAAAACACCCGAGATGGCCGGTCCGACGATGCGGGCCGTGTTGAACGTCATGGAGTTGAGCGCGATGGCGTTGGACAGGTGTTCCTTGCCCACCATTTCGATAGTGAACGACTGACGCACCGGAGCGTCGAGCGCCGAGACACAGCCGAGGGCAAAGGCAATCAGGAAGACGTGCCACAACGCGACGAGCCCACCGACGTCCAACACACCCAACACCAGCGCGCACACCGCACTCGCCCATTGGGTGAAGATCAGGATGCGACGCTTGTCGTACCGATCGGCCAGCACACCGCCCCACACCGACAGGAACAGCGTCGGGCCGAACTGCAAGGCCATGACGATGCCCACCGCCAGCGCGTTGCCGTCCGAGAGCGTCAGTACCAGCCAGTCCTGGGCGATACGTTGCATCCACGTGCCGACCAGAGAAACGATCTGTCCGGAAGCCCAAAGGCGATAGTTACGGTTGTGGAGCGCGGCAAACATGCCGGAATCGGGGTCTCGGGGCACCCCACCATCTTGCCCCTCGAGTAATTCGTTCGGGCAACGACCTCTGTGTAGCGGAGCTACGCAACAACTACTCGGTCGCGGAGCTACTCCGTCTTGTTGACCATCTCCGTGATGATCTCGACGGCCCCGCGCAGCGTCGCGAGTTCTTCGCCGCCCAGCCCGGCCAACTGCTCGTTCATCCACGCCTCACGCGCATGGGTCTCGTCCGCGAGCAACGCCTGCCCGGCGTCGGAGAGATTCACGATGATCTGACGACCGTCCGTGGGATGCGGCGACCGCTCGACCAGACCGAGCTCGGCGAGAGAAGCAACAACACGCGTCATCGACGGCGGCTGAACTTTCTCACGTGCTGCGAGTACGCCAGGAGTCATCGGGCCGTACTGATCCAGGCTGGCCAAAGCCGACAGTTGCGTCAGCGATACCTGAGCGTCGACTCTGCGGCCGCGCAGATGCCTGGTGAGACGCACTACAGCCAGGGAAAGATCGCTGGCCAGCGCACGAGTTTCGGTGGTCACGCGTCAGACAATACGTCAAGAGCTGGCCGGTAGCTCACGTAATCGAATACCGGTCAACCCTGATTTCACGTAAGGGCGTCGGTAATGGGTCCGACAGTGAAGTAGGCCACAAAAAGTGCCGCCACGATCCAGAGCAACGGGTGGATCTTCTTGATACCACCGCTGGCAGCGTGCAGGACCACCCATGAAATGAAGCCGACGCCGATGCCGTTGGCGATCGAGTAGGTGAACGGCATGACGATCATGGTCAAGAACGCCGGGAGCGCCACCGAGAACTTGGTGAAATCGATGTCTCGGACCTGTCCGATCATCAGCGCACCGACGACGACCAGAGCGGGTGCAGCTGCCTCGATCGGCACGACGGAGTAGAGCGGCGTCAGGAACATCGCGACGAGGAAGAGCAGTCCGGTGACGACGTTTGCCAGGCCCGTGCGGGCGCCTTCGGCGATACCCGACGCGGATTCCACGAACACGGTGTTCGACGACGCCGAAGCGCCACCGCCGACGATCGCGCCCGCGCCTTCGACGACAAGCGCGCGGCCGACGTTGGGGAGGTTTCCGTCCTTGTCGGTCAGGCCGGCTTCCTTACCGAGACCGGTCATCGTGCCCATGGCGTCGAAGAAGTTCGCGAGTACGAGGGTGAAGACCAACAGGCTGGCGGCCAGAACACCGATGCGTGTGAATGCGCCGAAGATGCTGACGTCGCCGACCAGGCTCAGATCAGGCATACCGCCGAGCATGTCCGGGATCGCGGGAATGCTGAGGTTCCAGCCCTTGGGGTTGGTGCCGAGCGAGGGTCCGACGTCGGCCACTGCCTCGATGATCGCAGCGAGGATCGTCGTGACGACGATGCCGATCAGCAGTCCACCACGAACCTTGCGCACGACCAGAACACCCATGAGCAGCACACCGAAGATGAACACCACGGTCGGCCACGACGCGATGGAGCCGTTGATTCCGAGTCCGACGGGAACCGTCGTACCGGCAGCATCGGGGATGCGGCGGACGAACCCGGCGTCGACGAGCCCGATGAAGGCGATGAACATGCCGATACCGGCCGCGATCGCGGACTTCAAAGCCGAGGGAATCGCGTTGAACACCGCAGTCCGGAAACCCGTGAGCGCCAACAGAACGATGATCACACCGTCGATGACCACCAGGCCCATCGCCTCGGGCCAGGTGACCTGCGGTGCGATGGTGACCGCGAGCAGGCTGTTGATGCCGAGACCCGCGGCGATCGCAAACGGATAGTTGGCAACGACACCGAAGACGATGCTCATCAGGCCGGCCACCAGAGCGGTGACCGCAGCCACCTGGTTGACCGGAAGGATGTTGCCGAGAACGTCGGTCTTCGCCGCAGCGTCTTCAGCCGAGAAACTGCCGAGGATGAGGGGGTTGAGGACCACGATGTAGGCCATCGCCACGAAGGTGACGACACCGCCGCGAATCTCGGTCGAGATCGTCGACCCTCGTTCGCTGATCTTGAAATAGGTGTCGAGGATCTTGCCGGGTGCCGCCATGTTTGTTCTTTCCCCATCGCTGTAGGTCGCCGTGTGCCGGCGCACATGAAGCCGGTCGCACTAGGGAGAGTAGGCCACCGGGGTACGGGTAGCGTTAATTTTGTGACGGAGACTCGCAACACAACCAGCCTGATCGGCAAATTGTCCGCACCCGCGCCGGCACTGATCATCGGCACCGCGTTGTGGGTGATCGCCACGATCGTGGTCGCGGTGAGCGGGGATCGTTGGTCGGACGCCCTCCCGATCTGTTACGCGGGTATCGGAGTCGGCTTCCTCGGCTTCGCTCTGTTCTCGATTCAACGACGCGCAGCTGTGCGCGGAAACAAGGGCGCACAACAGGGCGCTGGTCTGGTCGACTGAACGGGTCGATTCAACGCTCTTCAGTATGGTAAGCCTACCCTGCACTCTGTGCCGATCCTGGCTTGCCGACGCTGAAAGGAACCACGTCACCGTGAAGACCCCCTACCGAGACCGATGGAAAAGCAGCAACCGTTCGAAAAGTCGAGCACGTTGGACGAAACTGACATCCGTTGCTCTGGTCGTGCTGGTCGGCACAGCACTCGTCTCCTGCAGTTCGGACGAGGACGACACTTCGAGTGGTTCGTCGGGTTCCGGTGGCGGCGCCTTCCCCGTCACGATCGATCACGCCTTCGGTAGCACCACGATCGATTCCGAACCACAACGGATCGTCACCGTCGGCTACAACGACGAGCAGGCTCTACTGGCCTTGGGCATCAAGCCCGTGGGAATGGTCAACCAGTACCCGGGCGAACCGGACGTCAACCGCACGTGGCCGTGGGTCACCGGCCCTTGGGGCGGAACCGAACCGACCGTCGTCGGCAGCAATCCCGAAACCACGATCAGCGTCGAAAAGATCGCCGCGCTCGAGCCCGACCTGATCCTCGCTCTCTACTCGAGCATCGACACAGACCTGTACAGCACACTTTCCGCGATCGCCCCCACCGTCGCGAAGGACCCGGCTTACGGCGACTACGCAACTCCGTGGCAGATCACGACGAAGACCGCGGCGAAGGCAGTGGGTCGCGAAGCCGACGGCGAGAAGTTGGTCGCCGATATCGACAAGCAGTTCGCCGACGCCAGAAGCGCACACCCGGAATTTGCAGACCAGACCGCGGTGATCATCAGCGTCGACGCGACCCCGGAGTTCTACGCCTTCTCGTCCGAGGACGCCCGCGGACGGGTCCTCGGCAGTCTCGGTTTCAAACCTGCTCCGGCGGTCGAGGCCTTGATGAACGGTGAGTTCTACGCGCCGATCTCCACCGAACGACTCGATCTCCTCGACGTGGACCGTCTCGTTGTCATCGGCAATCCCGATGCCGCCCAGGCAGTCCGAAACAATCCCGGCTTCCAGCAACTCGACGTGGTCAAGAACAACCGCGTCGTCTACGTCAACGACGATCAGGCCCCGCAGGTCGGCGCGGCCCTGACCGCGAGCTCGGCGCTGAGCTTGCCGTGGGCCACGAGCCAACTACTCGCCGAACTCACGAAGTAACCAGCGCCCGGCGCTTCCTGATCTGCGCGGTCCCCCAAATCCATACGCCGGCCCACACCATCCCGAACGCCCAGCCTGCCAGCACATCGGTCATCCAATGGGCAGCAAGATAGACGCGGGAGAATCCGACGGCGACCGTGTACAGGCCGAGGCTCGCGAGCATTGCCATCTTCGCGAGCCTCGGCAAGGCAAGCCGAAGGATCACGGCGGCAACCGAAGTCGCGAGGATTGCACTCATCATCGCGTGGCCCGACGGGAACGAATACGAATCGATTTCGATCAAACGCTCCGGAACGGGTGGACGGGTCCGGGTGAAGATGCGCTTCAATCCGCTCATCACGAGCAGACCGGTCAACATCGACCCGGCGATCAGCAGAGCTTCGGTGCGTAGTCCCCGAACCAGAAGCACGATGGTGAGCAGCGTCGCGATCAGCCACGACGCGAGTGTTCCGCCGCTGTCGGTGATGACGTCGACTACGTCGACGAGCCACTCCGTCCGCTGACTCACCGCGCTGTCGAGCACCCACTGGTCGAAAGACATCTGCCCTCACATCCCTTGCGGCAGGGTCCACGTGCGCATCACGTGATGAACGTCGTCCGAGTCCACCCACCACGGCACGGTCACCGTCGCCTCCACCGCTCCCGTCAGTTCCACTGTCAGTTCGTGATGAATCACTACCTCGCCGCCGGGAACCTCACGGCCGAGGGCTGCGAAGCCGAGAACTGCCTGTGGTTCGTTCGCCCACGTAGTCACGATGCCGGTGCTGCTCACTCGACCGTGAACGGACGTCGACGCCGTCGCGACGTCGAGCAGATCCGCCAATGCGTCAGCCGTATCGAAACTGCCGAGCACCACTCGTTGTGCAGGTAGTGCCGCCCCCAGCCACGGTCGGTCGAGGACAAGAGCGTCGCCGGGATCGACCAGATCGCCGGAAAGCCCGCGCACGAACGGCGGCAGGTGCAGTTCCTCCAGGTCGAGAACCCGTCGCTGCGCTGCCTCACCCAGCAGTCGGTGTGTCCGAGCGACGACCGCGGAGGCCGGCATCCGCAGTGGGTCGGCAAGCCGATCGAGTAGCAGCTGAGCCAGTTCCGGATCGTCGACGGTATCCGATGCCAGCAATCCGGAGAAGAATCCGGCGTCGGGGTGTTCGGCGGCATCGAGCAATCCCTCGAAGGTGCGATCTCCCGGAGCGCGCAGCAAGCCCAGCACCTCACCGCTCAGTTCCGCATTCGAACGCAACCACCACGCCGTATATCCACGACGGTCGGTGAGCAGCGCCCGTGTCGCCGGTGACTCGACCAGCAGCGACAACGCCTGCGGCCAGCGGTCTTCGTCCACGAGATCGAGATCGCGCACGGCTTCGACGTATTCGGGGTCCTCGTCGAGGGTGTCCCACCATGCGTCTTCGGCGTCGAGATCGTGATCGGGGCCGGACGGCAATTCCTCACGGACCACCGTGAAGCTCCACCCGACACCGACTACCCGTAACGCCTGCTCCCCCACCTGTTGAACGAAATCGGCGTCGACGATGCCGAAGGGAGAATCCTCGACCAGGACGCTTGCGAGGGGAGCTCCCGGAAGCAGAAGTTGGTCGGCGGACCGCAATTCGCCATCCGAATCAGGAAGCAGCACTTCACCGATCCACGACGGCAGCGCTCCTGGCGCCACATGGGCCGCCAGTCCGAGCACCACCTGCGCCAAGTCCGCCGCTACCGAATCATCCTGATCCGCAGCATCTTCGATCAATGCTCGCAGTGCCGGATCGGACAGCAGGTCGGTGGCACTGGCGGTCTGCGCTCCCAATCGGGACAGCAACGAGTGCGCTGCGACAGGATGAACCAACCTCGTCCACTGCACCGACGGTGCGTCTTCGCCCAGTTCGACGCCGACGACGACGGTCCGCGGACCGGTCACCGTTCGTCCGTCGGAAAGCGGAACCGGCAGTGTTCCAAGCTCTTCCACCGCGAGAGTGTCGATCACCAAGGGCTCGAGAGCCGAATAGAGTCGATTCCACCACTTCGGTTCACGTTCCACGCCGCTGAGCAGTTCGGCGATACGCGCGAGCCCGATGCGGTGCGTCGAGACCGCCGCGAGCGCTCGCTCGTGCTTGGGCCCGGAGAGTTCGGGGACGACCAGTCCGCCGATGATGTCGGTGAGCAACTCGGCGAGTTCGTCACTGAGCCCGGGCACCACGGACGCTCGCTGCGGCGCGCGGTCAGGTTCTCCGACCACCGGAAGCCACTCGTTTTCCTGCAGCTCCTTCAGAAGCGCTTCGCGCAGAAGCGAATCCGTCTCACTGCGGGCGAAGGCCGGAATCGGGACGAGCGCCGTTCGCTGCCGAGGAGGGAGAGCCGCAAGGAACTTCGCATACCCCTCGGCAAGCGGAGCGATCGGTGCACCGGGCATGAGGCGTCGCCGATCGGGTTGCATTGCAATGTCGGCAATGACGATCGCAGGGATCGACAGTTCCTCGTCGGATCGCGTCGGCGCCCGCAGGACGTCGCCTGCGACCGGCTCGACGACCCCGTCGCGGACCGGAACCAACCATCGTGCGTCAGCCGCCGTGTACTGCCACCACGTGCGATCACCGATGGAGATCTCGACGAGACCGGATTCCAACACTCGTTCCGATCGCTGAAAGATCTTCTCGCCCAAACGAATAGATCCGAGAGCCGGAAGTTCGAGAAGCAGGTCGACGGCCTCGCGCGTCATCTGCGAAAGCAGCGCTGCGGCATCGACTTCCGGCCGAAGCGTCAGCACCACTTCCGAATCGGCACCGTCGCTAGGTAATTCGCCCGAGGGCCACACCAAACGAAGTACGGGGACACCGGTTTCCGGCACGGGGAGCTCGCGTGACTCGATCTCGCGCAGCGTGTGTGACGCGGAGAACCGAATCGATCCCGTCGACGATCGCAGCTCCACCTCGTCACCGACCGAGAGAACTGCCGAGAATCCGACTCCGAACCGGCCCGTCACACCTTCGTCGGTGTCGACCTTGTTCGACGCTCGCAGCGCGGTGAGTGCGTGGACGCCGGATTCGTCCAGCGGACGGCCGGTGTTCGCCACCGTCAGAGTCCGACCGTCCAGGTCCACCCACAGAGAGCCCTCGATGCCCTCGCGCGCCGCCGCATCGGCAGCGTTCTGCGCCAACTCGGTGAGCAGACGGTCGCGGTACCCGGCCTTCGCGAGGTCGGATTCCGCAGCCGCGTCTTCACGCAATCGCGTCGGAGATTCCGACCACGCGCGCAGCGTCGCCTCGCGGAGTGCGTCCGTGCCGAACGGATCTTCTACTCGGTGGATACCGAATCCTCAACTGCAACAACGCTCGACGGGCGAGCGGGCACCGCAATCAGCTCGACTGCTCCGTCGTCGAATGCGTCGAACTGCGGCGATCCCGCACCGAGCGGCAGGCTGGTGTCCGAGTGCGCGCCACAACCGTAGGACGCGCTGACCACACGGCCGTCTGCGGAGAGTTCGTTTCCGCACACGCCGAACGCTGCGTGCAACGAACCGGCGAGCGGCAGGAAGAAACCACACAGCCCACACGTCGACGGAGCAGCCTTCGCCATCTCCGACTCCGGGCCGAAGTCACCGTCGAACCAACGCTGCGCGGCATCGAGTCGACCCTCGAGGCTCATGACCTGTTTGCGGCCGAGCCCGATTTCGAGAGCTACCTCGTCGACTTCCGGGTCACCGGTGGCGACGTAGCCGGGAACGAGCCGAGGATCCTCGGCCGGCGGAGCCAGTAGGTCACCGACGGAGAGATCGCCGGGACGGATCCGCTGATCCCATGGCAGCCATTCCGGCGCAACCAACGCGTCGGGACCTGGCAGCAGCGCCAACTCACTGACCGTTGCGTGGGTGTCCTCCGGTCCGGCAGCGACGACGACCGCCCACTGCCAACCGCGGTATCCCGGAATGTCTGCTGCAAATCGATGGGTGGCGGCAAATTCGTCCTCCGACGTCACGCCGAGGTATGCCCCCACACCGCCTTCATGCAGGTCGACGACTGCCGTTCGGGCAAGCTCGACCGCATCGGCCAGTACTGGGCGCGGCACTGCACGCTCTGGAGAAGTAGCAACACTCACTCCTCCAGTTTGCCGCACCACCGCAAGTCCGCAACGCACTGGGCTGCCATGCTGGGCAGATGAGTAGGTCACACGCCAATTCCGTGCGTACTTTCGCAGTGGTCGCCGTGATCGCGTCGGCCTTGGTGGGGTGCTCCGATTCCCCCGGTACCCCCGACAACCTCACGACCGAAACCGGCTCCGTCGAGATCGTCCGAGTGTCCGCGCACGATCCCGGCGCGTTCACGCAAGGCCTCGAGATCGACGGAAATCGCCTCTACGAAAGTACCGGGCGCGTCGGGCAGTCCTGGGTCCGCTCGAGCGAGATCTCGGACGAGCAGTCCCCCGCTTCGGGACCGGAGATTGCACGTGCCGATCTCGACCCGCCGTTGTTCGGTGAGGGCATCACGATCGCCGGAGACACACTGTGGCAACTCACCTGGAAGGACGGCGTCGCAATCGCCCGGGACAAGAACACTCTGAGCGAACGTGAACGGTTCCCCCTCGACACCGAGGGATGGGGAATCTGTTCACTCGGGGATCGGCTGGTCTCCAGCGACGGTTCGGCCAGGTTGACCTTTCGCGATCCCGAAACCTTCGCGTCGATCTCCACGATCGACGTCACCAGAGCCTCGGAGTCCGTCGGCAAACTGAACGAACTGGAATGCGCCGAAGACGGCTTCGTCTACGCCAATGTCTGGACCACGGACACCGTCGTCCGAATCGATCCGGCGGACGGGCGCGTCACCAACGTGTACGACGCTTCGCCGCTACGCGAAGAACTCGTCACGGATGGATCGACCAGCACCGTCGACGTTCTCAACGGCATCGCGCAGATTCCCCGTACCGATCGATTCCTGCTCACCGGCAAGTATTGGCCGCAGATGTTCGAAGTCCGTTTTGTTAACTGAGTCCGACATGACACAGGACTCGCAGGGGTGTGCGTGGTAGCCGCGCCGACACTAGGACAGAATTGAGTGGTGACCGGACCGCGCGAACCCTACGACCCCGAAACTCGGCGAATCCACGACGAGCCGGAGGGGCAACAGGTGCACCCCGGTTACGACAATTACCCACCTGCGGCCCGCCCGGACAATTACCCGCCCTCGGCCCGTCCCGCTGCCCGTCGCACGCCGTTGCCGCCGCTGCATCCGATTCCCGAATCGCGGGCAGACTCCGATTCCGCGGCCGGTTCGAAGGCGCCGGGTGCGGACGCTCCCAAGGCTCCCCCGATGCCTCGCAAGCTCACCGTCACTCGCGTCGCAGCGATGCGCAGCCGCGAACTGACGAACAAGGGCATCGCGACCTTCCAGCGCGCAGCGAAGGCCGACGGCGCGGACAAGTCCGGTCTGACTGCTCTCACCTACGCGGTGATGACGAACAACGCGACCGACGCGGCGATCTCCGTCGCTCTCGCCAACACGCTGTTCTTCTCGGCTGCGACGGGTGAGGACAAGACCAAGGTCGCGCTCTATCTCCTGATCACGATCGCTCCGTTCGCCGTGATCGCACCGCTGATCGGTCCGATGCTCGACCGCTTGCAGCGCGGCCGCCGCATCGCACTCGCGTCGTCGTTCGGAATCCGGACGCTCCTCGCGGTGATCCTGGTCTTCAACTTCGACAGTTGGATCCTCTATCCGGCCGCGCTCGGAATGATGGTGCTCAGTAAATCGTTCTCGGTGCTCAAGAGTGCTGTGACACCACGCGTCCTACCACCGGAAATAGACCTGGTGCGCGTCAATTCGCGTCTGACGGTCTTCGGTTTGATCGGTGGAACCATCGGGGCCGGTGCTGTCGCAGGTGCGCTCGCGCTCGCTTTCGGTTCCACCGGAGCCTTGTGGTTCGCAGTCGCCGTCACCGTCTTCGGCGCATATCTGAGCATGCGAATCCCGTCGTGGGTCGAGGTCACCGAGGGTGAGGTTCCCGCGACCATCACCTACCACCCGGACGAGGCACACCACGCCGGCAACGCCCCGCCACAACCGAACGCGAAACCGGCCAAGGTCCGACAGCCTCTCGGACGCGCCGTGATCATCGGACTCTGGGGCAACGGGACCATTCGCGTACTCACCGGCTTCCTGACGCTCTACATCGCGTTCGTCGCCAAATCGCGTACCGATCACGAGCCACTCCAGCAGGCCATGATGCTCGGCCTGGTCGGCGCGGCAGCCGGTCTGGGTAACTTCGCCGGAAATGCCACGGGTGCGCGCCTCAAGCTCGGCCGGCCCGCATTGATCGTGCTCCGGTGCACGGCGTCGGTATGGGTCATCGCGGTGATCGCAGCTCTGACGGACAACCTGATGACCGCCGCCCTTGCCACACTCATCGCCTCGGCCGCCAGCGCACTCGCCAAGGTCTCCCTCGACGCGTCACTCCAGCACGACCTGCCCGAGGAATCGATCGCGTCCGGATTCGGTAGATCCGAGACGGTTCTGCAGTTGAGCTGGGTACTCGGCGGCGCATTGGGGGTTCTGCTTCCGACCGAATACTGGATCGGGTTCACTGTTGTATCGGTGTTCCTGACGATCGGGCTCCTGCAGACCTTCCTGAGCTACCGAGGAAGCAGCCTCCTGCCCGGCCTCGGCGGGAAGCGCCCCGATCTGGCCGAACAAGAAGTGACCGAAGTGATTTACACCGGTAAATCCAACCGAGGACAAGGAAGTACTCCGCAGTGATGATGCGCTCGAGAACAAAGAAGATCGTGGCAGCGATCAGTGTCCTGATGGTGGTGGCACTGGTTGCTTACGTCTCCGTTCTTTTCGTGATCATCAAGAACATCAACGACGACCCCGACAAGCTGCCGGTCATCACTGCATACGCACACGGCACGACGATCGAGACCAACCCTGCCGGGTTCTGCACCATCGATCTGTCCCAGTGCGCCCAGGTGGGCGACATCTACGCCCTCGATGTTCCCGCGGGCTACCCGCTGCAGCTGTCGTTGTCGACGGACGTCTCGGATGCGCAGTGGGCACTGCTCGCCGTCTACGAGGACGCCGACGGCAACCAGACCGGTGAGCCCCGAGTCTTCGAGCCCGGCGAGGCCTTGGCCGTGACGGTCGAGTCTTCGAGCGATCCCGTCAAACAACTCGTCGGCGTCGAAATTCACCTCGCGGTCGGTGAGGGAAGCGAACAGGGACTGCTGATCTGGTCGATCAAGACCGCCTGATCCTCTGAACATGAAAATGCCCTGCACACCGATTGGTGTGCAGGGCATTTTGTTTCGAAGCCGTGTACGGCAGCTCGCATCGAGCGATCAGGTGTCGAGCTCGCGAGCGACTGCCCGGACGACCTCGGAGATCCGCTGAGCGGTCTTGCGGTCCGGGTACTTGCCGTTGCGCAGATCCGGCTGGACCTTCGCCTCGAGCAACGTGATCATGTCCTCGACCATGCCGTGCAGCTGGTCAGGGGTGTGCTTGCGCTCGACGGGCTCGCGACGCGACGCCGTAGCACCGCGCAACGACGGCGCCGGCTCGAGCACCTTCAGGCTCAGCGCCTGCGGACCGCGGCGGCCTGCAGCCATGCCGAACTCGACGCGCTGGCCGGCCTTCAAGCCTTCGACACCCTCGGGGAGGGCGGAAGCACGGACGTAGACGTCCTCGCCCTCTTCCTGCGACAGAAAGCCGAAACCTTTTTCGACGTCGTACCACTTCACCTTGCCGGTCGGCACCGCGTTCACCTGCTCATCACTCGACTGGGGCATCTGCCCCAATGTGCTCGGGAGGCTCCCGGAAGAGCCTCATGGCCTTGCTCGCATTGCTTCCGGTGGAAGAATGCAAAAGAACGCGCCCCACACTTGCTTCAGCGGGGCGCGCAGTCTGTTACCAGTCTACCTGTGACCAACCCGTGTCGGCACCCAGGTTTACAGGCACTATCCTCGTGGGTGTGGACCCTCAACCGAACCCGCGCACTTCCGGCACCGGAAACGGTCTGTTCCGTACGGCGATGGCACTCTTCATTGTCGGATTCCTGGCGATCGTGGCCATCTTCGCAGTCCATATCTTCAGCGACACCCCACCCGGCCTGGCCTTGTACCTGGTGGCACTTGCGTGCCCGATCGGCTTCATTCTGGCCATCGTCTACACGCTCAGATCCGGTCGACGCGTGCGCTGATCACTCCCGCCTCCAACCGAAAGGTCACTGACCATGAGAATCCTCCTGAACGTGATCTGGCTGGTGTTCGGCGGCTTCTGGCTGGCGTTGGGTTACTTCGCCGCAGGCATCATCTGCTGCATCCTCATCATCACGATTCCCTTCGGAATCGCAGCATTCCGCATCGGCATCTACGCACTCTGGCCGTTCGGTAAGACCGTCGTCGACAAGCCGACCGCTGGCGTCGGTTCGATGATCGGCAATGTCATCTGGGTGATCATCGCCGGTATCTGGTTGGCGATCGGACACATCGTCACCGCCGTCGCGATGGCAATCACGATCATCGGCATTCCGCTCGCGGTCGCGAATCTGAAGATGATTCCGATCTCGCTGATGCCGCTCGGCAAGGAGATCGTCGACGTGGACCGCGTCAATTACGCGTAGCCGTGGACCGCGTCAATTACGCGTAGCCGTGGATCGCGCGTCCATTGCGCGTAGCCGGCAGCACAGCCAGAAGAACCCGACCACGGCAGGCGCTGTGGTCGGGTTCTCTCGTATCAGGTCGGATCAGCGGCCGAGGCTACCGAGTCCGGGGAGATTGCCGAGCGAACCGGTACCCGTTCCCGGGTTGCCCGGATCTACGGGGCCGACCGGCCCCTCGGAGACCACGATGGTCACGCTCGACGCGCGCGAGAGCACGCTCTTCGCAGTGATCTCGACGGTGACGCTGCCGACAGCGGTGGGGGTTCCCGAGATGGTGCCGTCCTGTGCAAGTGACAGTCCACCGGGCAGAGTGCCGTTGGTGAGTGCAAAGGTTGCGCGGGAGTCAGCGGAAGCAAGCTTCTGCGAATACGCCTTGCCGACCTGACCAGCAGGCAGTTCGACGGTCGCGGGCAGCGGGTACGCAGCAACTACCGTCACCTTGCCCCCGTTGGTCGTCGACGCGATGGCGCCGGTCGAGGTATCGAGTGCGAGGTTTTTGACCTTCTCCAGTGCGGGAACCTTGGTATCGGTCAGAGCGGTGGTGGCGCGGGTCGTCAGGTCGACCGACCACAAGTGTCCGTTCATGATGTCCGCGACATATGCAATGCCTGCAGTCGAGTCGACGCTCACGCCGTTGGGAATCGCAGTCGGAGACAGCGTGGTCTTCGACAGGACTGCGCCGGCTGGCGTGATCGTCCACAGGTTGGTCGCCCTGGTGTCGGTCATGTAGACGTTTCCGGTGTTCGTGTCGACATCGACGTCGACCGGGTAGAGGTTGTCGGCACGCACGATCGACTTGAGCGCTCCACCCTTGCGTACGTCCGCCTGCCACAGCGTGCGTCCGTAGTTCTCGTCGAAGAAGTTGGTGTCTGCGATGTAGAGGAAGCCGCGGTCGCCGTCGAAGGCGAGCTTGGTCGGCGTTGCCGACTTGTCGACCAGAATGCTCGACACGGCGTCGGCGGCGTTGGGGTCGACGACTCGGATGTTGCCGGACTTGTAGTCCGAGAAGTACGCGCGGTGCGTTGTGGGGTCGACGACGACATCGTTGATCTGCGGCCGCGAGCCGTCAGGGTTCTTCTCGCTCAGCGTGACCGTCTTTTCGACCTTGCCGGTCTTGGTGTCGACAATCGAGATCGCGCCGCCGTAGGAGGAGGACACGTATGCGCGTCCGAGGCCCGAGTCCACGGCAAGTGCCGACGGGTAACCGACGACACCGTCGATGTTGCCGACGGACTCGCCGGTGTTCGTGTCGACGACGGACAACGAGCTGGTCGGTCCGCCGTACTGCGTGATGTATCCGCGGTGGGTTGCCGAGTCGACGACGATGTCGCCAGGCTGCGTTGCGGAATAACTTCCGACAACGCCGTGTGTCGGATCCTCGGGTGAGGCGTGTGCAGCGGGAGCAGTGACGGCCAGGCCGACAGCAGCAGCGGCGACGGCGAGGGACGCGGTGACCGCGCGCCGACGGTAGTGCAGATTCATGAGGGGTGCCTTAATGCTTTGGAAGACTCTGAGGATTCTGCCCTTCGGGCAGATGAGGCAAACCTAACCTAAGTTTCAATTTCGATGTTGAGACGCAGGCCACATCTTCGGCCGGAATCGACGCGCCTCTCAATCACCCGCCATTCCATTTCCATATAACGTGTGACCTTGCTCACATTACGGATGGATAACGGAACGGACACAACCGGACATTCACTCAGGCACCCCCACCTACCTGGGAAGAGTCTCCTGCGCTTTGTGTGACGCGTTGTACGTCCTTCGCCACGCCGCGTTATCAAATGGTGACACGAGAGACTCGAGCCGTTACCGTCGTTTTCGGCCGGGAAACTCGGCCACCTCCGGCCCGCCGCGCCAAGCCTTGTCCCGCGGGTACCGGACTTCCGACAGAGCATTCCAGGGACGAGGACGGGGGACCCAAAGTCCTCTGTGAGAACAGAAAAGTTCTCCAGTGGACACCGGTTCGATCGCAAGACCGAATCTTGGGGTGAAGCCAGACCCTTTCCAGCCAGGAAAGGCGAGGCCGGGCGACCTCTCAGCCCGAACCCGACAGCTGACCTCGCAGGCGCGTGTGGAGAGGATTTCGACCATCATGAGCGGACGCCATCGCAAGCCCACCACCACCGGCCGCACTGTCGCCAAGGTCGCCGTCACCGGCGCCATCATGGGCGTAGCAGGAATTGCAGCCACCGGAACCGCAAACGCTGCCCCCGACTCCGACTGGGATCGTCTCGCCCAGTGTGAGGCCGGCGGAAACTGGGCCATCAACACCGGCAACGGTTACCAGGGCGGACTGCAGTTCTCCCCCAGCACGTGGAACGCACACGGCGGCGGACAGTATGCAGCCACCGCAAACCAGGCCACTCGCGAGCAGCAGATCGTTGTTGCCGAGCGTGTTCTCGCAAACCAGGGTTGGGGCGCATGGCCGTCCTGCTCCTCCAGCCTCGGACTGAGCAGCGGCGCCACCGAGCGTTCCGCTCCGGCCACCACGGCTCCTCAGGCAGCTCCGGCTCCGGCTCAGCAGGTCGCTCAGACCGTTGCACACCCGGTCGCTGACGCCATCGATCAGGCAATCGCGTTCGCCAAGGCCAACGGCATCCCGGTCGACCCGCAGATCCTCGCAGTCGCCGACACCGCGAAGACGTTCCTCAAGTAACACCGGTAAGACTGTCCGCTCGGACGCTCGAACATCAAGAAGGCCCGCACCGATTCGGTGCGGGCCTTCTTCGTGTCGAGTTGTTATCGGTTGATGACGGTGTGCGGGTGTACGTAGGGAAGTGACTCCACCGGAACCGGAAAGGTGGTGTCCTCGCCGAAGGGTGAAAGTCCACCTGCGCGGGTCGATGACAATTCGGTCACTGCGTGATCTCCGTCTGCAGTTTCCGGCCATCCTGGATCTACATAGTGTTGCTTCGAATTGTTGGCCACGAAGTCATTTTGACAGGACGCCGTTACGCCGTACAGACCAGGTCTCTAATCTGATACCTGATGACCGAAACACGTGGCACCCCGGCGGGCAGTTCCGCAGCCGAAAGTCTGACCGATTGGCTCTCGGCGCGCAGTGACGCCGAGTTGACGGAGTTGCTGCGTCTGCGCCCCGATCTGGCCGTACCGCCGCCGAGCACGATGGTGGTTCTCAGCGGTCGGGCACAGCAACGCGCGTCGGTCAGCCGAGCTGCGGACGAACTCGACACCCTCGATTTCGGTCTTCTCGAATTGTTGGCACTGGCTGGCGCCGAGGAAACCCCGATGACGCGGGCGGAGCTCAACAGTGCGATCGCCGAACGCGCCCTGACCGGCAAGGGCAAGGTCACCAAGAAGGCCGTCGACAAGTCACTGTCGAAGATGCGCGAGTCCGCCCTCATCTGGGGTGTCGATCCCATAAGCGTCGTCCCGGCGGTCATCGGGATGATTCCGTGGCGTGTGGGGCGAGCCCTCGAGCCTGCCGAGGCGATGACCGAGACCGAGATCTCGGCAGCCCTCGACGCTCTGGACACCCGCGAGCGGGATCTCCTCGAGACTCTCGCCAACTCGAGCCCGATCGGCCGCACCCGCGACGCCGCCCCCGGAACGCCGCCGGAGCGCCCGGTTCAACGACTGCTGGCGGCCGGCCTGCTGCGGTGGCTCGACGAGCAGACCGTCGAACTCCCGGCGACGGTTCGTCAGGTCATCCGCGGCGAGCCGGTTTTCGATCCGACGACGCTGACCGCACCCGTCATCGGGGGCGACAAACTCAAGCCCGCGGACGTGAACGCCGCAGCAGCGGGCGAAGCGCTCGAGTTGGTACGCCAATGCGAGAACGTGATCGCCGTTCTGGGCGCAGCACCGGCCCCTGCACTGCGAGCCGGTGGTCTCGGTGTTCGAGAACTACGACGCGTGGCCAAGACGGCCGATCTCGACGAAGCGCGCGTGAGCCTGCTCGTCGAATTGCTCTCGGCAGCCGGCCTCATCGCCAGTGGAACGCCCGACCCGGCGCCGGTCTCGGACAACGCGGACGAATACTGGACGCCCACACTCGCCGTCGACGGCTGGCTCAACGCGTCCACAGCGCGTCGGTGGGAGGTCCTGGCATCCGCCTGGGTCGACGTACCGCGAGTTCCGTGGATGATCGGGCTGCGCGATTCCACCGACAAGCCGATCGCCGCATTGTCCGAGGAGGGCCGAGCCCCGGCGGCGCCTCGCGATCGCCAGGCCATTCTGGGGCTGCTCGCCGAACTCGACAGTGGCCAGACTGCATCGGCCGTCGAGGTGAGTCGGCTCCTCGCGTGGCGACGCCCGCGATGGAGCGGGCGCCTGCGGACGTTCGCGATCGAGCGGACTCTGGACGAGGCCGCCGCGCTCGGACTGGTGGCCCGCGGTGCTTTGTCGTCGCCGGGACGAGCATTGCTGCACGGTGGGGACGCCGAAGCCGAAATGCAGTCCGCGCTACCCGAGCCCATCGACTACATCCTGGTCCAGGCAGATCTGACGTTGGTTGCTCCCGGCCCGCTGGTACCGGACCTGCTCGAGCAGGTGAGCCTGGTCGCGGACATCGAGTCGGCAGGATCGGCGTCGATGTACCGCATCAGTGAGGACAGCGTGCGTCGTGCACTCGACGCCGGTCTGACGGCCACCGAACTGCATGCGATGTTCGCTTCGAAATCGAAGACGCCTGTTCCCCAATCACTTTCGTATCTGATCGACGATGTCGCCCGTCGACACGGGCGACTGCGTGCCGGGGTTGCGGCGTCGTTCATTCGGTGCGAGGACGCATCGCTTTTGGCGGAGGTACTTGCATCCGCGGTGGCCGAGCCGTTGGCTCTGCGCGCATTGGCTCCTACGGTCGCGATTTCGCAGGCCCCGCTCCGCGAAGTCCTGGCCGAGCTGCGAGCCGCCGGATTCGCGCCGGCAGGTGAGGACTCCTCGGGCACGTTGGTCGATCTCCGCCCACGTGGGGCACGTGTACCTAACCGACGCAGCCGACCGGCGTCGAGAATGCCGGCGAGCCCCTCGGCGGATCAGCTGGCGTCGTTGGTACGCACGATGCGGGCAGGTGACCGCGCTTCCGCCCCGGGCCGTGGTGGTGTCCGGACGGACGGTTCGAGGGAGAACAACGCCGCCACCATCGCCTTGCTGGCCACGGCGGCCCGAGACAATTCCAGCGTCAACATCGGCTACGTCGACGCTCAGGGGGTGGCGACGCATCGCATCGTCGACCCCGTCAGCGTGGGCGGCGGACAGTTGGACGCCTTCGACCCGGCTAGTGGTGCCGTACGCCGTTTCACGTTGCACCGCATTACTTCCGTCAGCCCCGTCGACTCCGGAAAAAAGTAGCAGAAAACAAGCAACTGGCTTTTTTCTGTAAATGAAGTATGGTCGAGGTCAGTTTGTGATTGCCACTTCGAAAAATGAGGAGCGACAATGGCTGACAAGGCGCCGGGTAAGAACATGAAGAAACCCGCCCAGTCGATCAAGGAACGCCGCGCGGAAAAGCGGGCGAAAACTGCGGAGTCTTCCGAGTTCATTCGTAAGCGGAAGCGGAGCTGACAGCACAGTCCAGAAGAAGACGAGCTGACTGCGAAGCTGACCCATGCCTGCCTCCACCGACACCCTCGTGCACCTGCACGAGACATTCAACCTGTTCAAGTCACGTAGTCGAGGAACTGACGCGCGCTCGCGCGGCTACGCAGCGGGCATGACCCTCGCTTCACTCTGCGTCCTCGACGAACACGCTCGGCAATCCGGAATACTACTTTCGGATTTACCGCAGAAAGAGAATCAACCATCGTGAAAAGAACAATCCACACCCTGGACCGTATTCAAACGAGGCTTGAATCGGAGCTTGATTCCACTCCGGGTGATTCCGAAAAGAATATCGGTTATCGATCCGGGATTTCCGAAGCTATTACTCATGTAATGGAAATGCGGAAGTCAGTGGTCGCGCAGAAATAGGAGGCGGATCGATTAGGTACTCACCCCAATAACTGCCGCACACCACCGATAAGAAAGACGACCTGGTCCTCGTAGAAGTCGGCGAGCCGCTCCGGCGCGAGCGGCTTGCCACTTCCACTCCAATCGTCCGCCCGGCTCAACGCGTGGAGGAAGCCCATCAAGGCGATAGCCCAGCGAGTCTCCATTCTGTCCGGATCGGTAGCGGGAAAGGTACGACGGACCTGGTCGAGCAGGTGATCGCGGAGGTGCAGCTCTGTCGCCTCGAGGGCTGGATGGCCGGCTCGCGACATCCGCGGCTGCGAGATCTGCGTGACGATTCTGATCCATCGCATTCCCCGCGTGCGATGGCGAACGAGCAATGCCTTGTAGGGCGCGGTGACGGCCCGTACCAGCGCCTCGACCGTCGGCGGTGTCCTGTCGGCGGCGAGGGCGTCCACGTTCGCGCTGATCTGATCTCGCACCGACGTCCCCATGTCCAGCAGCACCGCGGCGACCAGATCGTCCTTGGTGCCGAAGTGGTAGTGGACGGACGACGGCCCGAGACCGGCTGCGGCGTTCACCGCGCGCAGGGACACGGCGTCCAATCCCTCTGTCGCAAAAAGGCGCTCGGCAGTTTTGAGCAAGCGTGTGCGCGTCGCGTCGCCTTGACGGTTCTGCCTGGAGTCGGTCATACGAACGAGCTTCGCACGGGCTCGACAAACGTCTCCACAGTGGCGAACGCGGAGTCAGAGTGATTCACAGCCTGCTCTTTCCTGATTCACATGATCGACTTGAAGAAACACTATCCTGCAACATCGACGCATAAGTTGTTGTATTGCAGATGATTACAAACCTCCCACTGTGCGGGAAATTCAACTTATTGGATCACTTGATCCATGTTAGACATCTCGATCAGAGCGAGTGAGCCAAATCACTTCCCTGTCGACAGGAGATGTCATCGTGTGGTCCGCATCGTCCATCCGCTTCGGAGCATTCCTCGCCCCGTACCATCCGCTCGACGCCGATCCCGCCTTGCAACTCAGACGCGATATCGACCTCATGACGCACTTGGACCACCTCGGATTCGAGGAAGCCTGGATGGGTGAGCATCATTCGACCGGCGCCGAGATCGTGCCTGCCCCGGACATCTTCATCGCCGCAGCCGCCGAGCGGACCGAGCGCATCCAGTTCGGCACGGGTGTGACGTCTCTGCCCTATCACCACCCGCTGATCACCGCCGACCGCATCACTCAGCTCGATCTCCAGACCCGCGGACGACTCATCTTCGGCACCGGTCCGGGCAAGATCCCCCTCGATGCGCACATGATGGGCATCAACCCGTCGGACCAGCGTCGGCGCCAGGGCGAAGCACTCGAAGCCATTCTCGCGTTGCTCCGCGGCGAGGTCGTCACTATGGAAACCGACTGGTTCACGTTGCGTGACGCGCGTGCACAGCTGCCCACCTACCGAGCGGACGGCATCGAGACCGTGACAGCGTCGACCATTTCCCCCAACGGTTCGGTACTCGCAGGCAAGAACAGCCTCTCCCTGCTCTCGTTGGCGGCGAGTTCACCCAGCGGCTTCGACGCACTGGATCGCAACTGGGATGTGTACGAGAAGGTCTCGGCCGAACACGGCCACCGCGCCGACCGAGCGACGTGGCGTGTGGTCAATCCGATGTTCCTCGCCGAGACCCGAGCCGAGGCTGAGCGCGCCGTGAGCCGACGGATCGGATCGATGGCCTCCTACGTGAATCGACAGACCGGCCAGAACCCGGCCTGGGCAGATACCCCTGCCGGAATCATCGATCAGTGGCGCAACGACACGCTCGGCGAGTTCGGTCAGGCGATCATCGGTACCCCCGAAGATGCGATCGCGCAGATCGAGCGTCTGATCGAGAAGACGGGAGGGTTCGGCACGTTCCTGATCCTTCACGTCGACATGGCGAGCTGGGAGGACACCAAACGCAGCTACGAATTGTTCGCCTCGGAGGTGGTCCCGCACTTCCGGAAGCGCAATGTCGGGCGTCAGGCGAGCATGCAGTTCGCCGAGGACAACCGCGAATACCTGATCGGCGGGCTGGTCGGAGCGATCACCAAAGCCCATACCGACTACTACGGCCGGCCGGCCGAGACGGGAGCCGTGCGCGCATGAGGGCCGTCCGATTCCAGCAGGGAGAATTCGCCGTTGCCGAGGTGACCGACGCGCCGCCGTTGGCGCCCCATCAGATCCGCATCGACGTCGTCGCCTGCGGGATCTGCGGCAGTGACCTGAGCATGTCGAAGGACCCGTGCCGGTTCGTTCAGGTCGCGCACGACGGGGGCTACCCGCTCGCCACCTTCGATCCAGACGCGCCAGTGGTCCTGGGGCACGAATACGCGGGTATCGTCTCCGAGACCGGTTCTGCAGTAGAAGATTTCACGATCGGCGATCGGGTGGCCGGCATCGGGTTGGCCACCGACACGGCTACCGGGATCCCGACGATCATCGGCTACTCGAACGACTATCACGGCGCGTTCGGCGATCACATCGTCGTCGATGCGTTCTGGGTCCGCAAAGTTCCCGATCACCTGTCACTCGAGCACGCCACACTTGCCGAACCGCTCCACGTGGGCGAGATGCACCTGCAACAGTCCGGCCTCACCTCGGCCGATTCGGCGCTCGTCATCGGCTGCGGAACGATCGGACTGGGCGCCATCGTCGCCGCCAAAGCGCGCGGAGCGCAGATCGTCATCGCTTCGGAGCCCTCCCCGAAAAGGCGCGAGCTCGCCGAGAGGATGGGCGCGGACATCGTCGTCGATCCGGCCGAGCAGGATCCGATCGAACTGTGGAATCGGATGATCGCCGAGGGCAACCAGCTTGTCGGTCAGGCCGCGAACGGAGTTCTGATCGCCTACGAATGCAGCGGCCGGGCGGGAGTCATCGGAGAACTGATGCACACGCTGCCGTTCAACTCGCGGATTCAGGTTCTGGCTGCGCCGTTCGGCGACGAGACGATCATTCCCGTCGTCGGGCAGTTCCGGAGGATCTCGATCAACTTCGGTCACGGTCCTTACGAGAATGCCTACGACATCACCCTGCAGAGGCTCGCCGACGGCGAGATCGACGCCGAAGCAATCATCACCGGCCGGGTCGGTCTGGACGGAGTCTCGGACGCTTTCGAAGCTCTGCGCGCACCCGACGAACACGTGAAGATCATCGTTCTACCCGCCGGCCTCCCGGAATAGCGGTCGACCCTGCCCTGTTGACGTAGGGGTGCCCGCACTCGGGCACCTCTACTTCGGGGTGTGCAAGCGTCGCCTGTTGGCGTATGCGCTCCGATACCAGGACAATGGCAGGGTTGGCGTCAGCCGACAGCGCGGTGCAACGCTTTGTGGCTGCTGCGTTTGTTTCACTAGGAGGCTTCCGTGACCGACGGACCGTTGATCGTCCAATCCGACAAGACGCTGCTGTTGGAGGTCGACCACGAGCGCGCCGGCGATGCCAGACAGGCAATCGCCCCTTTCGCGGAACTCGAACGGGCCCCGGAACACGTCCACACGTATCGCATCACTCCCCTGGCCTTGTGGAATGCCCGCGCCGCCGGACACGACGCCGAGCAGGTTGTCGACGCGCTCGTGTCGTACTCGCGGTTCGCGGTCCCCCAGCCACTGCTGGTCGACATCGTCGACACGATGGCCAGGTACGGACGTTTGCAGTTGGTCAAGAGCCCGGTGCACGGCCTCATACTGGTCAGCCTCGACCGCGCAGTCCTCACCGAGGTGATGCGACACAAGAAGATCTCGCCGATGCTCGGTGAGAAGGTCGACGACGACACCGTGATCGTCCACCCGAGCGAACGCGGCCGCCTCAAGCAGATGCTGCTCAAGGTCGGCTGGCCCGCCGAGGACCTCGCCGGCTACGTGGACGGCGAAGCGCATCCCATCGACCTCGCCTTCGAAGAGGGCCACTGGGAACTGCGTGACTACCAGCAGATGGCAGCGGATTCGTTCTGGGCCGGTGGCTCGGGCGTCGTCGTGCTGCCGTGTGGCGCCGGGAAGACGATGGTGGGCGCAGCCGCCATGGCGAAGGCAAAGGCCACCACCCTCATTCTGGTGACCAACACCGTCGCCGGCCGGCAGTGGAAGCGTGAGCTCATCGCCCGCACGTCGTTGACCGAGGAAGAGATCGGCGAATACTCCGGCGAGCGCAAGGAGATTCGGCCGGTCACGATCGCCACGTACCAGGTCATCACGCGTCGTACGAAGGGCGAATACAAGCATCTCGAGCTGTTCGATTCCCGCGACTGGGGACTGGTGATCTACGACGAGGTGCACCTGCTGCCCGCGCCCGTCTTCCGGATGACGGCAGACCTGCAGTCTCGCCGCCGTCTCGGCCTGACTGCGACGCTGGTGCGTGAAGACGGCCGCGAAGGCGACGTCTTCTCGCTCATCGGCCCCAAGCGCTACGACGCTCCGTGGAAGGACATCGAAGCGCAGGGCTGGATCGCGCCGGCCGACTGCGTCGAGGTGCGAGTGACGATGACGGACGCCGAACGCATGTCCTATGCCGTCGCCGAACCCGAGGAGCGCTACAAGCTGTGCTCGACGGCGCACACCAAAATTGCTGTCGTGAAATCGATTCTGGCCAAGCACCCCGATTCCCCGACCTTGGTGATCGGTGCCTATCTCGATCAACTCGACGAACTCGGCGAGGCTCTGAACGCTCCGGTGATCAAGGGATCCACCAAGAACAAGGAACGCGAGATCCTGTTCGATCAGTTCCGTAACGGCGAGATCCAGACGCTCGTGGTGAGCAAGGTCGCGAACTTCTCGATCGACCTTCCGGAGGCGTCTGTCGCCGTGCAGGTTTCGGGAACGTTCGGGTCGAGGCAGGAAGAGGCTCAGCGACTCGGGCGCCTCCTGCGGCCCAAGCACGACGGCGGTCAGGCTCACTTCTATTCGGTGGTTTCCCGCGACACTCTCGATGCGGAGTACGCGGCCCATCGTCAGCGATTCCTCGCCGAACAGGGCTACGCCTACCGGATCACCGACGCCGACGACCTGCTCGGACCTGCAATCGGCTGACCATTTCTGCAACACGTTGCAGAACCAAATGGACATACGTCCAGTTATCTGTAGAGTGTCCCCTGTCACAGTCGTGTCCATCGGCCGGGGGTCACCAGCACCATGCGCTCAGTTCCACATCTACGGGGTCGGCTCGCCGGAACCATCTCGCTGCTGACTGCCGCCGTCGTCGTCGCCACGACCGGCGTCAGTGCTGCGGCACCGAGTCCAGCTCCTAGCGCGCAGAACTCGGTGTACGCACTTGCGAACGGTTGCTACGCACTTCGCACGGAGTCCGGTGATTTCGTGCGCCGTGACGGAACCGCGTACCTCACCGATTCCACGAAAGCCGCCGACGCCGAACCGTTCCGCCTACACGCGGCCCAGTTGGGCCGTTTCATGCTGTACGGCCCGGACGGGTCGATGCTCTCGCACGACGGCGCAGACTCCGTTCTCGCCACCTCCGAAGCAGCTCCGTCCACCGACTGGACCGTGATGTCCACCGGCGAGTCCTTCGTTCTGACCGCGACCTCGAACGGCCGCCAACTGATCTCGCGAGACTTGATGCTCACGATGTCCGATCCCGGTGACGTTCCCGAATCGGCGTTCACTCTGATCCCCCGCGACGGCTGCGCCGATTTCCCCGAAGCAGAAGTGGGTGCAAGCGGTGTTCCGGGAGAAATCGGGCCGAACGGTGAAGTCACCGGATTCATCGACACACACGTGCACATGAATGCTTCCGAGTTCATGGGCGGAAACCTGCACTGCGGCCGACCTTTCGATCCACAGGGCGTCACCGCAGCGCTCGTCGACTGCCCGGACCATCAACCCGACGGGATACCGGCCCTCCTCGAAAACGTTCTGTCGTACGGAAATCCCTTCGAAACTCACGACACCACCGGCTGGCCCAGCTTCGCCGACTGGCCGGCGCACGATTCCCTGACACACGAGCAGACGTACTACAAATGGGTCGAACGGGCCTGGCGCGGCGGACTACGCATCTTCACCAATCTCTTTGTCGCCAATCGGGTCCTGTGCGAGCTGTATCCGAGCAAACGGAATCCCTGCGACGAGATGGAGACCGTCCGAATCCAGGCGCAGCAGACACGCGAACTCCAGGACTACATCGACGCCCAGTACGGCGGACCCGGCCGCGGATGGTTCCGCATCGTGAGCTCCCCCGAACAAGCCAGGCAGGTGGCCGCCGACGGAAAGCTCGCCGTCACCCTCGGAGTGGAGGTATCCGAACCTTTCGGTTGCTCTGTGCGTAACGGGATTCCGCAGTGCACCGAGGACGACATCGACCGCGGCCTGGACGAGTTGTACGACCTGGGTGTCCGGCAGATGATCGTCACGCACAAGTTCGACAATGCTCTGGGCGGTGCCCGTTTCGACGGCGGCGTCACCGGCGTCGCCGTCAACATCGGCAACTACCTGGGCACCGGGGAGTTCTGGCAATCGGAATCATGCACCGGCGTCGCCGAGGACAACGTGCTGCCCACCAAGGTCGACGGCGCCCAGAATCTTCTCGCAGTACTCCCACCCGGGGTGACGCTTCCGGTGTACCCCGCTGGTCCGCAATGTAATTCGCACGGCCTGACCGACCTCGGCGCGTACACGATCCGAGGTTTGATGGACCGAGGGATGATCGTGGACATCGACCACATGAGCGTCAAGACCGCCGAAGCAGCCCTCGATATTCTCGAAGCCGCGAATTACTCCGGTGTCGTCTCGAGTCACAGCTGGAGCGACCCGAGCCTGTACAAGCGGATCTACGCGCTCGGCGGTTTCGTCGCCCTGTACGCCGGGCAACTGGACGCGTCGGACGAGAAGCCCGAAGAGCGTGGATTCATCGACCAATGGCGCGACGCGCGGGCGATGCGAAGCGAGAACTACTACTTCGGTTTCGGCTACGGCGCCGACACCAACGGCTTCGGGCCGCAGGCCGCACCGCGCGGTGACGCCGCCGAAAATCCGCTGCAGTATCCGTACACCGCCTTCGACGGCACGGTCATGGACCAGCAGCGCGCCGGCACCCGAGTTTTCGACGTGAACACCGACGGTGTGGCGCAGTACGGGATGATTCCCGACTGGATCGCGGACATGCGCATCGCTGCGGGAGCCGACGGCGACACCATCATCGAGGACATGAGCCGAGGCGCCGAGGCTTACCTGCAGATGTGGGAGCGCGCGCGAAACTAGCTACGCTGGTGGACGGTCCCCGCGCGATCGGGGGCCGGTCCTAGATCGTCCGGCACCACCCGAAGGAACTTTTCGTGGCTGACTTCCAGTTCACCGTCGACAAGACTCACGCCAAGTCGGTCAACGACACACTGGCCGACGTACGCCGCCTGCAGATTTCTGCGGTGATCTTCGCGATCGTCCTCGCCGCCGTCGGGGCCTGGCTGATCAGCATGGGCGAGGTGTGGTCCATCATTATCGGCGCGGTCCTCGCCATCGGTGCGGCCAGTTCACTGTGGGTGGCGGTGTGGGCGCCCCGCAAGGTGGGAAGCGTCGAATCTCTGTATGCGAACAACCCACTGGTCCCTGCGATCGTCACCGAGGTCCACCCGCGTGCGGCGACGCTGACCGCGCTGATCGACATCGCGAAGCCGGCCGCCGGGGCGCCGAAGTACGCGCTCGTCAGCCGCAACGTTCGACTCAATCCGAAGTGGCGAGTCGGCGACCGCATTCCGTCGGTGGCGCTGCGTTCGGATCGTTCCACCCGAAGCAAGGCAGACACCTGGCAGATGGTCAGTCCCATGCCGATCGAATGGGGAACCAAGGACTCGGCCGTCCTGGCACGAGCGATCGCCGCTGTCAGCGCGAGCGAGTGGAACTTCCTGCAGAGCCGGATTCCCGACTCCGAAGAAGTTCGCACTCACCCCGATCGCCGGGTTCTGATCAAACCGGCCGATCTTCCCGACTCCCTGCGCTAGCCCCAACGGTTACGCGAGCGCGGGAAGCACTTCCTTCTCGAACATCTCGATTCCCGACGTGTCGTACGCGGCCTCGGGGAAGTAGAAGATTCCGTACTCGAGTCCCTGCGCCTTGAGCGCCGACAGGTTCTCGATGATCTGCTCGGGTGTACCCACGGCAGGCATTCCGCGGAAGGCGTCGAGCGACGCATCGGCGGCAGCTTCGCCGACCAGCGGCGTCAGTCTGGCTTTCAGTGTCTCCAACCGCTGAGCCACCTCGGCTTCCGTCGCGCCGATGGCCACGTTGTAGTTGGCCGAACGGACGATGGCGTCGAAGTCGGTACCGACGGTGTCGCAGTGCTTCTTCAGGATCTCCGACTTGTGTACGAAGCCCTCCGGGGTGCCGTCGAAGTTGGTGTACTGCGCGTACTTGGCCGCGATCTTGAGTGTGACCTTCTCGCCGCCGCCGGCAACCCAGATGGGAATTCCGCCCTCTTGCAACGGAAGTGGGCGGCACAGCGCTCCGTCGACCTGGTAGTACTTGCCGTCGAGCGTGGCGCTGCCGGTCGACCACGCCTGCTGCATGATCTGGATTCCTTCGTCGAGTCGGCCCAGTCGCTCACCGGCAGAGGGGAAGCCGTAGCCGTATGCGCGCCACTCCTGCTCGTACCATCCACCGCCGATTCCCATCTCGACGCGTCCACCCGTGATGAGGTCGGTGGTTGCAGCGACCTTGGCGAGGTACGCCGGGTTGCGGTAGCTCATGGCGGTACACATCTGGCCGAGTCGGATACGCGACGTCGACGCACCGAGTGCGGCCATCAATGTCCACGCCTCGTGAGTCGCTTCTTCCGTCGGCTGGGGAACGGTGTGGAAGTGGTCGTAGACCCACACCGATTCCCACGGCCCTGCCTCCGCGCGCAGCGTGAAGTCTCGCATCACCTCCCACTGCTTCGCGGGGTCGATGCCGACCAGGTCCAGACGCCAGCCTTGAGGTACGAACAGTCCGAATCGCATGTAGCGAGCGTACCTACCGTTTCCCGACGCGCGAGCGGGGTGACACCCGCGGCGAGTAGACCGGAATGAAGCGGAACATCATTGCTGCGCCGGCGAACGAAGTCGCGCCCAGGGCAGCGAATGCCCACCCGAGCGGGAACACCGCGGCGAGAAGACCGATCGCGAGCGGCCCACCGAACATGCCCGTGTCGTGGGTCAATCGCCATGCAGCGAGGAACTCGGCGCGCTCCTCGGGCGGAGCGATATCGGCACCGAGAGTCATGATCACGCCGTTGCCCAATCCGTTGCCGATCCCCATCACGACGGCGACCACGGTCAGCCCCAGTGCACCCGTCGAGAACGGCAGCATCAGGTACGACACACCGATCACCGTCAGCGAAGGCACCGCGACCAGCCTGCGGCCGTACCGGTCCATGATGTGTCCGGCCGGGTACGAGCACAGCAGGTCCACGGCCGCGCCGATACCGAAGATCACACTCACCTGGGCTGCATCCAACCCGAGGTGCAATGCCCACAGTGGCAGAACCGCCTCCCGCGAAGCACGGGCCGCGCCCATCAGAAGGGAGCCTGTCCCGAGCGTCGACAGGGCGGCACGATGACGGCGAAGGATGTCCGGGAGGGTGACGTGCCCGTGATCGCCGATGCCCGCCTGCGCCTTTCGCGGCGGGTCGGGAACGCGAGCCATCAGTGCCCCGGCGAGTACGACGCCCACCAACTGGACCAGGAATCCTCCGCGCGCTCCCACCAGGAGAATCACGCCCGCACCGATGAGCGGTCCCAGGAAGAAACCCAACCGCCACATCGCCGCGAACGACGACATCGCTCGGGCTCGTAGGCCGAGTGGCACGGTCTCGGCGAGGTAGCTCTGCCTCGCGAGGCCCCACACCGCATTCGCCAGTCCGGTCAGCAGTGCTCCGACTCCCAGCATCCACGGAGTCTGCGCAAGCAGGCAGATCACCACTCCTGTTGCACCCAAGGTACTTCCGCCGATGATCGATCTTCGCTCACCGAAACGCGACACTATCCGTCCGGCCGGGAGGTCACCGAGTACGGCGCCCAAACCACCGAGGGCAACGATCAGGCCGGCGACGGCGACCGACGCACCCAGATCCCGGGCGGTCACGGCCATGATGGGGGCAGCCGCACCCTGACCGATCCCGAAGATGGCCGCCGGCACGAAAACCGTTGTCACCAGCGGCTTGAGCCCGGCAATCGCCGGCTGTTCCTTGGGTAGAGTTTCCGTCACGCGCTCACTTCTGCCGCGTCAGCGGCCCGCGAAAACCGGTTCGCCGGACGATCGAGGCCGTAGTGGCCCCGCAGGGTGGATTCGGTGTACTCGGTTCGGAAGAGCCCACGCGCCTGCAGAATCGGCACGACCCGGTCGACAAAGACCTCGAGCCCACCCGGCAGGTACGGCGGCATGATGTTGAAGCCGTCCGCGGCGCCCTTGTCGAACCATTCGGTCAACTCGTCGGCCACCTGCTCCGGTGTCCCGGCGAACGTCCGATGTCCTCGGCCACCACCGAGTTTGCCGATCAACTCTCGAACGGTCAGCTTTTCGCTCTCTGCAAGGTCTTTGACGAGTTGGTATCGACTCTTGTTTCCCTGAATCCGATCGATGTCCGGCAGTGGCGGCAGCGGGGCGTCCAGGGAATGTTCGGTGAGATCGACGCCCACCATGTTCGAGAGTTGGCGCAGTGAATACTCCGGAGAGATCAGGTCCGTGAACGACTGCTCCAGGGCCTTGGCTTCTTCTTCCGTATCCGCGATGAAGGGAACGATGCCCGGCAGCACCTTGATCTCGTCGGGACTACGCCCGTACTTGATCAGCCGAGCTTTGAGATCGTTGTAGAAATCCTGCCCCTGCTCGAGAGTCCGTTGAGCGGTGAACACGGCTTCGGCATATCTCGCCGCGAAATCCTTACCGCTCTCGGAGGAACCGGCCTGCACCAGCAGCGGACGTCCCTGCGGAGACCTCGGCGAATTAAGCGGACCGGCGACCGTGAATCGTTCACCGTCGTGGTCGATCCGATGGACACGATCAGGATCGGCGAAGATTCCGGTCTCTTCGTCCAGGACAACGGCTCCCTCTTCCCAACTGTCCCAGAGTCCGAGCGTCACGTCCAGAAACTCCTCGGCACGCTCGTAACGACCGCTGTGCGCCGGTACTGCATCGAGGCCGAAGTTGGCCGCCTCGTCGGCGCCGGCCGACGTGACGATATTCCATCCGCCGCGTCCCCCGCTGATGTGGTCGAGGGAAGCGAACTTTCTTGCGAGAGTGTACGGATCGCTGTAACTGGTCGACGCCGTCGCAATCAGACCCACCTTGTCGGTGGCTGCAGCGATCGCCGAGAGCAGGGTCACGGGTTCGAAGATCGCCTGCGTGTTGTGCTTGACCCGCGGGCCGACTGCCAGTCCGTCGGCGAAGAACACCGAGTCCAGCTTTCCTCGTTCGGCGATCCTTCCCAAATCCTGGAAGTGCTTGACGTCCAGAAGGTTGGCCGCATTTGTGTGTGGGTGGCGCCACGCCGCCTCGTGATGGCCGACGCCCATCAGGAAGGCGTTCAGATGAAATTGTCGTTCGGACATGAGTTCGCAGAATCTTTCCGTGAAAGTGTGGTCAGGTCGTGACGCGCCAGCGCGAGAGCCGACGTTCGATCAGGACCAGAATCGCGTTGATCGTCAGACCCAGCAACGAGATCGCGACGATACCCGCGTACATGTTCGGGATCTGGAAGTTGAGTTGTGAGGCGGTGATCAGATACCCGAGACCGGCTTTGGCCCCGACCATTTCGGCGGCGATCAGTACGAGAATCGACGATGCGGCGGCCATGCGAATTCCGGTGAAGATCGTGGGCACCGCAGCGGGTAGAACCACCTTCTGGAACAGCCGAATCGAGGAGAACCCCAGCGAGGCAGCGGACTTGATCAGCAGCGGATCGACCGTGCGGACACCGGAAATGGTGTTGAGCAGAATCGGGAAGGTGCAGGCGTAGATCACCAGGGCGATCTTCGATTCCTCACCGATTCCCAGAATCAGCACGAAGACGGGAAGCAGCGCCAAGGCTGCAGTGTTACGGAACAATTCGAGAATCGGGTTGAGGAAGTCGGAGACCGGGCGGTACCAGGCGATCGCAATTCCCAACGGGATCGCGATCGCGATGGCCACGAAGAATCCGGTCAGTGCACGCGTCAGGCTGGCTGAAACATGTTCTTGCAGTTGCCCGTTCTCGGCGAGGGTGAAGAATGCGGACACGACTTCGGTGAAGGGTGGGAGGAAAACCTTGTCCACCAGCCCGAGCCGAGGTGCCGCTTCCCAGATCCCGAGGAAAATCGCGATCGCAATCGACGGCTTGGCGATCCGCCACGCGGCGGAACCGACGTAACGCGCCGCCTTGCCGCCGGCCTGGCTCCGCTGCGCAATGTCAGGTGTTTTGTCGGGCAACGGTTTCGGGTCGACAACCACGTCCGGTGTTGCCAATGCGCTAGACATGTGCAACCTCCTTGGCGGGATCGAGTTCGCCGGCGCGGGCGCGCTCGACTTCACCGTGCAGCAGTGTCCAGATCCGGTGCCGGAACACTCGGAACTCCTCACCGGATCGCACGTCGTCGCCGGACCTGTCGATGTCGATGTCGACGATCGTCTTGACGCGCCCCGGCCTCGAGGTCAGCACGGCAACACGTTGTCCGAGGTAGATGGCCTCGTCGATTCCGTGGGTGATGAACAGGATCGTCTTGCCGGTGGCCTTCCAGATGCGCAGAAGCTCATCCTGCAGCGACTCCCGTGTCTGTGCGTCCAGGGCTGCAAACGGTTCGTCCATCAGCAACACCTCGGGATCGAAGGCCAGGCTGCGAGCAATCGCAACTCGCTGCTTCATTCCGCCGGACAACTCGTGCGGATAGCGATCCGCGAAGCCTTGCAGACCGACCAGTTCGAGGTAGTGCTCGGCGAGTTCGCGTCGCTCGCTTTTCTTGACGCCCTTCGCCTCGAGGCCGAACTCGATGTTGTGACGTGCAGTGCGCCACGGAAGCAGTGCGTACTGCTGGAAGACGATGCCCCTGTCCAAGCCGGGGCCGGTGATCTGCTTGCCGTCCAGAAGGATTCGACCGGAAGTGGGTGAACTGAGTCCACCGAGAAGGTCAAGGAGAGTTGACTTGCCGCAACCACTCGGCCCTACGAGTACCAGGAACTCCCCCGGCGCCACGTCGATGTTGATGTCCTCGACTGCGGTGAAAACCTCGTCGGTCCCACGAATGTCGAACTGTTTGGTGACGTGCTCGAGCCGTAGTTTCGGTTCTGTGCTCATTTTGCTGCCTCCAGTGCCTGTCCGTCAGCGCCGCTGTCGGGTGAATACGTTCCGTTGGCGTATGGATTGAACTCGTTGGTGTAGATGTCCGACGGCTTCAACTTCCCCTCTTCGAGTTCGCCGTTTCGGGTGAGCCAGTCGATCCACGTGCTGATCTCGGTATCGGTGATCGTTCCGCCAGGGCCGGCGACTCCCGGACTCTTCCAGTAGCTGATGAGCTTGGTGTCCTCGTTGCGTCCTCGGTTGTTGATGATCGAGGTCAGCTTCGCGATCACTTCCTCACGTGGGTGCGTCTGAGTCCACCGGATGGCTCGCGCTGTTCCCTGAACGAAATCGGCGACCGCCTCCTTGTTCTGCGCGATGTAGTCGTCACGGAACACCAACGTGCCGTAGGTGAACGAGCCGAACAGCGACTCGTCCGTGAACAGCTCACGAAGACCACCACGTTCGAGCGCGGAGTCACGGAAGACCGAGCCGAGAGTGGCGACGTCGATCTGTCCCTGCCGCAGCGCTTGTTCCGTGTTGACCGGCGGCACCACGATCAATTCCACCTGCTTGATCTCGTCCGGCGTAAGCCCCTGTCGCGCAAGCCATTCACGCACGACGAACTCGTGGTGTGCGCCGAGGGTATTCATCCCGACCTTCTTGCCGATCAAGTCCTTCGCAGACTTGATCGGACTGTCGTCGAGCACGTAGTACCCGTTGAAGCTCTCCTTGTCCGAGCCGTAGTACCCGATGACCGAGGTGATCGGTGAACCTGCGGAAGCCAACTTCACCACGGCACCGTTGAACGCTCCACCGAACTCGGTTTGACCGGTCGCCGCGTTCTGAATGCTCTGAGGGCCGCTGGTCGTGTCACCGATCCAGTTGAGCTCCACGTCGTTGAAGTAGCCGAGGTCGGCGGCCAACTCGGGGTAGATGACCTGTCCGGTGCTGCCTTCGTACCGCAGGACGGTCTTGCCGTCGGCGGTCTTGACCACTTCGTCGGAGGAGCCCGAGCAGGCAACGGCGAAGCTGGACAGAGTGACAAGAGCGACGACCGCGGCTACCGAGCGCGCGAAACGAGGGCGAATCATGAAGTGGCTTCCTGTAGAAGATGATTGGTTCAGTTCTCGGCTACACCTGTCCGGAGCGCCGTGTGCGGCGCTCGGCACAGGCAGGTGTGGGGAATGTCAGTTCAACGACAACAGTTGAGCGACATGAGCGGGAAAGACCGAAACACGTGGGACTCCAATGAATGTGACGACGGAATCGAGCCGTAAGCAGTGCCGAAACCATACGTCGGCACCCACTACCTGGGTCAACGGTTACATTCATGCCGGATTTAAAGTGTCAGGTCCGTATCATGATGGCATGCTTTCGCCGACGACTGCGCAGGACTTCGAGCAACACCGTGGCCATCTGACGTCGGTGGCCTACCGGCTCACCGGCAGTTTCAGTGACGCCCAGGACGCGGTGCAGGAAACATGGATACGCTTACAAGTCGCGCAATCACGAGAAGGTGCCGACCTCGAGATCCGCGAACTGCGCGGATGGCTCACCACCGTTGTCGGGCGGATCTGTCTCGATCATCTCAAGTCGGCCGCGGTGCGCAGAGAAAGCTATGTAGGACAGTGGCTTCCGGAGCCGATCGTCACGGCCGTCGACGCCACCGCGAGCACACCCTCAGCGACACCCGATCCGCTCGCGTACGTGGTGGCTCAGGAACAGAATCGCTTTGCTGCCCTCGTCGTCCTGGACACCCTCACGCCCGCTCAACGAGTCGCCTTCGTCCTGCACGACGGCTTCGACGTACCGTTCGCCGAGGTGGCCCGCATCCTCGACATCGAAGTCGCCGCCGCCCGACAGTTGGCTTCACGGGCTCGGAAAGCCGCAGCATCGGCGCCGGTACCGGTCAGCAGCGAGGAGCATTCCGCCGCAGTCGAACGATTGGTGACGGCTATCGCGAGTGGAGATCTGAACGCCGTGATCGATGCACTCGATCCCGATGCCGTGCTGATCGGTGACGCAGGCGGAACCACCCGCACGGCGGTCAACATCGTCCGTGGCAGTGATCGCGTGGCGCGGTTCTACCTGGGGTTGGCGCGCAAGTACGGACCCGCTGCGGTGTTCTCGATGTCACCGGTTCTCGTCAATGGACAGCTCGGCGGTGTATTCGCCGGCTCACCCGGGGACGACCAGTACCCACAGTTCGCCGCGCGAGTCGCCGGCTTCACCGTTCGCGACGGAGTTGTGCGCGCGGCCTATGACATCGCGAATCCAGCCAAGTTCAGCGCTGTGCCGATGCTCGATCACACCGAACCCGAGCGCAAGTAGCGAGACTCCCATTCTTCGAGGTGAGACCTGGACACCTGCGTTCCGAACCACAGCCGGTGCAGCACATCCGATCCCAGGTGATGTAGTGCGGTGTGCGTTCCCCACCGCTGCGACGCCCATTCGGGTTCGTTGTGGGCGGCGTCGATCCCGGCCATCGTGCTGCCGCGCAGTTCGAAGTCCAGGTCGCGACGAAGCTCGGAAAGCTCGGACCAATTCGCCTGTGGTGCATAGTGCCTTGCGCGGATTTCGGTCAGCAGCTTGAACAGGACACTGCCGGCGCGTTCGTCCACCCAGACCAAAGTCCGTCGATGTGCCCCGCGTCCGACCGTCCACAGGACGATCAACGCCACCACGACTCCGATTGCCGTCTCGAGCATGCGGCTGAGAATCAGATGCTGGACGGTCCCGTGCGCACCACCGGCAGCGCCGAGGAGGATGGCCAGGGCGGTGATGAAGATGACGGCGATCCCGTAGTTCCGCACCAGGAACAGCTCGATCCCCGCCATCAGGACGGCAAGCACCGCCACCATCCACAGACCGGTCGGACCGCATGCATAGACGACGCCCAACAGAATCAACCCGAGAACGGTTCCGCCGATGCGATGGATGCCGCGATAGGTGCCCAGTATCCGATCCGGCCCCTGGTGAAGGACCATCGCAGCGGCGATCACCGCCCAGTCCGGGCGATCGATGCCGAGCAGAACAGTGAGGGTTCCCGCCGCCATACAGGCCACTGACAGCCGAAGGGCCGTGATCGACGCTCGGCTGGACGGATTGCAGGCGCGGAGGAACCGATACCGGATCGTCGGATCCGGCAGAGGTGGATGAGCACCGACCTCGTCGACGTCGAATGCGGGGTCCGCCATGAGTTCGGGATCGTGGTCGTCGGAGATCGCCCTTGCCATCGAGATCTGCGCTCGTTGGAGTTCGCGGGTCAACGGGTGGTCCTTCCCGACGATTGCGCCGCGGTACAGGCACTGCCACGCGTCGTGCAGGCGAAGCGCGGCAGCGTGGCGCTTGTCTCGCGCCAACTCCGGCGGGGCGTACGTCGCCTGTGCTTCCGTGTACTCCGCAACGGCCGAAACGGCTGCCTGTACCGCGCTGCGCTCTATCGCTCTCGGTGCCCACAGGATGCCCGTCATCGAGACGACCACCGCGCTGATCCCGCCGACAGCCGTCCACGTCGCGACCTCGACCGGCGGCTGGCCGGGAGTGGCGATCACGGAGCTGATCTCGGTGGTGAGCAGTAGGAAGAACGCGCCCGGTGGGCCCAATCGAAGTGCGTCGACGGTAAAGGCGCACGTCGCGACCACGACCGCCATGATCAGTACGACGAAGACCAGGAGAACCGTCGGCGCGCCCTCGGCGATGGCTCGGTGGACCGGCTCCCCGACCGACGCCCCGATGAAGGACAGGATCGTCAGCACCGTCGCGGCGATACCGACTGCCTTCCATCTGCTCCGGTACGGGCGCCCCTCACCGTAGATCGATGCGAATGCGCCGAGGCCGACCAGGAGTGAAGAAGGTCCGAATCCGAGCAGCGTGGCGATGGACGCCGGAATCGCCAGGGCGAGTGCGACCCGAACAGCTCCTGGATACCGGTTTCCCACCGGCGGCAATCCGAACAGGACGCTGCGCGCCGGCCGCGGTGCCGGGAGGCTGGACTCGTGACCCGCTGATGTTTCTTCGGGGTCCACTGCCCATCCTTCGCGCCGGCCTGTTCGTGTCTGTGTCGTCCCATTCTTGCGGGCGGGCGACGTGGCATTCGAGGCGGGTCTGGAGGTCGATTCGACCACTCCCTTATTGACACACCGTCAACAGTGTGGATGATAGGTGAGGTCAGATCCGCTCGCGGGTCGCACTTCATCGATCGGGAGAAATCACGATGACGCAAGGATCAACCGCAGTCGCTGCAACCCGGACCACAGAACGACGGTCCCCGTGGATGGACGACGAATTGGAGTCCGTTGGCGACCTGGCGAGGAACTTCTTCGCCAAACACGTGACACCGCACCAGAAACGCTTCGCGGACCAGGGTTTTCCCGACAAGTCTGCATATCGGGAACTCGGGACACTCGGGCTCGCCGGCATGTCGATCCCCACCGAGTACGGCGGCGGAGGAGGAACTTTCGCACACGACGCCGTCCTGTTTCACGAGCAGGTGATGGCAGGTGATCATTCACTCCAACTCGGTGTGCACTCGGGAATCGTGCCGCACTACCTCAATGCCTACGCCGATCACGAGCACAAACTGCGCTGGTTACCGAAGTTGGTGAGCGGCGAATGGGTGGGCGCAATCGCCATGACCGAGCCCGGCACCGGGTCCGACCTACAGAACATCACCACCCGCGCCGTCCGTGACGGTGACGACTATCTGATCAGTGGCGCAAAGACATTCATCTCCAACGGCCGCAATTGTGATCTGGTGATCATTGCCGCCAAAACCGATCCCAGCCTCGGAGCGCGAGGAGTGTCGCTCATCGTGGCCGAGGTCGACGACAACACACCGGGTTTCGAGCGCGGGCGAATACTCGAGAAGGTCGGACAGAAGGGCCAGGACACCACCGAGTTGTTCTTCGACGGCTTGCGCGTGCCGGTGACAAACCTGCTCGGGGACCGCGAAGGCACAGGATTTGCCCAGCTGATGCAACAGCTACTGCCCGAACGATTGATCTGTGGGGTTGCTGCCACTGCGGCAATGGAGCGTGCAGTCGCCATCACCGTCGAGTACACCAAATCGCGAAACATGTTCGGGCAAACGCTCTTCGATCTGCAGAACACCCGCTTCGAACTTGCCGAGTGCGCGTCCATCGCTCGTATCTCACGAACGTTCATCGACGACTGCATCGTCAGATACCTTGCCGGGCAGCTCGATGCGACTACCGCCGCGATGGCCAAGTACTGGCTCACCGATCAGCAGTGCGCCGTGATCGACCGGTGCGTACAACTGCACGGCGGGTACGGCTACGTCCTCGAATATCCCATCGCCCAGATGTACGCCGACGCTCGCATTCAGCGCATCTACGCCGGATCGAACGAGGTCATGAAAGACCTCGTCGCGAGATCTCTCTGAGCCATCAGGAGTCCGCCTCGCAGGCCGGCAGCACTTCACGCACGATTGCCAGCAAGCTGCGTACCAGCAGAAGGTGCACCTGTTCGCGGTCCAGCGACCCGGTCACCAACCACTGCTTACTGGCGGCCTTCGCCAATCCTCCGTACGCCACGATCACCGAATGAACAGCGGCCTTGCTGCCTTCAGTCGGTTGAATCTCGAGCGCATCCATCATGCGTCGCGCGGCAACGTCGTCCGCGTCCTGCAGGATCCGATCCATCTCGGGATCACGGCGGAGGTCGTCGGACATGACTGTCGAGATCCACATGTCTCGATGACGCCAGGCGACGTCGAGCCACCGATCGATCACGGCGGCGATCCGCTTCTCCTGGCTCGCCGATCGCGGAATGCGGTCCACCGCCACTTCGGGGATGAAGACGAATCGCCGTACGACGTCGAGATACAACTCGCGCTTGGAGCCGAAGTAATGATTGAGCAGCGGACGACCGACCCCAGCGGCCTTGGCCAACTCGGTCATCGAGACGTCGGCATAGGGCTTCTCCTCGAAAACCTTTGCCGCGCTGACAATGATCTGTTCACGGCGGTCTTCGGGTCCGAGACGCTTTCCACTGGCGACCGGCACCGAGTTCATTCTTTTCTCGCCGGCGTGCTGTTGACGGTCGCCTGGGCCTCGACCATGAGCGAAATGTGTTCCACCAACCGCTTTCGAGAGATCTTGGAGGACGGGGTGTGCGCCTGATAGATGAACGCGAGGGCGCCGAACAGCCCCACCGAGTTGAGTTCGGAGTTGGCGGAGTCGGCCGTCTCGCCGCCGTACATCAGCTCCAGCGACGCGGAAATCGGATTGGTGAACTCCGCCATCAGTTCTCGCCCCCGGTCCCACAGGGCAGGTTCCGCCTGGGATTCGACGAACATGATGCGTCCACGGCGCGGATCTTTGAATACGTAGTTGGTGAAGGCCTTCACCACGTGACGGATCAGGGCCGACGGTTCGGAAGGCGCGGCTCCGAGAGCGTCCAGAATGGTGTCACGAGCGCCGAGGACGACTTCGTCGAGCACGGCGACCAACAGTTCGTCACGGTTGGTGAAGCTCTCGTAGAAGTACCGTTCGGTCAGCGCGGCCTCGCGGCAGGTCGCACGCATGGTCGCGGCAGCCGCGCCCTCGGTGCCCATGATCTGCAATCCGGCTTCGATCAGCTGCGCCCGGCGCGCGGCGCGGCGGTCTTCCGGTTCCTGCCCACGCCACCTGCGCGGGCCGGTGCGCCGAGCCTCGATATCCGTCATGCCCCCATGTTCTCACTGACCGGCAGTGCTCTCGACCTCAGGTGATCGTGGTGACGCTCGAGAGCGAATTGACAGCGATTGATGTCAGTCGAACAAATTCTGACATCAACCGCTGTTGACATCACATGATGTCAGACTTACTCTTCGTTCAGTTGTTCACGCACCAATCAGGAGGCGTCACACATGGTCGACATCGACCCACCCTCGGGGCCATCGGCCAGTGAAGAGGAAACTCCAACTCGCCGAACACGAGTCGTCGTCATCGGAGCCGGTTTCGGCGGCATCGGAACTGCCGTCCGCTTGAAGCAATCCGGAATCGACGACTTCGTCGTTCTCGAACGCGCTGCGGAACCCGGGGGGACCTGGCAGGTCAATACCTACCCCGGCGCACAGTGCGACATCCCCTCGATCCTGTATTCGTTCTCGTTCGCGCCCAATCCGAACTGGACGCGGCTGTATCCGCTGCAGCCGGAGATCTACGACTATCTCCGCGACTGTGTCCACCGCTTCGGACTCACCGGTCATTTCCACTGCAACCAGGACGTGACAGAGGCATCGTGGGACGAGCATGCCCAGATCTGGCGGGTACACACCTCGGAAACCGTGTGGGAAGCACAGTTCCTCGTTGCGGCCACCGGCCCGTTCAGCGCCCCGGCCACTCCTGACCTCCCCGGACTCGAATCGTTCCGTGGTCAGATGTTCCACACCGCCGCCTGGAACCACGATCACGACCTTCGCGGCGAACGGATCGCAGTCGTCGGCACCGGCGCCTCAGCGGTGCAGATCATCCCCAGACTGCAACCGCTCGCAGACACGTTGACCGTGTTCCAGCGGACACCGACGTGGATTCTGCCGCACCCGGATCAGCCGATGACCGGCTGGCCGAGCACCCTCTTCGAGCGGGTACCGCTCGTCCAACGACTCGCACGCAAGGGGCTCGACCTCCTTCAAGAAGCCCTGGTACCCGGATTCGTGTACAAGCCGTCACTGCTCGAAGGCTTGGCCGCGCTCGGCCGAGCTCACCTTCGCCGGCAGGTACGCGACCGCGAACTTCGCGCAAAGCTGCTCCCCCACTACGCATTCGGATGCAAGCGTCCGACGTTCTCGAACACCTACTATCCTGCGCTGGCGTCATCCAATGTGGAGGTCGTGACGGACGGAATCGTCGAGGTACAGGAGCGGGGAGTACTCACCGCGGACGGCACTTTCCGCGAAGTCGACACCATAGTCATGGGTACCGGCTTTCGCATGGGAGACAACCCGTCGTTCGACATCATCCGAGGCAAGGACGGCCGTAGCCTCGCGCAAACGTGGAACGGCAGCGCCGAGGCCTTCCTCGGTACCACCATCAGCGGGTTTCCGAACTTCTTCATGATTCTCGGCCCCAATTCGGTGGTCTACACCTCACAGGTCGTCACGATCGAAGCGCAGGTCGAGTACATCGTGAGTTGCATTCTCCAAATGGACCAACGCGGTATCGGCAGCATCGACGTCCGCGCCGAGGTGCAGCGCGAGTTCGTGCGCGCGACCGATCGCCGACTCACCACCAGTGTGTGGAACGCAGGCGGGTGCAGTAGTTACTACCTCGTCGACGGTGGCCGCAACTACACCTTCTATCCCGGATTCAACCGATCCTTCCGTGCCAGGACCAAGCGGGCCGACCTCGCTCACTATTCGCACGTAGAACCCGTCTCGCCCACAGCACTCGCCACTGCTCGAGAAACCGTGAGGAGCCGATAATGCTCGGCATCAACGCCTTCCGAGGCACACCCGTCATCGCACCGTCCGGCGCCCGCCGCTACACCGACGAGGCACACGCGATCGCTGCCCGCGACGTCGAATTCGACTGGGACGGTGTACCACTGCACTACGTGCCGAACGAACCGATGGTCACCCACGTCATCAACTTCATGCATCTCGTGTTACCGGAGGGAGAGCGGGCCATGTCCGCGACACTCGCCGAAGCACTCCCTCTCATCGAGGACACCCGCCTGCACGAGGAGGTGGTGGGGTTCGTCGGCCAGGAAGCAACACATGCGTCGTCTCACAAGGGTGCACGCGAACATCTTGCGGACCTCGGCATGGACATGAAACCGATGTCACGCCGGATGGACTGGCTCGTGGACAAGATACTGGGCGACAAAGGATTGACCGGAAAAGCCAAGCACGCCTGGCTCTGTGAACGTCTCGGCCTGTTTGCTGCCATGGAGCACTACACAGCAGTGGTCGGGGAATGGCTGCTCACCGATCCCGCGCTCGAAGATGCCGGTATGCACCCGATGATGCTCGACATGGTCAAGTGGCACGGCGCCGAGGAAGTCGAACACCGCAACGTGGCTTTCGACGCCTACATGTACGTGGACGGTAGCTATGCCAGACGCGTTCGCACGGCGCTGCTGGCCAGCTTCACGCTCGTCGTGTTGTTCATCGCCTCGATGAATTACCTTTTCCGACAGGACCCGTCGAAGGCGAAGGGACGCCTGTGGCCTCTGCAGCTGATCAGCGCCACTCGTCGCGGCCTGGTTCCGAACATGAAATTCCTGGTCACCGAGATCCCCCCGTATCTGCGGCCGAGCTTCCATCCGTCCCAGATCGGGGACATGGACGTCGCCATGCGTTACCTCGCTCGCTCACCTGCCGCCAATCGTTCTTCCGGAGAGGGTGAAGGATGAACAAGACGACTGCCGACCGTCCTCACGACGCACCCGACTTCACACCGACTCGGTCGTTGAGGTTTGCCGCGCAGGCTACGGGCGCATACCGTCGGATCTTTGCGTCGAGCCCTGCAGCGCAGATACTTTCGCGCCCCAGCCCGGTCCGCTACAGCGGGTTCGACATGACTCTGGACGTGAAGTCCGTCCGGTTCGAATGCGACGACGTCCTGAGTGTCACCTTGACCCCGAGGGAAGACATCACCCTGCCGTCGTGGATCCCCGGCGCTCACCTCGACGTCTTTCTCCCCTCGGGAAGGCAACGACAGTATTCGCTGTGCGGCGACCCCGACGACTTGACCTCGTATCGGATCGCCGTCCGCAGGATCGACGAGGGTGGGGGCGGCTCGCGCGAGATCCACGAGTCGCTGAAACCCGGAATGGTCGTGGACGTACGAGGGCCGCGGAATGCTTTTCCGTTCGTCGCTGCTCCGTCGTACCTCTTCGTTGCGGGCGGAATCGGGATCACTCCACTACTTCCCATGGTGCAACGTTGTCACCGCCGCGGAATCCCCTGGCGTTTGGATTATCTCGGACGAACTCGGACGGCCATGCCATTTCTCGACGAGATCGAGGAATACTCCAGCGGCCGGGTTACCATCCGACCGGACGACGAGTCGGGCCCGACGGATATCGAAACACTGGTCGCTGCTGCGGATCCCGGTGCCGCGGTGTACACGTGCGGACCGGCGCCGCTGATGAACATGGTGCGCGCGGCGACCTTCGCCGGCAATCCGACCGGATCGGTGCACAGTGAGCGTTTCTCGCCGCTTCCGGTAGTCGACGGCAAGGAGTTCACGGTGCATCTGGCGCGCACCGGTCTCACCGTCGATGTGGGCGAGTCCGAAAGTGCTTTGGCTGCGATACGACGTGCACTTCCCGGAGTCGCGTATTCCTGCCAACAGGGCTTCTGCGGTACGTGCAAGGTTCGGGTGCTCTCCGGGTCCGTCGATCATCGAGACACCTTGCTCACCAAATCCGAACGTGCCGATTCGATGTTGACCTGTCGATCACGTTCCACCGGTGGATCCCTGGTGGTGGACCTGTGATGGGAAGATTCTCCCTCGCTGCGGCCGACGAAGACTTCATCCGATCCGCGCCGGTGCGGATCACTCACCGGATCGAATCCGAAGCGACGTGCGAAAGCGTGTGGCAGACGTTGACCTCGGATGGAGCGCTCGCGTCCTGGGCGCGCGGGATCACCGGAGCCGACTGGACCTCGGCCAGACCATTCGGCATCGGGACTACCCGAACCGTGCGCGCCGGCGCTTTTGCTGCACTGAACGAGAGATTCTTCCGCTGGGACGAGGGGCACCGAATGACGTTCTACGTGGAGTCGGCGTCACTCCCGGGGTTCAAACGCTTCGCCGAAGATCTGGTCCTGGAACCGACTTCGGCTGGAAGCCGCCTCATCTGGACGTTCGCGGTGCAAGCGCAGCCGTGGTTCGCCCCGATTCTGTTACTGGCCAGACCGATCCTCGACCGCGTGACCCGCCGCTGGGCCGACGGCGCCGTACGCCACTCACTTCAGGGAAGTCCGCGATGACGACGACCGAGATCGACACGACCACACAGGCGAACGACGACACGGTGACGCAGGCAGTGCGCGACGCGCGTGCTGCTTCCGCGTGGTGGGCAGAACTGACATTCGAGCAACGCGCTCGTCGCCTGGATCGGTGGCGAGGAATCATCGCGCGTCGAGCATCCGAACTCGCCGACGTCGTGCATCGGGACATGGGCAAGCCGCACCCCGACGCGATGCTCGAAATAGCCATGGCACTCGAACATCTCGCGTGGGCGTCGAAGAATGCCCGAAAGGTACTGGGCAGGCGCAGCGTCCGATCCAGTTTGTTGACGGTCAATCAGGCCGCCTCGGTGGAGTATCGACCTCTCGGGGTGATCGGTGTGATCGGTCCGTGGAACTATCCGGTCTTCACCCCACTCGGTTCGCTCTCGTTCTCGCTGGCTGCAGGCAACGCGGTGGTCTACAAGCCGAGTGAGTTCGCGCCGGCAGTCGGGCAATGGTTGGTCCGAGCGTTTGCCGAGGTCGTCCCTGAACATCCTGTGCTGCAAGTTGTCACAGGCGACGGTTCGGTCGGCGCGGCACTGTGCCTGGCCGGTGTCGACAAGATCGGGTTCACCGGATCGACCGCGACGGGCAAGAAAGTCATGGCAGCGTGCGCCGAGACCCTCACCCCGGTGTTGATGGAATGCGGCGGCAAGGACGCACTCGTCCTGGATGCGGACGGAGATGTCGGCGCCGCCGCGGACGCTGCAGTGTGGGGTGCGTTGTCCAACTCCGGTCAAACCTGTCTGGGCGTCGAGCGTGTATACGTGCACGAACACGTCTACGACGAGTTTATCGACAAGACAATCACTTTGGCTGCCCGAGTTCACGCGGGTCCGGGTGCCGAAGACAAGATCGGTCCGATCACCATGCCCTCGCAAGTGGCTGTAATCCGGCGCCACATCGACGACGCGATGTCGCGGGGTGGACGTGTCGTTCTCGGAGGGCTCGGCTCGATCTCCGGCCAGTACGTGCAACCGACCATCATGGTCGACGTCCCCGAAGACAGCCTCGCCGTCACGGAAGAAACTTTCGGCCCGACGATGACGATCACCAAGGTCGCCTCGATGGACGAGGCGGTGGAGTTGGTCAATGCGTCGCCATACGCGTTGGGAGCAAGCGTGTTCGGCAAGGGCGGAGCCGCCGTTGCCGAACGACTCCGATCCGGAGGAGCGTCCGTGAACTCTTACGTGATGTATGCCGCAGTCCCCAACCTGCCGCTGGGTGGGGTCGGAGCATCCGGTTTCGGGCGCGTGCACGGCCCAGACGGACTGAAGGAGTTCACCTATGCCCGGTCGACGACCAGGCAACGATTCCGTTCGCCCCTACCACTGACGACGTTTCGACGGACCGCCCGAATCGACTGGCTGGTCAAGGTTCTCATCCGCGCTCTACACGGAAGGCACTGAAGCAATGACGAGACGCATGTCCGCAATTGCGGGAACAGTCCGCGATCTGGGCATTCCACTGCCCGGACGCCGAATCGACTACGACGTCGCCGGAAAGGTCGTGCTGATCACCGGCGGAGGGGACGGTATCGGTGCGGCACTGGCGCGCACTCTTCACCGACGGGGGGCCACCGTGGCGCTGGTCGACGTCAACCGGAATTCGCTGGCAGCAGCGGAGCGCGCATTCGAGTCACAGCGAGTAGTGACGGTGACGGCCGATGTCCGCGATCGGGACCGCATGACAGCAGCCGTGCAAACGATCATCGAGCAACTGGGCAGAATCGACGTCGTGGTCGCCAACGCCGGAATCACCCCTCCCCCGGCAACGTTGCGCCAGATCGATCCCGACGCCTTCGATCGAGTAATCGACGTCAATCTCACCGGCGTCTTCAACACCGTGCATCCGACCATCGACGAGGTGATCCGCAACAGTGGGCACATCGTCGTCGTGTCATCGGCGGCGTCGTTCGCCCCCGGTTTGGGCGGCGCTTCGTACATGATCAGCAAGGCTGGGGTCGAAGCGCTCGGCCGGGCGCTGCGTCTCGAGGTTGCCGGCTACGGCGCCACTGCCGGCATCGCGTACTTCGGGATGGTGGATACACAACTTGCACGCGCCACACTCGACGACGACGAGATCGGGCGCAAACTCGACGCTCGACTACCCGGTCCCCTCCGTCATCGAATCTCCCCGGACCGTGCCGCCACGGTGATCGCAGACGCGATCGCGCGCCGCGCCGCGCGGACCCTTGCACCGGCAGCCTGGGAACCCTGGGCGTGGGGACGCGGATTCGTCAACGTCCTGGCCGACGGCTACCTGGCCGGGGACAAGCAAGCACATGAACTGATCCGCGAACTCGAAGCCAGAACCACCGCTGCGGCCCCGACGAATGCATCAGCCCTGACAAAGGCATCCAGGAGATCATCATGACCACGTTGTGTGCAGCCTTCCAGCGAGTGTCGGCTGTAGCGCCCGACGCGGTGGCCTTACGTGACATCGGCGACGCGCGAACACTGACGTGGCGCGAGTACGCCGAACAGGTACGCGAGGTTGCCGCGGGATTGGCCGGAATCGGTGTGGGACATGGCGATACGGTTGCATTGATGATGAGCAACCGGATCGAGTTCTACCCGATCGACGTCGGCGCCCAACACCTCGGCGCGACGTCCTTCTCCGTCTACAACACGTCGGCACCCGAAGCCATCCACTACATCCTTGCCAATTCCGGTGCGCGAGTTCTCGTCTGCGAAGCCCAGTACGTGGATACCGTTCGCCGATCCGGAGCCACACTCGACACGATCGTGGTAGTCGACGCGCAAGAGCATGTCCCCCAGCCCGGTACCGTGACCTTGGAGCAGATGAAGGCTTCTGCCGCATCAGATTTCGACTTCGACGGCACCTGGCGTGCGGTGAAACCGAACGACGTCGCCACGTTGATCTACACCTCCGGCACGACGGGCAACCCCAAGGGCGTCGAGACGACTCATGCGTGTCTGTTGTTCGAAACCAACGCCGTCAGCGCAGTCCTCCCAGTCGAATTCGGTGACCGCATAACGTCGTACATGCCGTCGGCGCACATCGCGGATCGACTCACCTGCCTGTACATGCAGATGGTGTTCGGCACCCAGATCACCGTCGTACCGGATCCCGGCCAGGTGGCTGCCGCGCTCCCCGATTGTCGCCCCACAATCTGGGGCAGCGTCCCCCGCGTGTGGGAAAAGCTGAAAGTTGCCGTCGAATCGGCCGTCGCCAACGAACCGGACGATGCGCGTCGGGCTGCGTTGAAGTGGGCACTCGACGTCGGCCGCACTCGTCTCGCACACCTGCGGGCTGATGAATCCGTCCCCGCCGAACTGGAAGCGGAGTACTCCCGAGCCGATGCGATGGTTCTCTCCGCTCTGCGTGCGAAACTCGGCTTTGCCGACCTGAAGTGGGCAATTTCCGGTGCAGCGCCGATTCCGCCGGAGACCTTGGCGTTCTTTTCGTCCTTGGGAGTTCCGATCTCGGAGATCTGGGGAATGTCCGAGCTGACATGCATCGCGAGCACCGCTCCGGCCGAGCCGACCAAGCTCGGAACCGTCGGAAAGCTGCTCCCAGGCATGGAAATGCGCATCGAGGCGGACGGCGAGCTGCTGGTTCGAGGCCCGCTGGTCATGAAGGGGTACCGCGGCGAACCGACGAAGACGGCCGAAGCGATAAGCGCAGACGGTTGGCTCTCGACCGGAGACATCGTCACGGCCGACGCAGACGGATACCTCACCGTGATCGATCGGAAGAAGGAGCTGATCATCAATGCGTCGGGAAAGAACATGTCACCCGCCGCCATCGAGACAGCGGTGAAGACGTCGTCGTCGTTGATCGGTGAGGTCGTGGCGATCGGCGACGGACGGAAGTTCAACACCGCATTGATCACGCTCAGCGCCGACGCCGCGGTCGAGGCGGCGCGCGCACTGGGACTTGCGGTCGACGCCGCAGTACTAGCCAAGGACGCTCGGGTCGTCGACATCGTCGCAACTGCTGTCGCCGAGGGAAACTCGCGCCTGTCGAGGGCGGAGCAGATCAAGCGATTTCGCGTACTCACCACGTTCTGGGAACCTGGTGGCGACGAGCTGACACCGACGATGAAGCTCAGGCGCAAGCCGATAGCCGAGAAGTACGCGCCCGAAATCGCGTCACTCTATGCGGATTCGATTGCAGAGGACGTTTACGAGCCGGCGCCCTGCGCATAGATCAGTGTCTCGGTGGCCTTGACCACAAACGTAGCGGCCGATCCCGGAACCAGATCGAGCTCGGCCGCTGCGCTCGCCGTGATGTCGGCAGACAAGCCCGGCTGGCCCGCGTCGTCCTCGGCTCGGACTCTGACGACATCGCCTCGGTTTTCGATCTCCGCGATCGTGACTGCAAATGCGTTTCGGGGGCTGCCGTGCGGCGGATCCAGGTAGACCGAAACTGCTCGCGGCTCGAAGACCGCCACGGCGGCACTGCCCACCGGTAGGTCGGTCTCCGTCCGGCCCGCAATATCCACCCCGGTCGGACTTCTGAGCACTCCGTCTCCGGTCATCGTGCCGCTACGCAAATTGATCCCGGCGATGCGTGCGGCGAAGGCACTACGCGGGCGGGTCAGAACCGTTCGTACGTCACCACGTTCGACGACCCGGCCACCGTCCACGACGACGACCGTGTCGGCCAGCGCCAGTGCGTCCAGAGCGTCGTGCGTGACGAGCACGGCCGTACGATCCCCGGTCCGGAGCACTCGGCGCAGCAACGACCGCAGCGCGGGAGCAGAGGCGACATCGAGCGCGGACATCGGTTCGTCGAGTAGAAGCAGTTCGGGTTCAGCAGCCAATGCCCTCGCCACTGCGACCCGTTGCGCTTGGCCGCCGGACAGCTGTGAAGGCCTGCGGTCAGCCAAATCGCCGGCGTCGACTGCGTCCAGCCAATGGCGCGCAGACTCGGCGGAATCGCGACGCGACCGCCCTGCACTGCGCGGCGCGAACGCCACGTTCGCAGCCGCACTGAGATGGGGAAAGAGAAGTGCCTCTTGCGCGAGTAGAGCAGTGCCGCGCCGATGCGGCGCCAACGCGACTCCCCTACCGGTATCGGTGAGAACACGGGAATTGAGTTCGATCAACCCACGCCGCGGATGATGTAGTCCGGCAACCGCCGCCAGTACCGTCGACTTGCCTGCGCCGTTCGGTCCGAGGATGGCGGTCACCTCACCGGCCGCGACGTCGAACGCCGCGACGACATCGCGCTCCGGAATCTCGATGTCGACGTGGAGGCCACTCATAACGAACCCGCCGATCCGCGTCCACGCACCGCAACCACGATCACCACCGCGACCACGACCAGCACCAGCGAAAGCGCCACCGCTGCATCAGGATCGGTCTCACGCTGGAGATAGATTTCCAGGGGCAGAGTACGCGTGACCCCTTGCAGACTTCCCGCGAACGTCAGCGTTGCACCGAACTCCCCCAAAGCGCGCGCGAAAGCCAGCACTGCCCCTGACACCAGACCGGGAAGCACCAGCGGCAGAGTCACCCGACGAAGCACCGTGGTGGGGCGGGCTCCGAGCGTCGAGGCTACGGCCTCGTATCGCGTTCCCGCAGTGCGTAACGCACCTTCGAGACTGACGACGAGGAACGGCAGCGCCACAAACGTCTGCGCCAGAACCACCGCGGTTGTCGAGAATGCTATCTGGATGCCGAGCACTTCCAACTGCTCACCGATCAACCCTTTGCGGCCGAACGTGTACAGCAAAGCGATACCGCCCACCACGGGCGGCAGAACCAGCGGGAGCAGAATCAACGATCGAAGAACTGACAGTCCCCGAAAGCGGCTGCGTGCCAACACCGCCGCCATCGGTACCCCGAACAGAATGCACAACAGCGTGCTCATCGCCGCTGTCTTCAAACTCAGTTTCAGCGCGGCAACCGACGATTCGGAAGTCACGAGTTCCCAGAACTGCGACCACTGCACGGTGGCAAGCATCGCGGCCAAGGGAGCGATGACAAACGCCCCGCCGATCAGCGCGGGGAGGTAAATCCATACCGGCAGCCCGAGCGGGGCGCGGACTGCCGGTCGTAGGCGTGTCACGGAGCAGCGAATCCCGCGTCACTCAGAACTGCCAGGCCCTTGGGCCCCTTCACAAGGTCGACGAACTTCGTTGCCGTTTCCGAATTCTTCGAATCCTTCAGCACCGCGATCTGGTACAGGTTGACCACCGTGGTGGCTTCCGGGAACGCTACGGTCTGCACCTTGTCGCCGGCGGACTTCGCGTCGGTGACGTAGACGATGCCGGCATCGGCCTGCCCGGACGTCACCTTGTTGAGAACGTCCGTCACCGAGGATTCCTCACTGACGGGCGAGAGGGTCTCACCGGTGGCCGTCTCGACCTTCTTCGTAGCCGCACCACAAGGGACCTGCGGAGCGCAGATCACCAGTTGCGTCCCGTCCTTCGTCAGGTCGGCGAAGGACGCGATGCCCTTCGGGTTGCCGGGCGGCACAACGATCGTCAAGGTATTGCTCGCGAAATCCGACGGCGACCCCGCGACGACGCCGGCATCGGTGGCCTTGGTCATGTTGGCGGCATCGGCCGAGGCGAACACGTCAGCCGGTGCACCCTGCGTGATCTGGGCGACGAGATCCGATGACCCGGCAAAGCTGAAAGTGACCTTGGAACCGGGGTTCTCGGACTCGAACTCAGTACCGAGTTCGGTGAAGCTGTTCTTCAGTGACGCCGCCGCGAAGACGGTGATGCTTCCCGTGGCACTCTCGCTCGAGTTTGTTGTGGTCGGAGCGGCCGACGACGTCTCCGACGACGAATTGTCGGAGGAACTACAACCAGTCACCAGAGCAAGCGAAAAAGCGCCTGCTGCAACAAGTCCGACTACACGCTTCACGGATTTCCTCCAGTATGTTCAGTACTACGGTGTTTGCAGAGTTGCCAGGTTTTCAGAGTTACGGCGTTTCAGGGTTACGGCGTTTCAACAATGACCGTGGTGGCCTTCACGATTGCGACGCCGATACTCCCGACCTCGAGTCCGAGCTCCCGAACCGCGTCGGTACTCATCAACGAGACGACGGTGAAGGGCCCACACTGCATTTCGACCTGTGCCATCACCTTGTCGGTGACGACCTTGGTGACGAGACCGGCAAACCGGTTGCGGGCCGAACTCGCGCCCGTCAGCGGATCGGCCGGAGCGGGTCCGGCGTTGGACCGGGCGAAGCCCGCCAACTCGGCGCCGTCGATGACCTTGCGGCCGGAGTCGTCCGTCGTCGCGGTGAGAAGCCCACCGTCGACCCACCGTCGAACGGTGTCGTCACTGACACCGAGCAGACCGGCAGCTTCGCGGATTCGAATGTTGGGCACCAGGTGATCGTAGGTCGCAAGTGCGGACCTAACAAGCCGAAATGATCCGCAGATGCGTGAACTAGTCAATCCTGATCACGTATCTGCGGAGCATTGTCGATAGTTGCCGTAGACGAGTCAGCGCATCATTCTTCGGCCCAGGGCACGCGGCAGGAGTCGGTGCTGAACCCTTGCTCGGTGATCCCCAACGCCGAATACATCCGGGCGCGCATGTTTTCGAGCCCGATCTGATAGGTCAGTTCCACGACGCCCGCCCGCCCGAACCTGCGCTCGAGATCCGCGACCTGCTCGTCCGTCACTCCGTTCTCCCCGTGGGGGTCGCCGGTCATGGCATCGGCGTAGGCGATCGCGGCCCGCTCGTCCTCGCTGTACTTCGGTGAATCGCGGTAATTCGCGATCCCTTTCAGCTTGTCGATGTCCAAACCGTCCAGGCGCGAGAGCATCGTCCCGAAGTCGACACACCACGAGCAGCCGACGGTCCAGGCGACGCGATAGACGGCCAGTTCACGAATGTTCGACGGCAACACCTTCGACGCCTTCTGCACGGCCATTTCGTGACGGGCAGCGGCGACGAACAGTTTGCGGTGATTGGCCAGGACGGCGAAGGGCTCGGGGACTTCGTCGTACTGCCTGGCGGCAAATCTGTATGCCACTTTGATCAACGGACTGGCTTCTGACGGTGTCACTGCGGGAATGCGAGTCATGGCAAGCCTCCGTTTGTTCTGGGGCACCGGATTCGATGCTCTCTACAGAGTTGGACGACGGCGGCGATTCAAACGTGACAAGCACCGCGCCCGAGCGGATGTGAGGATGCGGTCTCAGCCGACTAAGCTGCAAAGATGCCTTCGACGCCCCGCAACCGCACCGTCTCGCGTCTGCAGCCGTTCGCATCCACGATCTTCGCCGAGATGACAGCGTTGGCCACCCTTCACGACGCGGTCAACCTCGGTCAGGGCTTTCCGGATACCGACGGTCCTGCGGCCATGCTCGAAGTAGCGCGGCGAGCCATCGCCGAGGGCGTCAACCAATACCCACCCGGCCCGGGCATGCCCGTGCTGCGGCAGGCCATTGCTGAGGATCGGCGCGTCCGCTACGGACTCGACAGTGACCCCGACTCCGAAGTTCTGGTCACCGTCGGCGCCACCGAGGCGATCAGTGCTGCGATTCTCGGACTGGTCGAACCCGGCGAAGAAGTAGTGCTGATCGAGCCGTACTACGACTCCTATGCAGCATCTGTCGCATTGGCAGGCGCTGTGCGTCGCACAGTTCCGTTGGTAGCCGCGGGAGACGGATTCGCGGTCGATCTCGATGCATTGCGCGGCGCGATCACCGCCAAGACGAAGATGTTGATCGTCAACAGTCCTCACAACCCCACCGGCACCGTGTTCACCGATCACGAACTTCGAGCGATCGCCGAACTCGCGTGCGAACGCGACCTGATCGTGTTGAGTGACGAGGTCTACGAGCACTTGGTCTTCGACGGCCTCACCCACACACCGATGGCGTCGCTCCCGGGCATGCGTGAGCGCACCGTCACGGTGTCCAGTGCCGCAAAGACTTTCAATGTCACCGGCTGGAAAACCGGCTGGGCGATCGGCCCCCGCGAACTCATCGACGGTGTTCGCGCAGCCAAGCAGTTCATGTCGTTTGTCGCCGGTGCACCATTTCAACCTGCCGTTGCGTATGCGCTGACCAACGAACAACCGTGGGTGGTCGAGCTTCGGCAAAGCTTGCAAGGCAAACGGGACGTACTCGGCAAAGCACTGACCGAAGCCGGTTTCACCGTGCATTCCGGCGGCGGCACGTACTTCCTTCTCGCAGACATCAGGCCGTTGGGTGAGACCGACGCGGGAGATTTCTGCCGCGCGCTTCCCGAGCGTATCGGCGTCGCAGCCGTACCGGTCGACGTGTTCGCGGACAACCGCGACGATTGGAAGCACCTGGTGCGCTTCGCCTTCTGCAAACAGGATCACATTCTGTCCGAAGCAGCGCGCCGTCTCCACCTGCTCCAAGGAGCAGCACACCCATGACAGCGCGGACAATCCCGACCGCATTCGTCCACCGCTACCTCGCGTTCTCGCCGGACAATCACGTCGATTTGTCGGGTGCACTGCGAACTGCCGGGATCGACCTCGAGACTTTGTCCGACCCTCGCGCCCGACTCACCCCGACACAAGTCACCACCTTCATCCAATCCACTTGGCAGATCACCGACGACGAATTGTTCGGCCTCGGATCAGCTCCGGTCCCCCGCGGCACTTTCCGATTGATCTGCCTGACGCTGATCCACTGCCCAGATCTCGGATCGGCCTTCGATCGAATGTCCGACGTGATCCGCGCACTGCCGGCGCTCGCCCCACTGTCAATCGAGAAGGGCGAGGAAAGCACTCGGGTGAGTTTTGCCGTCCGAGCTCGCGAAGGTATCGCCGAACCTGATGTAGCAGAACGTGTTACCACCGATTTCGTCCTGATATTGCTGCACCGCTTTTCCGCGTGGCTGATCGGGAAACGCGTCCGCCTGCGGGCCGTCGAATTTCCTTACTCGGCACCGGATGCGCGGTTGGCGCAAGACTACGACTACATCTTCGGAGCACCCGTCACCTTCGGCGCGCAGCGAGCGGCACTGGAGTTCGACAACTCGGCAATGCGTGCACCGATCATCCAAACCGAGGAGACATTGGAGGAGTACCTCCGAGAATCTCCGATTCAGCTCATGTCCGAACGCGATTACGACAGCACTGCGTCGGCGCAGGTGCGACGGGTCCTGGAACTCGGGGTGAAGGGTCGAACCTCCACCGCCGAGGAGATCGCCGAGATGCTCTCGATCAGTGTTCCCCACCTGCGTCGACTACTGCGACGCGACGGAACATCACTGAATCAGCTGCGCGAGGAAGTACTCCGCGACGTAGCCATCGCCGGTCTGCGACGCGGAGAATCCGTCGAAGTACTCTCGGCGCGATTGGGATTCTCCGAACCCAGCGCCTTCCGTCGGGCCTTCAAACGATGGACCGGCGACACTCCGAGTTCGTACCGCTAGCTGACACAGAACTCGTTTCCCTCGGGATCGGTCATCGTGATCCACACACTCGGCCCCTGTGCTCCTCGATGCAGGATCGTCGCTCCGACCTTCTCGAGTTGCGCTGCGACATCCTCGCGCTTGTCCCCCACTCGTATGTCGAAATGGAGTCGGTTCTTCACCGTCTTCGATTCCGGAACCAGTTGGAAGAGAACGCGGGGACGTTCAGGATGCTCCGGATCGCTGATGGCCGCGCCTTCGCGCCAGACGAGGACTCCCTCGAAGGTCGTGGTGTCGGATTCCTTGGCGTGACCAGCGGCAACGAGGCCCCTGATGAAGTCTTCGTCGCTAGGCTCCGCTGCCCACCCGAGTGCTGCGGCCCACCACTTCGCTTGTTCGTGCGGGTGCGCCGAATCTACTGTGACTTGAAATTCGTATCCCATGTTCCGACGTTAACGCCGACCACCGACACGTGGCGCAGGTTCGGGTGAGCCCGGGCGTCAGTCGACGCTCTTGATGGTCTTCATGGTGATCAGCGACGTCACCCTCGAGACAGCCGGAAGCCCGCTGAGCTTGGTGACCATGAAGTTCTCGTACGTCGCGAGATCCTTCACCGCGACGCGGATGAAATAGTCGGGAATTCCGAACAGTCGCCGACATTCGATCACTTCGTCGAACGCCGCGACCTGGGATTCGAAGTCTTCGATGGTGGCCTGGTCATTGACTCCGATCTCGGCGGTGACGATCACCTGAAATCCTCGACCGAGCGCTTCCTGACTGACGATCGCCCGGTATCCGGTGATGATTCCGTCGGCTTCGAGCTTTTTCACGCGGCGCAGGCAAGGCGAGGGCGTCAGACCCACCAGATCGGCCAATTCGGTGTTGGTCAAACTAGAGTCCTGACGAAGGTGAAACAAAATTGCGTCATCCATGGCATCCATCGCACTATTATTGCGCACTGTTCACTATGTGGGCATTATGAGCAATCGATCACCTCGATCTTTGTTATAGATTTGCGTCGTGATCGAACCAGCATCGTCGACGGCCGCAACTGCCGTCGAACTCCCGCCGCGAACCCCGGCGTGGCGGCATGCCTTCCAGCTGTCGCTGCCGGTCGGATTCGGCCTGCTCCCACTCGGGATCGCGCTCGGTGTTCTTGTGGTCCAACAGGGCCTCAGTCCTTGGTGGGCAGTCGCTTTCACCTCGCTGATCTACGCAGGATCGCTGGAGTTTCTCGCCGTCGGAATGGTCGCGGCCATGACACCACTGCCGTACGTCGCACTGACCGCACTGCTGGTCAACTTTCGACATGTCTTCTACGCCTTGAGTTTTCCGCTGGAAAAGATTCGAAATCCCTTCGCTCGCTTCTACAGCATGTTCGCACTGACCGACGAGGCCTACGCGATGTCGGTGACTGCCGATCCCCGGACGCTCACCGGTCGCACCATCGTCTACTCGCAGCTGTACCTGCACGCCTACTGGATCGGTGGTGCGATCCTGGGCGCGACTGCAGGGCAGTGGATTCCGGACTCGATCGTCGGTCTCGACTTCGCCCTGACCGCGCTGTTCGTCGTCCTCTCGATCGAAGCGATTCGTGCACAGAACGGATTCGCGGTGCCGGTCGCCGCGGTCACCTGCGCTCTGGTCGCCCGGCTAGCAGCGCCGGAGCACATGCTGCCAATTGCGATGGGCGCCTTCGTGCTCTTCCTGATCGGCCGCTTCGTCTACGACTCACGAAAGGCGAAGATCGATGCCTGACACCTCGTACATCTTTGCCGCCGTCGCCGTCATGGCCGTGGTCACCTTCGCACTGCGGGCGATACCGTTTGCCGCGCTCATGCCACTGCGCTCCTCCGCCTTGGTCGGCTACCTCGGCATCTACATGCCGGCAGGCATCATGTTGATCCTCGTCATGTATTCGCTCAAAGGGGTGTCGATCACCGCCCCTTCTCACGGCCTACCCGAACTGATTGCAGTGTGCGCCACGATCGCCGCGCACCTGTGGCGAAAGAATGCCGTCCTGAGCATCGTCGTCGGAACGACGATCTACGTCGCGCTGGTCAACACCGTGTTCGCCTGAGCATTTCCCATCGACGAGCAAAATATCTTTACTCCCGAATGGGCAATTTGTAACCTCCAGGCGCTTATCTGAACAGTTGAACACTTATACGATTTCAGTAGTGTGGCCGCCGGCCGCGACTGAAAGATCGGTGAGGTTCGATGTCCACGACAATGACCACGACGGGCACTCGAATCGCCGGTGCCTGGCACAGTCTGGATCGAGGCCAGCGTCGAAGCATCATCGGGATGACCGTCACCGTCGTTGCACTCAACGTCGTCGGGTGGGCAGTTCTTCTCGGTCTGGTCGTGCCCGGCCACTACACGATCGAAGGCAGTGTCTTCGGCATCGGACTCGGTGTCACGGCGTACACGCTCGGCATGCGCCATGCGTTCGACGCCGATCACATCGCCGCTATCGACAACACCACTCGGAAGTTGGTGGCGGACGGCAAGAAACCGATGTCCGTCGGGTTCTGGTTTTCGCTCGGACATTCGACCATCGTCTTCGTTCTCGTCGCCCTGTTGGCTTTGGGTGTGCGGCAACTGGCCACCAGCCTTTCCGACGACAACTCCGATCTGGAGAAGTGGACCGGCTTGTTCGGCACCACCATTTCCGGCACGTTCCTGATCTTGATCGGAATCCTGAACCTCGTCTCTCTCATCGGGATTCATCGGGTGTACACCAAGTACAAGGCCGGAACCTTTGACGAGGAACAACTCGAAAAGGAACTCGACAACCGCGGTGCCCTGAACAAGATCCTCGGCCCGGTCATGAAGATGGTCCGCAAGCCCTGGCACATGTACCCGGTCGGCCTACTGTTCGGATTGGGATTCGACACCGTCACCGAAGTCGGACTTCTGGTGATCGCCGGCGGCGCGGCGGCGACGGGGCTCCCGTGGTATTCGATCCTCGTCCTACCGATACTCTTCTGCGCCGGGATGTCGCTTTTCGACTCCATCGACGGATCGTTCATGAACTTCGCCTACGGTTGGGCGTTTGCCCAACCGGTGCGAAAGATCTACTACAACATGGTGATCACGGGGCTCTCGGTGGCAGTAGCCCTGTTGATCGGGACCCAGGAAATCATCTCGATCTTCACCGACAAACTCGACATCCACGACGGCATTCTCGGCGCAATCGGAAACCTGGATCTCGGCGCAATGGGCTTCATCATCGTCGGACTCTTTGTCGCCACCTGGCTGATTGCTCTACTCGTGTGGCGGTACGGCCGCATCGAGGAACGGTGGCAGGCGCAGTCCGGTGTAGCAGTAGCACGACGAGCGGCAGCGGACGAAGCGATGTGAGTCCGACTCGGTCTACGCGGGAATCATGGGCCACCCGAAAGCGAATAGCTGATGTACGTCTCGCCCCATTTCAGGTACGCACTCGACGTCGCCTGGCCGCGGATCTGGTCGTTCTGCCACTGGTAGACAGCGCGCCACGGAAATACGGAACTCCCTCGTTCCAAGGTGTACTGCTCACTGTGGCCTTGCGCGTATCGCTCTTCGATATCTTGACGAGTGTGCGGCGGGAAATTGCTGATCAGATAGGTCCGTCCGAGAGACTCTATGCGTCCCGGCGGCGCAAAGACATCAGCGCTGCGATAAGTGAAGGCCAAATACAGATAGGCCGCCACCACAATCGTTGCCAGCGCTAACACGCCAATATTGAATGCACGTCGGAGCGGGGTCGGCATGGCTCACAGTACAACGGGCGGAATTGCCCCCTGGTCGATCAACCGAAATGGGCAGAGGTCGCAGACTCGACTGCCCACGTGATTCGCAATCCAATTCACTTGTCGGGCATGTTCAGCGGCTTACACTTACTTATCGGAAGGCGCATCCTGCGGAGTTGGTGAGATGCAATAGTGGAGCCTGCATGGCCGGGTCCGCACCCCACCGAATTCCTGCGGCCCAACCCGCCGTCGGGCGAGAGCGGTGAAATCGTCGGCAACCAAGCTGCGGCTACGTACTCAGCCTCGCTCGACAACCCCGCCGCACTGTGGAATGTCGGTGGCACGGTGGAGTGGCTGGTTGTCGATCCGCTTCGGTGAATACGCGAGCAGGGCCGTAGAGCACCGTGGCTCGGCGTCATTGCTGGGCGTCACGCACAAGCAGCGCGGCTTGCACGCGGTTTGTGGTCTGCAACGCGGCCAAGATGCGACTGACGTGAGCTTTGACCGTGCTCTCCCGCATACCGAGCTCCTGCGCAATCTCTGCGTTGGTATCCCCGCGAGCGAGGAGGTCGAGGACGTCCCGTTCGCGGGGCGTCAAAGACTCGATGCGTTGGCGGGCATTTGTTGCCGCCTTCGTATCGGTGCGGTGGTAGCGGTCGATAAGTCGCCTGGCGGCGTTGGGGTGCAAGATGGCCGATCCCGCAGCCACAGTGTGGACCGCGCGCACTATTTCGCCGGGAGCAGCGTCCTTGAGCAGGAACCCATCGGCGCCCGCAGCCACTGCTTCGTAGACGTATTCGTCGAGATCGAAGGTGGTCAGAGTGATAATTTTCGGCGGATGCGGCAGAGCGCGGAGCCTCGAGATCGCCGCGATGCCGTCCATTCTCGGCATACGGATATCGACCAACGCAACGTCGATCCGGTGAGCGGTAGCCTTCTCGATTGCTTCGATGCCGTCGGATGCTTGCGCAGCGACCTCGATGTCGGGGTCGTCGACAAGTAAGTCCGTGAGGCCGAGTCGAACAAGTGCGTCGTCGTCGACGATCATTACGCGGATCATTTTTCCTGCCAATCTTGTTCGACCGGATGGGGGTGTGGAATTCGAGCTGAGACTCGCCACCCGCCTTCGTCGGTGGGGCCCGCTTCGAATTCACCTCCCAGCGCGAGCACTCGCTCACGGAGTCCGACCAATCCGTAGCCGGAGGGGGCTGCATCCGAGGATGCCGACCCGAGCGTGTTGTCGACCGACACGGTAGTCACAGGTGGTCCGTAGGCGAGGCGGACGGTTACCGAACCGCCTACCGCATGTTTACGCGCATTGGTCATCGACTCCAAGACGATGCGCTGTACAGCGAGCTGATGGGCGACAGGGGCGTCAGTTGAAGTGCCATCGACTACGAGCGTGACATCTTGCCCGGCCGCGCGTGCTTGTTCGGTCAGGTCGTCGACATCTACGAGAACCGGTCGAGTCGGCAGATCTTCAGGAGATTCGTGAAGGGCCCCGAGAAGGTCTCGCAGATCGGACAATGCTTGCGTGGATGCGTTGCGTAACAGATTAAGTCGATCACCGATCGGAGCGGGGAGGGTCGCCGATTTAGCCTCCAGAACACCGGAGTGCAGAGCGATGATGCTCAGACGATGCGCGAGAACGTCGTGCATCTCCGCTGCGATCCGGGCCCGTTCCTTGGCGCGCGCCCGGTCCTCCCCCAGACTCCGTTCGTGCTTGAGACGCGCGACTTCGTCGTTGAGCACCGCGATCCTTTTCCGGCGGTGTCCGACCCACATTCCCGCCAGCATCGGCAACGCGAGAATGATGATCATCGCGGATATCTCGATTGCCTGTGGAGTGGCCTGAGCAGGCGCGAATGCTGTCACCGCGATCGCGATTGCACTGAAGAGCAGGGCGATGTTCGTGCGCCGCTGGACTGTTAGATCGAACAGGACCAACGCCAGCAGCGGCAGAAGAACCCAGCCGAAAATGCCGGTTGCAGCCGTAATCACCACTGGGGCGACGTACCAGGGGACTCTCTGCCAAGCGATCAATGCCCCGGCAACTGCCGCGACGACGATCCCGGGAACCCGATATCCGCTGTCGAGAGATGACGCACAGTTCTGGATAGCGGTCGCGGTGAACACCGCGACGATGACGAGACGCCCCGTTGCACGGACGGTCGAGTTCTCAGCCCAGGTCATGCCAATGACAGTAGTTGTCACAGCTCCCGATTGACCCCGACGATGGGAGCCCACGACCCCCGACTTTCGTCGGGGTATACCGTCGTCGATCGGCCGATTCTCCTGCTCACCGATATTCGTAGCGTCGAATCCGTGAATGACAAACCCCGCTCCACTCGATCTGTCCGCCCCGGAGTCAATTCTTCCGCCATGTTCCTACGCGAGGCGTTCGACGGTTTCCGCGACGTCGGCGCCGTCGCTCCGAGCAGCATCTCACTTGCCCGGGCGATGACTGCACCGGTTACCCGATTCGACGGTCCGCGCACTGTCCTCGAGGTCGGAGCAGGGACGGGCCCCATCACAACGGCGCTGCTCGACCGGCTCTCTCCGACCGACAGACTCGATGTCGTCGAGACGAATCCGCGCTTCGCAGCTCGATTGCGCGAGCTCACTCGCGACGCCCATAGATTCGGTGGGCCGCGCACGCATGTCCACGAATCACGAATTGAATTGATGAAAAATGACATTCGCTACGACGCGATCGTTTCCGGACTACCGTTCACCAATTTTGCGCCAGGCACGGTGAGGGACATTCTCACGCGCTACGACGAACTTCTCACAGGTGGAGGGTGTTTGACGTACTTCGCCTACCGGGGCACTCGTCGACTGCGTTCGGTGACCGCTTCACGGGAATCAGTGCGTCGCCACCGCCAGGTCGAGGAGCTTCTCACCGAATACCGACAACGATTCACCGTGGACTGCAAGACAATCTGGGCGAACCTTCCGCCCGCCCTGGTGTGGGAACTGTCTCGTGAAGTCCTACCGAACCCCGCCCCGACTGATCCCCAGGTGAACGCGTGATCGATCTGGTTGGGCTGCTGGGACATGTACCCGCTTATGGTGCCTACGCGCTGGTCGGCACTGCGGTCCTGGCCGAGTCCGTTCTTCTTGTCGGCGCTCTTGTCCCCACGTTCACACTTCTGGTGACAGGTGGCGCAATGGCCCGGTACGGGCACGTCAATCTGGCGGTTCTCATCGCAATCGCCGCCATGGCAGTCGTGGTCGGTGACTTCCTCGCCCACCGCACCGGGCGCTCGCTTCACCGGCGTCCCCTCAGCGAGAGGCTCTTTCGCCGCGTCCCCACTCGGTTACTGCGACGAGCCGAGGCACTGATCCTTCGACACGGCGGCCCTGCTGTGTTGGCAAGTCGATTCATCCCGGTCGTGCGAACACTGACTCCCCACCTCGCCGGGATGTCTGATCTGTCGTACCGCAAGATGGCTCCGTACAGCACGGTCGGTGCCCTCGTGTGGGCGACAGCCGAGACAACCCTCGGGTACATGACCGCCGCATCCCTCCATCAGATCACGACGTTCGGGGCCCCGTTTCTTTTCTCAATTGCCGCACTGACGGCCGCTGCGGTGGTCGGAGCAAGATGGGTGACCCTTCGCAGCAGATCAAGAGCGCGGGTGTTACCTGCTTGGTCCCGTGCGTACTCTTGCGGAAGCACCTTCTGCGAGCGCTCGGCGCAGGCTGGGCGCCACCGCATGCAGGAGGACATCGATCATTCGGATCGCAGACGATGTGATGTGAGTTCAGTTCCGCGACAACGCTGCACAGAACTCTCCGGGTTGGTCGACATGCAACCGCAACCCATCGATCAGAGTGGAGCCAGATCCCTTCGACAGCCGTTTCGGGAGCGTGACCGAGACGGGTCGGTCGAAGCCGACGTCAACGACAGTGCCGTCGGGCCCCGGTAGAACCAGGCAGTCGTCGACAATTGCATTTGCCGTCTCACCGAACCTTCGGACCATGCTCACCCGCGAAATCCGTGATCGGTCCACCTCGACGCGTATACCTGCGCCTGATCGAAACACCGCTGTTCGAGGTGACACGAGATGCGGGCGCACGACGCGTCCGGCAAGCCACCCACCGATCGCGATCAGCGACAACACCGTTGCGATGAGCAGCACGATGCGGAGCCAAGGCCATGGAACCAGGAAATGAATCGCTACGGCCTCGATCACACTCGCCGCTGCAAATGCCACCGGTATCGACATGGTCCCCCTCGCGTAGCCGAAAGTCGCTGTATCGCTGGAACCTCCGTCAACCCGACCTCTCGCGAGTAACCACAATGTTCGGATCATGAACTTCCTCCAGACATGAGACGTGCTGCGACGCGCACGACCACTTCCCGTTGCGCCGGATCAGGCACCAGATCTGCGATCCCGACCGAGACGCCCACACCTGCAGATTCTCCGTCCGTGGGCACGTCGCCGAGGACTTCGGCCAGCGATTCCTCCAACTCGCACGACAAGTTCGCGATCTCGTATGCGGCCTCGGTAACCTCGCGCCCAGCCAGTGCGGCGAAACGGCGGTACAGATCGACGATTCGCTTCCGGTCACTCTCGTCGGACAGCAATCGCGTAGCCGTGGAGAACAGTTCATGCGGCGCAGTTCCCGAGATCGCCACCAATTCCCACATGTCGCGTTCACGCTCGAAGACATGCCGAACCGAATCCGTCGGGGACGACGCGATCAACTCGTCGAACGCAGACAGCAACTCCACCGGAAGCGGCGAAACCACCCGGCCGGCACGTCGCGCCGAGAGCATTTCCTCGAGGCGCACTCGCTGGTCTGCGAGGACGCGCTGCTTCCGGTCTATCTCCGCGATCAGGGAAGAAAGATCTTCGGCGAAGTCATCCGGTTCTCGGGCATCGATCGGTTCCGGCTCGATCATTGCGGCAATGGAGCCGAGTGGAATGCCGGCGGCAGAGAGCCAACGAATGCGCATCAGCCTGACCAGATCGGGTAGTTCGTACGTTCGGTATCCGTTGGACAGCCGTCTCGGCTCAGCCAGCAGGCCCAGGCGGTGATAGTGCCGAACGGTCCGTGGGGTGGTGCCTGCCGCCCTGGCCACGTCGCTGATTCGCATACGAACAGCATCAACTATGACGCTACGTCATAGTCAATATTCGGCACGCCGGGCCACGGGCCCAAGGTCCTGTTCTAGCGGCCAGGAGTTTCGCGGACGAATTTCGCGGGTATTGATCCCTTGCGGCGGCGATTTCCAGAGCGAGGGGTCAGCCGCGCAAGGTCTGCCCCCGGCTGTCACTCGCCGGGCGGCGGGCCGCCAAAACCAGCGGGGCCGGCGAAACAATCTGTGCCAGGCGATGATTTCGATGCAAACGACACGAATCGACACCATCCTGATTCTGATCGTCGGGACGGCCATCGGACTGATCGTATGGTTGGCCACCCGGCAACCGATCGCTTCGATCGGGCTCGGCCTGGCTACCGTCGTCATCTGCTGGATCTCGTGCTCGATGATCCACGGCTTCCCTCAACGATCGTCCAAGCACTTGCATCCGAACGACGACCCGGAACGCGATTCTCCGAAGCGGAGATGACTCCGGCCCCCCGCACCGAGCAGTGAGTGGTTCACCTGTCGCAGGTGAACCACTCACTCCGGTCAGGGATCAGACCTCGTCGGGTCGCCACGTCGCGACGGCCCAGATCACAGCGACGTCGAGAGCGATGATCACGATCGACCACAGCGGGTAGTACGGCAACCACAAGAAATTGGCCACGATCGAGAGGGCTGCGATCACGAATGCCATCCCGCGAGCCCAGGTCATCCCCACGAACAACCCCAGGGAGACCGCGATGCCGATGATTCCGAGCACGATGTGGATCCAACCCCACGTCGTGACGTCGAATTCGAAGGTGTAGTTGACTCCGACGACGAGGAGATCGTTGTCTGCGAGAGCCGCGATGCCTTGCAGTAATGCGACTACGCCGGCAACGAAGAGCAGGCAGGCGGCCGCCACCGTCGTCCCGATGGCAAAGCCTTGTCGGACAGGATGGTTCGCATGTGATTGGCGCGGAGCAGTCATGGCGTCCCCTTCATCGGCGAAATAGCGTGAGAACAGTATTCAAAGGTTCACGCCGACGGACATCACCCAGCAAGGATGAACAGCCGTCCAGCACCGCAATTGAAATTCATGGGAACATATGTTCGATTACGGTGTACTGTGGTGTCCATGACCGCCACGATGCAACCGTCTCTGTTCGACAACGGTGACCTCGGCGTTTCTTTGGCCGAACTCGACGGCACCGTGCAGCGACGCATTCTCACCGCCGGCGCCTGGGTCGACCATCGCCCTGCCTGGTTGACCGGGTCCGCGGCCGTGTTCGACAACCTGGAGGCCACGGTCCCGTGGCGCTCCGAACGGCGTCAGATGTACGACCGCGTTGTCGACGTACCTCGGCTGGTGTGCTTCTATGCAGAAAACGAACCGCTGCCGGACGCACTTCTCGCCGAAGCCAAGGATGCGCTGAGCAGGCACTACTTCAACGAACTCGGCGAGCCCTTCGCCACGTCGGGGCTGTGTTTCTATCGTGACGGTTCCGACAGCGTTGCCTGGCACGGGGACGACACGGGACGAAGCCGCACCGAGGACACAATGGTTGCCATCCTGTCTCTCGGGGCCGCTCGCCCGCTCCTTCTGCGCCCCCGCGGGGGTGGCGAATCGATCCGGTTCAATCTCGGTCACGGCGATCTACTCGTGATGGGCGGATCTTGCCAACGAACCTGGGAACACTGCGTCCCCAAGAGTGCGAGAGCCCTCGGGCCGAGAATCAGCGTTCAATTCCGCACTCGCGGAGTCAGATAGCGTCGCGAAGCTCGTCTCGAAGCGCCTTCCGATTGAGCTTGCCGACGGCGGTCTTCGGAACCGATTCGGCGAAAACTACCCGACGCGGTTTCTTGTACGACGCCAGTCGCTCGCCGACGTGCGCCACCAATGAGGCTTGGAGTGAGTCGTTTTCGACGGTCCCGTCCTTGAGGACGACCACCGCCGTGACGGCCTCCACCCACTTGGCGTCTGCGGTGCCCACCACGGCAACCTCACGAACAGCAGGATGCGTCAGGAGTGCGTCCTCGACTTCACGGGGATAGACGTTGTATCCGCCGCTGATGATCATGTCCGACGCTCGGTCCTTCAAGAACAGGAATCCCTCGGCATCGAACTGGCCGATGTCACGTGTGTGGACCCAACCGTCTTCGGTGAAGGTGTCAGCATTCAGTTCCGGTGCATTGAAGTATCCGGCGATCGCAGATGGCGAGCGAATCACGATTTCGCCCGGTTCTCCCTGCGGCACTTCGTTTCCCTCACCGTCGAGCAGCCTGATCTCGACTTCGATGGCCGGCTGACCACAGGACAGCAGGCGATCTTCCGTGTGATCTTCGGGCCGTAGAACGGCGATACACAGCGGTGCCTCGGTCTGCCCGTAGTACTGCAGAAAACGGTGTTGCCCCCAAGCCTGCATTGCACGTTCGATGGTGGCCAGCGGCATCGGCGACGCACCGTAGATCACGGATTTCAGACTCGAGATGTCTGCGGTCGCGAAATCAGGGCGTTCGAGAAGCATCTGAATCATCGTCGGCACCAGATTGATTGCGGTGGCACGATGCTCGGTTATCGAGCTCAAGAACGTCGAGGGATCGAATCCAGGAAGAATGACGGTCTTACCGCCGCGGAGCCAGAACGGAAGCACGAAAACACCGCTGGCATGGATCAGCGACGCCGCGTGCAGCATCGTGTCGTCTCGAGTTGCAGGAAGCAGATTGAGCAGTACGTTGCGGCAGATACCGGCGTAACTACGTTGAGTGTGCTGCGCAGCCTTCAGCGTTCCGGTAGTCCCCGAGGTGAACAAAGTCAGGATCACGTCGTCAGGAGCCACCTCGACGTCCGGGGTGTCCGAAGGCATGCTCTGCGCCTGGTCGAGCAAGGAGCTCTGTCCCGCCGCATCCGTTTCCAGACCGATGAATGTCCGATCGGGGAACCGGGCGGACAGTTCCGCGGCCCGGTCTGCGAGGTCACGACCGAAGACGACGTGCGAGCTGTCGGTGTCCTCGAGCATCCGCGCATGCTCGTCGAGCGACAGTCGCGAATTGAGTGGAACCCGGTTGACGCCGGCTTTCACACAGGCAAAATCGACAGGCACGCTGGCTAGAGAGTTGTTGACCAGCAACGCAACCCGCGCGCCGCGCCCGATACCGAGCGCAATGAATGCGTGTGCCAATCGGCTGCTGAGTTCGTCCACTTCCGTGAACGTCATCGATCGATCGCCGAAGACGACGGCCGTTCGCGGGCCGTGCTGTCGCGCGCCACGGACGATCAGGTCTCTGGTTATGGGCATCATGGTTCAGTTTCCTCGTTCGAATTCCGGTTGTTCTCGAATCGGCCGTGCCGGCCGGCGCCCGCGGCGAACGCAGCAGCGCCGCGCACACCTTCAGCGATGACAATGGGATTTCCTGCAACGCCCTCGGCGCGCAGTGCTTCGGCAAGTGGTAGATCAAAAGATCGATAGGCCGACGCGCGATCCGCGAGCATGCAGAGTTGAGGGAAAGCGGTCAGCTGGTGTGCAAGCTCCTTGGCAGCCTGAAGTGATTGCCCCACGGGAACAACACGATTGGCAAGTCCGAAGGACAGCGCCTCCGGAGCGTCGACCGGGCGACCGGTCAAGATCATGTCGAGCGCTCGCCCCTGCCCGACGATTCGCGGCAGACGCACGGTCCCACCGTCGATGAGGGGAACTCCCCAGCGTCGGCAGAAGACTCCGAAAACGGAATCTTCCTCGCAAATTCTCAGATCCGCGAGCAAGGAAAGCTCGAGCCCTCCGGCCACCGCGTATCCGCTGACCGCAGCGATCAACGGTTTGGACAACACCAACCGACTCGGCCCCATCGGCCCGGTGCCGCCACCTTCGGGATGCAACTCGTGCACTCGGGCGGGGTCGGAGACTGCGGTCAAATCCGCACCGGCACAAAATGTGCCGCCCGCACCCCACAGAATCGCGACCTTCTGACTCTCGTCCGACTCGAAATCCAAGAACGCATAACGCAACTGCACCGCCATCGGTCCGTCCACCGCATTCTTGCGATCGGGGCGATTCATCACGATGACGGTGACGCCGCCGTCACGCTCCACATAGACATCGCCACCTGGTCGATCGGAGTCGGTCACGATAATTCCTCACTGCTCGCGGATATGGTTTCCCGGTACCCACCATGCCACTTGTAACAGAATTTGTCAGGAGTTGTTCAAAAGTTGTTACAAAATGATCGAGGAATGTCCGCAACCCGAGTCGTACTGGACCTCGCGACGGCCAGTCCGGACACCGAGTTCAGCACCGCCGTGCTGACCCGGGCCGGCGAGATCGTCGGCGTCAGCGCCTCGAGCATTCGCGTGGCAGCAGGCCGTCTGTGCCGCGAGGACAAACTGCGTCGTACCGCTCGCGGAACGTATGTCCTCAACCCGGACGGCATCCCCACCTACGGCGAGGTCGAGGGGTGGCGAACACGCACCGATCGCATACGCCCCTGGGACGGCACCTGGATCGCCGTCGAACACTCAGGTCTCAAGCGAAGCGACCGCACTGCCGCTCGCCGGCACGATCAGGCGTTGCGCCTGGCGGGCTACGAGGACTGGAAGCCCACACTCGCAGTCCGACCGAACAATCTCGCCGGCGGCACCGACAGCGCCCGCCACACTCTCCGCCGACTCGGCACCGCCCCCGAATCTACAGTCATGGAGATCGATCACCTTGCCCCCGAGGATGATTCGACAATTCGCACACTCTGGAACTCGGAAGCACTGTTGGCCGACATCGCCGGGGCCCGTGAAGCACTCACACAGGCGCAAACACGCCTGGCGACAATCAGTCGCGAGGAGGCGGCCCGCGAATCACTTGCTTTGGGCAGCGCGGTGATCTCGGTCATCGTGCGCAATCCACTTCTTCCGGAAGAACTCGAACCGACGCAGCCACTGCGAGACCTGATCTCGCACATGCTCGAGTACCAAGATGCATCTCGTGAACTGTGGCAGTCACTGCTCCAATTCTGATCGACTTCTCCCAGAAGATAATTCAGTACGTGGCGCGGCCACCACTGGCGTCGTACACAGCACCGGTCGAGTAACTCACCGCAGACGACGACAGCCAGGAGATCAGTTCGGCAATTTCGTCCGCCTTCCCCATTCGCGCCATCGGCGTCAAAGACTGCGAACGGGCGAGGATGGCCGGATCGGTGCCGGCATTCATCGGACTTTCCACCGCCGCGGGAGCTATCGCGTTGACCAGCACACCGGTGGTGGCGATCTCTTTTCCGAGCGATTTCGTCAGCGCGACGACGGCCGCCTTGGACGCCGAATACGCACTCTGATTCGGGTTTCCGTCCTTGGCCGCAATGCTCGCAAGGTTTACGACTCGCCCCCACCCCGACGCGACCATCCCCGGCACGAATGCCCGGCACATGAGAAACGTTCCCTCGACGTTGATGCGGAACGTACGCTGCCAGCCCGCAAGATCGACGTCGACGAGTGGCGCCGACGGCCCGACGATCCCCGCACTGTTGATCAAGATGTCGACCCTGCCGATTCGAGCACGAAGCGCGTCGACTGCGACCGGATCACTCACGTCGAGTTGTTCATCCGCACCCTTGGCAAGGTCGGCAGTAATGATCCGAACGCCATTCTCCGTCAACAGCTTTGCACTGGCGGCACCGATTCCGCTCGCACCACCGGTGATGAGCGCGGTAACACCCTCGGGATAACTCTGCATCGTCTTCACTCCTGAGTTTCTGTGCGATACGCACTCAATTTATGTTGCAAATAGGCATAATTGCCGTCACACTGTGTAGAAATTCTGAATATATGGCGTTTGTCGTCAACGTCAAATACCTGGAGGCCTTGCCGATGGAAACCCGCTGGTTGCACGCGTTTGTCGCGGTTGCGGAAGAACTTCACTTCGGGCGGGCCGCATCACGGCTCCAGATGGCCCAGTCTCCGCTCAGCCAGATGATCCGAAAGCTCGAAAAGGACATCGGCGTCAAGCTGTTCGAGCGAAGCACTCGCAGCGTCGCACTCACATCCGGCGGACACGCATTTCTCCCCCACGCCTATCGCGTCATCGAGAACATGGAGACGGCACGACACGCTACGCGCGCGTCGTCGGGGGGCGTCTACGGACGGGTCACGATCGGTTTCACCGGAGTGCTCAATTATCAGGCACTTCCGCCATTGACCCGCGCGTTGCGTCAGCGCTATCCGGAAGTCGAACTGACACTCCTCGGCCGGATCATGACTCGCGACGCGGTCATTCAACTCGAGAGCGGCGCCCTCGATCTGGCCTTCGTGGGACTGCCGGTGGAATCCGCGTCACTGTCTACCCGGCTGATTCGACGGGAGGCATTCGGCGCCGTGCTTCCGATCGACCATCCCCTCGCCGAGAGGGACGCGATCGACCTCCGTGAATTGGCCGACGACGGATTCGTGACCACCCCGCTCTCGGCCGGCTCTGCCCTCCAGGAAACCGCGATGCGCGCCTGCATGAACGCAGACTTCAGACCTCGCGTCGTCCAGGAGATCACCGATCCGTACATGATCCTCATGCTCGTTGCCGCGGGCGTCGGCGTAGCGCTGATGACGTCCGGGATGGCTGCGATCACCCCACCTGGCAGTGTGTTCGTCCCGCTCACCGGCGAGCCGACGTTCATGAATCACGGAATTGCCTGGTCACCCCGGCACATGACCGATGCGCTCGCCGTCGCACTGGAGACGTCCGAGGAGATTCTGCCTACGCCCGATATTGAGACCAAAAACGTCATTATCTGAGACTCATTTAGTGTTGGACGCGCCATAGTCCTTCGTGGCACTGTCGTCTCAGCCGCCGAAAGGTGAGGGACGTCACCGATACGTGGTGCATCACCAAACGTGCCGCCACGGCCGGCCCATCGGGACGAAAGGACTTCACATGGCACCACCGATCACCTCCACCGGTTCCACGCACTCCACCGAAGAACATCCGAATTCGAACGCGCGCCGCGCCGCCGTTTCAGGCTTCCTCGGCAGCACCCTCGAGTACTACGACTTCTTCATCTACGGCTCCGCGGCCGCGCTCGTATTCCCCAAGATCTTCTTTCCTGGCGGCGGCTCGACGGCAACGCTGCTCTCGATCAGCACCCTGGGCGTGGCCTACGTCGCCCGCCCACTCGGCGCAGTGCTGTGGGGACACCTCGGCGATCGGTACGGACGCAAAAACGCGCTTCTCGCCTGCCTGCTCCTCATGGGTGTTGCGACAGTCATCGTCGGTTGCCTGCCGACCTACGACCAGATCGGCATCGCCGCGCCGATCATTCTCGTCTTGCTTCGCCTACTTCAGGGGCTCTCCGCCGGCGGTGAATCACCCGGCTCTTCGGCACTGACACTCGAACACGCACCGGATCACCGTCGCTCGTTCTTCACCTCGTTCACCATGAGCGGGATCATGTTCGGTATCGTCGTCTCCAGCCTGGTCTTCATCCCAGTGGCGAGCCTGCCCGACGAAGACCTCTACTCGTGGGGCTGGCGAGTTCCCTTCTGGCTCAGCATCATCGTGACCGTCGTTGCCCTGTGGCTACGTCGCGCCCTGGATGAGCCCGAGGTGTTCGAAGAACTCAAGGAACAGGATGAGACGGCCGGAATTCCCGTCGTCGAGATGTTCCGCTCGCACTGGCGCACCGTGATCCGTATCAGCATGAGCTCGACCTTCGCGATGATCAACACCATCGTCAACGTCTTCGCCCTGGCGTACGCCGTCGAATCGGGATTCGAACGCTCAACCATGCTGTGGGCAATCGCGACCGCCAATTTTGTTGCCGTACTGACTCAGCCGCTGTTCGGCATTCTCTCGGATCGCTACGGACGTAAGCCCATCTTCGTCGTCGGCGCGATCGGAGCCGGCCTGATGATCTTCGTGTTCTTCCATTCGATCGGAACCCAAAGCGTCCCCATGGTCTTCGCTTCCGGAATCGTCATGATCGGAATCTTCTACGCGATGCCCAACGGCACGTACCCGGCGTACTTCCCCGAGCAGTTCCCCGCGAAGGTCCGGTACACCGGAATGGCCGTCAGCCTCATGCTCGGACTCCTTGTTGCCGGCTTCACACCGGCTATCGCCCAGGCCATTTCGGCCGGAGACAAGAGCAACTGGACACCAGTTGCATGGATGTGCCTGGGCTTCGCCGTCGTCTCCGCCATCGCGGCAATGACCGGACCGGAAACGTACCGCACGCCCACAGCAGAACTGGGCCTATCGAAGCCGAGCCTGCCGAGCAAGCAGGACTCAGAGCTCACCAGCAACAACGCTTGACCGGACCGGCCCCTCGCGCTGAATCTCCGCGAGGGGCCGTCCCCACTTATGCAGGAGAATGTCATGACTACCGAATACACACGTCACCGTATCGGCCTTGTCGGGTCGGGTATCGCCACCTCACTCTCGCCCGCGTTGCACGCACACGAAGCATCAGCACTCGGACTCGACGATTACAGCTACGAACTGATCGATCTCGAGAACCTGAACATCCCGGTCGAGAAAACCGGTGAGGTGGTGCGTGGCGCCGTCGGGGGCGATTTCACCGGACTGAACATCACCCACCCGTGCAAGCAGGTTGTCGTGGACGCGCTCGACGAGCTGTCCGACAACGCGCGGTTGCTCGGTGCCGTCAACACGGTTGTCGTCGACAACGGCCGTTTGATCGGCCACAACACAGACCACAGCGGATTCCTCACCGCACTGCAACGCAGTTTGCCCGACGCCGCCTTGGACCGAGTGGTGCTCGCAGGGGCAGGAGGGGCGGGTTCCGCTGTGGCCTACGCCCTCGCCGCCGCCGGCACCACGGATCTTCGCATCGCAGATATTGATCCCGATCGCGCTGCCGATGTGTGTTCTCGCGTCGCCTCGGCCTTCCCTGCCACGCGCACAACGGCTTTAGTGATCGGTGAGATCGCCGCCAACCTGACTACGTGCGACGGCGTCGTCAATGCGTCTCCGATCGGGATGGTCGGCCATCCCGGAACTCCCTTCGATCCCGCTGCGCTCCATTCGGACTTGTGGGTTGCCGACATCGTCTACCGACCGATGCGCACCGAATTACTCGATGCTGCACTTGCTCTCGGATGCTCGGTCCTCGACGGTGGGCAGATGCTCGTGGCTCAAGCCTCTGACACCTTCACACTCCTGACCGGTATCGAAGCCGATACGGATCGCATGCGCAGCCATCTGAGCGAAATGCTCTCCGAGACGGCACGCGCATGAGCACAACCGAACGTCTACTTTCTCGAGAAGTACCGGGAGCACCGATGAACGTGACTGCACCGTTCGCCGAACCGCTCGACATGGGCACCGTCCGCCTGCGGAACCGGTTCGTGTCCGCTCCGATGGAACGCAACTACTGCGAAGTCGACGGCACCATGACGGACGAGTACATCGCCTACCTCGCCCGCCGCGCCGAAGGTGGTGCGGCACTGATCTTCACCGAAGCGAGCTACGTGCGCGCCGACGGCAAGGGTCGCATCCGGCAGATGGGTGTCGACGTCGACGAACGGATTCCCGGCATCAAGAAGATGGTCGAGGCGATCCACGCACACGGCGCCCTCGTCGGAGTCGAACTCAACCACGGTGGACGCACGGCGCAGGGGTCGGTCAGCGGATTTGTTCCCGTTGCGCCGACACCGATTCCGTGCATGGTCGTCGGCGGCGAGATGCCCGAACAACTCGACGGCGACGACATCGAACACATCATCGAGTGTTTCGGTGAAGCCGCGGCGCGCTGCCAGAAGGCCGGCGTCGACGTCATCTCCCTACACGGCGGCCACGGGTACTTGATCCACCAGTTCCTCTCCCCTGCTTACAATCACCGAGACGACGAGTGGGCGGAGCCGACCCTCTTCGTCAACAGAGTCATCGCTGCGGTACACGAGCATGCTCCGGGAATTACTCTGGGACTTCGGTTCTCAGCTTTCGAAGGTGTCGACGGCGGACTCGACGCCGAGACAACCCGCGCCCACATCGACGCCATCGACACCAACCGACTCGATTTCCTCGACGTCTCGGCAGGCAACTACGAAGCGGGACAATGGATCATCCAGCCCGGCGAATGGTCGCGCGGTCTCCTCGCGCCGTACTCCGAGCAGTACCAGCGCGACTTCGACATCCCGGTGGGTGTGGCCGGACGCATCACGTCGCCGGAGACCGCCGCGCGGATCATCGAATCCGGGCAAGCCAACTTCGTCAGCATGGCTCGTACGTTGCACGCTGATCCGGACTTCCCGAATCGCGCCATCGACGGTGGCCGGTACCGCCCCTGCATCGCCTGCAACTACTGCATCGACAGCCTGGCCGCCGGCCCCATTCCCTGCTCCGTCAACCCGTGGGTCGGACGTGAACTGGATCAGCCCACACAGCCGGCTGATGCCACCGTGCGGGTCGCCGTCATCGGTGCCGGTCCGTCCGGAATGGCCGCTGCCCGCGACCTCGCACTTGCCGGTCATCGCGTCGACGTGTACGACGAACGCCCCAGTCTCGGTGGGGATTTCGCTCTGGCATCGACGCTGCACGAGTATCCCGAATACGGGCGGATAGTGGACTGGTACCTCGCGGAACTGGCCGAACTCGGGGTGCAGTGCCACACCTCGACCAGAGCAGATGCCGCTTTGCTCTCTGGTGGCGATTTCGACGCGATAGTTCTTGCCGCCGGCGGCGTCGGCCCCGTGGTCGATCTCCCCGGAGCAGCAACCCGTACCGTTCGCGACGTCCGCGAATTCCTCGTCTCCGGCGATCCTGCCCCCGAAGCAATCACCATCTTCGGCGCCGACCGCGAGGCTGCTGCCGTCGCAGACGATCTGCTTCAGAAGGGCACACAGGTCGTCATGATCGGCCCGCAGGAAACCATCGCAGACGACGTCGGCCGACGCGGCAAGATCGTGCTGCTGCCGCGCCTGGCCGCAAGTGAGAACCTCACGACCTACCTGAGCTCGATCGTCACGAAAGTCGACGCCGAGTCGGTCACGATCTCGACAGGCGGTGTACTGAGCGAAGTCGACGCCCCCGGCGAGCTGCTGATCTCGCAAGGCGTCGAGCCGCGCTCGGAGCTTCTGACCGAACTCCGTTCACTGGCACCACGACTCGGCGTCCATACCGTCGGCGACGCGAGCGGTGACGGCGGGTCCATCCATGCCGCACTCGTGACCGCAGCCGACGTTGCCGTCACCATCACCGCCGCTGCTGCGGCCCGTCAGGAGGTTCACGCATGAGCGCACAGACAGCCGCACCGGTGGCAACTGCGTTGCCACCCATCGGACTCGGAACCTGGCCACTGGTCGGTGCCGACGCCACGAACTCGGTGCTCTCCGGAATCGAGGCCGGGTACCGCCTCATCGACACCGCCGCGATCTACGGCAACGAGGACGCCGTCGGCGTAGCGCTGGCGACATCGGGTCTACCGCGAGAAGGACTCTTCGTCACCACCAAACTTCGTGGAAACGACCAGGTTTCCGGTGACATCCGCGGAGCGCTCGAGCAGAGCTTGGAACGACTGGGACTGGATCAACTCGATCTGTTCCTGATCCACTGGCCGCTCCCGCGGATCGATCGTTACGTCTCGTCATTCGAGGCGATGCTGGCCTGCCGCGACGCCGGGCTGGTTCGGTACGTTGGAGTGTCGAACTTCCTCGAGCACCACCTGCGCCGCGTCGTCGCTGAAACCGGCGAGGCACCGGCAGTCAACCAGATTCAGATGGACCCGTCGCTCGCTCGAATCCCGGTTCGCCGCGCAAACGACGAACTTGGCATCTTCACTCAGTCTTGGAGTCCGCTCGGCCGGGGCGACGTGCTCGGCAATGCCGTTGTAAGCCAGATCGCCGATCGAATGGGTTGCACCCCTGCGCAGGTGGTTCTTGCTTGGCATGTCGCGCAGGGCGTGGTTCCGGTCGCGCGGTCCGCGAATCCGACGCGCCAGGCCGAGAACCTGGCAGCACTCGACGTGACCCTCACCGGCGAGGACATCGAAGCACTGAACAGTCTCGACCGCGGCGAGTCTGCGGCACGGGACGTCGAGGCAGAGGAACATTTCTGATGACGCTGAAAGTCGGAATCGTCGGCTGCGGCAAGATTGCCGGCAACCATGCCCGCGCCCTGCAACAAGTACCCGGTGTCGAGGTAATCGGCTGCTGCGACCCCGATCTCGGACGCGCCCAGGAATTCGCGGCACTCCACGGCATTCCCGCAGCCGTGAGTTCCGTGGAACAACTTCTGGCCCTCGGACTCGACGCCTGTACCGTCTGCACGCCCCATCCGGTACACGAAGAGGTGGTCGTTGCGGCTGCCGAGGCTGGTGTACATGTGTTGTGCGAGAAACCCATCGCAGTCGATGTTGCTGCCGCCGACCGCATGATCGAGGCCGCCGACCGCGCCGGGATCACGTTCGGGGTGCTCTTCCAACGCCGATTCTGGCCTGCAGCGCGTCGGATCCGGGACGCCATCGACGACGGCCGGATCGGACTGCCCACGCTCGGCGAGGCGTCGGTCATCCTGCACCGCCCGTCGAGTTACTACTCGGCCGACGCGTGGCGCGGACGCTGGGATACCGATGGCGGCGGCGTGCTCATGACGCAGGCGGTGCACCAGATCGACATGCTGGCCTGGTTCATGGGCGAGGCCGTCTCGGTCAGCGGCTTCATCCGCACCCATACACACGGTGAGCACATCGAGACCGAGGACAGCGCGTCAGCTGTGATCTCCTTTGCCTCGGGCGGCACCGCCACCGTCACCGCGACTACCGGTGCCAATCACAATCTGGGCAACCGTGTGACAGTGATCGGGCGCACCGGTGCCATGGCCAGCGTCCTCGAGTTTCCCGAAGGGCACGAGGGTGTCAACGAAATCTGGACCGTGCCGGGCGAAGTGGAGTTCCAGTCGCCGTACTCCGCCGACGTCGACGCCAATCTCGATGTGGGAGCCGTCAATGCGGCACTGACCGACTTCCATACCCTGCAGGTACAGGACTTCGCCGATGCCGTCCTGACCGGGCGCGAACCCGCCGTCACCGGCCGCGACGCCCGCGCGTCACTTGCCATCATCGCCGCAATCTACGAATCGTCACGAACCGGGAAGGTTGTCGAACTGTCGTCGACACCGACCCTCGCAACAACTGCCAAGGAGCAGAAATGAGTAGCAGTACCCCCCTCACCTATGACGTGGTTGTCGTGGGCTCCGGCGCAGGCGGGCTTTCCACGGCAATTGCCGCAGCACATGGCGGCGCGTCGGTACTCGTTGTCGAGAAGGCCGACACCTGCGGCGGTGCAACGGCATGGTCTGGTGGGTGGATGTGGACCCCGCGCAACATGTTTGCCATCGCCGACGGAGTTGTCGAGGACCGTTCGGCGCCGCGGACATATCTGGAGAACCGACTCGGCGACAATTTCGACGCCGCCAAGGTCGATGCACTCCTCGACGGAGCACCCGAGATGGTCGAGTTCTTCGAACGCAAGACCGCGCTGAAGTTCGTTCCCGGAGCCAAGATCGCCGACATACACGGCGACACACCGGGAGCCGGCACGGGCCACCGTTCCGTCGGACCGACACCGGTGAGCTTGCGAAAGCTCGGCCCCGATGTCGCGGCGCTGCTTCGTCGACAACTGTACGAGACGTCGTTCCTCGGCATGGGCATCATGGCCGGCCCTGATCTGCAGGCTTTCCTGCACTCGACACGCTCGCCGAAAGCATTTGTGCACTGCGGTGTTCGAGTCACCAGGCACATGTTCGACCTCGCCACCAAGCGCCGTGGTCAGCAACTCGTCAACGGCACCGCGTTGGTCGGCATGATGCTGCGGTCTGCACTCGATCTGGGGGTGGAGATTCGGGTGAAGACGTCGGCAACGTCGCTCCAGACCGATGACGACGGCCGCGTTGTCGGCGTCCGCCTGGAAGGCCCGGACGGTGCCTACTCGGTAAGTGCCCGACGCGGTGTCGTACTGGCCACCGGTGGCTTTGCGCAGGACATCGACCGACGACGCGAATTGTTCCCCCGGACCCCCACCGGAAACGAGCATTGGTCGCTCACCCCGAAGACAACCACCGGTGACGGCATCACCCTCGGTGAATCCGTGGGTGGCCGCCTGGACCGCACACTCGCATCCCCTGTCGCGTACTGCCCCGTCTCGATCGTTCGCTACCGCAACGGCAAGGAAGGGGTATTTCCGCACATCCTCGACCGCGGAAAGCCCGGTGTCATCGGAGTTCTCGCGAATGGTAAGCGTTTTGTCAACGAGGCACTCGGGTACCACGACTACACACTCGCGATGGTCGAGCAGGTTCCCGAGGGAGAAGAAGTGTGTTCGTGGTTGATCGCCGATCAACAGTATGTGCGATACCTCCCGCTGGGCATGGCCAAGCCCCTGCCGATCCCGATCCAGCCGTACCTGCGCTCCGGATACCTCACGCGTGGGCGCACTCTTCGGGACTTGGCCGAGAAGATCGGCGTCGACCCCGTGCAGTTGGAGAAAACCGTCGCAGCCTTCAACATCGGGGCTGTGGCCGGTGACGACCCCGAGTTCGGTCGCGGTACAACACCATTCAACCGAGGGTCCGGAGATGCAGCCAACCCCTGGCCGAACCCGTCGCTCGCACCCTTGCAGAAAGGTCCGTACTACGCGGTAAAAGTGGTGCCAGGGAGTTTCGGCACCTTCGCCGGCCTGGTGACGGACTCGTCGTCGCATGTGCTCGACGACAACGACCGCCCCATCGAGGGATTGCTCGCCGTCGGCGTCGATCAGGCGAGCGTGATGGGCGGGCATTACCCGTCGGGCGGCATCAACCTCGGCCCGGCTATGACGTTCGGTTATCTGGCAGGTCGGGAACTGGCCGCCGCCACGACAGTTGGAGCGCACGCATGACACCCTCACTGGGGCTTGCCGCCCTCACGGTGCTGGACACGGCTCCGATGCAACACGTCGACCTGGCCGAAAAACACGGCTTCGACACCATCGGCATTCGTCTGATGCCCGCGGCACCAGGCACGACGGCCTATCCTCTGCACGAGGACAAGCAGGGGTTGAACGAACTGGTTCGTCGACTGGACGATTCACCGGTCGAGGTATTCGACCTCGAAATCATCCGTCTTGCGGCCGACTTCGACCCCGCCGACTACGTTCCGCTGCTCGAAGCCGGAGCACAGCTCGGAGCCAAAGCCGTTCTGGTTGGCGGTGACGACCGCGACCGCGACCGGCTCACGGACTCCTATGCCCGCCTCGCGGAACTGTGCGCGAACTACGGCATCGTCGCTTCCCTCGAGTTCATGCCGTGGACCGCGGTCCCCGATGCGCGTGCCGCCATCGAGATCGTCTCGGCGGCAGACGGTCCGGCTCGGAGCGTTCTCGTCGACGCACTCCACACCGACCGCTCGGCGACCACGCTGGAGGATCTTGCGTCCATCCCGCGCGAGTGGCTGCACTACGCCCAGATGTGTGACGGTTCGATCCCTGCTCCCACGGAGGACGCAGAGCTGATCCGTCAGGCCCGCGAGGAGCGTCTGGTGCCCGGCACCGGCGGCATCGCCCTGGCCGACATCTGGTCGAGTTTGCCTGCCGGGTTGCCGGTCAGCATCGAATTGCCCAACGAGCCACTTCGTCAGGCCGTCGGCACGGACGCCTGGCTGGAGCGCCTGGTCGAGGCCACGCGAGAAGTATTGGCCTAGCGGCCCTGTGCGCGTTTAGCGAGTCCAGGCACTCCCTAAACGCGCACGGGGGCGTCAGCCCCTCCGAGCCGCAACGGCCTGCGCCAGACGGTCCAACTGTGCTGCCGTGGTGGACCAGTCGATGCATGCGTCGGTGATCGACTGACCGTAGGTGAGCTCGTCCGCCTTGCCCAAGGTCAGGTCCTGACGGCCGGCCTCGATGAAACTCTCCAACATGACGCCGGCGATGCCCTGCTCACCCTCGGTCAGACGTCGGGCGATGTCGTCCAGCACGATGACCTGACGCTCGTGATCCTTGCTGCTGTTACCGTGGCTCGCGTCGATGACCACGCGCTCGGGCAGGTTCGACTTACGCAGGCGGGCAAGGGTGTCCGCGACGGTCTCGGCGTCGTAGTTCGGTCCGTCGCTGCCGCCACGAAGAATGACATGGCAGTCGGGGTTGCCCGCGGTACGAATCAAGGCAGCCTGGCCGTCGAGATCCGTTCCGGGGAACACGTGGCTCGCTGCCGCCGCGCGGGTACCGTCGACGGCTACCTGCACATCACCTTCGGTGGAATTCTTGATGCCGACGGGCATGGACAGCGCGCTGCACAGCTGACGGTGAACCTGACTGGCGGCGGTCCGTGCGCCGATCGCACCGTAACTGACCAGATCGGCGATGTACTGAGGCATTATCGGGTCGAGGAACTCGCAGCCGACCGGCAGGCCCAGACTCGACACGTCGAGCAGCAACTTGCGGCCGATTCCGAGCCCGGTGTTGATGTCGAACGTGCCGTCGAGGTGGGGGTCGTTGAGTAGGCCCTTCCACCCGAGAGTGGTGCGCGGCTTCTCGAAGTAGACGCGCATGACGATGTGCAGATCGTCCCGCAACTCCTCTGCCTTGGCAGCCAACCGGCGGGCGTAGTCCATCGCCGCTTCCGGATCGTGCACGGAGCACGGACCGACGACGACGATCAAACGGTCGTCGTCACCGTTGAGGATGTTGATGGTGTCAGCACGCCCGGTGCGCACGGTTGCGGCCGCGACCTCGTCCGGAGCGTGCTGGGCCCGAACAGTCGCCGGTGACACGAGCGGACTGATACTCACAGTCCGCTGATCGTCGAGGCTGTCCGAAGCTGCGGTGGTGTCGATGGTGACAGTCATGGGGTTTTCGGTTTCCTGTTCTCAGGCCGACCCCAGAGATGAAGAGAAACTCCAGCGAGCCGGTCTGTAGTCCGGCTCTTGGGTGGAGGTTGTCAGCGCGTGGTTACGCCGGCAGGCCCACCCGGGGCCGGCCTGCTAAACCAGAAATAGACGCGCTGCATGTCGGTCACGATACCTCGAGTTCGGATCGGATGGGCGCGCCCCTCCACAACGAGCCGAATCCGAGGAGGGAGCTCTGCGACACCCGCCAACGCGGACTGGCCACATCTGGTGAGCGGTTGGCGTTTTCGAGCAAGGCGTCGGCGGTCACGGTCGAATAGGTTGAAAAGGCACCCTCAAATGCCCAGAACACCAGATGGAGCTGTGCCTTCTCATGCCTGTGATCGAATCGACAGAAACCCCCTTGCAGTCGACAAAAGATGTGGACGGCGAATTCACCCGTCTGATCGATTCCTTGACACGACGCGGGTTCCTGACCGGTGCAGCGGCGCTCGGTGCACTGGGCGCACTGTCTGCATGTTCGAGCGAATCCAGCGGCACCGAAGCCTCGGACGAATGGGTCGACATCGTCGTCGCGGACCAGGCCTACCGCCTCCCGCGGGACCCCAAGCGTGTGGTGGTGCTCGAAGCGCGAGGAGCCCTCGATTTTGCGCTACTGGCCGAGTACCCGATCGTCGCGACCAATTGGGATCCGAAGTCGCAACTCATGCAGCAGGTACCCGCCGGCGCAGCTCGCCTCGGTGGGACGAACAACGAACCGAACGCCGAATCGATACTGAGCTTCGACCCCGATCTGTTGGTCGTCGGTAAAGGCTGGTGGGACTACTACCAGGACAAAGGCCTGCTCGGCACTGACATCGCTCCGGTGCTCGTCGTCGACGAGGGCACGACGGGCTCGTCCTGGAAGCAGGCCATGACCGCGCAACTCACGGCTCTCGATCGCCGCGAAGTCGCCGAACGCGTCATCGCCCGCTACAACGCCGAACTTGCACAAGCGCGGGCCAAGATCGGTGGACTGCTCGAAGGAAAGTCGATCGCGATAGCCGGCGCAGACAACGGCCAGATCTGGCTTCAGAACAACACGTTCGCCGTATCGGTTGCACAGGACCTCGGCCTGAACGTCTTGACCGACGCCGCCCATGCCGCGCCCGATCGGAAGGACTCGACTTTCTACAGCCTCGAGGAGCTCGCCATCTTCGACCAGGCCGACTTCGTACTACTACAGAACCCCGACGCCGTCGAAGCCGAGTCGCCGACGTGGAAACGAGTCCGCGCTGTCCAGGACGGCAATGTCGGGCAACTGCGATACGACCTCAACAACGGCCTCGCTCTGACTGCGATGGCCCTGGCTGCCGACATCGCCGAACAGGTACAGGTCATGCGCTGACGTCAGTGCGGGCATTTGATCAGCGCGTGAGTGACGGGTGGGGTCACTCACGCGTCCAAGCGGAACTCGCCTCGTACCTGACGTACGCCGTTGATCTGCACTTCGACGGCATGGTCGCCCGCGTAGTACTTCCGGGTACTGATCGGTTTGAAGGAATGCCTCTTCGCGATGCGGGCCGGCACCCCGGGTTCCAGTGTTCGTGTTGTCAGTTTGAAGACCTTGGGCGTCGTCGTCCCGTTGGCCTTCACGTGGTGGACGATGTAATCGATCACGACGGTGACGGACTCGCTGCTGTTGTTCGTGACAGCGAAATCGAAGGTGAGTTCTCCACCCGCATCGACTACTTCTCGGTCGATGACGAAACCTTCGACCACGACGTCGGTGGGCGGCGCGAAACCCAAGAGAGACAGAGCATCTGGGTCGCCGGCCTTGATCAACGTCCGCAATGCATGTTTGACGATTTTCAGTGTGTTGGAATCCGGTGTCTGCAACCAACGCTTCGCAGTCGACACGGCGAGCGCTGAGTCAGCACGACTGAGATCGTTGAGATGGTTTGCGACTGAACGTCGTACATATTCCGAATCATCCCGATACAGCTGGTCGAGAATGACGATTGTCGACTCGGGACGCGCCGTCAATTCTTTCACCCGTCGTCCCCAGGGCAAACGAGTACGAGTGCCTTCGGTCGCCAAGCGCCGGACGTGTTCGTCTTCGTGGCCGGTCCAGGTGAGTGCGATCGCCAGCGAACGGTCGAGGTTCGTTTCGAGAAATGTGCGAATCGCGAATTCGGCGGTCAGACGCGACGTCAGCTCAGCAAGGAGAGCCATTCCCTCGTCGAAATCCGACTCGGAGCCACTTCGTGTCGCCGTGACGGCGACGGCTTCGGTGACCGGCCAGATCATCCAACCAGTGAAGGTCACCTCTGAAAGCGCACGGCGGATGACCTCGGCGAAGACCGGAAGATCCTGAGGCAGTTCGGCAGTCATCGCGTCCCGTACGACGCGGGTGCGTTCCCCGAGACTCATTCCGTCGAATTCGGATGCACTGCCCCGAACGAGGGCGAGGCGTGTGTGACCGGAGGCTCGCTCGAGGCAGCCCGCCAGATCGGCGACGACGGATTTACCGAGCAGTTCGTCGGCGGTGGGCATCAGGGGCACACCGTGAGAGCGGAAATCCGATCACCGTCGAGAGTGAAGTGATGGTGCAACCGGATGGGACTTCCGGGAAAATCCCCCTCGACGTTCACCGACACGACAACAGCTGAGCCAGGGGTGTGCACCGACTCGATTTTCTGGGTGAAGGTGAACGCGGTCGACACCGCGGATTTCCATGCCACGATTTCTCCGATGCCGACGTACATCCGGCCGTCGTCGCGCACCACGGCGTCTTCGGTGAACACGTCGCGGGCGTCGCCGCCGTCGAAGTACGCGCGCGCTGCGCCTGGCATCTTCGTTGAGTCGATCATTCGCGAAGAGTACTGCTGGGGTCCGACAGGTTCGGCGAACTCACTGCCCGAGCGGACGCCGCCAACTGAATCTCCATCAACAGCCTGGCCGACGGCTCGGACAGGTCGGTATCCGTGATCTCCTCGACCCTCTTGATCCGATACCTGAGTGTGTTCGGGTGAATCCGAAGCTGCTCGGATGCGCGTCGGACATCGCCCGAATGTGCGAGGTAAACGGAGATGCTTTCGCGCATGTTCGACCCGTTGCGTCTGTCGTAGACGTCCAGGGCGTCGACTCTCGGATCGTGCAGTTGCTCGTCGGCCGCAATCGTGTCCATGATTTCGCCCAGCAGCACCGGCGTGCGCGAGTCCGCGAGAGTGGTCACTCGAATATCCCCGGACGTTCCGTCCAAGACCCGATCCACTTCGGCCCGAGCCTGGGCCACCTCGGCAAGCGTCGAAACGGGCGAAGAGACCGCGGCCCGTAAACCCGAAGACGACACCTTGTCCAAACGCGCGACAACTTCACGGGTCCACGAGACTGTGGATTTCACGGATTGGGTTCGCGGAAACAGCACATAGATCCGGGCCCCGACGGCACTCACCAGCGATTCACGCTGAAAGGCGCTGGCGTGCAGTCGCAAAGACGACACGAGTTCGCCCGAAGACGGCAGCCCACCGTCGCCGATACTCGCCACGCCGACCACCATCGCCGGTCCGGACATCGGGATGGTCAACGAGGCCGCGAGCGAAGGAACATCGACACCGCCGCCGCGAACCCCGAGCAACCGCTGAATTTGTATCGCCTCGTTACTCGGCGCGTCTCGGATGCGCGAAATCAGCCGAGCAGCAACGGCTGCGGCACCGCGAAGCACACTGTCGGCATCGCCGGCGATGGGTACCGGGCCTTCCTGAACCCAGATCGTGCCGAGAAGATCGAAACTGAAACCGCTCTCCCCCTTGCTGTTCTCGGAGATCCTGCGTATCGGGACCACCAACCGTCGCCTGATCGCGAGGTCTTCGTGAGCAGGCACCTCGACTACGTCGTCGCTTCGCCGCAGGCTTTCGAAGACGCCCCACTCCTGCAGCTTTCGGAGGTATTCGCGAGGGCCTTCGCGACCGAGGATCGATTGCCGGCGTAGTTCGTCCGCAGCATCTCCCGATGCCGAATAGGCCAAGACGTGGGAACGCTCGTCCTCGATGCTGACCATCCCCCGCGTGATTGCGGCAACGTTTTGCGCCAGCTCGAACAAGTCTGTGTCACTACCGAATACGATGTCGTCCGAATCCTGTCGGGACACCGAATGATCGAGCACGCCCCGGATCGTTGTGAACAATCGATCCCAACGAGCATCCGGGTGGACAGCTATCAAGGCGATTCCGGCGCGCTGTGCCGCGACCTGCACCGACGTGCCCGCGACCTCCTTCGACATGACAGCCCGTGGCGCTGATCCCTTCTGATCGAGACGGTTCAGCCACGCCGCCAGTTCGGCTGCGTCGATACCGACAGCGAGCCAGAGTTCAGAGGATTCGACGCCCGCGGTTCCGGGGCGCGTGAGGTCCCCGGCCTCTGCGAACACCACGGAGTCGACGAAGACGTCAGCGTCCGACGGCGCGAGGACGAGCTCGACAAAAGCTCCGCCCAGCGCCCGAAGGACCGCGTCGAGCCTGACACCACGGATAGACACGTACCACCCACTCTCCGGACCGTCGCAACACCTCAATTTCGAGAATAGTGCATTTTCCTGCGAAAACGGTTCAGACGATCGGACAAACACGGACACCGATGTTTGGCCGCTCAGCGGATTACTCGCCGACGTTTTTCGACTTGACTGATTCACGACACGACAACTGCCCACTCCTGAGTCTGCCGAAGGATCGTCATGGACGCCGTTACCAATGTCCCCCACCCCGCCAACGAACCGGTGAACAATTACGCACCGGGAAGCCCGGAACGATCACGCCTACGTACGAAACTGACCGAACTGGCCGAAACACCGACCGACATCAGGCAGGTCATCGGGGGTTTCCACCGAACTGCGGAAGGCAAGCGGGAGAACGTCGTTCAACCACACCGTCACAGTTCAGTCATCGGATCGTATGCGGGCGCAACGCACTCGGACGTTCGTGATGCCATCGACGCCGCAACCCTCGCCGCCCCCGCCTGGCGCGACCTCTCGTTCGACGACCGCGCTGCGGTCTTCCTCCGCGCCGCCGATCTTCTCTCCGGCCCGTGGCGCGAAACTATCGCCGCTGCAACAATGCTCGGCCAGTCGAAGACCGCATATCAGGCCGAGATCGACGCCCCCTGCGAACTCGTCGACTTCTGGCGTTTCAACGTAGCGTTCGCTCGCCAGATACTCGCCGACCAACCCGTTTCCGCTCCGGGAGTGTGGAATCGCGTCGAATATCGACCACTCGAAGGCTTCGTCTACGCGATCACGCCCTTCAATTTCACCGCCATCGCCGGAAATCTACCCACCGCACCGGCCCTGATGGGCAACACCGTGATCTGGAAGCCGTCACCGACGCAGGCCGTCGCGGCGTACCTGACGATGCAACTACTCGAAGCCGCCGGTCTTCCGCCCGGGGTGATCAATCTTGTTCTCGGCGACGGCCCCACGGTGTCCGAGGTCGCGCTGGCCGACCCCCGCCTGGCGGGCATCCACTTCACCGGATCGACCGCAACGTTCCAGCGCTTGTGGCGTGAAGTCGGAGCCAACATCTCGAACTACCGGACGTACCCACGTCTTGTCGGCGAAACCGGCGGCAAAGACTTCGTACTCGCACACAGTTCCGCAGACCCGGACGTACTCACGACGGCATTGATTCGCGGGGCCTTCGACTACCAGGGACAGAAGTGTTCGGCCGCATCACGCGCGTTCATCCCGAAGTCGGTGTGGGCCAAGATGGGCGACACGTTCATCGACACTGTGTCGTCGCTGAAGTACGGAGACGTCACCGACCTGCAGAACTTCGGCGGCGCCGTCATCGACCAGCGTTCGTTCGACCGAAACGCCGCCGCGATCGTCCGCGCCAAGTCGACCAGCAGCCTCACCATCGCAGCAGGCGGCGACTACGACGACCGCGAAGGATTCTTCATCTCGCCGACGGTCCTGCTCGGTGACGACCCCAGTGACGAGGCCTTCAGCACCGAGTACTTCGGCCCTATACTCTCCCTGCACGTCTACGACGACTCCGCACCGAATGCCTACGCCGACATCCTCGCTCGCGTCGACAGCGGATCCGCTTACGCCCTGACCGGTGCCGTGATCGCCACCGACCGTGCGGCCGTCGATCAAGCTCACCACGGTCTGCGGTTCGCCGCCGGAAACTTCTACGTCAACGACAAACCGACGGGCGCGGTTGTCGGGCAACAGCCCTTCGGGGGCGCGCGGGCTTCGGGCACCAACGACAAGGCCGGTTCACCGCAGAACCTGCTCCGTTGGACGTCGACGCGTACCGTCAAGGAGACCTTCGTTCCTCCCACCGATCATCGTTACCCACACCAGGACGTCGATCCAGCCGAGAGCGAGAACCGTTGATGAGTACCGTCTCTCTGAGCAACCCGTTGCGGCCGGTACTGCTGGCGGCGGCACGCTCGTCGCGGCTGGAGAAGACAGTCTCCGGGATGTCCTTGACCCGCAAGCTGGTAGACAGGTTCGTCGCCGGGGACGCGGAACCCGCAGCGGTCTCGGCCGTACGCGACATCCTGACCAGTGGCCGGTTCGCGACGGTCGACTACCTCGGCGAGGACACTACCGATCCAGCTCAGGCAACAGCTACCGTCGATGCCTATCTCTCCCTTCTCCGCTCGTACGCAACGCTTTCCGAAGCGGCGGGGACGCACCGCTCCCTCGAGGTTTCGCTCAAGCTCTCGGCGTTAGGGCAGGCACTTCCCGGTGACGGCGAGAAGATCGCCCTGGCGAATGCACACCGAATCGTCACAGCGGCAAACGAAGTGGGCGCATGGGTCACCGTCGACGCGGAGGATCACACCACCACCGACTCGACACTGTCCATCGTCGAGGAGTTGCGCCGTGACTTCCCGACGCTCGGCACGGTCCTGCAGGCGTATCTACACCGCACCGAGGCCGACTGCCGGCACTTCTCCGGACCAGGTTCACGAATCCGGCTGTGCAAGGGCGCATACCAGGAACCGGCCGGCGTCGCGTTCCAAAAGCCCGCCGAAGTCGATGCGTCGTACCTGCGTTGCCTGAAGGTCTTGATGGAAGGCGACGGATACCCGATGGTCGCCTCCCACGATCCCACGATGATCGACGCCGCCCTCGAACTCGCCTCACTGACCGAGCGGACAACCGAGAGCTTCGAATTCCAGATGCTCTACGGCATCCGCGACGGCGAACAACGCAGATTGGTAGCCGAAGGCAATCACCTGCGGGTCTACGTTCCCTACGGCAGCCAGTGGTACGGCTACTTCATGCGTCGCCTCGCGGAACGACCGGCCAACCTCATGTTCTTCATGCGCTCACTCGCCTCCAACAACTAGGCGCCGGAAACTGTTGGCAGCGGAGGCAATTCGAGGTTCTCACGGAAGGTACCTCCGACGTAGTCGGATCCCACGATTGCGCGCTTGCGCAGTTCCGGCAGCAGTCCGTTCGTGACGAAATCGCGTGTACGCGGATCCGCAAGGTCACCGAGCGTGATGACGTCGAGGACACCTGCGTCGTATCGTTCCTCGATTGCGTCCGCGAGCTGTTCCGGGGTGCCTGCCGCTGCCCAGTGGCCCGTATCCTTGGACGCGATGATCAACTCACGCAACGTCTTTCCCTGTGACGCGAGCTTGCCGAAGATCTCGACCCGGCCCCGTCGTCGATTCACCGACGACGGGTCCGGTAACAACGACTCCGGGATCGGCCGGTCGAGCGGCAATTCCGAGAAATCCACTTCACCGCCGAACATGTCGGCAAGCCTGGTGCGTCCGGCGTCGAAGTCCGTTGATTCCTCGGCCTCTCTGACCAATCGTTCGACTTCGGCTTCGGTGGCGCCGTACGTTGCGTGGAACGAGCTGAATATCAGTGGTAGTTCGTCTCCGCGCCCCAACTCTGCCGCCCGGGCGCGGATCGTCTTCGTGTAGGTGACCGCGTCCTCGAAGGTTGCGAGAGAGGTGAATACGACCTCCGCGAAGCGAGCGCCCAGTTCGATACCTCCGGCAGACTGGCCTGCCTGGAATTGGACCGGGCGACGCTGCGGCAGAGAGGGTATGTTCAACGGTCCCTGCACGGTGAAGTACTTACCTCGGTGCTCGATGGGGACCACCCTCGACGGATCGAGCACCGCAGAGCCCTCTCCTTGAATCAAGGCGCCGGGCTTCCAGCTGTCGAAGAGCGCGTTGACGACTTCGAGCGATTCGGCCGCTCGGGCGTAGCGCTCCTCCGGGCTCGGCAGGTCCAGGTCGCTGTAGTTCTCTTCTCCGAGTGAGGAAGTGACGGCATTCCATGCGGCTCGACCATTGCTGACGTGGTCCAGGGTGCCGAACAACCGTGCGAGGTTGAACGGGTGATGAAACGTCGTCGTGACTGTCGCGATGAGCCCCACATGAGTGGTGACCGCACTCAGCGCAGCAAGGAAGATCAACGGCTCCTGCGCGCCGATCGCACCCTGCGCACCGAAGCTCAGGAGATCGGCGGCAAACAGTCCGTCGATCTTGTTCGCCTCGGCCGTCTTTGCGACTTCGATCGCGGACGCGACCGTCGAAGTCGACGGGTCGATCGCGGCGTCGTAGATGCTCACCGCCCCGCTGACACCGGTCACCGTCTTGAGCGGACGCCTACGATCGGCCACCGACCGTCCTCCTAGCTTCGCGAAATCTGTTCCGAATTCACAACGCTAGACCGATCCTGGCTCCCGACAAGGTATTCGCTCAGCCTGGTTCTATCCCTGCGAACACCGCTTGGTCACGCCCCGGATTTACGGGCACGATAGGCGGCGACGTGCGCCCTGTTCCCACAGTTTCCGGTGTCGCAGTATCGCTTCGACCGATTGCGCGACAAGTCCACGAATACCGCTTCGCAGTCGGGAGCCTCGCACCATCGCAACCTCGAGAATTCGTCGGTTCGGATCAGATCGAGCACACCCATTGCCGCTTCTGCAGCCATCCGGTCCACGAGGGGCGAATCGTCAGCGGTGACGTGCAGATGCCAGCCGAGATCATCGTGCCTGGTGAGCCGCGGCCTCGCACCCGATTCGAGAAGCAGTGAGTTCACCACCTCGACGGCGTCGTCCACTCCCGTGACTTCCCAGAACTTTCGCAGTCGTGGACGCAGTGCACGAACCGACGCCAATTCCTCCAGAGTGCCGTCCCGCCGGCCGGTCCAACGATCGGCGTCGAGGAACCTGGTCAGTTCCTCTGAATCCGGCAACAGTTCCTCGCCACCGCGAGCCGTGTTGACCAACGACGCGGCGAAGACGAGCGCCGATTCCGTGTCACCAGCAAAATGCACTTTGACTCCTGAGCCTTGTCAACCTAATGTCAGCATCATAATCGCTTTTACTCCTGACAGGTGCCCCGTGAACTCTCGCAACGGTTTGATCTTCGCTCTGCTGTCCGCGGCAACGTTCGGCGTCTCGGGCCCGTTCGCGAAATCTCTCATCGAATCAGGGTGGTCCCCCGGCGGCGCGGTGTTCGCGCGCGTGGCCGGCGGCGCACTGGTGATGATGGTGATCGCGGTAGCCACCCAATGGCCTCGCCTACGACAGGTCGGCGCCCACACGCGAACCGTACTGCTGTACGGAGTGTTCGCGATTTCCGGCGTTCAACTGTGCTTCTTCAATGCTGTGCAACATCTTTCGGTCGGAGTCGCATTACTCCTCGAGTACCTTGCACCGATCATCGTCATCGGATGGGTGTGGATCACCAAAGGCGCGCGGCCGAGCGTGCAGACACTTCTCGGTGCGGCGGTTGCCTTGATCGGCGCCGCAGTGGTGATCGACGTCTTCGGATCGGCAGAGATCAGTGCCGTCGGAGTTGCGTGGGGACTGGCCGCAGCGGCATGCCTTGCAGTCTATTTCGTCATTTCCGAACGTGCGGACGGCGATCTCCAGCCTGTTGTGCTCGCGGCTTCGGGGCTCACGGTCAGCGCACTGGTCATCGGCGCACTCGGGCTCGTCGGCATCCTCCCCCTCGAGTTCTCGGCCTCGAACGCAGTCGTGGCAGAACACTCGGTGAGCGTGTGGCTGCCCGTGGCGGTCCTGGTCCTGGTCAGCACTGTCATCGCCTACCTCACCGGCATCGCCGCGATCACGCTGCTGGGACCGACCATAGGATCTCTGGTAGCACTGACCGAAGTGCTGTGCGCGGTCGTCGCCGCGTGGATCCTGGTCAGGGAATCCGTCACCACACTCCAAGCCGTGGGTGGCGCAGCAATCATCGCGGGGTTGGTCCTCGCCCGGCTCGGCCAGAGTGCACCGAAACAGATACCGGCCGACCCGATGACAAATGTCATGGCAGAAGAATGACGGACGGACGAGGGCTCATGTCCTCGAAGCGAGCAGATTCTATGTATGACCTCAGCACAGGCACGGCATTCACCACAGGCACCGCACACACTCACTGAAGGATCGGCACACGACGCCGTCCGGTTGACCGGACTTCGCAAGAGTTTCGGAACCGTCCTCGCCGTCAAGGGCATCGACCTGAGCATCCGCCCCGGCGAGATCGTCGCGTTTCTCGCCCCGAACGGCGCAGGCAAGACGACAACCATCGACATGATCCTCGGACTGTCCCGACCGACGTCGGGCGACGTGAGTGTCTTCGGAATGTCACCCCGATCGGCGATCGCCCGCGGACTCGTGTCTGCAGTCATGCAGACCGGCGGGCTGCTCAAAGAACTGACGGTGGCCGAGACCGTGCAGCTGACCGCCAGCCTGTACGCCCAATCCCGTCCGGTCGACGAAGTGCTGGGGCGAGCCGGAATCCTCGACATCTCCGATCGCCTCGTCAGCAAATGCTCAGGCGGACAACAACAGCGCCTGCGGTTTGCGATGGCGTTGCTGTCGAACCCCCAATTGCTCATTCTCGACGAGCCGACCACCGGTATGGACGTCGAAGGGCGTCGGGACTTTTGGTCCGCCATCCGCGCCGACGCAGATCACGGTCGCACTGTGCTTTTTGCGACGCACTACCTCGAAGAGGCCGATGTCTACGCCGACCGCATCATCCTGGTCCGGCAGGGCACAGTCGTCGCCGACGGAACCACCGCCGAGGTCAAGGCGATGGCGTCCGGGCGCACCCTGCGCGCACGAGTCCCCGGTATCACCGACGAACTGCTCCGAGCCATACCGAACTCGGACGCCGTCGAGGTGCGTGGTGAGTCATTGCTCGTGCACTCGGGCGACACCGATGCCGTTGCACGGTTCCTGCTGACCAACACGCAGGCTCGCGATCTCGAAATCGTCTCGCGTGGCCTCGAAGACGCATTCATCGCACTCACGTCGAACAACTCCGAAGGACAGAAGTGATGACCACTGCAATCGAAGCGAACACCTACGGAGCCGAGCGAACCGTCGTACCACTGGGCGGATTCAACACGACCTTGTTGCGACTGGAATTTCGTCGTCTGACCCGCAATCGGCGCACGATGATCTTCACACTCGTCATGCCGGTCGTCTTCTTCCTCGTCTTCGGGCTCGGTCAAGGCGACGACGACCACGGGATCGGGCACGGCAATGTCGCCGCGTACATCATGATCAGCATGGCCCTGTACGGCGCGATGCTGGCCACTACGAGTGGCGGAGCGATGGTCTCGATCGAACGAGCGTCGGGATGGAGCCGGCAACTGCGCCTGACTCCACTGACGCCGGTCGCCTACATCGCCGTCAAACTGATCATGGCGATGCTGCTCGGTCTCGTCTCGATCCTTGTCGTCTACGCCGTCGGCGCGTTCACGTCTGCGCAGATGGACGGATCGCTCTGGTTCACAACAGCATTGATCGCCTGGCTGGGGTCGCCGATCTTCGCGGCCTTCGGCCTGTTCATGGGGTATCTGCTCCCCAGTGAGAACGTCATGCAGTTGCTCGGCCCTGGACTGGCCTTGCTCGCCTTCGGCGGCGGACTCTTCGTACCTCTCACCGACGGTTCCGTGTGGGCGACCATCGCACAGTTCACGCCGATGTTCGGCATCAATGCCCTCGCCCACGCACCGTTGACCGGCAATAGCATTCACTGGACCTGGATCGTCAATATCCTGGTGTGGTTCGCCATCTTCGCCGGCGGAGCGATCTGGCGGTTCCAACGAGATACGGAGCGTGTGTAGTTGTCGCAAACGACTGACCGAAACGATTCCGTCGCGCTACCGCGGCGGAATCGTTTCGGTGTTCTCTTCGCGGCGGTCTGGATGGTATTTCTCGGCGGACCGCTGATCGAGGGATGGAATCTGCGCGACGAAGTGCGCGGCTGGACAGGGATTCTCGCGACGATCACCTTCAGTGCGCTCTACCTGTACACGTTCGCCACAACTCAACAGCGGCGCCGAATGACAATGACTCGGCCGAAAATTCGCGAAGCTGCACTGGCTCTGGCCGCTCTGACCGTGTTGGCCGCCGTGATGATCGTCAGCGTCGGGCCGACGGGTTTGGCAGCCGCACCGTATCTCGCGGTGACAGCGGTGACGCTGCTACCGACCGTCGCGGGCGGCATTCTCGCCTTGGTGTTTGCAGCCTCCGTGGAGATAGTCAGCCTCTCGTCTGGGTGGGGTAATTACTCCGGGCTCTCCCTCGGAGTCTGCGCGGCCGCATTCGCGACCTGGGGCATCATGTCCCTGATCAGCCGCAACTTCGCCATGCTCCATGAACGCGAAGAGCAGGAGCAGCGGGCAATCATGGAAGAGCGAACGAGGATGGCGCGCGATCTGCACGACATCCTCGGGCACTCGCTGACCGTCATCACGATCAAAGCCGAACTGGCCAACCGCCTACTGGACGTCGATATAGAACGTGCGCGCAGCGAACTCGACGATCTCGAAAGACTCTCTCGAGACGCGCTTGCGGACGTGCGCTCGGCCGTCGAAGGATTTCGTGGAATTTCACTTCCCGTCGAGATAGCCCGTGCGCGAGAGGCATTGCGTGCGGCAGGTATCGAGGACGACGTGCCGAGCAGTACCGACATGGTCCCCACTCGCCTCCGAGAACTCTTCGCATGGACGATCCGTGAGGGTGTCACCAACGTGGTTCGGCACAGCGGAGCAACACACTGTCGGATCACGGTCGACGAAAGAAGCGCATCTGTCGTCGACGACGGACGAGGGGCCGGGTCGACGTCTTCCGGCAACGGTCTGATCGGATTGCGTGAGCGGGCCGGCGCGTCGGGCGCACGAGTGATCATCACTCATCCCGAACCGCAAGGGTTTGCACTTCAGGTCGTCGAACAGGAGAAAGTGTGAGCAACCAGGGCGATCGAGCAACCATACGGCTGCTCTTGGCGGACGACCAGGCGCTCGTGCGAGGAGCTTTGGCCGCGCTACTCGATCTGGAATCCGATCTGTCCGTGGTGGCCGAGGTCGGCCGCGGCGACGAGGTTGTGGCCGCTGTTCTCGAACACCGCCCGGATGTCGCGCTTCTGGACGTCGAGATGCCCGGCATGGACGGAATCGCCGCGACGGCGGCCCTTCGCGAGGCAGCACCCGAGACCCGGGTTCTGATCGTCACCACGTTCGGACGTCCCGGATTTCTTCGCAAAGCCCTGCACGCCGGGGCCGGCGGGTTCGTCGTCAAGGACACACCCGCCAGGCAGCTTGCCGACGCGGTCAGGCGTGTTCATGCCGGACTGCGCGTCGTCGATCCCACCCTTGCGGCTGACAGCCTCGTCAGCGGCGAGTCGCCCCTGACGGAGCGTGAGACCCAAGTACTGCGCGCTGCTCACGACGGCGCACCCGTGGCGGCCATCGCAGGGGCGCTGTTCTTGTCCGCAGGGACAGTTCGAAATCACCTGTCGTCCGCAATGGGTAAGACGGGTGCCACGACCCGCGCCGAAGCCGTGAGAATTGCCGAGTCGAACGGCTGGCTCTGATCCGCGATGCCGGAATCCGCTCCGCCGGCAAATAGTCCGCCCTTCGATTCTTGACGACGAATTGTCCAGATCACTCAAAGTAGGGACCTTCTACCCTAGGGATTTTCCCTGCAAACGGCCCCCTTCGTGGGAATCCAAAACAGCTAATCGTTCGATAACTGGCTATGATGCAGTTAATTGAATCGACGGAGCCTGTGCGTAACGGGGGAAGGGACGTCTCATGTCGAACCAGTTCAACGATCGCTTGAACTCGCTGTTCGAGACTGCCGACTTTCACGTCACCAACGCGATGGTCGTTCGCGGCATGACCGAGTTCGGTTGCCGCATCTCGACGCCGTACCTGTCGCAACTACGCACCGGCGTCCGAACCAACCCGTCACCCGAAGTGGTCGCTGCCCTCGCCCACTTCTTCAACGTCCATCCGGACTACTTCTACGCCCCGTCCGACCACACTCCACCGACCATCTCCGGTGGCGAGGCAGACCTCTCACTTCTCGAACAGCTGCACAACGTGCGCCTGCGAAACCTCACTGCTCGGGTCGTCGATCTCTCACCGTCTTCGCAGGATCTGCTTGTGGAAATGGCGGAGAATCTACGTTCCTCCGAGAATCTTCCGCGCGTACCACCGGACTCGAATTCCTACATGTCACGCGCGTAGCGCCCTTCGCCGACTCTCCTTGACTGCGCAGGGAGGGTTGGCCTTATGCTGATCGATGCAGCTGGTTCGCCCGGCACGGTCATGAGGAGCCCCGAAGACCGTTCCCGGCGTCGAAGCCCCGTCAGCGCAAGCTGACGGAGTGAGAGGGAACCCGGTGAAAATCCGGGACTGTCCCGCAGCGGTAAGCAGGAACGACCGCCGTTCATGTGCACTGGGCATCCGCCTGGGAAGCGACGGCCAGTAGGTTCGATCCAACTCGATCGAGTGCCCGCGAGTCCGAAGACCTGCCGACTGTGTCGGGCACGCCGTGCCCGACGGTCCACCGCCTCGTGGAATGGGCGTGTAGATCTCCATCGGACCTCGTGCGTGGTTCGGGCAGTGCTGCCCGCCGCAGCTCGGGGTCTTGTGAGGTGTACCCGTCTGCCGGCAGTGGCCATCAGTGCATTGGCAATCTGGAGAAACTCCGTGACAACGACATTCACTTCGACCGTGCTGGGCTCACCGCGCATCGGTCCTCATCGAGAACTCAAGCGGGCAACCGAAAGCTACTGGGCGGGGCGCATCGACGCCGACGCCTTGCAGAGCGTCGCCCGTGACCTCCGTCGGCAGGGCTTGGCCGACCTCCGTGACCTGGGCCTCGACTCGATCCCGGTCAACACCTTCTCCTTCTACGATCAAATGCTCGACACCGCAGTTCTTCTCGGCGCACTTCCCGATCGCGTCGCATCGGTCGCCGATCCGTTGGACCGCTACTTTGCAGCTGCCCGTGGGACGGACACCATCGCGCCGCTCGAAATGACGAAGTGGTTCGACACCAATTACCACTACCTGGTGCCGGAGATCTCGCCGTCCACCACGTTCGCACTCGACCCGTCCAAGGTCTTGTCCGAACTCGCAGAAGCACTTTCCGACGGCATTGCAGCCCGCCCGGTCGTCATCGGACCGGTCACCTTCCTGTTGCTTTCGAAGCCTGTCGGCACTGACGAGCCTCTGCTCTCGCGGCTTGACGAACTGCTCCCCCTCTACGCGGATCTACTCGGTCGGCTCGCGAAGGCCGGCGCGGAGTGGATTCAACTCGACGAACCGGCTCTCGTAGGTGATCGCACCGACGAGGAAATCGAAGCGGCACGCGCTGCGTACGAACAGCTTTCGGCACTGACCGAGCGGCCGTCGATCCTGTTGGCGTCGTACTTCGGCTCGCTGCGTGACGCGCTGCCCGCACTCGCGTCCACCGGTGTCGAAGGATTTGCCGTCGATCTCGTGGCCGGTCAGGATTCGATCGGCTCCGTCCCCGAACTCGCCCGCAAACTGGTCGTCGCCGGTGTGGTCGACGGACGAAACATCTGGCGGTCGGATCTGGATTCGGCACTGAGCACGTTGGGTGCTCTGTTGGGCAGCGTGGATACTCTTGCCGTCTCCACATCGTGCTCCCTGCTGCACGTTCCGTACTCTCTCGACGCAGAAGCCGATGTCGACAAGGCCCTGCGCTCGTGGCTCGCGTTCGGCACCGAGAAGGTCAAGGAAGTGGTCACTCTCGCAACCGCTCTCACGCAGGGACGAGAGTCGGTGGAGGACGAGTTCGCGCTGGCACGAGCTGCCGCGTCGACCCGCAAGGACGATCGCAGACTCAATGACGCGAGCATTCGAGGCCGGCTGGACGCCGTACTGAGCTCGGCGACCGGTCGCGCGCCCGCCGCCGAGCGCCGCGCTGCCCAGGACGAGTTGCTGTCTCTGCCACCGCTGCCCACGACGACTATCGGCTCGTACCCACAAACGTCGAAGATCCGTATCGCTCGCGCGGCGCTGCGCAAGGGCGAGATCGACGAAGCCGAGTACGTCGACCGCATGCGCGCCGAGATCGCCGAAGTTGTTGCACTCCAGGAAAAATTGGACCTCGATGTACTCGTTCACGGCGAACCGGAACGCAACGACATGGTGCAGTACTTCGCGGAGCAGTTGGACGGGTTCTTCGCCACCGCCAACGGATGGGTCCAGTCGTACGGTACCCGCTGCGTGCGTCCGCCGATTCTGTACGGCGACGTCTCACGTCCGAAACAGATGACCGTCGACTGGATCACGTACGCACAGTCGCTGACAGACAAGCCGGTCAAGGGCATGCTCACCGGGCCCGTCACCATTCTGGCCTGGTCGTTCGTCCGCGACGACCAACCGCTCGCCGACTCGGCAAATCAAGTCGCACTGGCCATTCGAGACGAGACGGTCGATCTGCAGGCCGCCGGTATCGGAATCATTCAGGTCGACGAACCGGCACTGCGTGAGCTACTTCCACTGCGTGCTGCGGAGCAGCCCGCCTACCTGGACTGGTCGGTCGGCGCCTTCCGGCTGGCCACCTCGGGCGTCGCGGATTCCACCGCCATCCACACCCACCTGTGCTACTCCGAGTTCGGAGCGGTGATCGGTGCCATCGCCGGTCTCGACGCGGACGTCACGTCCATCGAGGCTGCGCGATCACACATGGAGGTGCTCGACGATCTCAGTTCGGTCGGGTTCGACCTCGGCGTCGGTCCGGGTGTCTACGACATCCACTCGCCACGCGTGCCGAGCGTCGACGAGATCGCGGAGTCGCTACGCGAAGCACTCAAAGCTGTTCCGGTCGAACGATTGTGGGTCAATCCGGACTGCGGATTGAAGACACGGGGGCCGATCGAGGTCGAAGCGTCGCTGCGTAACCTCGTCGAAGCCGCGAAGGTGGTACGAGCGGAGCTTTAGGGGCAAGCCCCTGTGCGCCTTTCTGGTGGTGGCACTATCGGAAAGGCACACAGGGGGTCATGCCGTATGGCCGATCGGTCTCGAAGCATCGAAACGTAGGCTTCCGGATCTCTCCCTTTCCTGCTACCTTGCCTTACTAGACAGTGACCTAAGGAGAGGCCTTACAACCGCGAAAGCGACGACCCAGGCCCGGGTTCACGTCGAAGGAGTTCACCCACGTGGACACGGTTTCGACCGATGTCCGCCATTCCACGGTCGAGTACGCCCCTGGCTTACACCTCGACATAGTCCGTCCGAAGGACCCACCGCAGCCGTTGCCTGCGATCGTGTGGATCCACGGCGGTGGATGGCGGCTACAAGACCGCACGGCCTGCCCAGACCTCGCGAAGCATTTCGCTGCCGAGGGATACGTGATGGTCAGCATCGACTACCGGTTGGCACCGGACATCGTTCACCCCGGTCAATTGCTCGACGTTCGGCGCGCAGTGCGCTGGCTGCGAAGCAATGCCGCCGAACATCGCGTGGATCCGGATCGAATTGGACTCTGGGGATCGTCGGCAGGAGGGCACCTCGCGGCGCTTGCCGGCATCCATTCCTCGACCCTTCGGCTGGACCACGAAGAGGCCTCATCCGTCAGCTCAGCAGTCCAGGCCGTCGTCGACGGTTACGGCCCAGCAGATCTTCCTGCCCTGGTGAATCTTTCGTCGCCGATCTCCGAAGCCGAACAAGTATCGCCCGAGGCATCACTGTTGGGTGGACCGATTCGAGACAACCTCGCCGCCGCACGCGACGCGAGTCCGGCACTCGTAGCCAAGGGCGGCACGCCCCCGTTCCTGGTCATGCACGGGATCGAGGACACGATGGTTCCACACCACCAAAGCGTCAGCCTGTACGACTCGCTCGCCGCCTACGGAAACGACGTGATCCTTTATCTCGTGGACGGTTTCGGCCACGGCTTCTTCAACCCTGGCAACGTGCTGGAGCTGGGTCCTGGGCTCAGTCTCGATCAGGGGCACCTCGAGCGTGATCCGTCCGCGTCCGCAACAGTCCGAGCCTCCACCGACCGCGGGAGACGGTTCGTCGAACGCCACCCATGCGCGTCGTTCGCGACTATCGAAGCCTTTTTCTCTCGAACGCTGAAAGCAGGTGCGTCCCTCTCATGACCACATTCGACATTCCGAGTTTGGACGAGGTCCACTCCACCGTTCCCGAATCGGATTCTCTACCAGGGCGTTGCGTGCCTTACCACCTGTCCGCCGGTGAAGGCGAGCGATACCAACTAGGCGGTCAACTCCTCACAGTCATCGCCCGCCCGCAAGATACCGGTGGACAGTTCGGCGCCGCCTACGTCTACGGCGGCGCAGGTGTCGAGACGCCGTTCGTCCAGCACTCCGACGAATTCCGTTTCCTGTACGTCACCGACGGTCGACTCCAAGTCTGGCTTCCGGGCGAAACCAACATCCTCGTAGCGGGAGACGCCGTGTCGATCCCACCCGGCACGCCGTACGCGTACCGCATGCTCGCGCATCGCACGCGATTCCTGAGTTGGCTCACTGTCGGTGACGGACACAGTTGGGGCGCAGAATCGGGCACCGCCACGCAGTCGCACGTCTTCGACATCAGCGCTGACCAGAATGTTTCAGACGCGCGTCAGTCCGAACTTGCAGCGCAGTACGGAATTCGAGTTCTCGACCTGGAGAAGAAGGATCTTCCCTCGTCGTCGGGATCGATTTTGCCTCAGTCCAATTCGGCCTACGTCCTGCGAGCCGGCGAAGGTGACCGATGGGCGAGCATGGACCAACTCAACACTTATCTCGCACGCTCCCGAAACACGGATTCGACGTACTTCGCGATGCACACCAGCGGCGGCAAGAGTCCATACATTCCGTTGCATTTCCACCGTCAGCACACCGAGAACTTCTTCTGCCTCGAGGGCCGGATTCTGTTGCACGCGAACGGTAAGGAAATCCTTCTGACCAAAGGCGACTTCCTTCACGCACCTGCAGGCACCGTGCACAGTTTCTCGTTCGCCGGCCACAGCACCCAGATGCTCGGACTGCTGACCACCGGTGTGTTCGAGAAGTTCTTCGAATACATGAACCGCCCGACCGAGGCTCACATCCACGTCGAAGGAGGCGACATGACCTTCCCTGGTGAAGGATTCGGGCGCGCTCGTGCCGAACTGGACCTGGAGGTCGTCGGGCCGCCCCCAACTCCCGGCGGATGAAGCGATGTGCGCTCACCTCCGATGACCATTCCCTGAACTAAGAGAGCGTGCCTGCCGAACGAGAGCTGAGAAAGTCGCCGACGGTGGTCACCGGCGCTCTGAGCATCCCCGCGCAAGCATCGATGAGGAAGTAGGCCAACCCGGTCCAGTTGGGCTCGATGGTGTCCTGCTCGAGGCGTGCCTCGTATTCGGCGCAGACGTCGGTGACCATTCGTCCCATGATCCAAGATCGACCGACGAGCACGGGCGCAGGAATATCCGAGAGGAGACCCATCGCCCGCTGAAACACTTCGTCGACCAGCGGATCCGACAGCATGGCAATGAGTTCGATGCCCGACGGCGCCGCCTTCAGTTGTTGTACGAGCCGTGCACGCCAGCTCGGACGAGGCAAGGACGCCAGTTGGTCGGTCCACGGGAGTATGAGGCAGCCCAACAGATCTCGGAGATCCGGGTCTTCGCCGAGTAGATCGGCGAGTTCACGGCGTCGGCGACGGGTGTCGTCGGTATGACGCTCGATCAACGCCCGAATGAGCTCGTCACGTCCGCCGAAGTGATAGGTCACAGCGGAGTGATTGGCACTACCAGTGCGCTCGGCGATGTGCCGGTTGGAGACTGCATCAACCCCTTCCCTGGCAAAGAGCTCCTCAGCTGCGTCCAGCAAGGCTTTCTTCACCCGGTCACCATGTTGTCCCATGCCTACTCCTCGTCGACTTCGTCTGCCGGGGTCGTTCGATACGCCTTCTCACCGATAGGGCAGACATCACTACCCTGCCTGTTTGAATTTTAAGACATGCGGCGTAACTTTATTTAAGACAGGACGCGTAATTCTGTTGGACGACGTGGGCGTGTCCCATCGACCCAACCGTGGATCCGCCCTGCCTGTCGCGACTGGATCGAGCAACACCTGCCCAGAGTTCGAGGAGTTCCACAATGCCCACCACTGCTTCTCCCGATGCCGAAAGTCCGCCAGAGGGGAACGCCGTGGCCGAAGCCGCCGCTCGCGCCCGAAAGGAGCAGATCGGCCGGTACATGGCGATGATCTTGCTGCCCTTCTTGATGGTCGGAATGATGATCACCGGCTACTTGGTTGCGATGCACGCACCTGCCCCGAACAACATGCCTGTCGCAGTTGCCGGACAGACACAGCAGGCCGAACAATTTGCGGCAGCACTCGAAGCGTCCGATCCGTCGGCCGTGGACGTCCGGATCGTCGCCACTGACGAGGAGGCCCGCCAACTCCTCCTCGACCGCGAGGTGTCCGGCGTCGTATCGCTGCACGCTACGGACCCCAACGCGACGGTGTACACCGCAAGTGCGGCCGGAGCTGCTCAGGTTTCCACGGTCACCGGACTGCTCGCTCCCCAGGTCCTTGCGCAAGGCGGCGATCTGACCGTCGAAGATCTCGCACCACTGCCGGCCCACGACCCTGCGGGCTTGGCCGCGATGTTCATGGCCACCGCTCTGATGCTTGCCGGTTACATGCCCCTGAGTATTACGCTGTCCAACTCGCCCGAGCTGTTGCGATTCCGCCGAGTCGTACCACTTCTCGCCGGATGGTCAGCGCTGATCGCAGCACTGGTGTGGTTGGTCGCGGGTCCGATCCTCGGCGCGGTCGAGGGGCATACAGCAGCAATCCTCGGGATCTCGTGGCTCGCCGTATTCGCTGTCGGTTCCGTGCAGTTGCTCCTCACCCGGATATTCGGCCCGTTGGCAGTGCTGGTCGGCATGTTGTTCGTGATGGTGCTCGGCGTCCCGGCATCCAACATGGGCATGTCGGTGTTCACGATGCCGTCGATCTACGCAACGTTGCACAGCTTCCTGCCTACCGCAGCCGCCGGCGAGGCCCTGCGCTCGGTGCTCTACTTCGGCGGCGACGGACTCGGCTCCCATCTGCTGGTCCTGGCCCTCGGCGCAGCGATTGCACTACTCGCAACACTGGGCGTCGACGCGCTGAAACGACGCCGCAATCCCGAGGCTGGTACTCCCGAGATCTCGATGGCATCGCTGACCGCACGGCCGCGACCCGCCAGCAACAAGGTTCGCTACGCCACCTTGGCGTTCTTCCCCTTCGCCATGGTCACGCTCATGCTTTCGGTCATGCTCGGTTCGATGTACCAGCCTGCTCCCCGGGACATGCCGGTCTCGGTGGTCGCGGCCACCACGGAACAGGCAGAACAAGCTGTCGCCGGCCTCGAACAGAACTTGGGCGGACTGTTCGATCTGCAGGCAGTCGGATCAGTGGACGAAGCCCGCAGCCTCGTTCAGGACCGCACAGTCACCGCCGCCTACGTCCTACCTTCGGCAGAGTCGCCCACCGCGACACTGATCACCAGTCAAGCCGCCGGAACGAGCCAACAGCAAGCAGTGCAATCGGTCTTCAAACAGGTTTCTGCCGGCCAGCACGTACAAATGACGACAGAAGATCTCGCACCGCTCGCCGACTCGGATTCCAGCGGCACGGTCAGCATGTACTTGGCGATGGGCTGGATCATGTCCGGCTTCATGATCATCGTCGTCGGCAGCAGCGCAGCGCCGGCAGTGATGAAATTGCGGACGCTTGTTCCCGTTCTCGCAGGATGGTCGGTGTTCATGTCGGCCGTGATCTGGCTGATCGCCGGTCCCCTCGTCGGCACGATCGACGGTCACTTCTGGCAGCTTTTCGGCACCGGCATCATCGCGATCTTCAGTACCGCGTTGTTCACCACCGTGCTGGTTCGACTACTCGGACTCCTCGCAGTCATCCCGGCCGTCGGAGTTCTCATGTTTCTCGGAATACCGGCTTCGGGTGCCGCGATGTCGATCTACATGGAACCCGGGATCTTCCGCGTCCTACACGACGTACTGCCGATGCCCGCAGCTGTGGAGTCCGTCCGATCGATCCTGTACTTCGGTGCGGACACGGTCGGTAGTCAGCTGATGACCTTCGGAATCTGGGGAGCCATCTCCCTGCTGTGCGTGTTGCTCATCGACAAAGCTCGCGCCGACAAGGCTCGCCCCGCAGAGGCAACGGAACGTCCGTCGGATTCCGAATTCGCCACGGCGTGAGAGCCAGAACTCCCTGAAGGACAGGGATTCACGACTGATAGCGCGAGCAAGAACGCTGCGACTGTCGGGGATCTGGACTGCGCGCTCCGACCAGGTCCTCGACAGGAGCGAGAAACAAAAGATCGGACCACCAGCGAATGCCGCGGAACAAATGCTGCAACGATCGCAGGCAGCCGAGCCGTCGAAGTGGCCTTCGGTGACTTCGCCTGGATGTGAGGGCGGGTAATGGGTGTTACCGGAATATCTACTCCTCGACAACTGCTGGGACCCTTGTGGTTTCGATCTCTGCAGGAGCAAGTTCGAGGGCGCGGACGAGAAGCGACAACACAGTTGGCGCTGATTACGGTGCTCTACCTGGGCTATCGCGCCGGACGGATCTTTGCCGCCGGCCAGGAATCACGAGCATTCTCCAACGCCCACGCTCTCGTGGACTTCGAGCGCGGAATGCATTTACCGAACGAAGCGTCACTGAATGCCTTCCTCACGCATTCCGATACCCTCGCGAGATTTGCGAACGGATACTACGCGAGCGTGCATTTCCCTTTTGCAATTGCCACACTGCTGTGGTTGTGGGTATATCGCGCGCAGTACTACACATGGGTCCGAAATGTCATGGCTGCCTTGACCGCAACGGCGGTTGTGATCCACGTGCTGGTCCCGCTTGCACCCCCGCGAATGCTGCCCGATCTCGGTTTCGTCGACCTCGCCACCCGATACGGGCAATCGGTCTACGGACCTCCAGACACAGATACCCTCTCGAACCAGTTCGCCGCGATGCCGTCGCTGCACATTGGATGGGCGCTGTTGCTGTCCATCGCACTGTTCCTGGCAATACGGTCTCGATGGCGTTGGGCCGTTCTCGCCCACCCGGTTGTGACTACATTTGTGGTGATCGCCACCGCAAATCACTATTGGTTGGACGGATTGGTCGCGACCCTCATCATGGTCATAGCGATGGCTTTCCTGACTTCCACCTTTCCTCGTCGCAACAGAGCCGATACCACGGGAGGGAGATGACGCCACTGAATTTGCTGTCACACAGTGCTGTTCACAGCGACAACAGAAGGGGAACAGTGGTCAGCTCAACCACGTATTGCCGAAGAGCAGAATCCCGTCCGCACTCGGGGTCACTCCGTGGACGTTCTCGCGCCACGGGATGAAGACCTTGCCGGAGTTGACCACGGCCATCGGCGCCGTCTCGTTGACCACTGTCTGAATATCGTCGATGACGGCTCGCCGTTCATCCTCGCCCGACGCTGTTTGCAGCTTGCCGAGCAACTCGTCCATCCGAGCGTTCTTGTAGCCGAGGATGTTCGACGGAGATTCGCTGAACAGATTGCCGTACATGCGCACGAAGGGTGACTCTTCCAGCACGTTGAACGCGAAGTAGGACACGTCGTAGTCGTGTTTTGCATACAGCATGGAAATCAAATCGTTGATGCTGGTCGCGTAGGTGATGTCGACCGTGAAACCCACTGCCTGCAAGAGCGACTGAAACGTCAGCGCGCTGCGTTGCGTCGCCGGATCGTTCATTCCGACGTATGTCAGTTTTCCGTCGTAGCCGTCGGCCTTCGCCTCGGCCAGATACTTCTTCGCGGCCTCGGGATCGAAGCCGTTTCCGGCCACCGAACCGTGCCACTGCGACCACGACGCGAACATGTCGGTGCCGGGTTCACCGAAGCCGCCTTGAACTCGCTCGTTGAACGTAGTCGGGTCCACCGCAGCGACAATCGCCTTACGCACACGCTCGTCTTTCGCTGCCCGATCGTCGCGCTGATTGATTGCCAGCACTCCGGCCATGCTGGCCGAGTACACGAATCCGGGATCGCCGGCTTCGAAAGCCTCGTGAATGAAATCGGGTGACTTCAAATAAGCAACCTGAATTCCGTCGGTGTGCAAGCCCTCGAGTTTGCTCTTTTCGTTGACGATTGCGGGAAAGCGCAACTTCTCGAGGTACGGCGCACCGTCCCAGTACGTCGGACGGGCCGTGAGCACCAATTCGTCCTGGGAAGCGAACTTCTCGACTGTGAACGGACCCGCTCCGACCGGGGTGAACGTACCGGTAGCCATCGACGAGGGTGCGACGATCATGCCGGGACCGGTGGTGAACATGATCGGGAACTCGTCCCACGGCTGAGCCAATGTGAAGACAACCGTACTCGGATCCGATGAATTCATCTCACGCACAGCGGTCTTCCACACCAGCGCGTGAGTACCCTTCTTCTGCAGATAGTGATCGATGCTCCACACGACTGCAGCGCTGTCCATCGGCGTGCCGTCACTGAAGGTGACACCGTCACGCAACTTCAATGTCCACACCGTGTTGTCGTCATTGGCCGACAAGGACTGTGCCAAGTGCGGAACATATTCGCCCGCCGCGGTATCGAATCGCATCAGAAGGTCGTATATGGCTGCCATTTCGCTACCACCGGTAGCGCCGCCGTCCTGACGGTCAGCCGGATCGAGACTGCTGATCCCGTTGTACGTGGCAAACGACACCGTGCCACCCGAGCGTGGCTCTCCCCCGTCGTTCTGGTCACCGACAACTCCGACTGTCACGTCCGATGCATCCGTCGTCGTACCTTGGCTGCTACCCGCGCACCCGGTCACCACCAGTGTCGCCGACGCCAGGACAACCATCCAGATTCGAGCGCGAGCTCGGCACGAGCGCTTCATTGTGACTCACTTTCACAGTTCACGGACGCGTCGATCCTTGAAACCGACACCCGACAGATTTGTAAGTGAATTCTAGGTAAGGACCAATCCTGCGTCCTTGTTTTCGTAAAGCTGAAGCGACAATTCGAATCTGGGGCGACAGAAACAAGACACGAATTCTAGAACCTTCTGAATCGGATCCGCCGACATCTCGACATGCGCCGCACCCAGAGGAAACTCGTCGCCACTTGCGCCACGACGGCTCAGGGCTGTCGCCGAATTGCCGGGTTTCCAAGTTTCGCGAGAACATCCACAATCTAGTACACACATTTATCAACCGTGAGCCACGCTAGGGTTAGGCCATGAATGAGCGAACAACCGATGACCAACCAACCGTCGGCGAGCTCAACTTCTGGTCGTTCATCGAACTGGCCAACAAACGACTGGCCACCGAACACGGCTTTCGCGACCAGCTGGCCACCGAGGTGCTCTTGACGCTCAATCGGGCCTCGAACGTGGTCACCTACGATCTCGAGTCGTCGATCCACCGTCCTCGCGGCTGGTCATGGTCGTCGTTCCGACTGTTGTTCGTCACCTGGCTGGCCGGTCCGATCGAGCCGAAGGCTGCCGCCGAACTCACCGGGATGAGCCGGGCCGCCGTCTCCAATCTGTCCAAGTCGCTACTGGCAGATGGGCTGATCGATCGCCGCCCCACCGAGAACGACGGACGCTCAGTCCAGCTGTACCTGACCGACAAAGGCCGAGAAGCCATGGTCGAAGCGTTTCGCGAGCAGAACGAACGCGAACACGCCTGGGTCAGCGTCCTGAGCGAGGCCGAACAGCGCATCCTTGTCATGCTCCTGGACAAACTGATCACCAACCGCAGCCAGTTCGACGTGCGCGGACGTAACTGACATAGACCCGAACCCCCCTGGAGGGTTGCGCCCATCACATCATTTTAGTTAATGTATTTACTATCTGGTGGAGGTGAGCCAGGCAGAACAGCACAGAAGGAGCCCCGTCATGGCGTTCTATCGACAACTCGGCAACATCCCACCGAAGCGTCACACCCAACACCGTGACGAGTCCGGCAACCTCTACTACGAAGAGCTGATGGGCGAGGAAGGTTTCTCCTCGGATTCTTCGTTGCTCTACCACCGCGAGATCCCGTCGGCCATCGTCGACGCAACAGTCTGGGAACTGCGCGATCAGAGCACAACCCCCAACCATCCCCTCAAACCGCGCCATCTGAAACTCCACACACTGTTTCCCGAAAGCACCTGGAACGAGACCGACGTGGTAACGGGCCGTCGTCTCGTCCTCGGCAATGCCGACGTGCGCCTGTCCTACGTCGTTGCGGCAGCGCCATCTCCCCTGTACCGCAACGCAATCGGCGACGAGATGGTCTACATCGAATCTGGCGAGGCGACCGTCGAAACTGTCTTCGGCACACTCGAGGCCCGTGAAGGTGACTACGTCCTGATCCCGATGTCCACAACGCATCGATGGATCCCCAAGGGTGACAAACCACTTCGCGGCTACACCATCGAAGCGAACAGTCACATCGTCCCGCCCAAGCGCTATCTGTCCCGCTTCGGCCAGCTACTCGAGAACGCACCGTTCTGTGAACGAGACCTGCACGGACCGACCGCGCCCATGATCGCCGAAGGCACCGACATCGAGGTACTGGTCAAGCACCGTACGTCGGCGGGCATCGTCGGCACCCGAATGGTTTATCCCACGCACCCTTTCGATGTCGTCGGTTGGGACGGATGCCTGTACCCGTACACCTTCAACATCTCCGACTACGAGCCGATCACGGGCCGTGTTCACCAGCCGCCGCCGGCGCACCAGGCCTTCGAGGGGAACAACTTCGTGATCTGCAACTTCGTGCCTCGCAAGGTCGACTACCACCCCCTGTCGATCCCGGTGCCGTACTACCACTCCAACGTCGACTCCGACGAGATCATGTTCTACTGCGGCGGTGATTACGAGGCCCGTAAGGGTTCCGGCATCGGACAGGGTTCGATTTCGATTCATCCCGGTGGCCACGCCCACGGCCCACAACCCGGAGCGTACGAGCGAAGCATCGGCGCCGAGTTCTTCGACGAGTTGGCCGTGATGGTCGATACGTTCCGGCCGCTCGAATTGGGTGAGGGAGCCTTGGCGTGCGAAGACGAAGCCTACGCGTGGAGTTGGGCGGGGCGGGGGCCGCAGCAATGACAATCGTCTCTGCCCTCCTGAGCGGCCTGTGCGACGACGCAGCACTCTTCCCACCCGGCAATGCCCCTCTGGCCGAGGCAGTTCCGGCCCACGCCGCCTACCTGCAGGCAGATTACGACGCACTGGTGGGGCCCTTCGTATTCCCCGCGCCTCGACTGAGCGAACTGGCTGAGTACGTCTCAGCGGACAGCCCAGTGACGCTGAGCCTGACCGTGCCGGCCGGTCCAGCCGATACCGCGGCCGCGCTGTCGAACGCGCTCGCCATCCCCGGCGTTCGCGTCACCGCCGTCGAAGTGGGAATTCCTGACGGGCTGGAGACCGATGCCGCGTTCGCGGAGCTCGCCCGTGTCCATGCCGCTCATCCCGACGTCGCTATTTTTGTCGAGGTGCCCCGAGGCGGCCGGCGCGCCGACTATCTCACGGCTCTCGAAACCGCAGGGTATTCCGCGAAGTTTCGCACCGGAGGCATTGTCGCCGAGGCGTACCCGAACGAGGACGAACTCGCCGATGCGCTGATTTCCGTCGTCCGAGCGAATATCCCGTTCAAGGCGACTGCGGGACTGCACCACGGTGTGCGCAACACCGATCCCGAGACAGGCTTCGAACAGCACGGCTTCCTCAACATCATGGTGGCCGTCGACGCTGCGAGGCGGGGCGCCGATCGTTCTGAAGTTGTTGCTGCACTGGCGCAGCGCGATGGCGAGTCGATCGCACGGGCACTGGCCGACCTGACCGAAGACGAGGCAGGCGAGGTGCGTCGCCGATTCCTCTCGTTCGGTACCTGCAGCATCTCGGACCCTCTGACCGAGCTGGAAGGCCTCGGATTGATCGTCCGCTCCGACAAAACCGAAGGAACTCTCGTATGACCGTCACGACCATCGACATTCCCGCCGACTCACTGTTCGGTCTCGACAATCTGCCGTACGGGGTCTTCTCCCCCGCAGGCGGGTCACCACGCGTCGGCGTGCGGGTCGCCGACTCGGTCGTCGATCTCGCAGCGACACTGGGTGATTCCGTCTTCGCCGAACCAACCCTGAATGCATTCATGGCTCAGGGCCGAGATCAGTGGGTTTCGGTGCGGAACCGGATCACGGAGCTCGTGACCGGCGAAATAGACTCGGATGCCGTGTTTTCCGTCGACTCGGTGACCCTGCACTTGCCGATCGCGGTGGCCGACTACGTCGACTTCTACGCCTCGGAGAATCACGCAACCAACCTCGGACGGTTGTTCCGCCCGGACGCCGCCCCCTTGATGCCGAATTGGAAGCACCTTCCCGTCGGATACCACGGACGGTCGAGCACCATCGTCGTCTCCGGCACCGGTATCGTTCGCCCCTGCGGACAGCGGAAGGCACCCGATCAGGAAAGCCCGGACTTCGGACCTTCGCGTCGCCTCGACATCGAAGCCGAGATGGGATTCATCGTCGGAACTCCCTCGAAGATGGGCGATTCCATCACCCCGGACGAATTTGCCGAGCACGTCTTCGGCGCCGTCGTCGTGAACGACTGGTCTGCCCGAGACATCCAGGCGTGGGAGTACGTGCCCCTCGGTCCGAATCTGGGGAAGAGTTTCGCGACGTCCATCTCTCCGTGGGTTGTTCCGTTGCTCGCGCTCGAAGCAGCCCGAATCGACACTCCAGTGCAGGATCCCGAACCGCTTTCCTACCTGCGCGGTGAAGAGAAGTGGGGCCTGGACATAGATCTGGCCGTGGAGTGGAACGGCCACGTCGTTTCGCGACCTCCGTACGCCCAGATGTACTGGTCGCCCGCGCAGATGCTCGCGCACACCACCATCAACGGCGCAGCGGCGAGCACGGGCGATCTCTTTGCGTCCGGAACCATTTCCGGGCCGGACAAGGATCAGCGCGGCGCCTTCATCGAACTGACCTGGGGCGGAAAAGAACCCGTTGCAGTTGGCTCCGAGACTCGCACGTTCCTCGAGGACGGCGACACCATCTCCATCTCGGCCACCGCTCCCGGGGTCGGCGGTTCACGCATCGGCTTCGGCAATGTTCACGCGCGGATCCTGCCGGCAACGCAAACTGGAAGATAACGATTGACAACTGTTTGATTCACGCTGATCTGATGTCCGGAATTCCTTGCCTCACGATTCTCCGAAGATAAGCTGGACTAACCATCCAGAGCGATCGAGAGTCCTGGCTCCCTGACGTCGCAGCAACCCCCTCTACTGAGGTGCGGGTGCTTTCCGCCAGGTCCGATGGAGGACTCGTGCCAGGCGATCGACCCCGTACCTCGGTGGGGACACCTGCTGTCATCGTGATCGTGGGCGGTGGTCCCCGTGGTACCGGTGTACTCGAACGGATCCTCGCTCACGAATCGGTGAACACTGACCCCGCACCGATCGACATTCACGTCGTCGACCCGTATCCGGCAGGCGCCGGCCGCATTTGGCGAGGCAGCCAGGCGCCGCTCCTGTGGATGAATTCGACAACCGCTGACGTCACGATGTTCACCGACGACACCACCGCGGTCACCGGTCCGGTAGTACCCGGCCCGACGCTCGCGGAATGGGTCGCCGAGAACGCGGCTGAGCTTGCCGAATTGCCCGAGATCGCGGCAGAAGTTCCGACTGTCACGCCGTCGTCGTTCGCATCGAGGTCATTGCAGAGCCGATACCTGAACTGGGTGTTCGAGACTGCAGTCGACTCTGCGCCAGCGCACGTCGACGTTCAGGTTCATCGACGATCCGTGGTCGACATCGTGAACGTCGGCAAGATGCAGAAGGTTCATCTGGACGACGGAGTTGTCATCGACGCGACGGCCGTCCTCCTCGCACAGGGGCACCCCGATGCGTTGGCTGCTCCGCGTGAAACCGCGCTGAGCAGCTTTGCGTCCGACCACGGGTTGACCTACGTAGGTCCGGGATACACCGCCGACCTCGACGCCGATGTCATTCCCGAACGCGAACCGGTTCTGATCGCCGGACTCGGGCTGGCTTTCATCGACTGGATGGTTCTCCTCGCCGAGAGCCGTGGCGGCATCTTCGAACGCGGTGAAGACGGCGTCCTGACTTACGCTCCCTCGGGTCGAGAACCCCTGTTGTATGCCGGATCTCGTCGCGGCGTGCCGTATCACTCCAAGATTTCGTACTCGATCGCTGACGCGCGGCCACCGCTACCGCGGTTCTTCACTGCTGATCTTGTGCCCGGCGACGGACCGTTGGATTTCCGAAACGACATCTGGCCCTTGGCGTCGAAAGAACTGGCAGGCGCCCACTATCACGAACTGTTCGCGTCGCACCCGGATCGAACGGTGGGTACCTGGGAGGAGTTCGACGCCGAATTCGCCTCGCTGGCTTGGGGATCGCCTCGATTGCAGGAACTGGTCGAGAACGCAGTTCCGAAACCGGAAGACCGTATCGATCTCGAGCGACTGAACCGCCCGCTCGGCGGTGAGCGCTACGACGGACTCGCCGACGTCCAACTCAGGATCACCGAATACATCTCGGCAGACGTCGCACGCCGGTCGGACCCGTATTTCAGTGCCGACGCAGCTGTCTTCTCAGCGTTGCTGTCGACGTACATGACCGTCGGAGAATTGTTGCGGCGCGGCAGAATCCCGGCCGAATCCGTCGCCAAGGACGTCGAGGGTTGGCTGCATTCGTTCTTCAGCTTCATTGCCAGTGGTCCGCCACCCGAGCGTCTGGAACAGTTGACCGCCCTCAACGAGGCCGGCATCGTGCAATTCCTGGGGCCGGATTCAGTGTTCTCCACCGAGATCGATCCGGCAACGGGAGTCGGGATCTTTGTAGCCCGCAGTGCGTCTCACACCGATATCGTGGCCGCGAACACCCTCGTCGAGGCACGATTGCCGGTCGCTTCCATCAGTGCGAGCGGCGACGCGCTCCTGCGGACACTTCACGGCCGGGGCGAGGCAGTCGAACTTCGTGCCACCGCCGACAGTTCTGCGAAGCTCGCGGTCGACGGCACATCGCGAATTCTGCATCAGGACAACACCAGTCATCCTCGCCGTTTTGCTGCCGGGCCGTGGGTTGCGGGCCACAACTGGTCGGCGGCGTTCCCTCGCCCGCGCACCAATGCGGGGTTTTTCCGGCACAACGACGCCTTGGCGGCGGAGATTTTGGGCGCTGCGCGCCTGTGCCCCTCTTAGCTGAACACCAACTCACCCTCGTCAACCGCGACGGTGATGCTGCCGCCCTCTTCGAGGAGATCGTCGAGCAGCATGTCGGCGATCTTGTCGTCGACCACACGCTGGATCGAACGACGCAACGGGCGAGCCCCGAACTCGGGTTGATGCCCGTGCTCGGCGATCCAGTCCACTGCGTCGGCGGTGAACTCGATGTCGATGCCCTTGGACTGCAACCGCTTCCGACTGTCGTCGAGCAGCAGATCAGTGATCCGGTGCAGTTGCTCGGTGTCGAGCTTGCGGAAGATCACGATCTCGTCGATACGGTTGAGGAACTCCGGCCGCATCGATTCGCGCAACCTGGCCATCACGCGGTCGCGCAGCGGCTTCTCCGCCGACTCTGCATCGCCTGTGGTGAAGCCGAGTCCACCGGACTTGCTCGAGATGATGTCGGAGCCGAGGTTGCTGGTCATGATCACGACGGTGTTCTTGAAGTCCACCGTGCGCCCCTGGCCGTCGGTCAGACGCCCGTCGTCGAGCACCTGGAGCAAGGTGTTGAACACGTCCGGGTGTGCCTTTTCGATCTCGTCGAGAAGGATCACCGAGTACGGGTTACGACGCACCTGCTCCGTGAGCTGTCCCGCCTCGCCGTAGCCGACGTATCCGGGAGGGGCACCGACCAGTCGGCTGACCGTGTGGCGTTCCCCGAACTCACTCATGTCGAAACGCAGCATCTTGTTCTCGTCACCGAAGAGTGTGGCAGCCAGAGCTTTTGCGAGCTCCGTCTTGCCGACACCGGTAGGCCCGAGGAACAGGAAGCTGCCGACGGGACGATCCGGATCACTCATTCCGGTCCGACTACGACGCACGGCGCGCGCGATGGCGCGGACGGCGTCGTCCTGTCCGATGACACGACCGTGCAGTTCCTCTTCCAGACGGCGCAGACGATCTTTCTCTGCCTGAGTCATCTGGCTGGCCGGAATACCCGTTGCACGAGCGACAACGTCGGCGATCTGTTCAGCGGTCACGTCCGGAGTTTCCTCGGAAGGAACAGAGGATCCTGCCTTCTCGAGACGCTTTGCGACGCCGTTGATCTCGTCACGCAAGGTCGACGCCTTCTCGTACAACTCGTCGGCGACGGCTTTTTCCTTGTCGCTCTCGAGCTGCTCGAGACGCTGCTGCAGGGCAGCGGTGTCTACCGTGGCCGTCTTCAGACGGAGCCTGGCACCGGCCTGGTCGATCAGGTCGATTGCCTTGTCCGGCAGGAACCTGTCGCCGATGTAACGTGCCGACAGCTCCACCGCAGCGGTGATCGCCTCGTCGGTGTAGTGGACCTTGTGGTGATCCTCGTAGCGACTGCGCAATCCACTCAAGATGGCGATCGCGTCCTCGATCGACGGCTCACCGACCTGTACCGGCTGGAAGCGCCGTTCGAGCGCGGGATCCTTCTCGATGTTCTTGCGGTATTCGTCGAGCGTGGTGGCACCGACGATGTGCAGTTCACCGCGAGCGAGCTTGGGCTTGAGGATGTTTCCGGCATCCATCGCGCCTTCGGCTCCGCCGCCGGCACCTGCGATGGTGTGCATCTCGTCGATGAAGACGATCAGCTCGTCCTTGTGTGCGGTGATCTCGTCGATCACCTTGGTGAGCCGTTCCTCGAAGTCGCCGCGGTAGCGGGTACCCGAGACCATGCTCGAGAGTTCGAGCTGGACGATCTTCTTACCCACCAACGATTCCGGCACGTCCCCGTCGACGATGCGCTGCGCCAATCCTTCGACGATGGCAGTTTTGCCGACGCCGGCCTCACCCACCAGGACCGGGTTGTTCTTGGTGCGGCGGGAGAGGATCTCGATGGTCTGTTCGATCTCGTCGGCACGGCCGATCACCGGATCGACGCCGCCGTTGCGGGCACGATCGGTCAGATCGACGCCGTACTTGTCGAGCGTCGGGGTGCTGGACTCGTCTTCGACTGGACCGGACGCGGGATTCTGAACCGCGGCCTGCAGCTTCTCCGGCGTGATACCGGCCGAAGCGAGCAGACGACCCGGAACATGATCGGGGTCACCGGCTAGTGCGATGAAGAGATGTTCGGGGTCGATGTACGTCGATCCCAGGGCTCGGGCCAGTTGATGCGCCTCGAGGAGAGCCGTTTTGACGGCGCTGCTGAGCGCGGGAGCGGAGTATGCGCCCTGCTCACGGCCCTGTGGTAGCCGCAGGTCGACGGCGTCGACCACGGATTTCGGGTCGGCTCCGGCGCGCTGCATGAGCGTGCGGACCGGATCCTGCTCCGCCATGACGCGGAGAACGTGCAGTGCATCGAGATCCGAATCACCGCGAGCAGCCGCTACGCGTGCAGCGTCAGCCATGAGTTGCTGGGTGGCCCTGCTCATGAGCCGGGAAATATCGATGCGACCGGGACCCTCGGGCCCGAAGAATGCTGGCATTCCGAAGCCTCCTTGCAGAAAGTTGAGCGTTACTGACTCAATTAACGTGCATGGGGCCCGATCAATTCCCGAGGGCTCAGATTTGTTTCAACGCCTTCAGACGGACGATCGTTCTCAACTACCGAAAGATCCGGTAGAACGACCTACCGGGTACGCCTCGATGTGCATGATCACCGATCCCTCGCAGGGACCACTCTTGATGTCGGTCCGCCACGAACCTTTCAGACTGCCATCGGGCTGCGGTGTGTAGTACGCGTCCGAGTGCGCCGGCGCCCACACCTTCGGCATTCCCTCACCCTGGTAGCAATCCCACTCCCAGTCATACGGATGCACCCAACTGGTTCCGTCCCAGGTGTATCGAGCCGGCTGCGGCAAAGTCGGATTGGCGGGAGCCGGCCCGCCGACCACGGTGGCAACACAAACTCCGCCCGAGCAGTCCGTCTCGAACGTGTATGTATCGGAGAAATCCGGCTCCCACTGGCTGGCGGCCAGACTCGTACCCGTCTTGGTCGCGGCGAAGCGCTTGAGCGAGTAATCACCGGACCAATTCGCATCCGCAGCCCCCGCGGGCATCGCCCCGGCGACAAACCACGTAGCAACGAGAGCAACCACCAGCAATGACTTTCGCATGCGTGAAGTGAATCACAAGCTATGTCCGAATTGTCGGATACTGACCACAAGAACACCGACGACGATCAGCACCAGCGCCACCAACGGCAACGCTCCCGCATCTCTGTCCGCCAAGATCAGCCCGCCCACGACGCCGCCCGCTGCGATCGCCGAATTGAAGATCGTCACGAATACCGATTGCGCAGTGTCCACAGCGTCGCCCGTCGTATCCGCGAGCGCAGTCTGAAGGAGAGTGGGAGCACCTCCGAATGCCACGCCCCACACCGCGACGCTGAGTGCGATCACTGCGAAGCTGTCACCGCCGACGCCCAAGCCGGTCAAAGCTGCTGCAAAGACCACCAAGCTCAGGACGGTGAGCCTTCGAAGCGCCCGGTCGACGAACACCCCGACCACACCGATGCCCGCGAAGGCGAAAAGTCCGAACACGAACAACACGGTCCCCAACCGATCGCCGAAACCGATGCGATCCAGAAACGCCGCCAGATACGTGTACACGATGTTGTGCGCGAGGATCCACAAGAACGCGACAAGCAGAATCGGTCGTACGCCTGGCAGGACCAGGACTTTCCGCACCGACAGCTGTCGATCCGCGTGTTGCCCGGGAAAGTCCGGCATCACCGTGAGTATCCACACGACCAGAAGTAGCGCAGCAACCGACATCACGGCGAAGACGACACGCCAATCGGCCAAGGTCCCGAGCCATGCCCCCATCGGAACGCCGATAGCCAGCGCGATCGGCTGTCCGACGGAGGCAACCGCAACGGCCCGCCCCTGCAGACGAGGGGGCGCCATCCTGCGTGCGTACCCGGCAAGCAACCCCCACACCACACCTGCTGCCATGCCCGCCAGAAACCGAACACCCAAGGTGAGAACAAGATTCGACGACAGCGAATCCAACAGTCGCCGACACCAGGACAGCACGTCGTCGCAATCCTCGGGTCAATGCGATCAGTGGTACCGCCCCGACGACGGAGCCCAACGCGTATGCAGTGACCAATTGCCCGGCGCCGGAGACAGATACGGACAGTCCTGACCCGATCTGCACCAGTAGTCCGGCCGGCATGGTTTCGGTTGTGATCGCGATGAAACCTGCCATCGCGAGTGCCGACAACCCGGCCAACGGTAGCGCTCGGACGGAATCGGTCTCCGCCAGTGCCGAAGTCGCAGTCCCGTCCGAGTTTGCGCTCACCTCGTCGGTGTTTCGGGACTGCCTTCACCCGACTGGCCGGAACGGACCAGTTCTGCAATCGACGCCCAGTCCATCTCGCCCTGACCGTTCGCCAGAGCCTGAGCAAGCACGCCCCGAAGTACGCCACCGAACGGCAAGTCCAGATCGACGCTGTCGGCGGCGTCGAGCGCAAGCCTCAAATCCTTGAGGCCAAGAGCGGTGGTGAATCCTGCCGGCTCGTACTGACGCGTCGCGACGAGGTTTCCGTAGCTGGAGTAGACCGGCCCGGGGAAGATCGTCGAGGTCAGCAGTTCTACGAGTTGGCTTCCGTCCACACCTGACCTCTCCCCCAATGTGATTGCCTCACCCAAGGATTGAATCGCGGAGAGGATGAGGTAGTTACCGATGATCTTGACGATGTTGGCCTGCTCCGGACGCTCACCTTGTGGCCACGTGCGAGCCCCGATGACGTCGAGGAAGGGCTGCACTCGCTCGAGGAGGGAACTGTCGCCGCCGGCGATGATGTTCAACTGGCCAGCCTGAGCAACAGAAACGCGTCCGAATACCGGCGCCGCGATGTACCCGATGCCGTACTCGGCGTGCAGTGCGGCGGCGCGCTTGGCAAGGCCGACGCTGACGGTGGCCATGTTGACGTGCACGGTTCCACTCGGAACGGATGTGAGTACGGCGGGATCCAGAATGGCCGCAGACACGGCCGAATCATCCGCCAACATCGACAGTACAACGCCGGACTGGAATGCCTCGGCAACGGTTTTCGCGCCGGTCGCCCCTTCCGCGACCAGTTCGGCTACCGCTTCAGGGCTGCGATTCCACACCGTCACGTCGAAGCCTGCACCCATCAGATTTCGAGCGATGGGACGACCCATCGCACCCAGACCGACCACGGAAACAGAAGTCATGGATTTCCCTCTCGAAAATGTTGAACCACCTAAGACGGTTCAACACTCTCACACGGGTACAGTTGCTGTCGAACCGGTTGAGATGGTTCGCCACAAAGGAGGACGAAAGTGAACGAAGCAGGAGCTGATCAATCCGCTCGGGACGTGTTTCGACTCGACAACGACACGCTCGCCTTCCGCTTCACCGCCACCCTCACCAACCGGAACGGCTCGAGGTTCGAACGACTCACGAGCCCGCAGCGACTCGAATTATGGTTACGCGCCAACGATCTGATGGACACCCCAGCAACCGCGACAGAAGACGACCTCCGCGGCGCACGGGATTTACGCGAGGCCATTCATCGCATCGGAACCGCCGTGTGCGAGGACCGCCGCGCCTCACGCGCAGATGTCGGGATCGTCAACACCGCATCCGAACTCGGTGATGCCCACCTCGTCCTCGAGAGTGGCCGAGCCCTCTGGAAATCAGCCGGAGACAATCCGATCCGCGACGGTTTGTCGATAGTGGCTGCCGACGCAATCGCGGTACTCGGTGGACCCGACCGCGACCGCGTCAAAGCCTGCCAGGGCGACGGGTGCACCGGCCTCTACGTCGACACCAGTCGTGGCAACAACCGACGCTGGTGCTCGATGAACATCTGCGGAAACAAAGCCAAGAAATCCGCGATGACCGCTCGCGCCGACTAGCTCATCTCACCTTCACGGCCACTCCATTTCGCCGCCGCCCGATCCCACAGCTTCTCGATGGGCGTCGACAGCAGGAGAAGAAGCAGCGGGAAGTACGACGTCACCGGAACGAGCACACTGACGAGCAGTGCCACCACCATGATCAGGAAAGTGACGATTTCAGCGGTGAAATGCGGCTTCGCATTCTCTTCACTCAACGACGGGTTGCGAACCAGACCCCACGCGACCACCGCGAGGCACGCAGCACTGGCTGCCATTGTCCCGATGTAGAGAGCCCTGGTTCCGAGATCTTGTGACGGCGCTGCAACCAGCGCCGTAGGGAAGGGCAAGAACACGATGGTCATCACCCACAACCCCAGTCCGCGCACGACCACCTTGTCTCCGTCGATCACAAAACGAAGCAGTCGATGCTGCGACCACCAAAGACGGAAGATCACCAGAAAGCTCAGAGCGAACGAGTAGAACTGCGCAGCATGATCGCCCAGCAGTTCCGACGTGGTGCCGTGGTGGTCGCTGGTCAACTCGACCAGCGGAAGCACGAGCAGCGTGATCGCGATGGCGACAATCGCGTCGACGAAAGTGACGTAGCGCTCGAAGTAGCGGGTTCGTTCCGCAATCTCAGCCATTGCGGAAGCATAAGCCTCACAACAGGAAACAGACCGGCGACGCCACTTTGCGGGAGCGGGTATCCGGAAACATACAATTAACGAATCAAATTCGTTAGATCCCTTGACCCTGACGGAACCCATCCCCATACTTAACGAATCACATTCATTAAGTGACTCGCATCACGCCACCAGGGGTCGGTACTGCCACCCCCTTCAGGACATGGGGTTGCCCTAGTGCCGATCAACGCTTCGACGAATACGCAGTCCGACCGGGTTCCGCTCACCGCCAACCGCGGTATTGCTGTCTTCAGCATCGGCGTCATGGGGTTCATCACCGCGAACCTCATCCCCCTGATGATCGTGGCAATGGTCGAGGACCTCGGTGTCACCGAATCCGCCGCCGGCGCCGTCCTGACCGCATCGCTGCTGGTCTGCGCATTCACCTGCCTCGCCACCACTCGTATCGCATCGGGTCGGCATCGTCATCTCCTCGGCCGCGTCAGCCTGATCGCGATGGCGGCCGCATTCGGCATTGCGGCCATCGCGCCGTCCACTGTCATCGCGTGCGCCGCGATCATCATCGGCGGCATCGGCGCTGGTGGATCCGCGTCCGTTGGCGGAGCGGCACTGGCCGCGCTCACGAACCCAGACCGGGCATCGAGCATCAGCGGGCTCGTGAACCGTCTCGTCGTCACAGCCGTCCTCGCCCTCATCCCCATCCTCGGCACACACATGACCAACGCATTCGGCATCGTCGCAGTCCTGGCACTGGCAACCGCCGCAACGGTCACCTGGTTGCCGTCGTCCCCGGTGAGAGAGTCGCCGGAGACGGCGAAGTCCGCCAAGACGACCACAACTCTCCCCGCCGGGGTCAGCGCAAAACGACTCACTTTTGCCGGAACCGCATTTCTCGCAATGCTTGCAGTCTGGGCGATCAGTGAGGACTCGCTGTGGGCAGTACTCGGCATCATGGGTTCCGAGCACGCCGGGCTCTCGGATCAACAAATGAGTCTCGCACTGAGCGCATCGACGGCAGGTGGTGTGCTCGCGGCTGTTACCTTGACCGCGTTGGGTTCTCGGGTCAGTCGGACAATATCGATCTCCGTGCTGCTGATACTCGGGGCAATTCTGAAGCTGTCTGCCGGCCTCACCACCGATCCCACGATCTACCTCGCACTGGTCATCGCATGGAACACTATCTACGCGGCCACGTTCATCGTCTTGGTTGCCATCTCGGCCGCTCTCGACGCGGCCGGCCGATGGTCGGCCCCACTACTGGGCACCTACCTCATCGGCTCCGCGTTCGCGCCGCTGTTCGGAACTTCGGTGACGGCGAGCCTCGGGTATCCGACCTTCGGAGTCATCATCTCGGGGATCAGCTTCGTTCTCTTGGTCCCGTTCGCCTTGGTTTCCCGACTCTCCGCACGCACCGAGGGTGCGTATCGTCACCACAGCGCCGCCATCACTACTACCGTCATCGCGTAAGGATCACGTAGAAGTCATGAATGACAGCATCACTCACTACCGCAACGGAAAGATCTTCACGGCTGCCGACGACGGATGGGCCGAATCAATAGTCGTCGAGGACCACAAACTCAGATTCGTGGGCGAAACCGTCTATGCCGAAATCCTGGCTCCCGACGCCGAGGTGATCGACCTCGAAGGTGCCGTCGTGCTACCCGGTTTCGTCGACGCACATACACATTTGGTCATGATGGGATTCGCCCTGCAGAAGTTGGATCTGCGTGATGCCACAGATCTCGCCGACATTCAGTCCAGCATCAAGCAATTCGCGGAATCGAACCCGGACGCACCACGCCTGTTGGGTCGCAGTTGGTTGTTCTCCGCACTGGATGGAGGACACCCGACGCGAGAGATGATCGACGCCGTAGTGCCCGATCGTCCGGTGTACCTCGACGCCAACGACGTACATTCGGTCTGGGTGAACACTGCAGCACTGCGTGAACTCGGCATCGACGCGGACACTCCCGACCCGATCGGAGGTCGCATCGGCCGGGATCCGGTCACCGGAGAAGCCACCGGAATGCTGTACGAGACCGCCATGATGCTCTATGTCTGGCCGAAACTGGCGGAGCTCGCGTCCGACGAGGACCGGGACGCCGCCCTCGCGCTCGCGTTCCGCCACTATCTCGAGGACGGCGTGACCGGTGCGGTCGACATGGCTCTCGGCGCGGACGAATTAGCCTCGCTGGAAAGAGCATTGGACGCCGGAGACGGCACATTGCCACTGCGCGTCGCGGCTCACTGGCTGATGACCCGCGAGGACAACGAGGCCGACAACGTCCGACAAGTTCACGACGTGATCGAGCTTCACGAGCGCGTCCAAGGTCCGTGGCTCCGTATCGCCGGAATCAAGATCATCATCGACGGTGTGATCGACAGCTGCACGGCCGCAATGAAAGAGCCGTACTCGGACGGCACCAACGCCGAGCCCATCTGGGATCTCGAGTCGTTGATCCCCGTCGTGACGGCCGCAGACGCCGCAGGCCTGCAGATCGCGATGCACGCGATCGGCGACGAGGCGTCGGAGATCGGATTGACGGCACTCGAGTACGCGATCGCTGCCAACGGAGACATTCCCCGCAGGCACCGAATGGAACACTTGGAGTCGATCACCCGGGACAACGTCGAAAGGCTTGCCCGCCTTGGCATCATCGCGTCGATGCAACCGGTTCACGCTGACCCTGCGATCCAAGAGAACTGGCAGGCAATGCTCGGCGACTACCGGGTGAATCGCGCGTACCCGTGGCCTGAATTCACCGAAGCCGGAGCGGTTCTGGCGTTGGGTTCGGACGCTCCGACGGCGCCCCATCCGCCGCTGCCGAACATGTTCATCGCCACCACCCGTCGATCCGCAATCGATCCGTCGCTGGCACCCAACCTGCCGGGGTACGCTCTCCCCCTCGCGGACGCGCTGGCTCACGCAACCCGCGACGCTGCATACTCGTGCAGGTGGGAAGATGTGACCGGCCAACTGGTTCGGGGAAAAGCTGCCGATTTCGTCGTATTGAAACAAGATCCGTTCACCGAAGGGGTCGATTCTCTTCTGACCACGGAAATCGCGATGACCGTGGTTGCCGGATCCGTGCGATACGACGCCACCCGGGCAAAGAAGACCGAAGCACAGCACACCGAAGCACAGCACACCGAAGCACAGCACACCGAAACCCGATAGCTGATCGTTACCAGTTGTTCGATAACGCGCGCATGCGGCCCGGCGACAGAACGAAGGAGGGACGTGAACTCGTGAACCCATACACTCTGGAGGACACATGCGCAGGAAAGCTCCGATTTCGGCCGCCGTCACTGTCTCTGCCCTGGCAACCACCGCTGCCCTGATCGTCGCCGGTTGCGGGTCGACCGAAGGAACACCTGAAGCGGCGGCGAGTTCCACGGCAGCCAGTTCAACGGAGTCGGCGACCTCGACGGCAAACGAGCCCGAGACGACGGTAACGAGCTCTCCCCCGCCACAATCGAACACCCGCACAAGCTCGTCAGCGACGACTGCAATCCCGGCCTCGGGTCCCTGTCTCGACGTCGACTCCTCGCTCGTCACCGACGCGATCGGCACGCTGGGCACCGACATCAACGGAGGCAAGTGGATACCGAGATCCGCGAGCGAGGAGCAGATCGGTAATTGTCCTGACCTGCTCTGGGTTTCGGTCGATGGTGACGGCGTGGGCGATGCGACGTATCAGTCACACGTCCTGTTCTTCCACGACGGAACATACCTGGGCACCGCTACCAGCGAGCCGTACTCGTACACACACGTCATCGACAGCAACAAGGATTCGGTATCCGTCCAATACCGTTGGCTGCTGGACGACGATGCATTCTGCTGCCCCCAAGGCGGACCGAACATAGTGAACTTCACGTGGAACGGCAGCGCCGTGGTTGCCGACGGCCAGTTCCCGCCCTCCTGAACCTGCCCGGGTCCGAGTAGGCCTGAATACAACTGGGCCCCAGCGACAAGGTCACTGGGGCACAGTCTTCTTCGATCTAATCGCCGGCGATCCTACTCACCGACACCGAGTTCGCGCAGGCGAGTCTTGTACAGCTCGATGTTGCCGAGCTTGATGTCCTCGTAGCCGCGAACCACGTCCGGCAGTGCCGCGATCTCGACGGCGCGATCGTATCCGTCGGTTGCGAGCGTACGAGAGAGATCAGCGATCATGGCCTCGTACTCGGCGAGCAGTTCACGCTCGACCTTGCGAACGTGCATGTAACCGAAGGGATCGAGCTTGGTACCGCGAAGCTTCTTGCCCTTGGCCAAAACCTTCAGTGCAACATGCGACTTGGGCCCGAGACCGATCTTCTTCTTGCGGCCCATCACTCGGAGGATCGGGGGGTGGAGCTTGTAGGTCAGGTTCTCCCCGGCCGGCACCTGCGACTTGACGTCTTCGATGAAGGCAGGATCGACCAGCATGCGAGCAACCTCGTACTCGTCCTTGTACGCGGTGAACTTGAACAGGCCGCGGGCAACAGCCTCGCTGAAGTCGGTCCGCTCGGTTGCGGCACGTTCGGCGGTCCAGACTGCCTGAACCTGATCGATGTAACGCTGCGCGATCTTGACGGACTGGAACTCGATGAGCTGCGCCGCACGCAGTTCCACCAGTCGCAGGGTTTCACCGGTGAAGGTGGTTCCGGCGAACATGTGAGCCGGTGCGACTACGGGTTCGCGGACGGACTTGGCCGGCGTGGTGACGGCCGAGAACGCTGCGGTGTCGGCAATTGCTGCACGACCCCAACGGAATGCCGCGATGTTCGCGTCCACGGCAACGCCGTTGATGCCGATCGCTTCTTCGATGGCCTCGGCCGGCAGACGGAGTCCGCCGCTCTGGTAGGCCGCACCGATCAGCAGGAAGTTGGCGGCTGCGGTGTTACCGAACAACTCCTGTGCCGCGGCGAGTGCGTCGAACGAACGCAGGGTGCGCGACACCTTGTCGAGACGGGCGAGGAGTGACGTCTCCTCGGGGTAGCGAACAGCCTTGTCGTAGACCATGTCGCCGGTCGGCGTCTGCGACGTCGAGGCGATGGAGACAGTCTTCTCGGCATTGCCGTAGTCGAGGTTCTTGTTGTCCGTCGCGGTCAGCAGGTCGAAGGCGACGATGCAATCGGCACTGCCCGGGGTGAGGCGGTTGGACGGCTCGAGCGCGCTGGAGCTGAAACGCAGGTGCGAGACAACAGGTCCGGCCTTCTGGCTCAGTCCGATCTGGTCAAGGCTCTCCACCTCGAGGCCGGCGCGCAGTGCCGCCGTTGCGAGCACCTGGTTGACGGTCACGATGCCGGTGCCACCGATGCCCGCGAGGAAAACGTTCTGCGTGCTGGTGAGCGGTCCGAAATCAGGATCTGCGACGACGGGCGGGACGGGACGTGCGGCCTTGGGAGCCTTCTTGCCCGGCACCAGTTCGACGGTCACGAACGACGGGCAATCGCCGTCCATGCAGGTGTAGTCGGTGTTGCAGGACGTCTGGTCGATCTTCGTCTTGCGGCCGTACTCGGTGTCCACGGGCTGGACCGAGAGGCAGTTCGACTTCACACCGCAGTCACCGCAGCCTTCGCACACTGCCTCGTTGATGACGACGCGAGTGTTGCGAGTGGGCAGCGTGCCACGCTTGCGCTGGCGACGTGCGTCGGCCGCACAGTGCTGGTCGTAGATCAACACTGTGACGCCCTTGATCTCGCGAAGCTCCTTCTGGGCCTCGTCGAGGCGATCGCGGTGCCAGAGCTTGGTGCCCTTGGCCAGAGCGCGCTTGTTGTGACGCGAAGGCTCGTCGGCGCAGATGATGATCTGCTTGACGCCCTCGGTGGTCAGCTTGTGGCTGAGTTGAGCAACGGAGAGGGCACCTTCCGCGTCCTGTGCACCGGTCATCGCCACTACCTCGTTGTAGAGCAACTTGTAGGTGATGTTCACGTCTGCGGCGATGCATGCCTGGACAGCCAACTGACCGGAGTGGAAGAAGGTGCCGTCGCCGATGTTCTGGAACAGGTGAGGCACGTCGGTGAACGGTGCCTGCCCGATCCACTGGCTGCCCTCGCCACCCATCTGTGTCAGGCCCGTGACAGCGCTGTCCTCACGGCCGGACATGGTGACGAGTGTGTGGCAACCGATTCCGCCGCCACCGATGGAACCCTCGGGGATAGCGGTGGAACGGTTGTGGGGGCACCCGCTGCAGAAGTACGCGGTTCGCTTGGCGGAGAGCACGTTCAGCGACAGCGGGGCCGGGAGGGTGCGCTTGAGTTCGACGTGCGGCTTCAGTACGCGCCGCAACGGGGCGAGCAGCCGGCCTGCGGTCAGTTCACCACTGGCAGGCATGAGCAGACGGCCCTGGCCGTCACGCTTGCCGATGATGCGAGGGGCATCGTCGGTGCCGTACAGGACTTCCCGGATCTGCGCTTCGATGAACGCGGTCTTGTCCTCGACCACGACGATCTGCTCGAGGCCTTCGGCGAACTCCTTGATCTTCTCGCCCACGACGGGGTAGCACATTCCGATGCGAAGGAGACGGATCCCGGCGCGGTGCAGCGCGGCGTCGTCGACACCGAGGTCTGCCAGAGCTTGTCGGACGGAGTCGAAAGTTGTACCGGTGGCGGCGATACCGATCTTCGCACCGGAGGGGTTTACCTCGATCACATCGAGGTTGTTGGCAGTTCCGTACGCGTGCACGAGATCCCATCGCGGGCCGTACAGATCGGCCTCGGCGATGACACTGTCCGGCGGCGCGGCCATCTGACGCTGCTTGTAGACGAAGGGCTTGCCCTCGAACTGCACTTCCGGAACCACGATGTCGAAGTCCGCGATGCTGCCGTCGATCGTCCAGGCGCCGTCGGCGACGTCGGCGACGATCTTGAGCGCTACGACACAACCGGAGACACGCGAGAGCGCAACAGCGTGCATACCCATCGTGATGATCTCTTCGGCATTGCGCGGGAACAGAACCGGCACACCCATCGCGGCAAGCGAGCGCTCACTGACGGCCGGAACCGTGGAGGACTTCGACGCCGGGTCGTCGCCCACCAGCAGGACTACGCCGCCCTTGGGGTTCACGCCGTACATGTTGGCGTGGCGAATGGTGTCGGTAGCGCGGTCGACGCCGGGGCCCTTGCCGTACCAGACGCCGGTCACGCCGTCGTGGGTCGCGGTTCCTGCGGGGAGGTCCGTCTGGCTTCCCCACACCGCGGTGGCAGCAAGTTCCTCGTTGAAGCCGGGAATGAAGGTGATGTCGTGTTCTGCGAGCACCTTGGGCATGCCGTGAAGCATCTTGTCGACGCCGCCCAGTGGGCTGCCCTGGTAACCGGAGACGAAAGTGGCAATACGCTTACCTGCCCGGATGTCGCGAACATGCTGCTCGACGAAGCCGCGTGCAATTGCCTGAACACCGGTCAGCAACACCGGTCCCGATCCCGACCGGTACCGATCATCGAGGTCATAGGGCTTGGCCTGGGCTACGCCCGACACCAGTTCAGTCATCGTGGACCACCGTTCCGTCTGCAGTGCATTTCAACTACCGTGCATTTTCAACAACCGCGTAACTCGATCTGTTCAGATGATCGTGGTCGAGGTATGTGAAAGCGTCAACAGAGGCTTGTTCAACTATTCAAATTGACAGTTTGTGAGCCAAATCACGTGACCTAGGTCATCGAATAAATCAGTTGGAGACCCGTTCGTGGCGATACGGCGAAACGGACATAAAACGTTCCTGACAATACAAACCGAGAACAGCCTTGACATTGACGCAACGTCAACTTGCATGCTGAATGAGCGAAACCGATCCGAGAGTAGGAACTTCACGTGAGCGAATGGTCCATCCAAGAACTCGCCAAATCCGCCGGTACCACCAGCAGAACGCTGCGTCATTACGGCGATCTCGGACTCCTGGAACCGAGCCGCATCGGCGCCAACGGCTACCGCTTCTACGACGAAGACGCCCTGGTGCGACTGCAACGCATCCTGCTGCTTCGGGAACTCGGACTCGGATTGCCGGCCATTGCCGAAGTCCTCACCGGTGAACGCGACACGGCCGCCGCGCTGCGTACCCACCTCGAACTCCTCGAGCAAGAGCGCACGCGGATCTCGAGACAGATCGAATCGGTCAACAGGACCTTGAACAAGACGAAGAAAGGTGAATCACTCATGCCGGAAGATGTTTTCGACGGGTTCGACCACACCCGATACAAGGAAGAGGTCATCGAGCGTTGGGGTAAGGACGCCTACAGCAGCGGCGACACTTGGTGGCGGTCGATGTCGGAGGAGGACCGGACAGCGCACCTGCAAGCTCAAGCCGACATCGCAGCGGCATTCGGAAATGCCCTGACAGCGGGCCTGTCCGCGGACAGCGACGACGTCCAGACGATTACCCGCAGACAGTTCGAGTGGATAAAGATCGGTTGGCAGGGAAGAACTCCCAGCGCCGACGCCTTCACCGGACTCGGCCAGATGTACGTCGACGATCCCCGCTTCACCGCAAACTACGACAAGTACGGAGAGGGCACCGCTTCGCTGGTCCGTGACGCGATGAAGGTCTACGCCGAGCGCAACCTGCACTGACGTCGCTCAGTCCTGCCCACTGCCGAGGAGGTTGTGTCGGTGCGCTGCCGCGACGGCCTCTTCCCGGGAGTGCGCACCGAGTTTGCGATACAAGGCTCGGAGGTGACTCTTCAACGTGTTGTTGGATACGAACAACTTTCGTGCGATCTCACCGATCGGAATACCGAGGTCCAGTTCCACGAGAACGTCCATCTCCCGTTTTGTCAGTTGGACCCGAACGATGGCCGCCGGATAAAACTGCGGCGCTTCGGATTCGAGAAAAGCTGTGACGGCACCGCTCGGGCCGTCGGCCCGCTCCTCGAGTTGCCTGATCAGATCACGCGGAACAGTCGCCAACGCCGACAGGACACCCGAGGTTTCAAGTATTCCGCAAGCCTCCTCCCACTGGCTCGCAGCCGCGGCGATGCTGCCCAGTTCACGGAGCGCCGCGCATTCGATCAGCAGGGATTCGAGGCGATACCGTGCGAGATACTGCCCACTCCAGTCGATTCCGCGACACATTTCCAAGGCCTGCGACGGGGATCCCGTCAAGAGATGCGCGCGAGCGGACGAGACCGCGACGACAGCGAACGCGTGCGCGGCGGCAACTGATTCTTCCAGCGCCTTCGTCCCCTCTCCCGACGCCAACAGGAGATCGATCCGCGAGGCGGTGAGAAGGGCGTCACCGAACGATCTGTCGCATGGATTCACGTGACCGTCAGTTGCCACCGCGCGCTGCAGAGAGATCAAGCCCGAGAACGGGTCGGATTGCAGCAGAGAAAATCTGGTGTAGGCGTAGGCCGCGAATGCCCACAGGTCACCTGGCGGGGTGATCTCGGCGAGCGCGTCCATCGCCGCAGCGCCCGCATCTCTGTCCAGGCGGTCGTACGCCACCAACGCACGTGCGATCGCTCCGCCCATGTGCGAAGGCGGTCCCAACCATCCCGAAACATCTGGATGTGTACGTTCGAGGCGAAGCCACTCGGTCGTGTGCGCGACGTCCCCGATCAACGCGGAGTTGAGTGCTGCGTTGCCTGCTGCGTGCCGCAGGACGAACGCCGGGCCATGCTCCACGGCACCTTGATACGCGAGACGTAATTCCACTGCGGCGTCACCGAGGTCGCCGGTCAATTGATGTGAGACTCCCCAGATGAGCCGCAGTGCTGGAAGCTGAGACCCCAACGTGCCCAACGACTCGTCGCCGAGTCCGTACACGACGTGTGCCAACCTGCGTGTGATCTCGGTAGAGCGTTGGTACTTACCGGATGTTCTCAGCACGACGGATTGGACGGTCCCGACGTTCAACAAGCTGTGCGCATGCGGACTACCACCTATCGCACGCAATTCCGCCGGTTCCGTCGGCAACGAATCGCCGTTGATCAACTGCGGCCTCAGACGTGATTCGAGCAGGTCACGCCCCACCAGAATCGAAGAGTTCGAACTCAGTACGTCGCCGGGTATCGATTGCAACGCAGTCCGGACCAACCCGGTGTGATCGACCAGAAGATCGGCCCAGTGACGCTCGAGTATGTCGAGCACCCTGGTCCACTTGCGTCCGTCCAAGGCGTAGTGAACGGCACCGGCTATATCCGAAGTCCCGAGAGCGTGATCGACGAGAACCTGGAAGGGATCTTCGAATCCATCCCCTTGTTCGGTCCGTATCTGCATGAATGCCAGGCGAACTGACGGCGCAAAGTACCAGGACGGTTCCCCCTCGAGACCATTCCGGAAGATCAGACCGAAAGACTCGAGCAAGTCCAATTTGCCTGCCACGTCCAGATCGTCGGACAGGACACGAGCGATCTCCGGCGTCACCGTGCGGGCAGCGGCGATCGTAGTCGCGAAGTCGAACAACTCGAGCGACTTGCCCGATCGAGGAGCGGTCCGACTGACGTACGCGTGGATCGCCTGGTCCACTCGCTGCTGAACGCGTTCACGTCCACGGCTCGGTTCACTCAGCCCCGCAACCGCACTCAGAGCAACCTTCATCAGCACGGGAACGCCGGCAACGCGTTCACAGATCGAATGGACGATGCCCGAAGGAAGGTGGATCCCTGCCTCCGCGAACAGAACTGTGGACTCGTCGAGCGTGTACCTGAGGTCGTTCGCGCACAGGTACTCGTCCACGCGGACGTCCTCGAGCAAGTCCGTCGCAGATCGATCCTGCAGTGTGACAATCACTTTCAACCCGGTAAGCCGTACGATCAGATCCACGATTCGGCGTCCCACCTCGTCACCCTCGACCAGGTCGATGCGGTTGAACACCAACACGAATGGAGCGGGCGACGAATCGAGTAGTGATTCGATTGCCCCCACCGGATCCTCGTGCATTCGTGGCGGGGCCTCGAGTGATTCCAGCGAATCCCGAATCACCGCGAGCGCGGTGTTCCAGTACTCGAGGGGAGTCATCCGAGTCGACGGCGCCGGCACCCAGACAACCGGCCTGTTCGGCACCTGCCCGAGAGTCGTGAGCCACAGCGCGGCGAGTTCCGTCTTGCCGAACCCACGAGGCGAATCGATGACCGTCAATCCCGCCGAGCGTTCCATCAATCCGAGCAGGCGAGGACGAATCGCCGTGGCTCCGCGCCCAGCGAGCCGCCTTTGCAGCGTGCCCCGCCCTCGAGGATTTCGCTTTGCTCGAGATAGCTGCGATCGATTCGAAGGGGACGTCATGACGGCCGACAAACGAGCAGTCGATCCCCGCCGAACTCGAGATTTCGTTCGAGCATCGAACTCCCAACCCGTCCACCCATAACGAACAACATAGACAGAATCGCCGCGACGCGCGAGCACCGGCCGTCTCACAAATACGCCCGATTTGTCTCATTATGTGGGCTCGGTCACTATTGACGACTATTTGCGGAAGAGTGACTGCGACCTGCGGGATCTGACATATCATGCCCGCGTGTCGATGAATTCCGCCCGCATCCGCGTGTCGACTCGATCGGTTGATCCGGAGGACGCCGACGACTTCTGGCGCAGCGCGACACGTCCTTTCTTCGTCACCGACCGGATTGACCCCGACACGCCTCTCGAAGGCTCGATCTCAGCACTTCCCATTGGGTCCTCGTTGATCGGTCGAACAACCTTCAACGCGCAGAAGTACACCCGAAACAACCGGCTGATCGCCGAGAGCGGACTCGACGATCAATACATGGTCCAGGTCGTCCTCGACGGGCAGCTGAGCGGCAACGCCGACGGAGTCGATTTCGTCGCACGTCCAGGAGATGTCACATTCTTCGACCTCGGGCGTACATGGACCGCCGACGCGGAGGCCGAATCGACAGGGCGCACCATCACGCTTCTCGCACCGCGCTCCCTCGTCGAGGCGGAGTCGAAGGGTCGCTCTCTCCACGGGACGGTACTGCGCGGAGTTCCTGCCGTGGTACTCGCTCAGTGCATGCAATCGGTCGTACTCGCGCTACCGCATCTCGATCCCGGCGCAGCAACCGGTTACGAGGACGTCGTGGCGTCCCTGCTTCGTGTCAGTCTGGGTATCGCCGAGCCTGACCTGTCGCCGCGGCCCGATCGCTCCCTCCGAGATCGCGCCTACACCTACATCGCCGAACATCTCTCGGAGAGCTGGCTCGGCCCGACATCGATGTGTGGGGCCCTGTCGGTCTCGCGAGCACAGCTCTACCGCGCATTCGCATCCGACGGCGGGATCGCTCTTGTCATACGACGGAAGCGCCTCGAACTCGTCTACCGCGAGTTGACCAAAGCCGAAACACCGAACGAAACGATCGAAGCGTTGGCCCGGCGATGCGGCTTCACGTCGACATCCCAATTGGCGCGCGCGTTCAAAGACTTCTACGGGATGACCCCGAGCCAAGCCCGTACCCATGGCCGGCGCACGATCGGGGACCCGTCGATAGCTCGCCTGCAACGCCGACTCCAGTTCTTCAACCCCTGAATTCTCTTTGCTCGAGGGTCTTGAGAGTGGGCCTGTGTTCTAGTTGATTCATGAGCTGGATCGACAAGGAACTGTGCGTGGCTGCGCTTACCGGCGCGGTCACAGGCGTCGCCGTGATGATCCCGCTATTCATGGCGCCCGTCATCGCTTCAGGTGACCCGGTGCGAGATGACGCAGGGTTCCCGACGTCTGTGGCCGTACTGGCGGTAATCGCCGCAGTTACGTACGTGTTCGCCTACGTGCTCGGCCCGGACCGGCCCTCCTGGCCCCGGTAAGGACCTCGCCTTCATCACGATTCCGCCCCGAACCGCGGTAGAGATCAAAACTCCACACCAGGCACGAGCTCAGATCACTTCAGCTGGAAAGGAATTGAAGAACAAACTTCTCGATACCTTCCGAAATGAGCTTGGTGAGGGCTGTGAAGTCGTTCGACCAACGTCGAATGTCCAAGCTGCTCATTACTTTCCTCCGGTCTACGACCCGGTGACTGTGACCGCACACCGTATGCGAGGCATCGGTCGCGCATGAGAACTATCTGCGAAAATGCGGTTTCCGTTACCGCTGGACCGACCGAACAGCGACGCAGGTTCAGTCGAACCTGCTGTTGCAGATTCGTCGAACGGTTGAAAAAATGCCGAGCAGAGTTCGAACGAAAAACAGTATCCGCCAAAAGTATTAGCTCGAAAGAACTACGATCCGGCAGGCAGCAACCGGGACAAAGCCATCCGACGATCACGCGCGAAATACGTCCACGCCACTCCAGGAATCATTCGAAGACTCCCAGCGGATCGGATCGGATCTGCTCACTCATTTCGCTGATTTCGTCTGGCGACGATGGCGAAGTTCAAGGGGATCCGCGGATAGCGGCTCGGCAGAGTCCATCCGTTGGGGCATGGAACGAGTTCGGGGAAGGCCGGCCAGTCCATGTAGGGAAGTTCCGAAACTGATTCGATATGAAGACCCGCATCCAGCAAGGAACCAATGACCTCGCCTAGGTCGTGACGCCATTCATGGTTGGTGACGTGCGCTATCTGTCCGTCGGAGTCCTCGGTGTAGGTCGCAGAGTCTTCGTACGAACGCACGCCGCCTCCGGAGAGGTAGTCGTCGGTGATCGTCCATGGTTCGAATGCCATTGCGCCGAGGATCGGATGGTCGTCTCGGATCTGAAACACTCCACCCGGCTCGAGCAGGTCGTGGATCGACTTAGCCCAAGAGGCGAGTTCCGGCAACCAGACGATGGTCCCGGCGCTGGTGACAATCGTGTCGAAACGTCGGTCGATCAGCGTCGAAGCGAATCGCGCATCACCTTCCACCCAGGTGATCCGGCGGTTGTCCGCCTGTGCGATACGAGTTGCGTGGTGCAGAGAGTTGGGCGAAAGATCGAGCCCGTGCACGTCCACAGCACCAAGTCGCGCCCAGGAGATGGTGTCGATACCAATGTGACACTGCAAGTGCAGGAGCGAGCGATCCCGCATTCCTGACGCAGGCAGATGCGGAGCCAGACTCGACAGATCGTTCTTCACGACGGTGGAAATGGCCGCTCTGTTGGCGAGAAACCCTCCGACGTCATACATTTCGGAGCGCACATGCACCTCGGCGCGATCATCCCAATTCGCTTTGTTGCCTGCGATGGCTTCGTCCTCGTGCATCGCTTCTCTCCCGCGCATCGCTGCCCCTCCGAGTTCGGCCTGAACCGCCTTTCTAACACGTCTGTGGTTCTGCTCGCGGTCGTGTTCTCGCAGACACTTTCGTTACCGCATCAGACGCTCACTTCTTCGGCGGGTTTTTCCTCGTGGCTCGCCGCGCCGAAGACAGCCACGGCGACGGCGCCAGCGATCGCTCCGATGAAGCCGACAACGGCAAGCCATTCCAGGCCCGGTCGCGACGCGTCGCCGAGCACCACGACGCCGACGATTCCCGGAACCACCGTCTCGCCGACAACCAGAGCCGCTGTCGCGCCGTTGACGGATCCCAGTTGCAACGCGACCGTGTGCAGATAGAAACCGCCCAGACCCGAGACGAGGATTGCCCAGCCGGCCGGATCGCGGAGCATCGTGCCGATTTCGAACGGATCGATTCCGTAGACCACGCGTACGGCAATGGCCAGACAGCCGAACAGCACACCCGAGATCAACCCGGCGACAACTGCTGCCCGTGAGCCCAACCATCGGATCAAGCCGATGCCGATCGACAAGATCAACGCCGAGCCCACGAGGACACCCCAGTGGACGGCGTCGTTGGAACTCCCGCCGCCCGCGTGACCCGACGACAATCCGAGCAGCAGGAGCGATCCGATCACCGCGGCGATCGCGAACCAGTCACGACGACGCAACTGGATGCCCAGGACCACGGTCCCCAGCACTGCCGTGATGACGAGATTGGCGCTGACCACAGTCTGCGACAAGAACAGTGGAATGAGCCGCGCGGAGATGGCACTACCGGCGAATCCGACCGCATCGAGCACGGTGCCCAGGATGAACGACGCAGTCAGCGCGGCCGCGAACGTCGAACGCAGGGTCGGGCCACCCGACGCCGTCACGTGTCCGGCCTCGCCTCGCTGCTCGGCGGCAGCTGCCGACTTGCGCGCACCGTACGCCTGCAGCACCGATGCAACGCCGTATCCGACGCATGCCACGATCGCGGCAATCAGTCCGATCAGCATCGAAATTCCACACGAAGTTCCAGGGCAATGGTCATAGAGATAGACCCTGCCCTATTTCCTCAGGCCTGACATCACCCTCAGGTATTCGAACAAGTGCTACCCGAGAAGTACACCGACCGACCCTGACCGGTACCTGGGGACACACCGACCCCTAGTGGAATTGCTTGAGAGCCCTGATCTTGTTCATCACGTCGAGCGCCGCCACCTTGTACGCCTCGGACAGTGTCGGATAGTTGAAGACGGCGTCGACAAGGTATTCGACAGTCCCGCCGCACCCCATCACCGCTTGGCCGATGTGCACGAGATCCGTTGCACCCGAGCCGAAGATATGAACACCGAGCAGTTTCAGGTCATCCGTCGACACCAGGATCTTGAGCATCCCGTAGGTGTCGCCTGCGATCTGCCCGCGCGCGAGTTCACGGTATCGGGAAACCCCGACCTCGTACGGCACCGATTCCTTGGTCAGATCGACCTCGGTGGCGCCTACGTACGACACCTCGGGAATCGAGTAGATGCCGATCGGCTGCAGATCCATCAGCTTCGCGCCTGGTTCGTCGAAGGCATGGTAGGCCGCGAGTCGACCTTGATCCATCGACGTCGCCGCCAACGCCGGGAAGCCGATGACGTCACCGACGGCGTAGATGTGTTCGACCTTGGTGCGGAAATTGTCGTCGACGTAGATACGGCCGCGTTCGTCGGCTTCGAGCCCCGCGTTCTCCAGCGCGAGCGGCGCCGTGAGGCCTTGCCGTCCAGCCGAGTACATCACGGTCTCGGCTGGAATCTGCTTGCCGCTGCGCAGCGTCGTAAGCGTCCCATTCGCTCCGACGTCGACGGCCGTCACTTCCTCACCGAATCGGAAAGTGACCGCCAGATCGCGCAGATGGAACCGAAGCGATTCGATGACCTCGGGGTCGCAGAAGTCCAGCATCGACGTTCTCTTCTCGACGACGGTGACCTTGGTGCCGAGTGCCGCGAACATCGACGCGTACTCGATACCGATCACTCCCGCGCCCACCACGACCATGGTGGTCGGGATGGAGGTCAGATCGAGGATTCCGTCGGAGTCGAGCACACGGTGGCTGTCGAAGGACACCCCCGCCGGGCGGGCAGGCAACGTTCCGGTCGCGATCACCACGAATTTCGCCGTGATCGTCATCTTGTCTCCGCGCGAGGCGTCCTCGACGAGGATGGTGTGCTCGTCGACGAACGAGCCGACCCCTACCAACAATTCGACACGGTTGCGCAGGAGTTGAGATCGCACGACTTCGATTTCCTTGGTGATGACATGCTGGGTTCGCGCCAGTAGGTCGGCCGGAGTGATGTTCTCCTTGACGCGGTAACTCGCGCCGTACAGTTCGCGTTGGTTCATCCCGGTGAGGTAGAGAACCGCCTCGCGCAACGTCTTCGACGGAATGGTGCCGGTGTTGACGCACACTCCCCCGAGCATGTTGCCTTTCTCGACCATCGCCACCCGTTTACCCAGCTTGGCGGCCGCGATGGCAGCCTTCTGCCCGCCCGGGCCGGAGCCGATCACAACCAGGTCGTATTCCATCGGATCAGTCATCGCTTACAACTACCGTCCGCATACGACCGGCAGATGCCGAGCATGTCAATACTCGGTGAACAATCCGCGCACCGAAGGGCACGATGGCCGTACACGAACCCTGTTGTCATTGAAAGAGATACAGCCGAATCACTACGAAAATTGCTACACACAAACATATTCCGGTATTCGCATACGCACATTCTTCGCCATCCGGCGGAATTCACAACGATCTATTGAAATTTGTTTCACCACAGAGTGATTGATCGATCAACTGACAGGTGACCAAGGCCGTAAACCGGATGTCCAGTATTCGAATTGTCCGAAATAACGAGCGGAATGTTCCTCGTCACATCTCGCCTCGAAGCAGTTGCGCGGAGTCTCAGGTCGCGTTCTACTTGCCTTGACTAATCATCTGTCACTCTCGGTTACAAACATCCGCCCCGTTCACGATCCCCACCTTTCGCCATCTCGAGAGATCAGGTTTCCCAATGGAATTCACGGAACTTGCCGACTATCCCCTACCACCCGGGACCGTCACCGAGTGGACTCCCGGCGCGGTGAATCCGCCCTCGCAGTGGCCTGTCGACCAGCGCCCCGCCAGCTACATCCACGAAGCACATCTGAAACATGCCGAGCAGATGAAACGGCAGGAGCGCTACAAGATCGACGGGTGCGCTCCTTCGTGGCTGGGTACCTCGTTTCGCATCCACGACAGACTCGACCGAAGGATCTGGGCAGCCGCTCTCGATCACTGGATCGATCGCCACGAAGTGCTCCGAACACACGTCGCCGTGGAGGACGAGGCGATAGTCCGACGCACCGCGGGGCGTGGGGACGTCCGGATTTTGGGTAACGACGTCGGACATCTTGCGTCCTCGATGTCCGTCTTCACACATCTGCAGCAACTGCTCGACCGATCGACCGATCCACTTGTCTGGCCTGCGTATCAGTTCGCGACGATTGAAGGTCCCAACCACTTCACCGTGGTTTTTGCCGCTGATCATGCCCTGCTGGACGGATACTCGGTGGCGTTGACCGCGCACGAACTGCAGACGATCTACCGTTCGCTGAGCGAGGGAAGTCATCCCTCACCGCCGGAGACCGGAAGCTACATCGACTTCGGCACCAGGGAACGAGATCTCGTGGAACACGCGGACTGCTCTCACCCGGCGGTGCAGACGTGGCGCGAGTTCTACGCGCAGGGCGAGGCTCCGTACTTTCCATCGCTACCCGAACCGGTCGTCGGACGCCGCGTCCCTCAACAGAGCCTGTCCGCTTGGCTTCTGAGCGCCCGGGGCGCCGAACGCCTGGCAGAAGCGAGCAAGCGCAGCAACCAAGGTCTCCTTGCCGCGATACTCGCGTGCGCAGCCAAGGTGACCGGAGATCTCACCGGCGCAGACGAATTCCGCGTCGTCGTGCCGCAACACACGCGTTCGGAGCTTCGATGGGCTGCGTCGCTGGGATGGTTCATCGGTGTTGTGCCGGTGAGGATTCCGATTGCCCCCGCCGCAACGGTGAACGATCTGGCCCAGCTTGCCGGTGTGGAGATACGACGCGTCCGACCCGCGGCGGCCCTGCCGTATTCGAGAGTGTGCGAGCTGATCGACTCCCCGCATCACCTGCCGTTCGTGCTCTCCTACATGGACGTTCGTCACGTTCCTGGTGCCGAGCAATGGACGAGCTGGCAGACCAGAGGCCTTCGTAGTCGCGATCATTCGGGAACCGACGTCTACATCTGGCTCACACGGACTCCCGAAGGGCTCAATCTGGCCATACGCCACCCGGGCAATGCGCGCACGAGCCGCCACATCCATCACTTCGCGGGACTCCTACGCCGCGAAATGGAGGACTTTGCCTTCTCGACCGACACATTCGCACCTCCGACCAACACCGCTGCACCGATCGAGGAGAACTCTCATGGAAATGACACCCATCGATCTCTGGGCACCGAAAGCCGGGACGCTCACCGAGTTCAGGCCTACTGAACAGTCCCTGGCGGCGGCATCCGGGGCACCGCGGAGCGACCAACCGCTCTCGTTCCTACAAGAAGGACACATTCGAACCGCCGATCACAAGCGTGCACAAGGCGTCGACTGGTCACCGTGGATCGGATTCACGTTCACTCTGCCCGGTGATCTCGATCGGGAAGCACTGCGTCGGGCGGTCCAGGCGTTTGTCCTGCGGCACAACACACTGCACAGTTGGTTCGAGGTCAGACCATCCGAAGATCCCGACGGGAGCGGGGTCATCGACCGTCACGTGGTGGATGCATCGACGATCGAACTCACGCCGCACAGCGTCGGTTCTCTGCACACGACCGATGCGGTTCGCGAGCATGTCAGCCGAAGTTTCGCCGGCGATACCAGCCCACTGCAGTGGCCCTCGTTCATCAGTGGCGCCGTCGAGCACGGCGCCGGCTTCACCGTCTACTACGGCGTCGATCACTCGCACACCGACGGCCTGTCGCTGATGCTGGGCGTCGAAGAACTTCGTGCGTTGTACATCGCCGAAAGCGCCGGCATCGACGCTCAACTTCCCTCTCCCGGCAGCTACGTCGAGTACAGCGGCGAAGAGCGGGCGTCGGCAGGAAGCCTTGATCTGGCTGCAGCCCCTGTGCAGCAGTGGATTTCGATTCTCGCGGCCAATGCCGGACAACTCCCGACGTTCCCCCTCGACCTCGGCGTCGCGCGGGGCGAACTGACCCGGTCGACCCGCACACACATCGACGTTCTCGACAGCGACGAGTCAGCGGCGTTCGCAGCACTGTGCAAGTCCCATGGTGTCGGCTTCTCCACGGGGATCTTCGCAGCCCTCGCCCTCACCGAGATCGAAGTTGCCGACAGAGCGAACTACTTCGCGCTCAACGCAGTCGGTACCCGCTCCGATCCGAGATACCGCTACGCGCAAGGCTGGTTCATCAACCTCGTCCCGGTCTCGTTCACGCTGAGTGATGTCACGAGCTTCACCGATGCACTCCCCCTTGCCCACGCTGCTCGCGCAGCAGTGAAGGGACTCGCGGACGTGTCCATTCACTCGGTGATCGCCCAGGTGTCGAAGTTGACCGGATCCGACATCGGCGGAACCTCGGTCCCGCCGATGGTGTCGTACATCGACATGCGCCTGATTCCAGGTGCCGAGCACCACGACGAACTCGACGCGCGCGCACTGGGTGGGCCAGGAACGACGGGTGATCTGTCGATGTGGATCAACAGGAAGGAAGACCGTACGTACGTGATGGTCAGTTTTCCCGATACCGAGCAAGCACACACATCGGTGGATCGGTACCTTCGACACCTCCGCAACGTCCTGAGAACGGTCGCCGATACCGGCGACTACCGTGTCGTTCGTCAGGCGGATGCACGTCAGGAAGTGGAGACCGCCTGATGCACATAACCTTTCTCGACAGGTTCGAGGCACGGCCGGGGCGCATCCTGCAGTGGACTCCGAGCGAAATCTCCACCGGATCGACGTATCCGGTTCCTCCGACCTCGAATCAGCAGCTGCATCTTGCCGGGAGCCGCGGCGATACGACGTGGCTCGCTGCCACTTTCGACGTCCCCGGCCCCATCGACACGGACGCACTCAGAGCCAGCTTCGAGGAATGGACGTCCCGCCACGACGCCCTGTCGTGCTCGTTCTCCCAGGCCGAAGTACCGGGTGAATCCTCGGCACTGTTCGTCGACGTCGCCGATATCGGCGACCTGCGCCTCCGTGAGGAAACCGTGGCGGACGCCCGAACGCCGGAACAGGTGCGAGAACTCTTGGGCGAGCGCCTGGATCGATGGTGCAATCCTTTTGCGTTTCCCGCGTACTTTCTCGGTGCCATCACCCGCGACGACCAGTCGACAGTGATCTGCGGGTTCGACCATGCCATCTGCGACGGCTGGTCCATGAGCATCGCCATCACCGAGATCAGCACTCTGTATCGCGAATACACTCGGGCGGAACGTGTTCCGATCGCGTCGGATCTATTGCCGGAGCCCGGAAGTTTCCTCAACTACTGCTTCCGCGAATCGGCAACAGCGGATCCAGATCCCGGCGACCACCGCATTGCGGGTTGGCGGTCCTTCCTTCGATCATGCGGAGGTGACACTCCCCATTTTCCCGTAGATCTGGGACTACCCGCCGGAACGATGTCACCCCAGGGCACCGACACCCGAATGCTCCTCGACGCCGACGAAGCAGAGCTCTTCGACCAGAACTGCGCCGATCATCGACACTCGCCTTTCGGCGCCATTCTTGCGTCGATCGGTTTGGCCACAACACAATTGACCGGCAAGAGGGACACACACCTGCTGTTTCCGGTCCACACCCGTCGGGAACCGCGGCACAACCACACCTTCGGATGGCTGGTGGCCAATGCGCCCATCACCGTGACGAGCATGGATAATCTTCACAGCACTGCTCGGGCAGTCAATCTCGCTTTCCACGAGTCACTTTCACTGTCGTCCGTGTCCTCGCGACAGGTGTTGCGGAGCTTGGGGCCCGAGGTTTCGCCCACTCGCCGAGACATCTTCTCGGTGTCCTACGCCGACTACCGAACCATGCCCGGTGGATCTCGCCCCCGTAAATCAGAGTCCCGCGAATCACAGCCTGCGCCGATCAATCCGCAGCAACTCAGTCGCGTGTCGAATGCCGACGATGTTCAGTTCTGGTTCTCGCGCACCCACGACGGTCTGGCACTTCGCACCCGCTTTCCCGCGCCCGCGGCTCGGACGGTGCACACCTTCCTCGCGAGTGTCTCCGAGATTCTGTCGGCTCCGTAGAGCTACAGCTGCATATATATTTGACACTTTTTTGTTGTGCACAACTTAACTGTGCGCTACAGTTGTTCTCGTGACCAACCCACTCGCCCTCGAACGCCAGGTCTGCTTCGCCCTCTATTCGGCGTCGCGGGCCACCACGGCTGCGTACCGAGCGATGCTCGACGACCTGGGGATCACGTATCCCCAGTACCTCGTCTTGTTGACACTCTGGGAACGAGACGGCCGCGGGGTGCGCGAAATCTGTGAGGCCCTCGATCTGGATACCGGAACCCTGTCGCCGCTGCTCAAACGGTTGGAGGGTCTGGGTTTCATCGAACGTCGACGCCTCACCACCGACGAGCGTCGCGTCGAGATCCACCTGACCGAGTCCGGTTCCACCCTGCGCAGCAAGGCCGAGGACATCCCGGCCAAGCTCGCGGGCGCCACTGGTCTGAGTAACGACGAACTGACCGAACTCCGAGACGTTCTCACCCGCCTCGGCGAGTCACTTCAAGCATCCAATGCCCACTCCGACGGAAAGAAGAAGTCATGAACATCGTCTACACCGCAGAAGCACTTGCCACCGGCGAAGGCCGCAACGGTCACGCTCGCACCTCGGACGGACGCCTCGACCTCGGCCTCGCCATTCCCAAGGAAATGGGTGGCAGCGGCGAGGGCACCAACCCCGAGCAGCTCTTTGCCGCCGGATACGCAGCGTGCTTCCACTCCGCTCTGCAGATGGTCGCCCGCGCCGAGAAGGCCAACGTGGCTGATTCCGCAGTCGGCGCGCGGGTCGGCATCGGCCCGAACGGCGCAGGCGGTTTCGGACTTGCTGTGACGCTGGAGGTTTCACTCCCCCATCTGCCCCATGACCAGGCCGTCGAGCTGACGGAGAAGGCACACCAGGTGTGCCCGTACTCCAACGCAACTCGCGGCAACATCGAGGTCACCCTCGAAGTAAGTAAGGACGACGAATGAGCACCACCACTGTAAGCCGGGAAATCCGCCTCGCATCACGCCCGAGCGGTTGGCCCACCTCGGAGAACTTCGCCACCGCCGAAGTCGAACTCCCCGAACTCGAAGACGGCCAGATCCTGGTTCGCAACATCGCCATCTCCGTCGACCCGTACATGCGCGGCCGGATGAACGACGTGAAGTCCTACCTTCCGCCGTTCCAGGTCGGCGCGGCACTCGACGGTGGCGCTGTCGGCGAGGTCGTCGAATCCAAGTCGGCTGATCGCGCCGTGGGCGACGTTGTCGTCCACGGCCTGGGGTGGCGTGAATACGCCATTCTCGACGGATCCGCAGTGACTCCGGCCGACACGTCCATCGCACCGGCGACGGCCTACCTGGGCGCCCTCGGCATGACCGGCCTCACTGCGTATGCCGGCCTCACCGCAGTCGCGGAATTCAAGGAAGGCGACACCGTATTCGTCTCCGGCGCAGCAGGTGCCGTCGGATCGCTCGTCGGTCAGATCGCCAAGTTGCTCGGCGCGAAGCGAGTGATCGGCAGCGCCGGTTCACCGGCGAAGGTTGCCCGACTTCTCGAACTCGGATTCGACGCGGCGTTCGACTATCACGACGGCCCGATCACCGAACTTCTGGCCGCCGCGGCGCCTGACGGCATCGACGTGTACTTCGACAACGTCGGTGGCGAGCACCTCGAAGCCGCCATCGACGCCATGAACCAGGGTGGTCGGATTGCCTTGTGTGGGGCCATCGCTCAGTACAACACCACTGACAAGCCCACCGCTCCCCACAATCTGGCATTGGTGATCGGCAAGCAGCTCACGCTGCGCGGATTCCTCGTGGGCGGCTACCGCCACCTCGGCGGCGAATTCCGCACCCACATGGCAGGGTGGCTCGCCGACAACAAGATTCAGTGGGACGAGACCATCGTCGAAGGCCTGGAGAATGCACCACAAGCCTTCATCGACCTGATGCGCGGTGCGAACACCGGCAAGATGGTTGTCACGCTGTAACCCGAACAGCATGTAGCTCGAACAGATGTGAAGGTGGCCGCGAACTTNNAAGTTCGCGGCCACCTTCATATCCGAATCAGATCCCGTACGAGACTCCGGTCAACTTCTCCGACAAATTCCACAAGCCCGCGGCGGTCCTCGTATCGTGAGACTTCTTGTTCGACCCCACGACCTTCGGATACCCGCGCTGCTCGAACGGACCGTCCGGTCCGATGTAACTGCCGCCGAAAGCATCCGGCGCAGTGGCCGCCCACAGTTCGGGAAGCGCCCCCATCTCCGCGGACTGAGCGAAGATCGAATTACCTATCCCCATCAGCTTGTCCTGGATCGACTCGGTATGCCCCTGCAGGTTCGTCGACGCATATCCCGGATGCGAAGCGAGCGCTTTGAGCGGAGATCCCGAAGCTGCAAGCCTGCGCTGAAGTTCGTACGTGAACAACAGATTGGCGAGCTTGGACTGCCCGTAGGCCAACCAGCGGTTGTACTTCCGACGTTCGAAATTGAGATCGTCGAGATCGACAGTTCCAAGCTGATGCAGGGCACTGGACATGGTCACGACCCGGTCGGTGAGTTTGTCCTTCAACAGACCGGTCAAGGCGAAGTGCCCGAGATGATTTGTGCCGATCTGCATTTCGAAACCGTCGACCGTCCGGCGGAACGGAACGGCCATAACGCCGGCGTTGTTCACCAGGACGTCGACCTTGTCCGTTGCGTCGGCGAAAGCTCGTACCGACGACAGATCGGACAGGTCCAACTTACGCACTACCGCGTTTGACCCGATCTCGGCGGCTACGACGTCGGCCTTCGTGGTGTCCCGACAGGCGAGGACCACGTCTGCCCCGGCTTTGCCCAGCGCTCGTGCGACTACCTCACCCAGTCCGCTGTTCGCCCCCGTGACGACAAATGTGCGGCCGGTCTGATCGACTACGTCTTCTGCGGTCCATTTGGTCATGCTTTCCAGCGTACGTGCCTTACTCGTCGGTAGGGAGGGGCGATTTTCCGGTCATCGCTTGCGCTTGGTCCGGATCGGCTTTGCTCCCGGCAACGGTGCGGCGGCCCTTCGGGGCGCCTGCGTCGCGGCCGTCGAGGATGTCGGCGACAATTCGGCCTCCTTCTGCTCCGCCGCGATGCGTCCGTAGACAAAATGCTGTTGTCCCAACGTCCAGCAGTTGTTGCTCACGAAATAGAGCAGGATCGCAACAGGGGCGAAAGCGCCGAACGCAATCACACCGATCGGAAATACCCACAGCGCAAGCTTGTTCATGATTGCCGTCTGGGGGTTGACGGTTCCGGTGTCCACCTGACGTGCGATGGACGCCCGCGACGTGAAATGCGTAGCGACGGCCGCGAAGATCATCAGCGGTACGGCAACCAGAATGATGGAGATTCGGCTGACGTCGCCGAACGCCTCCAGTTGTGCTGCCGGACTCGAAATCATGGCGGACAACGGCGCGCCGAACAGTTTGGCGTCGAGAAACGTCTGCACGTCCGAGGCGCTGAAGAAGTAGTTGGCAGTGTTCGCGTTGTCCGCCACCGACATGGGCTCGGTCGGGCTCAGAAACGGGACGTGGGATGCCGCTCCGGTTCGATTGAATGATCGCAGGACGTGATAGAGACCAATGAACACCGGTGCCTGAACGAGCATCGGCAGGCATCCGAGCAACGGGCTGTAGTTGTGTTCCTTCTGCAGCTTTGCCATCTCGACAGTGAGCTTCTGCCGGTCGCCCGAATACTTCTTCTGCAATGCCTTGATCTGCGGTTGCAGTTTCTGCATCACGAGTTGGGTGCGGACTTGCTTGACGAATGGTTTGAACAGCAAGGCCTTGAGCGTGAAGACCAGAAACACGACCGACAGCGCCCATACGACGCCGTTGTCGGGTGATCCGGAGATCAGTGAGAAGACCTTGTGCCAGAACCAGAGGATTCCGGACACGGGGTAGTAGACAAAATCGAGCATGACGAAAAAACCTCACCGAGAGGCACGCTCCGGCAATCGAGAGCGCGGGAATGGTCGTGGACGCAAGACGTCTGACCGACCTACGGCGAGTTCACTCCCGCCGACGGCCGATCTACAGACCGATTCCGGGTGCTCGAGGTTGCGGACGACCGGGCGCGTCCGGACTGCTCTGCCTACGGAAGGCACCACGCAGGCAGCGCTCGTCATCCGACGGTCCGGTGGCCGCAACCGCACACACTTGCAGAAGTTCGTACCTCGACGAGGTGGCGAGCGCCGCGACCACGAAGACGGCAATCGCAGTTCCCAGCACCGCGGCGCTGCCCGACGATCCAAGCGGAGGCACTGCGAGAAGCGCGATGAACGGCAGCAGAAGCAGCAACAGTGACCGTGTCACCGTTCCCGTGCTCCGCTGTTGCATGACTGCGAGAGTACAGAACGACCGCCGAATCCAGCTAGGCACCGTTTCGTGAGCGCATTTCCCGACCCGCTGCGTACCGGCGAGGTCGCCACGCCGCACACGATCGCCGGCCGCCTGGTCACTGCGCAATCCGCATGGTCGAACAGAACGCCACCAACCGAGTTCACCAGAACCAAGCGCGCAAATCGCACGGGGAAGTCCCGCGCGAGTGCTGTCGCCACACCGCCGCCGAACGAATGCCCGACGACGGTCACCGGGCCGGTAACTCCGGCGGCGTCCAGAAACCGCGTCATCCACGCCGCATAACCTTCGAAGTGTCGATCGGCTCGGTCCAGTTCAGAGGTGGTTTTTCCTCGGGTGAAGTACCGAACTCGATATTGCCGTGCGCCCGCGGTGCGGCGACGACCGTAGTACCTGCACCGATACCTACTTCTTACTTCTGCCCTTTCTCGAGACGTCACACCTGCCGACACGCCATTCGAAAACAGGTATGCACCCCGTCCACCTGACCGGCGCGAACACGTCGAGGCGACACCAGGCTGTGTGTCACAAGCCGAAGCCCGATCACGCTCAGCCGATACCTGCTTCGGGACGCACCGACGCGAAGGCAACACGAGAAATGTCGCACCACCGATTCACCAGCCCCCGCACGACGAAGAACGCACTCGGAAGGGCGCTTGTCATCGGCGCTCTTTCGCTCACAACCCTTGCCGTGAGCATCGACACCGCAAACGCTCAGACCCCCTTGCTTCCGGACTGGAACACAGGCGAAGTTTCCGTCGCCACGAATCCGGCAAAGGTGTCGGGTTTCGTTTCCTCGGACGGAGGCCGCGCATTGGCAGTCGCACAGTCCAAGATCGGCGCCCCGTACGTCTGGGGCGCAACCGGACCGGACTCGTTCGACTGCTCCGGCCTCGTGCAGTGGGCCTATGCACAAGCGGGCGTTTCGATTCCACGAACTACCTACGACCAGGCCGTCGGCGGAGCTCCGGTTTCCCGGGACGAACTCCAGCCCGGTGACGTGGTCCTGTACTACGGCGGGGAACATGTCGGGATCTATGCCGGCGGCGGTGACGTCGTTCACGCCCCGACATCGGGCGAGTCGGTCAAACGCGCACCCGTGGACTCGATGCCGTACTACCTCGCCCGCCGTTACTGACATGTTTCACGTCAGCTTGACAAAACGGCCTGGATCGCAACGACATTCGGCCCGCTCGTCACTATCCGAATGCTTGACGCTCCCCCATTGCGCGGAATGCGACGCCATCCTCTCCCCCGCCAGTGCCGTCTGCACCAGATGCCGCGGGGTGCGATTGGACGTAGCGCGGTGCTGCGGAGACGGCACTGTCGTGTCCTGGCGAACGGTTCAGGGCGATCCGACGACGGTTCTCGCCATCGTCGAATTGGACGAGGGACCGTGGCTGTACACGTTACTCACGCAATCCCCACGCACGGATGCGCCCGGACCGCTGCGAGTGTCGTTTCAACGGCGAGAAGTGGGTAAGCGCTATCCGGTGTTCTGCCTGTGCGGCGACGACCGAGGCGCAGTGCAATCGGACGTCAACTCCGGCCTTCTGAAGCTTTGATCTGCTGCGAATCATCTTCCTGCGCAGCCGATACCACCCACGCCGCGATCTGCGCTCTGGAGGTGAATCCCAATTTCGTCAGCACGTTCTCCACATGCCCCTGCGCCGTCCGTGGCGAAATGACGAGATGCTCGGCGATAGCGCGGTTGGTGAGGCCCTGAGCCACCAGTTCCGCAACTTGCTGCTCACGACGGGTCAGTCGGATCGCCTCCGTCGACAGTGAAGCTGAAGCACTGCGACGCTCGTCGAGCGCATAGGCGACGGCTTCACCCTCGGTCATGACGATTCCTCGGTGAAACTCTCTATCGAAGGCGCTGTCACCCAAAGCCTTTCGAGAACTATCCATGGCATTCTCGCGGTAGCTCGACAACCGCGAGAATCCGGTGAGAGGTTGCCCGATCTTCTGCCAGTACATCGCTGCGGCACCGAGAAGAACCGCTCCATGCTTCCAATCACGTTGTGCCACAGCCGTCCATGCAAGCGGTTCGATGCACCACGCCGCGTTCATCGACGAGCTGTCAATTCGCAAACTTCGCGTCAAATACTCACTCGTGCGCGCGAAGTCGCCCCGAAGCCAAGCAATGAGTCCGAGAAACCCCAACGCGTGGGCCTGATACGTCACTTCGCGCAGTGGCTCGGTAATCTCGAGACACTCGTCGAAACACTCCGCCGACCGCTCCAGCGCGCCCGTAAGAATGTAGGCGAGGCCGAGGGTATCCAAACTGATCACAACGTACTGCAGATTTTCGTCGAGCCGAAACAACGTCACGGCAGATTCCAACTTCGCTGTGGCATTGTCCAATTCACCCGCGCATGTGTCGACGTACCCGCCCGCCCACTCCGTCAGAGCTCGCGAGCGCACATCTCCCAGAGCCTCGGCAAGTCGCCGTCCCTCGTCGATCAGTTCGCGGGCGCGAACGAGATCGCCCTGCATCGCATGCGCCGCGGCGTCCACGCACAGGACATCCACCCGAAACATGTCAGGCTCGGAGTCCGCGGCGTTCAGTGTTCGATCAGCCCAATATCGCAACTGGCCGATCAATCCGTCGGACAACAAGAATCTGTACCACGCGGTGAACATACGAGTCGCAGACCGCGCCTCACCAACGGTGGAAATCGAATATTCCAGCGCATCGTACAGATTGTGTTGTTCTCGACCGAGCCGCGCTGCCCACGACGCCTGCCCGCTACTGATCCAGTCGGATTCTGCACGGATGACAAGGCCTTCGAACCAATCACGGTGTCGGCGAAGCAGATCGAGCTGCTCCCCCGTTGAATCCAACTTTTCACGCCCGTACTCCCGGAGCAGATCGAGAAGGTGGTATCGAACGGAGCCGTCGATCTCCTCACGAATGAGGATGGACTTCTCGACCAAACCAGTGACGAGATCGAGTGTTTCCGTCGAACTCGAATCCTGCCCGCACACCCCCTCCGCCGCGTCGAGATCGAACCCACCCGAAAAGACCGACAACCTCCCCCACAACCGCTGCTCCGGTAGCGAACAGAGGTCATAGCTCCAATCGATCGACAATCGAAGGGTCTGCTGACGACTGGGCACGTCTCGTCCGCCATTGGTGAGGAGACGGTACCGATCCGAGAGCCGGTTCATGATCTGCTCCGCAGACATACCCCGCAGACGGGCAGCTGCCAGTTCGATCGGCAACGGCAGTCCGTCCAGGTCTTGGCAGATGCGGGCAACGGTATGCCTGTTCTCCTCGGTCAGCGCAAATCCTGGTACCACCGCTGCGGCTCGTTCTGTGAACAACAGAACGGATTCGTACTGGGCCAGCCCGGTGGACCCGTTCGGGCCCCGAAGAGCCGGCGTCGTGAGCGAGGGAACACGCATCGTCACCTCACCGCCCATCCCCAGCGACTCGCGGCTCGTCGCCAAGATTTTCACCCCGGCGCAGCGACGCAAGATCGCCCCGCACAAGCGGGCAACCGAATCCACCAAGTGCTCACAGTTGTCGAGCACCAACAGCAGACTCCGATCGGCGCAGTAGTCGATCACGGCGTGCAGCGAATCCGACGACGAGACCGGCCGCACCCCCAACGTCAGGGCGACATGGTCCTCGAGCAGGTCCGGATCCGACAGCTCGCCCAACTCCACCAACCAGGTTCCGCCGCTGAACACGCGTTGCAGCGCACCCGCGAGTCTGATCGCAAGGCGTGTCTTACCCACTCCCCCAACGCCGGTCAGCGTCAACAAACGGGACGACTCGAACAATCTTCTGGCATCGGCCAACTCACGCCGTCGGCCGACGAAACTCGTCAGCTCCAACGGCAAGTTGCCGACAATCCGATGATCGGCTTCTGCACGCACAGCGGATGCCATCGACCGACTCGCTTTCTGCGATTCCACTCCACACCAACGCTACCCCCGCGAACTGCACCCGGAGAAGCGCACCGCTGCCCACGGTCTCAGCCTCGGGAGTCGGTCTCCTGCGCGGTCGAGACGAACCACGCCGCGATCTGTGCTCTGGAAGTGAATCCCAGTTTTGTCAGCACATGTTCCACATGCCCCTGAGCGGTCCGCAGCGAGATGACCAAGTGCTCCGCGATGGCGCGGTTGGTCAGTCCCTGAGCAACCAGTTCCGCAACTTGCTGCTCACGGCGAGTGAGGTGAGGTCCTTCTGTCGACGATGCAGTCGTCGCACTGGAACGCTTGTCGAGCGCATACGCGACAGCTTCACCTTCGGACATCGCAAACCCGTTGCGAAACGAGGTGTCGAAAGCATCATCACCCATAGCCTTGCGTGCAGCGTCTGCCGCGCTGTCGTGATGAGTTGACAAACCCGGCAGGCCCGCCAGCCGTCCCCCGAGCTTCTGCCAATACATGGACGCCGCGCCGAGCAGAACCGCTGCATGCTTCCAATCACGTTGCGCTGCAGCAATCCAGGCCAACGGTTCGATACACCACGCCGAGTTCATCGGGGCATCGAGAATTCTCAGACTTCGAGTCAAATAGTCACGTGCGCCTTCTAATTCACCTCGGAGCCAGCCGACGATCCCGAGAGTTCCCAGCGCAAAAGCCTGGAACATCACTTCGTGGGCGGGCACGGTGATCGCGAGAGTCTCTTCGTTGCACTCCACAGAGCGATCGAGGGCCCCCGAAAGGAAGTATGCGATCCCCAGAGTGTCCAGGCCGATCACCACATGCAGCAGATTTTCGTCGAGTCGAAACAGCGTCAACGCGGATTCCAGCTTGGCTGTAGCGGTATCGAAGTTGCCCCCGAATGTATCGACGTATCCGTCACCCCATGCCGCCAGACCGCGTGAGCGTACGTCCGCCAAGGCGTTCGCCAGGCGCCAACTCTCGTCGACCAGCTCTTCTGCCCGTTCGAGCTCACCCTGCATCGCGTGATTCACGGCGTCGATGGCCAAGACATCCACTCGGAACGGGTCCAGCTCCCGATCCGCTGTATTCAGGGCTCGATCCGTCCAATAGCGCGCCTGCACAAGCAATCCACTTGCAAGCCAGAATCTGTACAACGCACCGACCATTCGCGTTGCAGATCGCGCCTCTCCCGCAGTGGAGATCGAGAATTCCAACGCGTCGTTGACGTTGCGCTGTTCACGACCCAGCCTTGCAATCCACGCCGCTTGCCGGTCACTGATCCACTCGGCTTCCGCACGAACGACCAGCGCTTCGAACCAATCACGGTGACGCCGTCGAAGTTCCACGAAATCACTCGAGATCTCGGCCTTCTCGCGTCCGTACTCCCGCAGGAGGTCTAGCAGGTGATAGCGAACAGTGCCGTCGACCTCCTCACGAATGAGGATGGACTTCTCGACCAACGCAGTGACGAGATCGAGCACCTCGGTCGAACTCGAATCCTGCCCGCATACGCCTTCGGCCGCGTCCAGTTCGAACCCGCCGGAAAATACGGTCAGCCGACCCCACAACTGCTGCTCCGGAGGTGAGCACAAGTCGTAGCTCCAATCGATCGACAATCGGAGGGTCTGCTGGCGACTCGGTACACCACGTCCACCGGAAGTCAAAAGGCGGTAACGATCCGAGAGCCGATCCATGATCTGCTCCGCCGACATTCCGCGCAGACGAGCGGCCGCCAACTCGATCGGGAGTGGGAGTCCATCCAGGTCGTGACAGATATGAGCAACGGCGCGCTTGTTCTCCTCGGTGAGGGTGAAACCTGGCACGACAGAAGCCGCACGCTCGGTGAACAGCGACACGGATTCGTACTGGGCAAGTCCCTCGAATTCGCGCGGCTGTTGCTGCGGTGTGGTGAGCGAGGGAACGCGCATCGTCACCTCACCACCTATACCCAGCGATTCTCGGCTCGTCGCCAAGATCTTGACGCCGGCACATCGCCGTAGGATCGCACCGACGAACGAAGCGACGGCATCGACAAGATGTTCGCAGTTGTCGAGTACCAACAGCAGACTGCGATCGGCGCAATAGTCGGTCACAGTGTGCAGCGGGTCCGATGAGGACACCGGCCTCACACCCAAAATCACGGCGACATGATCCTCGAGAAGTTCGGGATCCGTCTGGTCGCCCAACTCCACCAACCACGCGCCGTCCCGGAACACCCGCTGGAGCGCACTCGCAAGTCGGATCGCGAGACGCGTCTTGCCCACACCGCCGATGCCGGTGAGCGTCAATAAACGGGACGACTCGAACAATCTTCTGGCTTCGGCCAACTCACGCCGTCGGCCGACGAAACTTGTCAGCTCCAAGGGCAAGTTGCCGACAACTCTCTGGTCGGCTTCTGCGCGCACAACGGATGCCATCGACCGACTCGCTTTCTGCCAACCACTACAAATCAACGCTACCCCCGCGTTCGTCGACCTGAGCAGTGCTCACTCGAGCGTCGTTGTCGCAGTCGAACTGCCCGCACCTCACGGATGCGATTCACGACGGCCATGCCGGTGTCATGCGCCCGAAACAACGGATTCCTACCCTGGCAGCGAGGAGAAGGGAGACCGACATGCCGCCGCGCCGTAGATCGGTACTGCTGACGCAACTGGTAATCGATGCTCCCGGTAGTCCACAACAAGCGATCCTCGACGAACTGCGGCGAGTAATTCTGTCGGGTTCGGCGCCTCCGGGTACCCCGATTCCTCTCGGCGAGGTGGCTGATGTGTTCGGTGTCAGTCGAATACCTGTGCGGGAATCGCTGAAAACCCTGGTCGGAGAGTCGTTGGTCGACCATCGCCACCAATTCGGCTACACCGTCGCGCAGTTGACGCCGGCGGAGCTACATGAGATGTACATCGTCCGCGAAACCCTCGAATCAGCTGCATTGGCCGTCGCCGTCGAGCAGGCCACCGAAGAGGATCACGAACACGCCGTCGAGGTGAACTCCCGTCTGGAGATCGCGTTGCGCTACGACGACTCTCAGTCCTATCACTGCGAGAGCCGCAACTTTCACCTCGCACTGACCCGACCGTCGCAGATGCTTCGACTTCTGCACATGTTCGAAGCTGCCTGGAACATCACCGAACCGGTTCAGCCGATGGTCCATGTTGCCGGCGTCGACCGGCAGGTACTGCACTCCGATCACACAGCGATGCTGGACGCATTCCTGCGTCGGGACGCGACCGCGCTCCTGACTGCATCCGAAATCCATCATCGCCGACTCGATACCGTGATCGCCACTCTGCCGACCGACACCGGCCTGCTTGCCGAAAAAGATATACCGATTGCGCAATAGTCGCGCAACACGGCCTCGATACCTTTCTCTCAACACAGTTTTCACCACCGTCGCTGAGAGCTTGTGCTCTGTCCGCTGATTCCTTGCACACAAGCACAGGAGCTGTCATGACCGACATTCTTCCGTCTCGAACCACTTCTTCCACCACTCCCACAACGGAAACCGGTCCAGGTGATCTCGTCGAGGCCGCCGGCCACCCGGTGGGCAGCGGATTGATCAAGGCGGGTTACGACCCACGTTTGACCAACGAGGATCTGGCACCGCTACGCAAGCAGACCTGGTCGTCGTACAACATCTTCGCGTTCTGGATGTCCGACGTACACAGCGTTGGTGGATACGTCACGGCCGGTAGTCTTTTCGCCCTCGGCCTGGCCAGTTGGCAGGTACTCGTCGCATTGCTGGTCGGCATCACGATCGTCTATTTCTTCTGCAATCTGGTGGCCAAACCCAGCCAGGCCACCGGTGTGCCCTATCCGGTGATCTGCCGCAGCGTGTTCGGTGTCCTCGGAGCGAACATTCCGGCAATCATTCGCGGCCTGATTGCCGTGGCTTGGTACGGAATTCAAACTTTTCTCGCCTCGGCAGCACTCGATGTCGTACTCATCAAGCTCTTTCCGTCACTTGCACCGTACGCCGTGGTCGAGAATTACGGCTTCGCCGGGCTCTCCGCACTGGGCTGGGGAAGTTTCATGCTCCTGTGGGTACTTCAGGCCTGTGTGTTCTGGCGAGGCATGGAATCGATCCGCCGCTTCATCGACTTCTGTGGCCCCGCCGTGTACGTCGTGATGTTCATGCTGTGCGGATATCTCGTCTACAAAGCAGGCTGGAGCGCAATCGATCTCACGCTCGGTGACGTGAAATATTCCGGTTTCGACGCCGTACCGGTCATGCTCGGTGCGATCGCCCTGGTCGTCTCGTACTTCTCCGGGCCGATGCTCAACTTCGGCGACTTCTCTCGCTACGGGAAGTCGTTCGCAGCCGTCAAGAAGGGTAACTTCCTGGGGTTGCCGGTCAACTTCCTCGTGTTCTCGGTACTCGTCGTCGTCACCGCATCGTTGACACTGCCGGTGTACGGCGAGCTGATCACCGATCCCGTTGCAACCGTGGCACGTATCGACAGTACCTTCGCCATCGTCCTCGGCGCCCTCACCTTCACCATCGCCACGATCGGCATCAACATCGTCGCCAACTTCATTTCCCCGGCCTTCGACTTCTCGAACGTCAGCCCGCAGAAGATCAGCTGGCGCGCCGGTGGAATGATCGCGGCAATCGGATCCATCCTCATCACCCCGTGGAACCTGTACAACAATCCCGACGTCATCCACTACACCCTGGAGACCCTCGGAGCTTTCATCGGGCCACTGTTCGGAATCCTGATCGCCGACTACTACCTCGTGCGCAAGCAGAAAGTGATCGTCGACGACCTGTTCAGCATGTCGCCGACCGGAACCTACTGGTACAGCAAGGGATACAACCCTGCTGCAGTGATTGCCACCGTAGTGGGAGCCGTCGTCGCGATGGTCCCGGTCCTGGGTAAGGACCTCACCGGGATGTACACCGCAGCGCAGTACAGCTGGTTCATCGGTTGTGGGCTCGGATTTGCCGTCTACTACCTTCTCGCCACGCGCACCCCTCTGGCTGTTCGGAATGCTTCTTCTGCCGACACTGTGACGGTCGACTGATCCTCATGAGAATCAAGGTGATCAATCCCAACACCACGTGGGCGATGACCGCCAAGATCGAGGAATGTGCCTGGGCCGTCGCCGGCTCGGGCACATTCGTCGAGGCCGTCAGTCCTGCCATGGGTCCTGCGTCGATCGAGAGCCACTACGACGAAGCGCTCAGCGTCCCAGGGATTCTGACCGAGATCGCGTCCGGAGAGAAGAACGGCGTCGACGGATATGTCATTGCCTGCTTCGGTGATCCAGGCCTGGATGCAGCTCGCGAGCTGGCCAGGGGTCCCGTGGTCGCGATCGCCGAGGCAGCTGTGCACTACGCCGGTTTCCTCGGACGCGGATTCAGTGTCGTCACCACCCTCGGTCGGACTCGTGGCCGGGCTGCCGATCTGGTGGACCGTTACGGAATGGCGGCCCGGTGCCGCGGTATCCACTCCTGCGAGATTCCGGTTCTCGCACTCGATCGCGATCCCGATGCACGAAAGGTGATCCTGGAAGCCTGTTTCGACGCCTTGGAACGAGACGGCTCGGATGTCCTCGTTCTGGGGTGCGCCGGGATGGCGGACCTGTGCCAGGATCTGTCCGACGAACTGGGAGTGCCGGTAGTCGACGGTGTTGCCGCTGCCGTCACCATGGTTCAATCCTTGATCACGCTAGGATTGTCGACCAGTACGCGCGGTGAGTTCGCGCGGCCCCTACCCAAGAACTACACCGGAACTTTGGCACCGTTTTCTTTGTGAACCCGCCCGAGCGACAATCGAGCGCCGATCATTGCCAGGGCCAGAGCGGCGAACAAGACGCCGGCCCACACCAATTGACGTGTTCCGAGGTGTGTGAGAAACAAACCACCTGTCGCTGTTCCGAGCGTGATCCCCAGATTGGAGAACGAAATGAACAGGCTGTTACCGAATTCGGGTGCATCGACCGAATCTCGCCCCATCCAACTCTGGGAAATGACCAGTCCACCGGAATGCACCACGCCCCACACCAACACGGCAACAGTCATCGCAGCGAAGTACGGACCCACCAGATAGATCACCACGTACACGAGTATGTACAGCAACGGAAACGCCACGACTGTTCGCACCACACTCTTGCCGAGCAGGGCCCCGAAGACGAAGTTTCCGAAGATCATCACGACACCGAATGCCAAGAGCATCGCACTGATCCACGATCCGCTCATACCCGTCACCTCGCCGAGATATTCGGCGAAGTATCCGTACACCGAGAACATCGCCGCAAAAACGAACGTGACGGAAAGAATGGTCAACCACACGCCGGGTCGGCGAAGTATCCCGACCTGCGCACCGTACGACACACGTTGTGCGACCGGGGCCGAGGGCAGAAGTACAAGAATTCCGACAAACGCGAGCGCATTGACCACGGCACCGAAAACGAATGCCGTCGAAACCGACAAGTTCTCGGCCAGATACGACGTCAACGGCACACCGAAGGCAAAACCGACCGTGACACCGGCGAATACCTTCGTCACAGCAGAAGTGGCCTCCTCCGGTGGCACCAGACGAACCGCACTCGCCAACGCGACCGCGAAGAAGACCGGATGAACGACGGCGGGAATGATCCGGAAAGCGAACATCACCTCGAAACTCGATGTACTCGCGTACACCACGTTCGAGACCGCAAAGACTGCAATCGCCACCAACAGAACGGTTTTTCTGTTGATTCCCGAGGTGAAGAGCGTCGTGAACGGACCGGTGACCGCCACGACGAGCGCAAACACACCCACCAACCATCCTGCATCAGAAGTGCTGATGCCGAACTTGTCGCTGACCTGGGGCAGAACCCCGATAATCCCCATCTCTGTGGTGATGATCCCGAATACGCCCAACGCCAGAACCGGTATCAACAATTTCGACTTCACGACACACTCCTCCTACTACGCAACATGAGACAGATACATATCTAGATATGTAGATATATTTGGTGAAGCAAACCGGTCGACGAGGACAACCCGACCGCTACAGCTTTTCGCGAACGAATTCCCTGAACTCGCCGATCACAGCTTCGTTTCGTCGGTAGTACGTCCACTTCCCGATGCGCTCGGACTTGAGCAGACCCACATCTTTCATGCCCTGCAGATAACCCGAGATCACCGACTGGGCAAGCCCCGAACGCGACTGGATGTCACCAACACAGACCCCGATATGGAAACCGAGATCTTGTTGGGTGTACGAGTCTTCGTCGAAATACTTCGCCGGGTGCGCGAGCCACTCCATGATCTGCAGACGCGTGGGGTTGGACAACGCCTTGAAGATCGCCAACGCTTCCATCGATCACACCCCGCCCTTCGCCGACCAGAACGCATCTACTTTTGTAGATACGACTCGCGAAGTCAAGCCCGCAAAAGGCAGATGGGGGCGTGCATCACACTCCCACGCCCGAAGTGAGCTGTGCCACTTGCACTTCGACGACCTGCGGAAACAGATGCCCCGACTTTCTATCTGTGACGACTTGTTTATAGTTATCGCCAACAACGAATTGTCGGAACTTTCCCGTTCGCCCGAGAACATCCGCGGGTGAACACAATTCGCTCACCATCAGCCGTACCCGGCTTGTCATTCGGGAGTCGAACCATGAGCACACCACGTCAGTTCGGGCTCGATCTCCGATGGTGATGTCGAAGCTCGCCAAATGGCAGCTGGTCGCCCTCGTAGTGGTTGCACTCCTGGGTTTGATCTACGTCGGAGCGAAATACGTACGGCTGGACAATCTTCTGGGATTCGGCCAGTACACGGTCAAAACCGAACTGGCGACGTCCGGTGGCATCTTCACCAACGCCGAAGTGACATACCGCGGTGTGCCCGTCGGACGCGTCGGCGACATGTCGCTCACGACCGAGGGAATCGAAGTCGACCTGCTGATCGACAGCAGTGCTCCGCAGATCCCCGCATCCGCGCGGGCCGTAGTGGCCAACCGCTCTGCCATCGGCGAGCAGTACGTCGACCTTCAGCCCGATACCGACCAGGGCCCTTTTCTCGAAGACGGCTCGGTGATCGCAGTGGCCGATACCACCACGCCGATTCCGATCGAGAACGTATTGACCAGCGCCGACGGTCTGGTGCACTCCGTTCCCGTCGACGCGCTCCACACCGTCGCGAAGGAACTCGGCGCGGCATTCAACGGCAAGGGCGAAGATCTACAGGTACTTGCCGACTCGCTGTCGGGGATTTCCCAGTCAGGCCTCGACGCCCTTCCACAGACCCTCGGACTGATCCGTGACAGCCAGACCGTACTCACGACCCAGTCCGATCAATCGTCGGCGATCAAGCAGTTCAGCACCGATCTCGACGCACTGACCGCGCAGCTGCGCACCAGCGACCCCGACATTCGACGGGTGATCGACAACGGCATACCGGCCAGCGAACAAGTCGGCTCTCTCGTCACCGAAGCCGGCCCCGCGCTCACGACCAATCTCTCGAACCTCGCTGCAGTTGCGTCGGCAGCAGCACCGACAGTGCCCACCCTGCAGCCCTTCTTACTCTTTCTGCCTGCGCTCGCCGGGGCAGCGCCCACCGTGGCACCAGGCGATGGAACCGTACACCTGGGCTTGGTACTCGAGACCAACAACCCGCTCTCGTGCACCGTCGGATACGAAGGGACGATGGCAATTCTCGACGAGATGAAGCGCAAAGACCCGAACTTCGACGACACGACGCAGAACTTCCCTCTGAACACCGCTGCCAACTGCCAGGCACCTCAGGGCAGCGAAACGGGTGTCCGGAGCGCCAACCGCATCGCCTTCGCCGATCCGAACACCTCCCAGCCGTGGGACAGCAAGCCCAAGGTGGACCCCGACAAGCTCGATCTCAACCCGATCGCCACTCAACTGGCTCCGATGCTCGGCGCCACCCCGAAGTAGGTGAAAACGACTGGCACCGTCGACGCTCGGCGACGATGATGATGTGATGCCGGAAGGAACGCCTGAGGGGATTTCACAGGGGATGTCGCGAAGTTTCGAAGAACTTGTCGCCGAGGCCGAGTCCGCCTCCGTCGACGGGTGGGATTTCTCGTGGCTCGACGGCCGGGCCACGGAGCAGCGTCCGTCGTGGGGGTATCAGAACCTCATGGGTGAGCGTCTCGGCCGCGCCGGCGCCGCGTTGGACATCCAGACCGGTGGCGGCGAAGTCCTCGCCGCTGCACCAGCACTCCCGCCTGTGATGGCAGCAACCGAATCCTGGCCACCGAACGTCATCAAGGCCACCGCCCTTCTGCGTCCCCGAGGTGTGGTGGTGGTCGCGGATCCGGACGAGCCACCGCTACCGTTCGCCGATTCGGCTTTCGATCTGGTGACCAGTCGGCACCCTGCGACGGTGTGGTGGGCCGAGATCGCTCGGGTACTCGAACCGGGGGGAACGTACTTCGCTCAACATGTGGGTCACGCGAGCGTGTTCGAACTCGTCGAGTACTTTCTCGGTCCTCAGCCGCAGGCTCGTCGCGGACGGCACTACGAGGACGAAAGTGCCGACGCGGTTGCCGCTGGGCTCACCGTTGTCGATCTTCGTTTCGAGCGTCTGCGCATGGAATTCTTCGACATCGGCGCCGTCATCTACTTCTTACGCAAGGTGATCTGGATGGTTCCGGGATTCACCGTGGCGCAGTATCGAGACCGACTCCGCGAGCTCGACGAGCAGATCCGTCGCGATGGATCATTTGTCGCGTACTCGAGTCGATTCCTGATCGAGGCGCGCAGGTGAACCCGCATTACGCCGGGTGAACAGCTTTCCAATGTTCGGCGATGTCGATTCGCCGCGCAATCCAGACCTTCTCGTGCGACTGCACGTGATCCAGGAAGCGCTCGAGGGCAGCGACACGGGCGGGGCGGCCGACAATGCGGCAGTGCAACCCGACCGACAGCATCTTCGGCGATCCGGCCGTTCCCTCCGCATACAGCACGTCGAAGGCGTCGCGTAGGTGCGCAAAGAACTGATCACCGCTGGGAAATCCTGCGGGAGAAGCAAACCGCATGTCGTTGGTGTCAAGGGTGTACGGAACCACCAGGTGCTTCGCCGACTCTGTTCCACGGGGGACGTCCACCCAGTACGGCAGATCGTCGGCGTACGAATCGGAGTCGTAGACGAAGCCGCCGTGCTCGACCACCAATTCACGGGTGTTCGGTGAATCGCGTCCGGTGTACCAACCGAGAGGCGCCGAACCCGTCAGATCCTGCAGGATCTGGACCGCCTCGGCCATGTCTGCACGTTCTCGCTCGATGTCCACGGATTGGTACGACTTCCATCGCAATCCGTGACATGCGATCTCGTGACCCAATTCCTGAAAAGCACTGACCGCTTCCGGGTTACGTTGCATCGCGCGCGCCACCGCGAAGATGGTGAGAGGCAGGTTCCGCCGCTCGAAAGTCCGCAGGACACGCCACAATCCGGCCCGAGAGCCGTATTCGTACAGCGATTCCATACTCATGTGTCGATCCGGAAATGGTTCTGCCGGAGTCATTTCCGACAAGAACGTTTCCGAAGCCGCGTCGCCGTCCAGAACGCTGTTCTCGGCACCCTCTTCGTAGTTGAGCACGAACTGAACAGCTATCCGCGCGTCGTCGGGCCAGTGGGGGTGCGGCGGATGAGGACCGTACCCCACCATGTCCCGGGGATAGTCGTCGCGCGGATAGTCGCTCATGCCAACAACTTACCGTCAGCGCTCCGAGATCACAGCGCGAGCAGCATCTGTCAGTACGCCGAAGACTCTCAGCCGCGCGAGGCCACCGTCGGGGAAGATGTCCAGACGAACATCGGTGACCGGGACTTCGGATTCAACCGGGAAGCGATGGCGGGTGTCCGGACGCAGAGTGGTTCGAGGCAAGAGTTCGATCCACTCCCCTCCAGACGTCCGGCCGGTCAGAGCGCCCTCACCCGGACTGTTTCCGAGGAAATACGAGGTGTCGATCTCGACAAAGCTCAGCACGCCTTCACCTGCGAGTTGTACTTGTACCCAGTCGTTTCCGTCGTCGCGGCGCCTGGCCGTCTCCCACCCGTCACCCATCGAGGCAGCGCGTCCGGGAAACAGAATGTTCTGCGGCGAGCTGTAGAACATGTTGGAGCAATCGGTTACGCGGCCACCGTTTTCGAGTGCTGCGAGGTCCAAGGGCCCGGCGTCGAGGAACCGCGGGTCTGGCCGTGCTTCACCGTGAACACGGAACCTGGCAACACCGCCGTCCGGGTAGATGGTCAGCTTGACGTGTGTCCACCGCTCCTCCGAAGACACCGAGAACGGATTCTCGGAGTCGCCTTGAACGGGCGAGCGCTCGACGATGGTTGTCCACTCGTCGGAACCGGCCAGGTCGAGTGGATCCGGATACCCGTCCACGGAGATTGCTTCCACCGAGATCTCGGGCGGGTAATTGCCCTTGAACCAGGCCGTGTCGACGACGACGCCTCGCACCACTCCGGGAACACCGAGGCGCACGATCGCCTCGTCATGACCTGCCACCCGGCGACGACGGGTCTCCCAACCGTCGTACACCTGACCCTTGTGACCGAACGTTGCCGGCTGGTATCCAGCTTTGCCCGGTCGGATCAGGGCCTCACGCTCGGCGAATGCCTCGTCGTTCGCCCAGATGACGGCTCCGCCGAGGGTGCGCAGTGCCAGGTCGGGCAGCAAGGTGAATTCGGTGGTGCTCATCGGTCAGTGTTCTCCTGTGATCGGTGTGGTGCGTCCTACGAGGTGGCGGAGTGCGTCGGTGTCGGCACTCGGGGCGAGCCTGAGCACTTCGGATTCCGGATAGGCCCCCGCGTCGAGCCCGCGCAGAACCACCGCTGCCAGCGCCTGGGCAGTTGCGGGTTCGTCGATCACGTCGCCACCTTGGCGCCCCAGGTACGACTGGATGCGCGGAGCAGCGGCGCCGAGCGCGTTGCGGTAGAAGCCGAACGTGGCGAGCCAGCGGGTGACCAGATGCCCGGGGTGCATGTCCCACCCCTGGTAGTAACCGCGTTCCAGGGACCGTGTGACGAGGCGATGGTGCCGCGTGATCGCGTCGCGAATCGCCGTGGCACTCCCGACGGGCGCAACCTGAGTGGACCCGTCGCACACCCAGACGCCGGTCTGAGCGGCAGCAGCCAACATGACAGCCTTTGCGTGGTCTGCCACCGGATGTTCGAGCGACTGATGACGTGATGCAATTCCACATGCCGCGCTGTAATCGTAAGTGCCGTAATGCAATCCCGTCAGACGGCCGGCTCCGCGATGGATGGCCGGAGCAACTGCCACCGTTCCGTCGGCAGCGATGACCGCCTGCGGGCTCTCGATCTGCAACTCGAACCGAAGCGAACCGGTCTCGAGTCCATGGGCATTCTCCAGTTCTTCGCAGAGCAACACCGTCGCCGTGACCTGCTCCACCGCGCGCAGTTTGGGAACGGTGAAGACAAATCCGTTCGGCACTCCGCCGGCGGCGTCGAGCACCAGCTCGAGAGTCCTGATCGAGCGCCGACGCTCGCCGGCCGGTAACCCCTTGAACCTGATGCCACCCCAGCTCGGACCCGCAGAATCAGTGCTGAGCGCTGCGAGTGTCCGGCCGGCCGACGTCGCTGCCGCGTCTTCTTCCTCGTCGCTGCGACGTCCGTACCCGTCCTCGAAATCTATTCGAAAGTCCTGGACCGGCTTGCGGCCGAGCTGAACTCGCACATCTGCGAGCGCATTCTCGGTGTCGAGATCGGCGAACACATGCGCATGAGAATCGAGAAGCGCGATCGCCTGCTCACCCCAGAGACGAGGGGTGTCGACAGTTGCGTCTGCAGCACTGACGTAAATCGTGTGCACAGGCTGGATCTCGTCACGGTTTCCCGGGTACTGCGCCGCGAGCCGCTCGTCCACCGGGTCCAGAAGTCCGTCCAGACGATCGTGGACGGCGGCGGAGAGTCGGGATTCTGTCATCGGACGATCTTCGCAGAACGTCCGCGAGCCCGCAGGTTCTCACGCCGCCGATCCAGTCCGGGTCAGCGACCTCCGACGAACGGAACGTTGACGAAGCTCGGCCGGTCCGCAGCCAACTCGATGTGCTGCGGCTTCAGTTGGCTGTCGGCGAGCATCGGCCCGAGTGCCAGGTAACGCGGCACGCTGGCAGCGTAGACGTCGACGCGGAGTCGGTGTCCGGGTTGTAGCACCGCGTCCGTCGGGAGCATGTTGATGTCGACGGCGGTGACTTCACCGGGAACCACCGGCTGACGGGTGTCGATCGTCAGATAGTGGTGCGGTTCACTGTAGTCACCGTTGGCCGAGCGAGTGCTCTTGGAATCGTCGACCGCCCGGAGCGACGCAGTCAGAGCGCCGTTCGTGATCGGTGTCGAGGTTCCGTCCGGCGCTACGTCGTTGACAGTCGCTGCCCAGAATCCGTCCGTCGCGTCCAGGACTGTCTCGAGATGGACGTTGATCGGGCCCGAGAGTGAGGTCGGCTCCGTCACCGCCTCACCGGTGAACGTCAGACCCTCCGCTTCCTGGAATCGGGAATCCTTGGAACACGACGCACCGAGCACCACGGAGATCCCGGCAGTTCCCTGTGTTCCGTCGCCGGAACAAAAGCCTCGCAGTCCTGGTGCGACCGTCAATCGCGCTGCGGCACTGGACGGGTCATTTGTCAGCGAACCGTCGTACGCCGCGTGGGCGGCAGTTCCGCTGGGCGCGGAGTTCAGATACATACGTTCGTACGTCGCACCCGCTCGCGGGAACTGATCATCGGTGATCCATCCGCCGCCTTGCTGCAACATCGTCACCGGGCCGTAGCGATCGATTCCGTTGTCGATGCCCTTGAGCCACTTGTCGAACCACGCACGTTCGAGTACGTCGAGGCGCGGCGGCGCACCGTCCTTGCCGAATCCTCCACCGGGAGTGACGTGATAGCCGTCCCCCATGATCAACTGCTTCTGGCCGGGTGGCAGATCGATTCCGTTGTAGATCCGCGGCTCGCTGTTGGCGAAGATGTCGTGCCAACCGCCGTAGACCATCGTCGCAGCGGTGATGTTGCCGACGTCAGCGGATCGGTCCTGATAGAACTGACCGTCTTGCGCGACTTGGAGAGTCGACGGTGACACGTCTTCGATTCTCTGGGCCGTCATCGCTTGTACCAGTTCGGGAATCAGTGTTCCCGGATCCTCGAGGCGGCTCGCCAACCACAGTGGATCGAAATTTCCTTGCAGGATGTCCTGAACGTTCGGGATGAGCTTGAGTCCGTTGACCGCGGTCAACCACAACGGCATGAACCCCACTCCGAGGCCACCACCGGTCCCGACGATGTCGCGCAGCAGATCGTTGCCTGGTTCGACCGGGAAGATCGCCTTCAGCGCAGGGGGGTTGTTGCTCGCCGCCTGCACCGAATTGATCGCGGAGTACGAGATACCCGCCATCCCTACTTTTCCGTCCGACCACCCTTGCTTGCTCATCCAGTCGATGACCTCGATCGAATCCTGTTGCTCGCGCTTGCCGAGGACATCCCAATTACCTTGGGAGAAGCCGGTTCCACGCGCGTCGACCACGACCTGGGTGTATCCGTTCTTGACCAGGTCGCGGTTGACGCCGAGAACCCGTGCGCCTCCGCCGGCGATGACGCCCGTCAACTCCGACACTCCGTCGAACGGCGCAGCGAGGTCGAGCGAGTTCGCCACGTCCATCAACGTCTCACCCACCTGCGGGATCGACAGAGCTGAATCCACCAACGTATCCAGCAGTTTCGTGTACGGCGTGATGTTGAGAACCGAAGGTGTCTTCGATTCCACGGCGCGCCCGGACGCATCTGCCGGGCGGTACACATTCGCTTGTAGAACGGTGCCGTCACTCATCGTGATGGGCACGTCCCACTCGATGGAGACCCCCGGATACTGTGGCGCCGCCTCCGTAGCCGCGAGCCAGGCTTGTCCGTCCGACCCGCCCGTCGGATCCGCAGAAGCGACGGCACTCGGCACCGTCAGGCCCACGACGCACAGTCCCACCGCAATCGTTGTCGACCTTCGACGTAGAAGTCGTGTCTTCACGAAAACCCCAATTTTCTGTTGTGATGACCCAGCCCTGCCCCCACGACAGTGACCGGCGTCACGAACTTACCGGATAGTAACTTCCGTCCCATATGTCGTCAATAGGTCTGAATGCCGGCCGGACGGCTAGCTTTGAAGATGTGTCACGATCTCCCCTTCCCGTCCGCGACGGCCTGAACCCCAGTCGCATCCGTCAGCCCGAAGACGGCATGTGGGCGACGACGCTCGACTACCTGCTCGAACGGTTTCCCCAGGATGCCGTCCGCTTGCGGGAGAAAGTCGCAGCCGGGGAAGTCGTCGACGAGAAGGGCGTCGGAATCACCGAGGCGAGTGCTTACGCTCCGCGGCGGTTCGTCTACCTGTACCGAGACCCACCCGTCGAGTCGCGGGTACCGTTCGAGATCGACGTCCTGCACCGGGACGAGAACATCCTGGTCGTGGACAAGCCGCATTTCCTGGCGAGCACCCCGCGAGGGCGATACATCGCCGAATCGGCACTGGTCAGATTGCGTCGGGACCTCGACCTGCCGGAGTTGAGTCCCGCTCATCGCCTCGACCGCGTCACAGCGGGACTACTGCTGTTCACCGTGCATCAGGCGGCCAGGCGCGGCTACCAGACCATGTTCGCCGAGCGCCGCGTCACCAAGGAATACGAGGCCATCGCGCGTTACGACGCGCAGGTGAGCACTCCCGTAGTCGTGCGCAGTCGCATCGTCAAAGAACGCGGGGTGCTCAAAGCCGAGGAGATCGAGGGCGAACCCAACAGCGAGTCGCGGATCGAACTGATCGAGACGCGGGACGGCTTCGCGCGGTACCGGTTGATCCCCCATACCGGCAAGACCCATCAACTGCGCCTGCACATGACCTCCGTCGGGCTCCCGATCCACGGCGACAACTTCTATCCCGACTTCTACGACGTTGCCGCAGAGGATTATTCGAACCCGCTGCGCCTGCTGTCGAAGGTTCTCGAGTTCGAGGATCCGATGACCGGCCGGCTGCGACGGTTCGAAAGTCGACGAACCCTGTCCTGGCCGGACGAATCAGGCGGTGGCGACTCGCCGTAGGGACCCCGGACCCTTCCACTGCGCCACCGATACCGGGAGGATGGAAGCGCAGACCGCACCGCAAGAGGAGACCAGATGAGCAAGACCGCTGTCGTACCCGAAGCCGTACGGGAGATCGAGCGCAAGTACGAGGCGCCGGCCGAGCAGGAAGTCCCCGCCTTGGGTGGACTTCCCGGTGTTGTCGGTGAGCCGGTTCACGACTCGATACAGCTCTCTGCCACCTACTTCGACACCGCCGACTACCGGTTGCTCGCCGAGAAGATCACGCTGCGCAAGCGCGAGGGCGGCGATGATGCGGGGTGGCACATGAAACTTCCCGCAGGCCAGGACACTCGAACCGAGATCCAGCTTCCGCCGGACGAGAGCACCGATGTCCCCTCGCCGCTGTCGAGTCTGATCCGGGCGATCATTCGCGGTCACGACCTGGTTCCGGTCGCCCTGATCATCACCGACCGGGAGCGCACCCGACTCAACGGCGAAAACGGTGTTCTGCTCGCCGAAGTGGTCTCCGACACCGTCATCGCCTGCAAGGCAGACGGTTCCGGTGAATCGACGTGGCAGGAAGTCGAGGTCGAACAAGGCGCAGGCGGACAAGATCTGGCCGACGCAATCGAGACGGTTCTACTGGACGCCGGGCTGGAGCGTTCTGCAAGTCCGTCCAAACTCAAACGAGCACTGGGTACTTCGGTGACCCCGTACGTCGGTCCCGAGATCACCACGGGCAAAGCGTCGAATCCGCGGATTCTGTTGCGCAATTACCTCATCGAACAACTACGCGCACTGGTCGCAGCGGACCTCGGAACGCGTCGGGCCGACGACGAAGCCGTTCACGACTTCCGGGTTGCAGCTCGTCGCATCCGCAGCGCTCTTCAGTCCTACGCGGGCCACTCCCCCAAGACCGACGATCTGATCACCGACCTGCGGTGGATCGGTGGAAAGTTCGGTGACGCCCGCGACGTCGAGGTCCAATGGGAACGTCTGGTCGAACGCCTCGGCGAAATCGACGAGATGCCCGAACGAGAAGCTGTGCGTGCTCGAATCGACGAGTTCTTCTCGGCCCGCGGTGAAACCGCGCAGGAAACAGCCCTCGAAGCGCTCGATTCCGAGCGCTACACCACGCTGCTCGATCGTCTCGACGAGTACGTCGGCGACCTCGAGTTCGACACCGTCGCCCACCGTGTGGGAAAGAAGGCGTCGGCACGAGAGTTGGCTCATACCCTGCGTCATCTGGCTCACAAGGTCGGCAAGCGAGTCGATCACGTCTTCGATGCCGATACCCGCGCCGAGCGTGACGAGCGAATGCACCGCGCACGCAAGGGTGCCAAGCGGATGAAGTACGCGATCGAGGTCATGGAACCGGTGTCGAAGAGCCGAGCCAAGCGCGCCTTGAAGCATTTCAGCCACTTCCAGGACGTTCTCGGCGAACATCAGGATTCCGTTGTCGCCCAACATCATCTGCTCGAAATCGCGGCGGAGCAGGAACACACGTCTTTGACCAGCTTCGGATTGGGCATGGCCTATCGGCGAGAACTGGAAATAGCCGACGGGCAGTCAACCCTGCTCCGCAAGACGTGGAAGGAAGCCGTGAAGTCGGCGTCGTCACTCTGGTGACTTCGCCGCAACCAGTCGACCGATCTCGATCATTTCAGAGGGAGTAGACATGAACACACTTGCAGGACACCAGGATGTCGTCGCCGGCATCGACGGATCCGAGGCGTCCACGGCTGCGGCCCGGTGGGCCGCCTCGGTTGCGAATGCGGTGAACTCACGACTGATTCTGGCGCACGCCCTCCCCCAGGAGGGTCCGATCTACAGTCCCGCTGCAGTGATGTTGCAGTCGCAGTTCCTCAGCCAGATCCGCGAAGACGGCGAAGCGATCGTCGACGCCGCTGCAGCGGTGATTTCGGCTGAATTCCCGGAACTGACCGTCGAATCCGAGATCGCACCAGGCCCGGCGTCGACGCACATACTCGAATCTTCGGGTACCGCACGCCTGATCGTGATGGGGTCGACCGGATCGGGTGCACTGCGTTCGAGGCTGCTGGGTTCGACTGCACTGAAGGTGGCAAATCACGCCACCTGTCCGGTCACGGTGTGGCGTGGTTCGGCGCAGAATCCCGGTCCGGATCAACGTCCCGTCATCGTCGGAGTCGACGGAAGTGCGTTGAGCAAGAAGGCCGTCGAGTACGCGTTTCGTTATGCCGATCAGTTCGACGCGCCGCTCATCGCCGTCCACACCTGGCAGGGCTCGTCCACCTTCCGCGAGGGCGGAGCGGGAATCCTCATCGACTGGGAGGCCGTCGAGCAGGAGGAGTCGGCGCTACTGGCGGAAAACCTGGCCGGTATGGCCGACCAGTACCCGGACGTGCCGGTCACCCGCATCAGTGAACCCGGCGCCGCTGCTCCCGTCATGCTCAAGTACGCGGGCGATGCGCAGTTGATAGTTGTCGGAAGTCACGGGCGCAGTGCGATGGCCGGTGCCGTGATGGGCTCGACGAGCCAGAATCTGCTGCACCATGCGCCGGGACCGGTCATGATCTGTCGCGCCTGAATTGCTGTGCGCCTTTATTAACCGCGGGGGGTTAATAAAGGCGCACAGCAGGGTCAGCCGAGACCCGTGCCCACCAGCTGACCTACTCCGTACGTCACAGCCATCGCCAGCGCGCCGCCGATCACCACTCGTAGCACGGCTCTGGTCTTGCGGGCTCCGCCCAGCGTCGCGCTGATCGTCCCGGTCAGTGCAAGTGCGATCAGCACCGCGAAGAAGGCGATGGGCACGCGGATACCCGTCGGCGGCAACAGAATCGCGACCAACGGGATCGCCGCGCCGATCGTGAACGAGATTGCCGACGAGATCGCCGCATGCCATGGATTGGTAAGATCGTCCGGGTCGATGCCCAATTCGACTTCGACGTGTGCCGCGAAAGCATCGTGCGCGGTCAATTCTTCGGCGACTCGTCGAGCCGTCTCCTGGCTCAATCCCTTGTTCTCGTAGATCTCGGTCAGTTCCTGAAGTTCCGCCTCCGGTGTTTCGAGGAGTTCCTTCTTCTCCTTCTGCAGGAGTGCGCGTTCGGTGTCTCGCTGAGCGCTGACCGAAACGTACTCACCCAACGCCATGGACACAGCGCCGGCAACCAGACCAGCGAAACCGGCGGTGAAGATCGCGGAGCGCTCGGTTGTGGCTGCCGCAACACCGACCACGAGGCCTGCGGTCGAGACGATTCCGTCGTTTGCACCCAGAACACCTGCACGCAGCCAATTGAGGCGATTGTTCAAACTCGGTGCGTGAGGTTCGGATTCCCCACCGGGCGCCCCGTCGGTCAACTGCACACTGTCTCCTGACATGGCAACAGATTAGGACGATCAGTCCGGTTGCGATAGCAATCTGAGCCTGTCCTTCGCGCACTGATATATTCCGACCAGCACCCCAACCAAGCATTTGTTAGGTTGAGAATCGGCAGACACCTGGAGGCATTGTGAGCACAGCACGCACCGCTTTTGTCAGCGGAGGAACCGGCGGAATCGGGTCGGCGATCGCCTTGACTCTCGCCGAACGCGGACACGACGTCGCCTTCACCTACCGAAACAACAAGGACGCCGCCGAGCAGCTGAGCGAGCAGATTCGCGCGCATGGCGTACGCGCCCACTCGTACCCTCTCGACCTCACCGACGAATCGTCGATCAACGCCGCCGTCAGAGATGCGGTCAGTGATCTGGGTGGGCTGACGACCCTCGTCCACGCTGCCGGACCGCACGTCCCGATGACGCACCTCTCACGCGTGACTCCGGCGTTCTTCACCGAACAACTGAACCAGGAAGCCGCGGCGTTCTTCACGCTCGTCCACACCGCCCTGCCTGCGCTGCGTGCATCCTCGGGTTCGGTGGTAGCGGTGACGACCGCGGCTACGGATCGTTTTCCCGTGCGCGACGGACTCTCCGCAGGCACCAAAGGGGCTGTCGAACAACTGGTTCGCGGATTCGCCGCAGAGGAAGGACGCTACGGCGTCCGGTTCAACGCCGTAGGACCAGGCATGTTGACGGACGGAATGGCCGAGCGTCTGATCAACTCCGCCGAACTCGATCAGGGCGCGCTCGACGTGACCATGAGCCGAATCCCGTTGAAGCGCTTCGGATCGGCCACCGACATCGCCGAAGCCGTATGTTTCCTCGCGAGCGACGCCGCCGGATTCATCAGCGGCCAGAAGCTCAACGTCGACGGCGGATACACCGTGTGAGTTCTATCCGCCCAACTTGCGAAAGACCAGGCGCACGGCAAGTTCGAGATGCGCCATCACTTCGTCTGTCGTCATCCGGCCGGCTACCCACGAGACGAGACTCGACATCCAGACGTCGTCGATGACCTTCACCGCGTCCAGTTGCTGCTGCGAGACTTCCTCGACGCCGATAGCCTTCGCGAACATCTCGGTCACGACCCCACCGAGTGCGTTGAGTTCCGGAGTCGCCGATGCGTCTGCGAACATGTACGCCCGAACCAACGCTTCGTAGCGGAGGTGATCGGTCTCGAGGACCTCCGTATTCTTGCGCAGCACAAACAGAATCCGGTCCGACGGAGTCTCGCCGGGGATTACAAAGTCCTGGAATCTGTCACGCAAACCCTCGAACATCCACAACAATGCGACGACGAGCATGTGGTTCTTGGACGGGAAATAGCGGTAAACAGTCCCGATCGCGACGCCGGCACGATCGGCGACCGATCGCATCTGCACCGCGTCGTAGCCACCTTCGGAGGCGGATTCCATTGCAGCGTCGACAATCCGGCGAAAACGCGCTCGCTGCGACGGCGTCGTACGACGTCCGGTCACCGAGCTACGTTCGACCACCGACTGGTCTGCCTTGTCGCCACCTGCCATGTCCACAACCCTTATTAGACGTCGTCAATACCGACTCCTAATGTAGCCGCCCAACGCAATTGTCGGGTGCACGACTGCCCGCTTCCGAAGTGCCCGCCAGTGGAACCGGCCGAGATCAGGAAGCGCGCCGGGGCCGATCGGATCGGCCGCGTCTACGTGGATCTTCCGACCAGTCACGCGATGGTGCGCGTCGGCCCGGCGCTGGAGTCCGGCGCCGGTCGGGTTGTGGCGCACGTCGCTCCGGCCTGCGTTGACCAGTTGGGACAGGCTGAGCGCGGCGAGCAGGCGGCCGACGCCGATCAGTCTGCGGTTTCTTGGCAAGGCCGAACCGCGGCTTGCCGAAGACCAACGGAATCCAACCGCGACCGCTGCTCTCGGACGAGGCGACGGCCTCCGGCTCGCGGAAGGCGGCGTGAGCGATCAGCCCGAACATCAGCAGGGTGGTGATCATCGACGTTCCGCCCGCCGAGATGAGCGGCAATTGCAGACCGGTCACCGGAATCAAGCCCACCACGTACGCGATGTTGATGAACGCCTGTACGACGATCAACGTCGTTGCCGTCGCCGTCATGACTTTGAGGAACGGATCGGTGGACCGCTTGGCAATCCGCAGCCCGACGATCAGTACCGCAGCAAAGAGAGCAACGACGATCAGCGCGCCGACCAGACCCAACTCTTCACCGATCACGGCAAAAATGAAGTCGTTGTGTGCCTGCGGGAGGTAGCTCCATTTGGCGTCGGACTGTCCCAGACCACGACCGAAGATGCCGCCGTTCGCCAATGCGTACTTCGCCTGGGTGCTCTGGAAGTTCAGGCCTTGCGGGTCGAGATCAGGATTGAGGAAGGCTTTGATGCGATCCGAGCGGTAACCAGCAGTAAGCCCGAGCACGAGAAACGCGACTGCGGAACCGAGTGTGAGGCTGATGAACGTCTTCATCCGGAACAGCCCGAACCACAGCACCGACATGAAGATGATGCCGATCGTGATGGTGGTTCCGAGGTCTTTCTCGAACACCACCAGGACCAGAACCAGCAGGGTCGTACCGCCGATCACCGGCAGCGCGCGATTGACGTCCATCCGCGCCTTCATGAACGACGCAACCGTCGCTGCGGACCAGATCGCCAGAGAAAGTTTGGCCAGCTCCGACGGCTGGAAGGAAATGCCCGCGATCACAAACCAGCTGCGCGCACCCATCTGTTCCGAACCGATACCTGGAATCAGCACCAGGACAAGAAGAACAAGACACAGGATCAGCAGCCACGGCGACGCTCTACGCATCGTTTCGGTCGGTAAGCGCACGACCGCCACGAACATCACCAAACCGATCGCCGCGAACATGCACTGGGGCCAGAATCTGGCATAGGACGTCCCGGACAGAACATAGGACTCGACGCCCGAGGACGAGAGCACCATGAGTAGTCCGAACGCGACGATCAGCACGACCAGACCGACGATCATGTGGAAATCGAACAGCGGCCGATTCGTCCAGAGCGCCGTTCGAGCACGGAAGGGCGTCGATGTGCGGTCACGTTTGTCCGACGATCCACGGGGCGAGTTAACTGGCTCTCCACTCCCGCGACCGTTGGGCTTGTCTTCACTGCGACCGGTCACCACACAAGTATCGTCCCACGACTCCTAACCCATGGGTAACACAAGTCCCATGAGTCACACGGGCTCGGCCTTCGAACGGACTCGACAACCTACGAAATGCCTGTTCACACCCTTCGCCGACGTCTGTCTGCTACCGCTGCTGCCAACGAGAGCGTCAACATGACCACACAAACGGCCAGCGCTATACCGAGCGCACGTCCGTATCCGTCGGTCAACGATCCGAGTACACCGAGATACAACCCCGATACCGCGGCCAGCGAGATGGTCGCGGACAGGCGCTGCGACAGTTGCAGGAAACCCGCTGCAACTCCGTTCCCGCCCGCCGGTGCATATTCGAGAGTCAGAACCCGATTGGGCGCGTCGACCAAGCCGCTGGCAACTCCCGACAGCACCGCCAGGACTACCAGCACCGGGATCAGATGTTCCCGCGGAATCACATTGACCGCCACGACGTAGCCGAGGATGACGAGGATCTCGCCGACTATCGCAAAAACCACCGCACTTCGACCGAACCTGGCGACCAACCGCCATCCGAAAGCCGACGTCAGTGCCATCGCGAGTGAGCTACCGGTCATGATCAACGCCGCACTCAGCGGCGCGAAGCCCAAACCTTCGATCAGATAGAGGCTGAGCACCGCGTTGACGGCGAGGATGGATCCGAACCAGAAGAGTGCAACCGTTGTACCCAGTCGGAAGCCCCGTGAGGCGATCAACGACGGAAGCAGTACCGGCGTTCCGCCGCGGTCGGCGTACCGCCGCTCCCAGAACCAGAAGGCAACGGCAGCGCCGAACGCGCCGATCAGGAAAACCGCGGCGACAGTGACACTGGTTCGGGTCACGATGGGCCACAACAGGAGCCCGGTCGTAGTCGCCAGCAGACACAGCCCGACCGGATCGATCGACGCGCCTGATCGGGTGGTCCGATCACGGCGCAGAAAGCGAAATGCCAACATCAGAGTGATCACGGCAAACGGCACATTGAGAACGAGAAGCAACCGCCATCCGAAGTCGGCGTCGGAATACTTCAGCAGAACGCCACCGAGGATCGGTCCGGAAACGCCGGCCAGCCCACCCGCGGTGCTGTACGCGCCCAACGCCTTCGCCCGAGCCTTTCCGGACACCCGGTCGGTGATGATGCCGAGCACCTGCGAACTGATGGTGCCTGCGCCGATCCCTTGCCCCAGCCGGGCCGACACGATCATCGACGGGTCCGACGCACACGCTCCGAGGATTCCCATCACCGCGAAAATGCTCAGCCCCGACAAGAACAAGCGTCGACGCCCGACGACGTCACCGAGTCGGCCCGCCGGCACCAGGGCCAAGCCGAAAGTAAGCGAATAGCTCGCGAGGATCCACTGCACTTCGGAGGTCGACGCGCCCAGTGACGCACGGATGGACGGAACTCCGATTCCGAGCACCGCCGAATCGAGAAGAGTGGTGAAACCCGCGGCGACGCAGACGACAATCTCCCAGCGGACGGCCGAATCGAGCTTGGTGGATTCGGCCGTCGCTGTGACCGTGTGCGACAGGACCCGTTACCCCGCAGCTTCGGACGGAGCCCGACGCGTGAGCGGCGGCCGCAGACCCAGGTGCCCTCGCAGCGTCGACGTGGAGTACTCGGTGCGATACGCCCCACGCTCCTGCAACTCCGGGATCAACCAGTCGACGATCTCGTCCAACCCGGTCGGCACCAGGTACGGCGAAATGTTGAAGCCGTCCGACGCTCCGTTGCGCACCCAATGCACCAACTGGTCGGCCACCTGGCCGGGAGTGCCCGCAAAACCCGAACGCTGCGAGGTCTCGATGGCGACCTGACGCAGGGACAGGTTCTTTGCCTCCGCGAGCGCCCGCCATTCACGCGCGATCGCAATGGGGTCGTTGCCGTCCCGCGCTGAACCGCGTGTCTCGGAAACGGGGCGGGCAACCGGATCTTCCTCGGGCAGTGGACCGTCCGGGTCTCGATCGGACAGATCCTTCCCCCACACCAGTCCGACCAGAGACAGGGCAGTCTGACCGGTGAACTGGCCTTCGAGGACCCACCGCGCTTTCTCCTCGACCTCGGACTCGTTCTCCGCCAACACGATCTGTGTACTGGGCAAGATCTTGACGTCGTCTTCCGGTCGTCCGGCTCTACGCAACCGAGCCCGAATGTCCTCCGCGAAGTCGAGTGCGCCGTCGAAATGCGTCCCGTGTCGGGAGAATATGACATCTGCATGTGTCGCCGCGAAATCGCGTCCACTCGGCGAATCGCCCGCTTGGAAGATGACCGGATGCCCCTGGCGGCTTCGGGGAAGGGTCGGCGTCACGGAGATGTCGAACTGCGAAGTCTGCTTGCGTACGTCGCCGACGGCTCCCGGAGTCGACCAGTGCTCGGACGTGCGAGAGTCCGAGATCGCGTCGTCGGCCCACGAATCCCACAGTGCCCGCGCGGTTTCGATGAACTGCCCGGCACGCTCGTAGCGTAGGGCGTGATCGAGGAAGCCACCGCGACGGAAGTTCTCTCCAGTCCACGCGTTGTCGGTGGTCACCGCGTTCCAGCCGGCCCGTCCACCGGAAAGCAGATCGAGACCGGAGAGTCGACGTGCGAGGTCGGCCGGTTCGTTGTACGTGGTGTTCTGCGTCGCGACCAACCCGATCTTGTCGGTGATACCGGCGAGTGCGGCCAACTGCGCGATGGCGTCGGGGCGGCCGGCTATATCGAGGTCGAGAATCTTGCCGTTCTGCTCGCGGAGGCGAAGGCCCTCACCGAGGAAGAAGGCGTCGAACAGACCTCGCTCGGCGGTGAGTACCAACCGCCGAAACGTCTCGAAGTCGATCTGGGAACCACTGGCGGAATCGGACCAGATGGTGGTGTGGTTGACCCCTTGGAAGAAGACGCCGAAGTGAACGTGAGCGTCGGGTCGAGGTACGGCGGAGCGTGATGCAGTCATGGCCGAAATATCCTTAGCGCGAAGTCAAGTCAGGAGGAGTGGGCAAATCGATTTGCGGGCCGCTGCAGACCGAGGTTGCCCCTCAGGGTCGATCCCGGAACCGGGCGTCGCGTCAGCCCGGCCTTGGACAGCGCCGGAAGAACGAATTTGGCCAGCACCGGAAGGTCCTCGTCGATCACGAGAGCGTGGACATGAACCCCGTCGAGGTGCCCGGCCAACTCCCTCAGAACTACGGCCGCCTCCCCTGGATCCGCAGCGAGGAGCAGTCGTCCACTGTCGACGGCTTTCCCGTGCGAGTTCAGCTCGATCAACCGCTGCGCCGCAGACAGATTGGGCGTATCGAATGCCACATCGACCTCGGCGACCACCAATGACGCGCCCTCATCGCGCGCCTTGGCGGCCGACTGTGTAACAGCCTCCACCGAATCACCGGAAACGAGAACGACATCCGCCTGGCGTGGATCGATTTCTCCGTAGCGTCCGAACACCACCAACTGACCTTGCGGCGGTCGCGGAACGATTGCGGGCCCCTTCACCGAGAACGTGTCGCCCTCGAAATTGACGTAATGCAGACGATCACGCTCGAGGAACCGTCCGCTGAGATAGTCACGGACGACGGCGTCGTCCTCCCACGAATCCCAGAGATCGGTCACGACCGTGACCGAATCCCGCTGCTCCTGCTGACGCGCCGACTCCGTTGCCACCGGAGCTCTCCCCCACGCCTTCGCCGCAGCTTCGTCTTCGACCGGAACAGCCAGCCAGCCACCGCGCCCACGGGAGGAGTAGTCGAGCGTCGCCAATTGCGAAGACGTGTCGAATGGTTCGGCGTACGTGGTCCCGACGACGGGGACCAACCCGATCGTGCTGGTCGTCGCCGCCACGTACGACGCCCGCGAGACGGCGTCGATCCGGCCGACGACGTCGCCACTCGGTGGAAGGATGGAATCGTCGAACGTCGCGAAGGTGAAGCCCGCATTCTCGGCAGCCGCGACGCGATCGCGCACGGTCTTACCCGTGAGCAGCTGATCCGGGCGGTGCGAACTTCGGCGCCAGGCGGCGGGGTGAGTGCCCTCGCCGTCCAGTTCGATACCCACGGCAAATACAGTCATGTGTCCTCCATCGGTCCTGGCGGTAGCACCCACACTGCGGTTAGGTAGCGGGTTGCTGCGGCATCATCGAGCCAGGTCTCTCAGCCACTCTGGATGGTGGATGCAATCTATGCGGGCCACACTGGACAAGTCAAATCACGCTTGACGAATCCTATTGACCTACAACCTATTTCAATTGAATCACACTGATCGAAAGGGTTGCATCGTTGACGCTGGACGTCGAAAGAGAACGAGCCCCGCCCGACTCGCGTCGGACGGGGCTCGCCTGGAGGGCAGCAGTTGATCTACTTCGCGCCCAGCCAGGCCTGGTCGAACAGCATGATTCCGGTAGCTGTGGGAACGACACCGTGAACGTACTTCTGCCAGGCCCAGAACGATGTCAGCCCGCCGATCGGTGCGGACGGAACCGTCTCGTTCCACAGTGTCTGGATCTTGCCGATGACCGCCAGAGTCGACGAATTGTCCTTGGCCTGTTGTAGATCTGCGATCAGCTGGTCCATCGCGGGGTTCGCGTATCCAGCAGTGTTCGCCATCGAGGTGCTGTTGGTCGTGGAGAACAATCCGAGATCGAGAATCGACTCGTACATTCCGATGCCCGCGTGCGCGAGGTCGAAATCGTGCTTGACGTAGACGTTCTGCACGATGTCGCCGGCATTGTTGGCCAAGATCAAGTTCACATCGAACCCGACGGCCTGCAACAGTGACTGCACGGCGAGACCGATCGCATGATCCTTGGGCTCACTCAGGACGGTGTAGTCGAGAGTGCCGTCGTACCCGTCGGCCTTTGCCTGATTCAGTAGTTCCTTCGCCTTCTCGGGGTCGTAGGCGATACCCGGTGTGTCTACATGCCATTGGGACGTCGGACCGAACAACTCCGAGCCCGGCAGTCCCTCACCATTTTCCACGCGCTGATCGATCAACGTGGTGTCGAGCGCGTAGCCGATAGCCTGGCGGACGCGAACATCCGAGCCCGGTCGGCCTTCACGGTTGTTGACGATCTCGGCACTACCGGCATTGAGCACGTCGATGTAGCCGGGGTAACCAGCGGACTTGGCGGAATTGATCGCCGACGTGAGGCCACGAATGTACGCGACATCGAGCTGACCGCTGTTCAACGATTCGAGATTGGCCTGCGGACCGTTGAGGGCGACCATTCGCAACTTGTCCAGCTTCGGAGCCCCGCCGTAGTAGGACGGGTTGGCCTTGAAAACTCGCTCGACGCTCGGAGTGAAGAGATCTTCGGTGAAAGGCCCGGCTCCGACAGCCGTGAACTTGTCGCCTTGCTGCGAACTCGGGGCGACGATCATCCCGTGACCGAGAGCGAGCATCGACGGAAAGCGCATCCACGGCGTCTTCAGCTTGAACACGACCGTCGTCGGATCGCTTGCCTGCGCCGATTCCACTGAAGCCAGCCAGAGCTCGGCGCCGTTGCCCTTGCCTGCGTTGTACCGATCGATACTCGCGATCACCGCGTTGGCGTCCAGGGTGGTGCCGTCGCTGAACTTCACACCGTCGCGAAGTTTCAGAGTCCAGGTGGCTCCGTCGTCAGCGGTCGCGAGCGATTCGGCAAGCTTGGGCTCGAATTCTCCGCTGGCAGTGTCGTAGCTCATCAAGACGTCGTAGACAGCTGCGAACGCCTCTCCACCGGAACCGCCGCGGGCGGCAGTCTTGGTCGGGTCGAGTGAGGGAACGAGTACCTGCACGCCGTACGTCATGGTCCCGCCGGCGACTGCACTCCCCGGATCTGGTTGCTCGTTGACCATGCCGGTCACGACGTCACCCGACGCAGTCGGTGTGTCGGTTCCGCTGTCGTCGTTGCTACTCGCGCAGCCCACCAACAAGACGCCGGCACCGAGCACCGCGACGGCGGCACGGCTCACTTTCCCGATACGCCAAGATCTCGAGTGCGACACAGGTATTCCACCTCACTTCCAGTAGACGCGACCAGGGATCGGCCGCAACCGGCTAATAGTGAAGTTCGCGGCGGAGTGACGCACAGCACGTTCCCGGTGACCGGAAACATTCACGAAGGGATGGGCGCGTACTTGCCCAGATGGTCGCGCCGAAATGAAGATGGCGATTGGCATCGGAACACGAAAAAGCTCCAACCTCATGTTCGAAGAACATCGATGTTGGAGCTTGCTCAAAAGAATTGTTGTGGCCAGGGCCGGGATCGAACCGGCGACCTTCCGCTTTTCAGGCGGACGCTCGTACCAACTGAGCTACCTGGCCGGACGGCACCCGAACCGAATGCCTATCGCATTGCGTTGTTCTCAATCAAGAGACTGAGAACAACGCTTTGCGACCCTGACGGGACTCGAACCCGCGACCTCCGCCGTGACAGGGCGGCGCGCTAACCAACTGCGCCACAGGGCCTTGCTTTTTCCTTGCTGTGAAACCGTACTACATCTTCGAGCCGCTCCCAAACCACTGTCCTGGCCTGGCATTTGTGCATCTCAAAGCGTGTCGTGCGGGTCAAACCATACTGCATCGTTTCGCTTTCGCAAAACGTACCCCCTACGGGATTCGAACCCGCGCTACCGCCTTGAAAGGGCGGCGTCCTAGGCCGCTAGACGAAGGGGGCCCGCCGGATCTCTCCGAACTAGTACCCCAACGGCGTTCCGTTGGGAGCTTGGATAGCTTATGGCACGGCATTCGGAAATCACAAATCGCCTGGTCATGGCCAAAAAAGTGGACTATTCCGCGTCGGGGAACTCCACTTGCGGCCACCCGTCACGATGGAACTTCTCCAACCACTCCGGCGTGGCCATCGCTTCGAGCACCACTTCGAGGGACTCCTCGAACCACACGCCCAGATCGCCACTCGAGGCAATCAGGTCCGCCATGTACCGCTGGCCGGCAAGGCTCGCTGCCAGGACACGCGTGAATTTCTCCGGGTCGACGTCGTCGCGGAGCAAACCGTCGTCCTTGGCGCGCAATGCCAACTCGTAGGCGGTCTTTCCCCAGACCTGCCCGCCACCCGATTGCACATCCTTGTAGAACTCCGGCTCGATGATCAGCCGGAATTCCGCCTGCACGATTACCTCGGTACGGAAGACCTCGGCAATGTCGAGCACGAGCCCGTGCAAGGCGACGAATGGATCGAGGTCTGTTCTCTTGGCCCAACGATCAGTGATTCCAGTGAAGGTTTCGATAGCCGAGGTCAGAACTGCTCGCGCCAACTCCTCCTTGGACTGGAAATGAAAATACATGGCGCCTTTGGTGGCGCGGGAGCCCTCGAGGATCGTGTTCACCGACGCAGCTGCATAGCCGCGCTTGGCGAATTCGACTGCAGCCGCTTCGACCAGGGCGGCGCGGGTACGCCGCGCACGCTCTTGTTGACGTGCCATTGACGGTGTTGTGCCTCTCGCAGAGTTGGTACGCAGAATCGCCGTGATCGGCGCCTGTCATCCCCCGAAACTTCACAATATCCCCTCCAACACACCCTACGTAAGGACTAGAGCCATACCCGCCAAAAGTACTAGTCTCAATCGGCCGTTCGGGGGACAACAACCGACTTTATGCCCAAAAGACACCAAGTGGTATGGTTTTGGCCGCTCGGGTGCGCCGCAGGGGGTGCGCATCCGAGCTTTCTACTGTCGGAGACTTCGGCAATCCGACCCGTGGACGGAATCAGTCCGCCTGCCGATGCACGGCAGTCCCAGAGTTTTAAACAACCAAAGCAATCATTTATTCCCACTTTTTCGCGAAAATCGGACTGGAAACGCTGAAACAACACAGTTAGACTGTCTAAATGGACGAACGTGGGGCTCGAAGTAAGGCACGAGACGACATCGACGTACTTTGGGACGATCTGGGTGCCTTCGTTCGGCGGCTGCGCACCAAACGCAACGACCACAAACTCACCCCGAGCCAAATCCAGGCCCTCGGCCACCTCGACCGACAAGGTCCGTTGACCGCAAAAGAGTTGGCCAAATTCGAGCGCGTCACACCGCAATCGATCGCCAAGACCGTGGCCGCACTCGAAGAGCAGGGGATGGTCACACGCAGTTCGGATCCGTCGGATGGGCGCGCGGTCCTGGTCACGATGACCGAACTCGGGATCTCGACCCTGGACGAAGACCGAAAGAAACGCACTGAGTGGCTGGCCGAGGTGATCGATACCGAGTGCACCGAAGCCGAGCGCGATCTGCTGCTGATCGCCGGCCGCATCCTGCGCAGACTCGGCCAGGATGCTTCCCCGGCATCAGCATCGACATCGACATCAGAGGAGTCACTGATGAACCCGTGACCGCCGTCGTCGAAACGCCGACGCCCCACACTTCCGTTCCACTGAAACTGAGTCTTGCTCTCGGCTCGGGAACCGTTCTTCAAGCACTGAACTCGTCGATGATTGCGGTGGCAATCGTCCCGATCGCCACCTACTTCGGTTCGAGTTCCGGTACGGCCTGGGTGATCTCGGCCCTCTACATCGCGACCGCGGTCACGGCCCCTGCGGCCGGGCGACTCGGATCGATTCTCGGCGCCAAACGCGTCTATCTCGCAGGGTTGGGACTGATCGCTGCCGGATCGATCCTCGGCTCGCTCGCTCCGTCGCTGGGTTGGCTCATCGCGGCACGAATCCTGCTCGGAATCGGCACGGCGACACAGTATCCGAATGCGATGACCGTCATCCGTGAATACGCCGATCGCCACCGGACTCAAACCCGTTCAGCGATAGCAACACTCACCATTTGCGCTCAGTCGGTCGTCGCGCTGGGCCCGACCCTCGGCGGATTGTTGGTCGGCACACTCGGTTGGCAGTCGATCATGTGGGTGAACCTCCCGCTCGTCGTCGTCACCGCCGTATGGGTCTTCTTCGCCGCTCCGAGCGACTCAGCTCTGCCCGACCGCGCCGGTGCCGCTGCGTTGTTCAAGTCTCTCGATCCACTCGGCATCGGCCTGTTTCTGGCCCTGACGACGTCGACGATGCTCTTTCTCCTCTCCCTCGCCGAGCATGCGAAGTGGTACCTCCTGCCATCGACGGCATTCTTCGCGTTCCTCTTCGTCTGGTGGGAACGTCGAACGGCCTCGGCATTCATCGACGTCCGTGCCGTCGCGCGAAACCGTGCACTGAGCATGACACTCGGCCGGACCCTGCTGACCTACACAGCGTTCTACTGCATATTCTTCGGACTCCCCCAGTGGCTACAGGTAGCCCGCGGAATGTCGCCGATCAGCGCGGGGCTCTTCATGCTCCCCGTCGCTGCGATCGGGATCTTCGCGACCATGTCCGCGTCGAAGGTGTACGGGAAATTCGGCGCACGGATCACCCTGCTGATCGGCACAGCCGCGTTGGCTGTCGGCGGGATTCTGATCGCCTTCGTCGAATCGAGTTCGACGCCGCTGGTGGCGCTCCTGCTGATAGCGGCGATCCTGGGCATTCCCAACGGCTTCAACAACATGGGAAACCAGAACCTGATCAACTCGGTGACCACCTCCGCCGACGTCGGGACCGCGATCGGCCTGTACCGAACAATCCAGTACATCGGCGCCAACCTTGCTGCCGTCGTCATCGAGTTGACCATGCGCGGAACCATCGACGACGCGGGTCTGCACCGCACCGGTGGAACCATCGCCGTCATCGGAATTGCACTTCTGGTGGGGGTGGTGTTTTCACGTACTCTGCGGTCCCGTTAGACTCTGCGCCGCGCCCCTATAGCTCAGTTGGTAGAGCTACGGACTTTTAATCCGCAGGTCGTAGGTTCGAGTCCTACTGGGGGCACAAACGCAGACCCGGCACTCCTCACACGGAGCGCCGGGTCTTCTGCATTCGTGCCACATGAACGGGCGCCACATGAACGGGCGCCACATGAATTGCCGAACAGCTCATCGAAGCAGAAACTCGAGGGTCACCCGCTCGAATGCCTGCTTGGCTTCGACCATCACCCAGTGCCCGCAGTTCGGGAAGACGTGCAGTTCGGCGTTCGGAATCAGTCGCATCGGAATCATCGGCATGTCGGGTGGGCACTGCCGATCGTCGAGCCCCCAGGTCAGCAAGGTCGGGCACTGCACCTTGTGCATCATCGACCAGTAGGGCGGTGCGTCCGCGTTGGCCATCATCTGTTGCTGAGCAGCAAAGGCTTTGGACCCGTACATCGCAGACAATGCCTGATGCGATGCCGGGTCGTTGGCAGTTTCCCACCGCTCCGCGATCCGTTCCTCGGTGATCACAGCCCTGTCGTACACCATGCATTCGAGCCAGCGAACCAACTTGTCGCGACTGGGAGCGTCGGCGAAGTCCTGCAGGAGCCGCGTGCCTTCGCTCGGGTTCTGACTGAAGATGTTCGGGCCCACTCCGCCGATGGTGACCAGTTTGCGGACGCGGTCGGGGAACCTCATCGCGACGTTGACGCCGACAACTCCACCCATCGAATTGCCGATCATCGCAGCCGATTCGATTCCCAGCGCGTCCATGAATCGGATCACCGCCGAAGCTGCCGTGAGAACCGGATGCCCGTCGACGGGATCGCTCACGCCGAAACCCGGGAACTCGAGGATGTAGCAGTGGAAATGCTTCGCGAACACCTCGAGGTTCCCCCGATAGTTCCGCCACCCACTCACGCCGATCCCCGAGCCGTGCAACAGGATCAACGGCGGACCATCCCCGGCCTCGTGATAACGCAAGGTGCCTTTGCCGGTGGCGACTTCGCGTTTGGTCCCGTCATAGGTAACGTCCATGACCCGATACTAGAACGTGTTGCAGTTTCCGGAGCAGGAAACAACGAAGGCGGCCGGCGAGCTCAGAAGCATCCCCCGCTACCACGACGCCCGCTGCGATTCGTGGTCTTCCACTCGCTCGGCTTCGGCTTTGCCGGCGATGCCTTCACGCAGCGATTCGGGCGCCGCACCTGCTCGAAGTGCCCAGCGTTCACCACATGACCGGCCACACTGACCTTGACCGGTGTGTCCGCGCGGGCGGTCCCGACTTGCGCCGATCCCAACGTCAGGGCGAATGCAGCCATGACAACCAGCGCCGTCTTCTTCGAGATCTTCATGTGTACTGCCACTTCGACACGGGCCACTCCAGATGCTGAACAGGTGCGCGCACCGAAGGAACACGCTGGGAGTCGACGATATTCACTTCGGGTGGCCGTCCGCGATCCTTTTGCTCACCAGCATCTGAACAGTCGACGACAAAAAGTTTGGCGGCACGTCAACATCCCTAGGGCGTCAACGAGCCGACGCCCAACGTACGCACCATTACTGAGAAATCCGTAAATCCAGGCGACCTCCTCAGCTGACGGTCGAGCTGCACCAACGCAAGTTCGGAAAGAAACAACGAGTTCAGTCCGCAGCCCGAAATATTCGGTTTGATAATTTCTTCACAGACAAGCTCACTCCTCGGATTCTCGGGGCCTGCCGATCTTCTCCGGCACACAGGCATCGGAAACTGTTGTGCGCAAACTCTTCAACCCACAAAGTCACGGAAACCGAGGCATAAATGACACACGCGAACGTTACGGAACGGGAAGGACCGCCACCTGCCCGGTACGAACCCGACGACCGCTGGGTTCCGGTTGACCGGCGGTGGTTCGGCCTCGATCGCACGACCATCCTTCCGGCTGCCATCGTGCTGGCCGTCGCAATCGTGATGAGCATCGTCATCCCGCAGATCAACGACGCCGTCTCCTACGACGACCCGGTCGTCGCGGGCGACGTCATGGAACTCCAGTACGGCATCACCTTCGTTCCCGCTCCAGGCTGGGGAATCACCGACGGCGTCCGCGAGGCCGATACACCGGTGACCGGTTCGTTCCCCCCTCGCGCCGCGCTCGTGAACGGCGGAGCGATGTTCACCGTGTACACAGCGCCTTTCACCGGAGACGCACAGGCTCTCCTGGAACAGATCAAGAAGACTTCGGATGCTCTCGCTACCGAGAAATCACTGCGCGTGAGCGACGATTCCTCGGCGATCACGACCGAGAGCGGCATCCGTGGCGTCCTGACCAGCTACTCGAATTCGTCTACGGACGGAGTGATCGCCGCATTCGTCGTCGACGGCAAGGGCATCGAGGTGGTCTCCACCGGTCCGAGCGACGTGGCTCCCGCGATCACCGACGACATCGCTCGCATGATCGTGAGCATCGGCCACCGAACCGGAGAGGGAAAGTGATGACCGCTCCCGCCACTCAGACGACCGACAACCTGATCACCGCTAGAGTCGATGCAATCGAAAACTCGGGCTGGGGACGGTCTTTCACCTTCTACCAGCCGCGCAACGCAGCCTTCTGGGTCTACCTCATGCTGGTGGTGACCGGTGCTTTCAAGCTTTTCTCGATGCTCTCGGCCTCAGCACCCGCCTACGGCGACGCCATAGCACTGTCGATCGTGCTCTTCGGCGTCTACGGCGCAGTCTTCTGGTGGTTCACCCATCACATCGACCGCTATGCACGCCAGCCGGTGAAGTTGATCGTGGTGGCCTTCCTCTGGGGGAGCTTCGCTGCGACGTGGGTCATGGCAGCGAACGCCAACGACGCGATACTCGCCTTGTATGCCAAGACGTTCGGACAAGCGTGGGCGAAGGACTGGGGCGCGGGGTTGACAGCGCCGTTCACCGAAGAAATCGCCAAAGGTGTCGGACTGCTCCTACTCGTCGCGCTGGCATCTCGCTTGGTGCGCACCGCCTTCGACGGCTTCATACTCGGCGCATTCATCGGACTCGGCTTCCAGATCTTCGAAGACGTTCTCTACGCACTGAACTCGGCCGCGTCGCAGTTCGGGGCCGATCCGGTCGGTGCAGCGATGTCCACGATCATGCTCCGTATGGTCTTCGGAGTCGCGGCGCACACTCTCTACAGTGCAATCTTCTGTGCGGGACTGGTCTATCTCTTGGGGCGCCCCGCCGAACCACGACGAGTGGGGCGGGGCCTCATCTTGATGGCATCTGCGATGTTGCTGCACGGCCTGTGGGATTCGGCCGCTGCTCTGTCCCAGGGCAAGGCCATTCTTCTCTTCCCACTCTTCGTCGTCATGATCACCGCGGCGTTGGTCCTCGTTTTCCGAGTGTTCCGAATGACGGTTCCCCGCGAACGCCAGTTCCTTCGAGACGTCCTCATCCCGGAGGTCGAGCGCGGCGTCATCACCGTCGACGAACTGACGGCTCTGTGCGGCGACCGGAAGGCACGCAAGACATTCCGGAAGTCAGCGGCAAGCCACGCAGATCGCAGACGCAACGGGTACGTACTCGAGGCCGCCGCGGATCTAGCCGACGCACTGGCCCAGGCCCGCGGAACAGAAAGCGACCGAGTCGAATTCGCCCGGTCCGAGGTGAACCGAATCAGGAGTGGTCAGCCCTCGGTCAAGCTCTGACCCGCTCCGAACTGGAATTCAACGCCGCGTCCCCTCGTGCGAGAACACAAGGGAACGCGGCGTTGGCCATTGATCACGTTGCACATCCGGTTCGTCACGTCGCGATCAACCGCCGAACCGCCTCGACCGCCGCCTCCCGACGTCGAGGGACCGAACGAGACGACTTGAGCGCAAGCATTCGGACGATATCGGTGATCAACAGAATCAACTCCGTAGGATTCCACTCGGGGTCGATGTGACCCTCGAGTTGGCCCTTGCGGATCTCGGCTACTTTGGGCCGGAACGTCTTGCTTCGTATGTCGTCCTCACTCATGACGTCCGGTGCTTCGAGATCCGCCCATTGCTGCAACCGTGCGTTCTCGGGATGCGCAACGTAGTTGTCGAAAAGTCGAGCGGCATAGCCCGGCAGATCGTCGCCACGAAGCGCTGTCTCCGCTGTGGTTTCGGACGTCCACTGTTCGGTGACGGCAGCGAACAACTCTTCCTTGCTTGCGAAGTACGCATAGAGACGGTCTTTGCTGGCACGCGCCTGCGCGGCGATCCGATTGATCCGCGCGCCGGCCAGACCGTGCGTGGCGAACTCGTCCTTTGCGGCCGCCAGGATGCGGTCCCTCGTGGCTTCCCCTGCTGAGCGCATGTCGACAGCCTAGAACGAATCGACCGTTGCCGAACCGTCCGGTTCGGCGTAGCGTGCGGAGTTGACGAACAGTTTGGTTCGCGAACTCACTTGACGCTTATCCGCCGATGCAGGGAGAGACATGAATCTCGACGAGGCCCGAACCACTTTCGCTCGGCTCCGTGCAGCGGAAAGTGGTGTATCTCCTGCAGAACTCGATGACGTTTGGGCCGCTCTGGACACCGTCGCCGCAGAAGACATCCTCGGCGAATGGAAAGGTGACGACTTCGCCACCGGTCACCGGCTTCACGAAAAGCTGTTCGCGAGCCGTTGGTACGGCAAGACCTTCAACTCGGTCGAGGACGCAAAGCCGTTGATCTGCCGAGACGAAGACGGCAACCTCTATTCCGACGTCAAGGGCGGCAATGGCGAAGCAAGCCTGTGGAACATCGAGTTTCGTGGCGAAGTCACGGCAACGATGGTCTACGACGGTGCGCCGATCTTCGACCACTTCAAGAAGGTCGACGACTCGACACTGATGGGCATCATGAACGGAAAGTCGGCGCTGGTTCTCGACGGTAGGCAGCATTACTACTTCCTGCTCGAGCGAGCGTGATTCGCGCCGAACAGAATTCGATGTCCTCCATGCAGATGACAGCGGCGCTCTCACACGGCCCACACTCCCCCTTCACACTCGACACCGTTGAAATCGACGAACCCCGCGCAGACGAGATCCTTGTTCGCATCGTCGCTACCGGCCTGTGCCACACAGATTTGTTCACGAAGTCGGTGCTACCGGAAAGGCTCGGCCCCTGCGTGTTCGGGCACGAAGGAGCGGGGGTGGTCGAGGCCGTCGGCTCGTCGATCGACAAGGTCGTGCCCGGCGATCACGTGTTGTTGAGCTATCGCAGTTGCGGTGCGTGCAGGCAATGTCTCAGCGGTCATCGGGCGTACTGCGAAAGCTCACACGCGCTCAACAGCTCTGGCGCACGCACCGACGGCTCGACGCCGATCCGGCGAGACGGAACCCCGCTACGGTCCGCCTTCTTCGGCCAGTCCAGCTTCGCGGAATACGTCATCACCTCTGCCGACAACACCGTCGTCGTCGATCCTGCGGTGGACCTGACCGTCGCAGCTCCGCTCGGCTGCGGGTTTCAAACCGGCGCCGGCGCGGTACTGAATCTGCTTCGCCCCGAGCCCGACTCGACGGTTGTCGTCTTCGGAGCGGGCAGCGTCGGATTCGCGGCGCTGCTGGCAGCGAGAGCTGCCGGGGTTTCCACCCTGGTCGCGGTGGACCCGGTTGCGCAGCGACGAAGCCTCGCCGAGGAATTCGGCGCCGTGACCGTCGATCCGACCACCGAGGACGCGGTCGAAGCGGTGCGAGCCGCCACCGACGGGGGTTCGACGCATTCCCTCGACACCACCGGCATCGGCGCCGTGATCTACCAGGGAATTGCCTCGCTTCGTGCGCGGGGAACACTTGCAGTGGTCGGACTCGGAGCGTCCGCACTCGAGGTGAACATGGCCGACATCATGTTGAACGGAAAGACGATTCGAGGATGCATCGAGGGCGAATCCGAGATCACGACCTTCATTCCCGAACTCGTCGAACTCTTCACCGAGGGCAGGTTTCCGATCGACCGTTTGGTGACGCGGTACGCGTTCTCCGACATCAACAAAGCCGTGGAAGATCAGGCGTCGGGCCGCGTCATCAAGCCCGTTCTCGTGTGGTGAAGGTCGAAATGTCTCATTCGTCGACCCGACGGGATTCGTCCTAGACTGCGCTCCTGCACTACTCGGCGGAGCAAGGTGGGGACGATGACAGAACACACCAGTACGGGGGCCGGCCACGGCCGCGCGGTTATGCCGATAATCCGGATGCGCGCACGCAGCCGCGACGAGAACCATCGCGCGTCGACTCCACTCGAATTGTTCTTCGACCTGTGTTTCGTGGTGGCAGCCGCGCAAGCCGGAGTCCAACTGGTGCACGCAGTTGCCGAGGGCCACTACGCCGACGGCATCGCCGGTTACATGTTCGTCTTCTTCGCACTGTGGTGGGCGTGGGTGAACTTCACCTGGTTCGCATCTGCCTACGACACGGACGACGTCCCCTACCGGATCGCGACCTTCGTACAGATTTGTGGCGTGCTCGTCTTCGCCGCCGGAATCCCCGACGCATTCGACGGGACCGACCGTACGAAGGCCATCGTCGGCTACCTCATCATGCGAATTGCGCTCACCTGCCAATGGCTTCGAGCCGCCAGCGGTGAAACCGGTGCAGCGCGAACCACTGCACTGCAATACGCCGCCGGGCTCGTGATCGTCCAGGCCGGCTGGATCGTGCTGCTTCTGATGCCTGCGTCGGCGTGGATACCCGGATTCTTCGTTCTCATGATCGCCGAACTCGCGGTGCCGGCAATAGCCGAACGCAACCACCAGACGCCGTGGCACCCGCAACACATCGCCGAACGCTACGGCCTCTTCACCATCATCATGCTCGGCGAAACCATTGCTGCCGCCACAATCGCAGTCCAATCCGGCATTCGTGATTTCGACGCCGCCGACCTCCTGATACCGATTGCCGTCGGCGGAGTTCTGATCGTGTTCTCCGCGTTGTGGATCTACTTTGCCGTCCCGATCCACGAGTACCTCGCAGACCAAGGCAATCGCGCCGTCCTGCTGTGGGGATACGGGCACTACTTCGTATTCGGATCCGCTGCGGCCATCGGCGCCGGCATCGACGTAGCCGTCGAGGAAGCAGTGGGCGAAGCGCACATTTCGACGTTCGCTGCATCTGCCGCGGTCACGATCCCGGCCGCGATGTTCCTGATCTTCGTGTGGCTCATGCACTCACGCCACTTCAAGCGCGACAGGATCGAGCAGGCTGTACTACCGGTGAGTGCCATCCTGGTTCTCGCCTGCACGTTCGCCGGCCACTGGGCGGTCCCGCTCGCCGGACTGGTGGCGGCGGGAACCGTCGGAGTCGGTGTCGGCCTGAGTACTCGGTCGAAGAGCTGACTCAGATTTCGGGAGCCGGTGCCTCGCCCTTGCTCTGCGGCTCGTGCTGCTTGAGTTCACCGCGCATCTTGTCGAGATCCTTGCCACGCTTTTTGTACATGTAGCCGAGCGCCACAAGTCCCAGGAACAACGCAACGCCGAGGACGGCACCGACAACCGAGGCTCCGCGGAAGCCTGGGCCGTCGACGTCGAGGATCCGCTCGCCCGCATGCGCCGCGTTGTTGTTGCCGAGGACGACTGTCAGAGAGAGCAGGTTCGGCAGCGCGAAGATCACTCCCAACGCGAGGGCGGTGATCTGCATGATCCGCGCGTGCTTACGCTTGCGCACCTGCCAGACCGCGCGGAAGAAGATCAGCGGGACCAGCGTGCACACGAGACCGAACAGAAGTCCCCACGCGATACCGGCGCTGAAACTGCCGTTTGCGAGCGACGCAATACGCTGCGCCCACCAACGCGGAAGGAAAGCGGCGAGGATGAAGTACGCAATGACCAGGACCACCGCCATCACTGCGATCCCGATGGCCTTCTTCGCCCACGGCGGCATGCCCGGTTTTGCGGTGGCCGGTGAAGTTTCCGGTGTCGTCACGACAAATCCTCGTCTAGTCGGCGTCTGTACTGACGAATCTATCCGTTACGGGCGTTCCTCATCCGCATCGAGAACGATCCGGGCAAGCCGCTTCGGCGCAACGAGGGTGAACGAGGTGTAGATCCACTCCTCCAGTTGCGACCATTTCTCCTCGGAAACGTCTGGGCCGATGTCGAGTGCAACCCACCCGTGGCGACCGAGGCCATAGCCGGCAGCACTTGCGCCTGGTTCGGTGGCCACCACCGCTTCGGCTTCCTCCTTGCTCAACTTGACGGTCAAGGAGGTGGCTTCGAGATTGCAGAACACGAAGTTCTTGCCCCGGACCCGGAAGGTCGGGTGGCCGTCCCAGGCTTCGATGTCGACGCGCTCCGCCTCCGGCAGGGACAACGAGATCTCTTCGAGTCGACGCATGTTGTCGGGCATGGAGACGATTCTGCACGCTCGATACCGAGCTTGACACCCGCGACACAGCTAGGCTCGGCGACGACCGCGTCACCGAACTCCGAACACAGGGAGACTGGCATGCGCACGTTAGTTCATCTGGTTCTGCTCATTTGTGGAATCGCCGTTGCCGTCGGCTCGTTCATGTACGTACTGGCCGGGGTCAAACCCAACAATGTTCGCCTCGAGGACCTGAGGGACGGCTTTCCGGCCGGGTGGGCAATCGAGCAACTCGGCGATCAGTCCGTGACCTTCTACCGGTCGATGGCGATACTTCTGCTCGCTTCAGCCGTATTGATTCTGATCGCCGCACTGTTCGGTTCTCGTATTGCGGCGTGGATCGGAATCATCGTGGGATTGGGAACTCTGGGCACGTTCTACTACCGAGTGAACGACCAATTCGACAATGTCATCAGGGAAAACTACTCCACGATCCTGACAAATCAGACAGGATTCATCTTGACGGCCGGCGGACTGATTCTCGCACTCCTAGCGTGTCTGGTCCCCCGCGAGAAGACCCGAGCCTGACCGCTCGGCAACCGGAGGGTTACCGTCGACGCCGACATTCACTAGTGTCTGCAACAGCCGGGTACTGACGAGTAGTACCCCAGAAGAGGTAGGGCATCAATGGCATCGCTTGACGACCTTCTATCCCAGATCCCCATCGACCAGATCGCGCAGCAACTCGGCGTGGACCAGGCAACTGCCGAATCGGCGGTCAAGACTGCACTTCCGACCCTCGTCGGCGGCCTCGGCGCCAACGCGCAGGATCCCGCAGGCGCAGCCTCGCTGGAAAGCGCGTTGCAGTCGCACGCCGACACCAGCCTTCTCGACGACGGCGTCGACATCAGCAAAGTCGACACCGCGGACGGTCAGAAGATCGTCTCGAACATCTTCGGCGGCAACACCGATCAGGTCGCCAGCGCACTCGGCGGTGTCGGTGGCGGCGGTGGAAACGATCTGGTGAAGCAGTTGCTGCCGATCCTCGCTCCCATCGTCCTGGCTTACCTCGCCAAGCAGTTCACCGGTGGCGGAGCCGGCGCGCAGACCCAGGCCTCCGGCGGCGGCGGACTCGGGGATCTCCTCGGCGGAATTCTCGGCGGTGGCGGCAATTCCGGCGGCGGCATCGGCGGCGCACTCGGCGGCATCCTGGGCGGATCCGGCGGCGGCGGTGGCCTCGGCGACCTTCTCGGTGGCCTCCTCGGCGGCGGCAAGAAGTAGGACGCTGAACAGATTCGCACTGCGGCGATCCCGTTCGGGGTCGCCGCAGTGCCCTGTCAGCCAACCCTGTCAGTCAACCCTGTCAGTCAACCGCCGTAGATCGAAACATCCTCAGCGACAATGCGAACGCAACCAACAGCAGCGCGCCGACAAAGGCACTGACTCCACCCCAACCGCCGCCCGCGTACGCGACGCCGGCGAGGGCACCCGCCACGGACGAACCCGCGTAGTAGGCAAACAGATACAACGCCGACGCCTCGGCCCGGTGATCGGTCGCGATCAGGCCCACCCAACCGCTGGCCACAGAATGTGCCGCGAAGAATCCTCCGGTGAAGAGCAGCATCCCTACGAGTGTCAGGGCCAGGTTGTCCGGAACGGTCAGTGCCAGCCCGATCACTACGACGACCACCGAGCCGAGCAGAACACTGCGCCTGCCCAGCCGGTCCGAGGCCCCGCCGGCTACCGCCGAGGTGAAAGTGCCGGCGAGGTAGAAGAGGAACACCAGACCCACAAGCGCTTCGGGAAGACCGAAAGGTGCTGCTGTGAGCCTAAACCCGAGGAAGTTGTAGATCGAGACGAATCCGCCCATCAGGATGAACCCCAAGGCGAAAAGCGTGCGCAGCGACGGGTTCGCAAGGTGGCGACGTAGATTCGACGCTATCGCACGCACCGATACCGGTTGTGGGTGAAAGAACTTCGACGCGGGAATCTTCCGGATCATGTTGAGCGCGAACAACGCTGACAGCACGGCCGCAGTCGACAGTGCCCAGCGCCACGTACTGAAATCGACCACCGCCGAGGGAACGAGCCGCCCGATCAGCCCACCGATCGTCGTGCCGGCAACGTACCTTCCCATCGCCGCACCGAGGTTCTTCCGATCGACCTCCTCGGCCAGATAGGCCATCGCCACCGCCGGGACCCCGGCCAGAGCCAAGCCTTGCGCCGCGCGTCCGATCAGCAGAACCTCGATCGTCGGACTGAGCGGCAGGAGCAAACCGATCACACAGGACGCCGACGCCGACGCGATCATCACCCGTGTGCGACCGAACCGCTCGGAGAGCGCGCTGGCCGGAATGATCGCCAGCGCCAACATGCCCGTCGTCGCCGAGACGGAAAGTGCAGACACAGCAGGCGAGACGTCGAAGCCTTCGGCAAACGCGGGCAGCAGTGCCTGAGCCGCGTACATAGAGATGAACGTCGACAGCCCGGCCGCGAACAACGCAACGGTCACCGTGCGGTATCCGGTAGATCCCCGCCGAAGCGGCGCCAGATCGGATTCGATCACCTTCTCGACAGTCACCACGTACCTCCAGACATCACTTACCTCCGGTAAGAATCCTCTCGCTGAGCTTCGACAAAAGAAAATGCATAGTTGTGGAGTTCTTTATGTCTTGAGCACATATAGATTGACGTCGTGATGCTGACCGAAGACCTCGAATGGTTTGTCGTGCTCGCCGAAACCCAACAGGTCACCGCCACTGCCGACCTGACCCACCTGTCGCAGCCGACCCTCTCGCGCAAACTCGCACGCCTCGAAGGACAGATCGGCGTGAGGCTCTTCGACCGTCAAGGACGCCGACTCGAACTGAACCGGTACGGCGAGATCCTCTACGAGCACGCTCGGACCGCGCTTGACGCACTCGACGCGGCGCAGACCGAAATCCGGTCGCTGGCGAGCCCCGAGAGCGGCACCGTCCGACTCGACTTCCTCCACTCGTTCGGCACCTGGCTGGTACCGCACATGCTGCGGGGATACCGCGTCGAGCATCCCGGAGTGCGATTCGAACTGCATCAGGACAGCGCGCAGTTCCTGGTCGACCGGATTGCCGCGGGTGCGTCCGACCTGGCCGTCGTCTCGCCGCAGCCGCGCGATCCGCAGGTCGCGTGGATGCAGATCGCTCAGCAGTCACTGGCGTTGGCTGTTCCAGCTGATCATCGCTTCGCACAGTTGCGTTCGGTCGAGCTCGCGGACGCGGCCGACGAACCGTTCATCGGTATGCATCCGAACTTCGGGATGCGAAGAATTCTCGATGAACTGTGCGCGGCCGCAGGTTTCACTCCGAATTTCGTCTTCGAGAGCAGCGAGCTGGCAACGGTCGGCGGACTGGTCTCCGCATCCTTCGGTGTATCGGTCATGCCGGTGCAAAATCCACCGATCTGGGCCGAAGGAGTCGTCTACGTACCGATCGAAGGTGCCCAGCGGAAAATAGGACTGATCTGGTCGAAGAGCCGCGAACTGTCCGATCCTGCCCGGACGTTCCGCGACTACGTCGAAAGAACGACTTGGTCGTGAAAGTGCCCCCGGATAACTACGGATCGGTAACATCGCCCGAGGGGAGCAATATTCATGCCATTCTTTTCAAACCTACGGTGCCGTAGGCTGGGGCGAAGTCGCGCATTCACTCAACATGGAGGCAAGAAATGACGAGGATTCTGACGCAGCTGGAGCTGCTACAAGAGCTGCAGCCGGTTGCCGAGGAGAACGTCAACCGCCACATCTCCATGGCCAAGGAATGGCATCCACACGATTACGTCCCGTGGGACGAGGGCCGTAACTTCGCAGCCATGGGCGGCGAGGACTGGAGCCTCGAGCAGTCACAACTCGGCGAGGTCGCCCGCGCCGCGATGATCACCAACCTGCTCACCGAGGACAACCTGCCGTCGTACCACCGTGAGATCGCCGAGAACTTTTCGCAGGACGGCGCCTGGGGTACGTGGGTCGGCCGGTGGACCGCCGAGGAGAACCGTCACGGCATCGTGATGCGTGACTACCTCGTCGTCACTCGCGCAGTCGACCCCGTCGAGCTCGAGCGTTTCCGCATGGAACACATGACGAACGGTTACAGCGCACCCATCGACGAGGGCGACGCCGGCCTGCTGCACTCGGTCGCCTACGTGACCTTCCAGGAACTCGCGACGCGCGTCAGCCACCGCAATACCGGTAAGGCCTGTGACGAACCGATCGCCGACAAGATGCTTCAGCGCATCGCGGCCGACGAGAACCTGCACATGATCTTCTACCGCAACATCTGCGCCGCCGCGCTCGATCTTGCGCCCGATCAGGCTCTCAAAGCTGTGGCGAACATCGTCCAGAACTTCCAGATGCCCGGCGCCGGCATGCCGAACTTCCGCCGCAACGGCGCTCTCATGGCCAAGCACGGTATCTACGACCTTCGCCAGCACCTCGACGAGGTCGTCTGGCCGGTCCTGCGCAAGTGGAACATCTTCGAGCGCAATGATTTCAGTGCCGAAGGCGAGAACACGCGCGAAGAGTTGGCAGCTTTCCTCGAGACCCTCGCCGCGAACGCGACGAAGTTCGAAGAACAGCGCGATCGCATGCTCGCACGCGAGGCCGCCAAGCGCGAACAGCAGGCTTCTTAGTTTCACCGGCTATTCTGTGCCCGGTACCGGATTCGGTACCGGGCACTTCCAATTGTCACAAGTATTTGTTCAGAGGTAGTCATGTCATCCCTTCGCATCGGTTCACTCGAGCTGCACAGCCCCGTGGTCCTCGCACCCATGGCGGGCGTCACCAACGTCGCCTTCCGCACGCTGTGCCGTGAACTCGAACTCGAACGTGCAGGCAGCACGTCCGGGCTCTACGTCTGCGAGATGGTCACCGCACGTGCGCTCGTCGAACGCCAACCGGCCACGATGCACATGACCACGTTCGGCCCGACCGAAACACCCAGGTCCCTGCAGCTGTACACCGTCGACCCGGATACGACCTACGCCGCGGCCAAGATGATCGTCGACGAGAACATGGCAGATCACATCGACATGAACTTCGGCTGCCCCGTCCCGAAGGTGACCCGCAAGGGCGGTGGCTCGGCGCTGCCGTACAAGCGTCGACTGTTCGGACAGATCGTCGCAGCCGCAGTGCGCGCAACCGAGGGCACCGACATTCCGGTCACCGTCAAGATGCGTGTCGGTATCGACCCCGAACATCACACGCACCTCGACGCCGGCCGGATCGCCGCAGCCGAAGGCGCTGCCGCCGTCGCACTCCACGCACGTACCGCGTCGCAGCGCTACTCCGGTACCGCTGACTGGAACGAGATCACGCGCCTCAAGGAACACGTCACCGACGTTCCGATCCTCGGCAACGGCGACATCTTCGACGCGTCGGATGCTGCACGGATGATGAACGAGACCGGCTGCGACGGCGTCGTCGTCGGACGTGGCTGCCTCGGACGGCCATGGCTGTTCGCGGAACTCAGCGCAGCTCTCAACGGACAACAGATCGCCACGCCGCCGACGCTCGGCGAAGTCACCAAGATCATCGCTCGTCACGCCCAGCTGCTCGCCGCACACCACGGCGAGATGAAGGGCTTGCGCGAACTTCGCAAGCACGTCTCCTGGTACATGCGTGGGTTCCCGGTCGGATCGGATCTGCGGGTCTCGATGGCGTTGGTCAGCACGTTGTCCGAACTGGACGACCTGCTCGGACAGCTCGATCACAACGTCCCGTTCCCCAAGGACGCCGAAGGCCCGCGGGGTCGCCAAGGCTCGCCCGGTCAGGTAGCACTACCGGAGGGTTGGCTCGACGATCCCGAGGACGACCTTGTGCCGGTGGGAGCTGACATGATGCACTCCGGCGGCTAGCGAGAACACGCCGTCGGATTACTCTCATCACTTTCTGAGTGAAGCACTCAGGATTCACCAGTAATATGGCTCCAGCTTCGTCGACAACCGGTTGACGCCGGCACTTGAATGACGAGTTACTGACAGTCGACGACGGGACAGGTTGCATCGGTGGGTGATGATCACGATTCGGGCCCACCTCCGCCCGAGAGCCGCGCTCCCTGGGAACGTCCGCTCGCAGACAAGCGCTTCCGCAACGCCCGCCCGGACCAACCGGCCGCTCCCCAGCGCCCGGCAACACCCCAGCGCCCTTCAACACCCCGCCCTTCGACACCCCAGCGACCAGCGCCGCAACCACCCAGCCCCCCGGAGCGTCGTAACAGTGGACGTACCGGGCGACGGGATTCGCCTCCGACCGACGACTCCGTGTCGGTCGCCGAGTTGGTCCGTCGAGTAGGCGACAAAAAACCACCACCCGCCCCGGCTGCGCCGCCCAAGCCGGCGCCGACCAAATCCGTACCACCCGAGACCCAATCTTCAGCAGCGTCGGCGCCGCCCCCTGCCCGACCGATTCCCGCGCGTCCGACCGTCCCGCCTGCCGCGGCGGACTGGATCACCGAAGAACATCCCGTCACCTCCGCAGTGCCGCGTGTAGTCGGTGACACCGGCGCCACGCGCCTGGCGCAAAGCAAGATTCGCCGCCGCCATCGCGCAAAAGTGATCGGCCGATCGGCAGTAGCGTTCCTGGCCGTCATGTCTCTCGCATTGACCGGCGTCGTCTGGGGTTATCTGCGGTCGGTCGAAGGCGGATTCGATCAGATTGCGGCACTCGACACCGAGTCCGACGACATCATCGACGCCGGCGGCCAGCTCGGCGACGAGACCTACCTGATCATCGGCACCGATACCCGAGCCGGTGCGAGCGGTGAGATCGGCGCCGGAACCGTCGAAGACGCCGAAGGCGCCCGAGCCGACACGGTCATGCTGGTGAACATTCCTGCTGACAGAAGCCGCGTCGTCGCCGTCTCCTTCCCGCGTGACCTCGACGTCGAACGTCCGATCTGCCAGGGCTGGGACAACGACGCCGGCAAGTACACCAGCGAAACCTTCCCGGCCGCCAGCGGCGACAAGCTCAATGCGACGTACGCACTCGGTGGTCCCAAGTGCCTGGTCAAGGTCATCCAGAAGATGTCCGGCCTGAAAATCGGGCACTTCGTCGGAATGGACTTCGCCGGTTTCGAGCGCATGGTCGACACCGTCGGTGGCGTGAACGTCTGCTCCCCCGGACCGATCGAAGACGGCATCCTCGGAACCGTCCTCGCGTCCGGCGGGACGCAGATGCTCGACGGCCGCACTGCCCTCAACTATGTGCGTGCGCGCCACGTCGAAGCCGAGGGCAACGGCGACTACGGACGCATCACCCGTCAGCAGAAATTCCTGTCGGCACTGCTCCGCTCGGCCCTGTCCAACCAGGTCCTCCTGAATCCGGGCAAGCTCAACGGATTCATCAATGCCTTCACCAGCGACACGTTCGTCGAGAACATCGACACGAAGTCGCTGGTCACCCTCGGCCGTTCGCTGCAGAACGTCGACGCGGGCGCGGTCACGTTCTTGACGGTCCCCACGGACGGCACCAACGACTGGGGCAACGAGATTCCTCGCACCGACGAGATCAAGTCGCTCTTCCAAGCGATCATCGACGACGATCCGCTTCCGGGCGAAGAGCGCGAGGACACCACACCGTCGTCGACCAGTTCCACGACGACGGCTCCTACGTCCAGCACGCCGCCCGCCGCCACTTCCGTCGAAGCGATGAGCGCGTACAACATCTCGGTCGACGTCTCCAACGCGTCGGGAATTGCCGGGCAGGCCGCGACGATCGCCGACAGCCTCGCTGCTTACGGATTCCAGATCTCCACGGTCGGTAACTTCAGCGCGGCCACCGGCCTGGCGAATGCTCAAGCGTCGACCACCGTCGTGCGCTACGCCGCAGGTTACGAGGCTGAAGCCGTCACTGTCGCGTCGTCGATTCCCGGCGCGGTTCTCGTGCTCGCGCCGAGTATGGGAGACATGATCGAGGTCGTCGTCGGAAGCAATTTCTCCGGCACCGTCGTCGCCCCCGCGGACCCGGGGACCATCCTGGCGGCAAATCCGACGTCGGTCGACACCAGCACCTCGACCGCTCTGCCCGCCGACATCGCGAGCGTCAATGCCGGCGACACCACCTGCGACTGACACACGTTCATTCACCTTGCGTTCACCTGGTGCTTGTGACTTGGTCTTTCACGGCACGTAGGCTCTGACCTCATGCGCGTGGCTTACAACGAACAGATGACCGAGCTTGCAGACACGCTCGGCGAGATGGCAGGACTGGCAGGTGCCGCTATGGAGCGCGCCACCCAGTCCCTGCTCCAGGCAGACCTGTCCCTGGCAGAACAAGTAATCGGCGAACACGACAAGATCACCGAACTCAGCACCATTTGCGAGGAGCGCGCGTTTGCGTTGCTCGCCTTGCAGGCTCCCGTTGCCGGAGATCTGCGCTCGGTGGTCAGCGGAATCCAGATCGTCGCCGACATCGACCGCATGGGTGCGCTCGCCCTGCACGTCGCCAAGATCGCGCGCCGCCGACATCCCAACCACGTGCTTCCCGAAGAGGTCAACGGCTACTTCGCGGAGATGGGACGCATCGCTGTCTCCATCGGTGCGGCCGCCAAGGTCGTACTCGAGACCCGCGACCCCGAGCGCGCTGCCCGCCTGCGCGAAGAAGACGAAGCGATGGACGACCTCCACCGCCACCTGTTCACCGTCCTCATGGACCGTGAGTGGAAGCACGGCGTTGCCGCTGCAGTCGACGTCACGCTGCTCGGCCGCTTCTACGAGCGATTCGCCGACCACGCCGTCGAGGTCGGCCGACGCGTCATCTTCCTGGTGACCGGCAAGCTGCCCGAAGAGCCGGAAACCACCGAGAAGGTCGACAACCTCACCTCGTACCCGGATCTCTGAACCCAACCGTCCACGTGAGTAAAAGGCGGCCGCGCACTTGCGCGGCCGCCTTACCTATTCAGTTCTCGTGCAACCAGGTCTTCAACGTGGGTCCTGCAGTTGTCGATCCAGGCCCGGGCAGCAGCGCCCCACCCTTCATCGCCTTACCCGCTCCCGGCATCGAGATCGGGATCAGCCACGTGCGTCGGCCACGGTATTGCAAGATCTCGCGCGTCATCGCCGGGATCTCGAGGACCTCCGGGCCGGCGAGATCTGGAGCCCTCCCGCTCGGACCGTTCTGAGCGCACGCCACCAGAGCCTCGGCGACGGTCTTCGCCGCCACCGGTTGGGACCGCATCCGGGGAACCATCGCGACCGGCCCCAATCCGAACAGCGCGATGGTTTTCTCGCCGAACTCGAACCACTGGGTCGATCGCAGAATTGTGAACGGAATGCCCGACGCTTCCACCGCGCGTTCCTGCGCAGCCTTTCCCTGGTAGTACCCGAAGGACTTCAACCGCGGATCGTCGCAGTTCACGATCGAAAGCAGCACGTGATGCTTCACGCCTGCCTTGGTTTCGGCCGCGGCGATGTTCCTCGCTGCCGTCTCGAAGAACTCGATCGCCTTCTTGGCGCTGTTGGTGACGTGATCGCTCACGTCGATGACAACGTCGGCACCGACAAATGCTTCGTCCAACCCCGCACCCGTGGAGATGTCGACTCCCGTCGATCGAGCGGCGGCGACGACGTCATGGCTCGCTGCCTTCGCCTGCTCTACGACCAGCTTTCCCATCTGGCCGGTTCCGCCCAGAACAACAATTCGCATGATGCCTCCGTCAAACCTGTGCGCCCGGCTCTCTTCGGCCTGGTCACATGGTGGACGACGCAGCCGCCCGAAGTGTGACGCTCTGGGAGATCAGTCGGTGTACCTCTCCGACACATGCGCCCGCCACTGCGACCAGATCGGATCCAATGCTGCGCTCGCCTCATGTGCGTGATCGGCCACGGCCCGCGCAAGCATCCCCGGCCCCGCCAGCGGCGTCACATGTCCCTCGACGTCGTCGGAAATCTTCATCCCCAAAAGCATGGTCGTGCCCAGCACACGACGACCACCCAGTACTCCCGGCAACGAACGGTCCGGAACGCTACGCAGGTCGAGAGTTTCCACGAGGAGCGCTTTCCCGCCGACGGTGATGCGTTGATCCGAGCGAAGCGCACCGCCGGTTTCGCCGGTCCGCCCGAACACGATCATCTCGTCGAGCAGCGCCACCGCATCGGATTCCAGTGAAATATCCACGCGCCTGGTCACATCCGCGCCCCCGGCGACGACAAACGGTGCCGCTCGCCAGATCAGCGCCGCACCGGCGCCGACGCTCGCCGAGGCCGACCACGCCGCCCGGCCGCCGCGTGCGTTGTACGCGACGGTCCCTGACGGCTCGATCACCTCGAGACACGTACCCGGCGCGACCACGAACTCGATACGCAGGTCGTCACCGGCCAGCAGCGTTGCGCTGTGCCCTACCAAGGCAATTCGCACGGTGAGCCCGCGAGCGTCGACGAATCGCGGGGCCAGGAAGTCGCCCGAGATCAGCTCTCGCGCAACAGCGGTGTCACCCACTCTCTCGACGACGACCCGCGTAGCTCCAGTGCGCATCAGTGAGCGTGAGAGTGGCTGTGCCCGTGACCGTGTCCGTGGTCTTCTTCATCGGCATGGAAGTGCGGTGCCATCGGTCCCGGATCCTGCGGAGTGTGACTACCTGCGCGATGAGATGCGATGACCTGGCGAAGCCAGGCACTGAGCTGGTCGATCGTGGCGTGATCCTTCTGGCTGAGCGCGAGAACGGGAAGTCCGTCTCGCGCGGCCGTGGCATCGGCAACCATCTGGACTGCGTCGACGTCGACGTACGGGGCCAGGTCGATCTTGTTGACCACCAACAGATCTGCCCGCTCGATTCCCGGACCACCCTTACGTGCGACGTCTCCGCCGCCGGCGACGTCGATGCAGAAGATCTGGGCGTCGACCAGTGCCGGGCTGAACGTGGCGGTCAGGTTGTCACCGCCGCTTTCCACGATCACCATGTCGAGGGGATGGAACTGACGCTCGAGGTCTTCGACCGCAATGAGGTTCGGTGTCACGTCGTCACGGATGGCCGTGTGCGGGCACGCTCCGGTCTCGACTGCGACGATGCGCTCGATCGGAAGAACGTTGGCCGCGCGCAACAGTCGCGCGTCCTCGTCGGTGTAGATGTCGTTGGTGACCACCGCGATCTCGTACTCCGACGCGAGTTCGCGGCAGATGGTGGCGATGAGAGTGCTTTTGCCGGTGCCGACGGGGCCGGCAACGCCGAGCCTCAAACCTCTTGCAGCAGTGGTGGTGTTGTTCAGGTTGTCAAGCACGGAAAATCCTCCTGGATCGAGCGTGGTGTTCGAGTGACCATTGTTCGACCAACGGTCCTGTTGTTGCGGGTATATCTGTGACGCCTTCGACTGCCACGGCAGCCTTGGCGACGGTTTCGATGGTCGAGGCTGCTCGGAGCAGCCATTCGACCGGTTCTGCCGGATCCACCGGCAGTAGCTTCAATGCCGCCGACGCCACCGTTTGAGCGTCGTCGTACAAACAGGATCTGGCTGCCTGTAGGTCGTCCATCCCGGAGATCGCCGTGAAGACGCCCAACGCGAGCGGCCGCATCGGATGCCCGGGCAGCGCCATGAGCATCTGCACCGCGGGGTGCTGCGGCCACAATCGCGACGCCAGTCTTGCCAGCCCACGTCCGAGCTGAATCGACGCCTCACGCAGCGGTGCGCTGGGAGTCCGAGCGAGCAGTTCCCTCGAGATGTCCTCGAGTTCGCCTGCACTACCCTCACTTACGGCCCAGCGTCGCGTGATTACCGTTGCAGCGGCCTCGACCAGTCCCACTGTTTCGAGTCGACCGCGAATGAAGTCAGGGACCTGGCTCTGCAGGAGTCCGCCCGCCAGTGCCGGTTCCAACCCCGACGAGTGCGCGTGACCGCCGGTAGGCAGACGCCCGTCCGCCAAGAGCATCGACGCTATGTCGGCAGACGTCATCTCGATTGACATGGTTTCAGAACAGCATGTAGCGCTGAGCCATCGGCACTACGTCAACGGGGTTGGGCGCGATCAGGTCGCCGTTGACCTTGATGGCAAACGTCTCCGGATCGACGTCGATGGACGGCAGTGCCGTGTTGTTCGGCATATCCGCCTTGGTGAGGTGCCTCGTCGGACGAACACCGGTGAGGGTGCGCGTGAGACCGAGACGATCGGCCAGACCGTCCTCGATGGCCATCGGAGAGACGAACGTCGTGGACAGGTGCGGCGCCGATCCCGGAGTTGCCGCGATGGCCGGACGTACGAACACCGGCTGCGGGGTCGGGATTGCAGCGTTCGGATCACCCAGCGGCGCAGCAACTATCGCCCCGCCCTTGATCACGGCAGAAGGACGGACACCGAAGAATGCGGGATCCCACAGCACCAGGTCCGCCATCTTCCCCGCCTCGACCGATCCGATCTCGTGATCGATACCGTGCGCCACCGCAGGGCAGATCGTGTACTTGGCGACGTAGCGCCGCGCACGCTCGTTGTCGGCCGGCATGCTGGTCCCCAGCTTGCCGTACTGGGCCTTCATGACGTGGGCAACCTGCCACGTCCGCAGGGTCACCTCACCGATACGCCCCATTGCCTGGGCGTCGGACGAGGTGATGGAGATGGCTCCGATGTCGTGCAGAAAGTCCTCCGCCGCAATCGTTGTCGGCCGGATCCGGGATTCGGCAAAGGCAAGATCCTCCGGAACCCGGGGATTGAGCGCATGACACACGATGAGCATGTCGAGGTGCTCGGCCACCGTGTTGACGGTATGCGGCAACGTCGGATTGGTCGATGCCGGAAGAACGTTCGGCTCACCTGCCGTCACGATGATGTCCGGAGCGTGCCCGCCGCCGGCACCTTCCGCATGGAACACGTGGATCCCGCGTCCGGCGATCGCATCCAAAGTGTGCTGTACGTATCCGGTTTCGTTGAGGCTGTCGGCATGCAGCGCCACCTGGAGGCCGAACTCGTCGGCTGCGCGTAGAGCTGCGTCGATCGCGGCCGGAGTGGAACCCCAGTCCTCGTGAACCTTGAATCCACCTGCGCCGGCGAGAGCTTCCTGACGCATGGCCTCATGGCTGACGGTGCTGCCCTTGCCGAGGAGAAGAACGTTGAGCGGGATGTGGTCGAGGGCCCGGTGCATCATCGTCAGGGACCAGGCACCGGGCGTGACGGTGGTTGCCTTGCTTCCCTCCGTGGGGCCCGTTCCGCCGCCCGCCACTGTCGTCGTACCGGTCGCGAGCGCTTCCATCATCTCGATTTCACTGAGGAAGTGCACGTGAGTGTCGATCGCACCCGCGGTGAGGATCTTTCCCTCGCCGGCGATCACGTCGGTGCTCGGCCCGATGAGCAACTTGGGGTGCACGCCATCCATGATGTCGGGGTTACCGGACTTGCCGATCGCGACGATGCGTCCGTCGCGAATTCCGACGTCTGCCCGGACAATTCCCCAGTGATCGAGAATCACCGTATTGGTGATGACGACGTCGAGAGCACCCTGGTCGCGAGTGGTCAGGCCCTGGCCCATCGACTCGCGGATGCTCTTGCCGCCACCGAAGACCATCTCGTCGCCGGTCGCGGTGTAGTCGTGCTCGATCTCGATCCACAGATCTGTGTCGGCCAAACGGATCTGGTCGCCTGCAGTAGGGCCGTACAGGGAGGCGTAACCGCGTCGATCGATCCTGCTCATTCGGCTGTCCTCTCAACTGTCGTCGCGGCGTCTTCCGGTGAATCCGCCTCGACCGGAACATCACTCACGCGAACGTTCACCGAGGACGCACGCAAGGGTTCTTCGACCTCGACACCGGGCGTGCCGAACGGCATGACGGTCTTGGGCTCACGTGCGTGAGTCGGTAGGTCCTCGTCCGGCACGATCTGCAGGCCCGGAACCCTTTTGAGTCCGCCGAGCGCGATCAGTGTCACCGTTCGGCTGACCCCCGGTTCGAACCGAACCGACGTTCCCGAGGGGATGTCGAGCCGGAAACCGTCTGCCGCTTCGCGATCGAAGGTCAGCGCCGGATTGGCCGCGGGAAGATGAAGATGCGAACCGATCTGAATGGGGCGATCGCCGTCGTTGACGACGACCATCGTGATCTTTTCCGCGTCAGTGCCGAACTCGAGCGGTTCGGTGGACACACGTACCTCGCCGGGAATCATCGAATGGGCTCCGTCACGGTGACCAGCTTGCGACCGTCCGGGAAAGTGGCCTCCACCTGGACGTTTGCAATCATCTCGGGTACCCCTTCCATCACGTCGTCGCGGGTGAGCACTTGCCGACCGGCGTTCATCAGTTCCGCAACCGTCATTCCGTCACGCGCGCGCTCGAGAATCCAACACGAGATCAGGGCCATCGCTTCGGGGTAGTTCAGCAGTACCCCGCGCTCGCGGCGGTCGCGGGCGACCATGCCCGCAACGCTCAGGAGCAGCTTTTCGGTATCTGAAGGGGTGAGGTGCACTGACAAGCCCTTCCGGTTGTGAAACGACATCGATCGACAGCGTGCTGTCGGGCCGAGATTAGCATTGTCCGAAGCGTCGTCAGTATCCACGAGATTCACATCGTCGGCTACTTCAGCGCCCACTCGGCGCACTTGCGCTGCTCATCGAATTATTCGGGCGCCCAACGACGCTCAGCTCTGCGCACCGGAGTGGGAACTATCACCACAACCAAAAAGTTTCACCCCCGTCTCCTGTTGGAAACGGGGGTGAAACATGATCGTGCAGGGTTTGTCCCAGGACCTATCCGAAGCGGCCGGAGATGTAGTCCTCGGTGGCCTTCTGCGTCGGGTTGGAGAAGATCTTCTCGGTGTCGTCGATCTCGACGAGCTGACCGGGCTTACCGGTTGCCTCGAGGTTGAAGAATGCAGTCTGGTCACTCACACGCGCAGCCTGCTGCATGTTGTGCGTGACGATGACGATCGTGAAGTCCTTCTTCAACTCGGTGATCAGGTCTTCGATCGCGAGAGTCGAGATCGGGTCGAGCGCGGAGCACGGCTCGTCCATGAGCAGAACGTCGGGCGAGACCGCAATGGCACGCGCGATGCACAGACGCTGCTGCTGACCGCCTGAGAGGCCGCCACCGGGCTTGTCGAGGCGATCCTTGACCTCGTTCCACAGGTTGGCGCCACGCAACGAACGCTCGGCCACCTCGTCGAGCTTCTTCTTGCTGCGCTCGCCCTGCAGCTTCAAGCCTGCGACGACGTTGTCCTTGATGGACATGGTCGGGAAGGGGTTGGGCCGCTGGAAGACCATGCCGATCGTCTTGCGAACACCGACGGGATCGACGTTCGAACCGTAGATGTCCTCGCCGTCGAGCAAGACCGAACCCTCGACGCGCGCACCGGGAATCACTTCGTGCATGCGGTTGAGTGAACGAAGAACGGTGGACTTGCCGCAACCGGACGGGCCGATGAAGGCGGTGACGCTCCGGGGCGGGACGGACAGGCCCACATCGGCGACGGCGTGGAACTTGCCGTAGTAGATGTTGACGTCCTTGAGATCCAGACGCTTGGCCATTACCGGCTCCCTACTGAGTTGTTGACGCTGTTGAGTACGAACATGTTCCGAGGCCGCATCACTTGCTTCTCACCTGCGAGAAGTGACCGATCAGCTTCGCGACGATGTTGAGGATCGCGATCAGCAGGATCAAGGTCAGTGCTGCGCCCCAGATGCGGTTGGTGCCGGCGTCGGTGGGGTTGTTCATCTCGGCGACCATGACGGAAGGCAGAGTGCCCATCTCGCCGTTGAACAGGTCGAAGTTGATGAACGGTGCGTAGCCGACGAGGATCAGCAGCGGCGCGGTCTCACCGAGCACGCGGGCCAGGGCCAGCATGACACCGGTGATGATGCCGGGAAGTGCCGTCGGCAGAACGATTTTCGAGATGGTCTTCCACTTCGGCACACCGAGCGCGTACGACGCCTCTCGCAAGTCCATCGGGACGATGCGCAGCATTTCCTCGGTGGAGCGAATGACGACCGGGACCATCAGGAGGACCAGAGCCAGAGATACAGCGAACGCGGACTTGGGGAAGCCGAAGGTCGCGATCCACAGTGCGTAGATGAACAGCGCGGCCACGATCGACGGAACACCGCTGAGGATGTCCACCATGAACGTGGTGAGCTTGCCCAGCTTCGACTTCCGGTCGGCGTACTCCACCAGGTAGATCGCGACGAAGATGCCGAGCGGGATGGAGAAGACCGCACACACGATGCCTTGCAGCAAGGTGCCGATCAATGCGTGATAGATACCGCCGCCGTCGGCCGATGCCGTCAATCCGCTCAGCGAATTGGTGAACCACGTCGGCGACGTCAGAGCGGGCAGGCCCTTGGCGACGACCGTGAAGAGCACCCAGACCAACGGGATGAGCGCGATGACGACTGCCAGGCTCACCAGGATGGTCGCGAAGACGTCCTTGGCACGACGACGGGCGCCGACGCCTTGGAAAGTGGGGGCCTTGACCGGCCGGTCCAGAGTGGAGGTCATGGGTCAGTCCTTCTTTCCGGCGATCACTGCGCGGGCAGCCGCGTTGACGACGAAGGTCAGCACGAACAGCACCAGTCCAGCCGCGATGTACGCGCCTGCCTGGATGTCGTTGTTGAACTCCGCGTAGCCGAGGGCGATCTTGGAGGCAATGGTCGAGCCGCCGTCGAACAGCGACCAGCCGAAGGCCTGAGAGGTGGTGCGCAGGATCAGGTACAGGGCCATCGTCTCGCCGAGTGCGCGTCCGAGACCGAGCATCGATCCGCTGATGTAGCCGGACTTACCGAACGGGATGACCGTGGTGCGCACAACTTCCCAGCGCGTGGCGCCGAGGGCGAGTGCGGCTTCGATCTGTGATCGCGGGGTCTGGATGAACACCTCGCGGGTCACAGCGGTGATGACCGGAAGGATCATCACGGCAAGGACGATGCCTGCGGTGAAGATGGTGCCGCCGCCGGTGATCGATCCGCTGCCGTCGGCGAAGAGCGGGAACCAGCCGAGAGTGTCGTTGAGCCACACCGCGACCGGGGTGATCGCCGGGGCGAAGACGAGCAGTCCCCACAGGCCGTAGACGATGGACGGCACGGCCGCGAGAAGGTCGATCGTGTACGACAGTGGCCGCGTGAGCCACTTGGGAGAGTACGAAGTCAGGAAGATCGCGATGCCCAGTGCGATCGGCATCGCGAGCACCAGGGCGAACAGCGAGACCAACACCGTGACCTGGAAGAGATCGAGGACACCGAACGCCATCGCGTTGATGTTCTGCGTCACCCATTCACGGCTGGTCAGGAAGTTGACCTGGTTCCGGCTCAAGGCAGGAACAGCACGCCAGATCAGGAACGCGCCGATCGCCGCGATGACAACCGTGATGAAGATTGCCGAACCGGATGCAAGCGAGCTGAAGATGCGGTCACCCGGACGGGTCACCGTCTTGCTGTTGCCGCTGCCCGGACCGTCACCCTTCGGAGGATGCTCGGTTTCTGGAGCCTTGGTGGAAGTAATCGTGTCCTCCGTGGTGCCGTTCGGACCGCCCACCCCGGCCCCGCTGGTTGCGGGGCCGGGAGAACGAGATGTCGAGGTGATGGGCGCGTCACTCATGCGCGCTCACTTCCTTCACGTCTGAATGTAGATCCATGAGCTTGTCCGCACGAGTCTCTAGGTCAGCTGATTGCCGTGATGGACGCGTTGAGGCGATCCTGGACGTTGGCCGGCAGCGGAACGTAACCCTGCTCGGCCAGGTTGGCCTGACCCTCGTTGGCCGCGCTCGTCAGGAACGACTTCACTGCTGCGGAGGTGTCCGCGTCGTAGCCCTTGGAGCAGACGATCGAGTACGTCGCGAGAACCAGCGGGTACGCGCCGGATTCGTTGGTCTTGAAGATCGACGCGAGGTCGAGCGTCAGGTCGCCGGTCGCGTCGGACTTGAACTTCGCGCCTGCGATCGACTTGGCGGCCGAGTCGTTGGTCAGTGCGACTGCTTCGGAGCCGGTGTTGATCTCGGCAACCGAGAGCTTGTTCTGATCGGCGAACGACTTCTCGACGTAGGTGATCGAACCCGGTGCAGTAGCAACTGCCTGTGCAACGCCCGCCGAACCCTTGGCGCCCTCACCGACGCCACCGGTGAAGTCGGACCCTGCGCCCGACGTCCAAGCACCGTTCGATGCCGCGTCGAGGTACTTCTGGAAGTTGTCGGTGGTGCCCGAGGAATCGGAGCGGATCACGGTGGTGATCTTCTCGTCGGGAAGCGAAGCACCGGAGTTGAGCGCGGCGATTGCCGGATCGTTCCACTTGGTGATGCCACCGTTGAAGATCTTCGCGAGAACCTCTGCGTTGAGCACGAGCTTGTCGACGCCGTCGAGGTTGTATGCAACCGCGATCGGGCCGAAGACGAGGGGAAGGTTCCAGGCTTCGCCGCCGACGCAACGCTCCTTGGCCTTGTCGGCCTGCTCGTCCTTGATGGCCGAGTCGGAGCCGGCGAAGTCGATCTGGCCGGCGATGAACTGGGTGCGACCGTCGCCCGAACCGCTGGGGTTGTAAGCGACGTTGACCGTCTTGCCCTTTTCCTGGCATACGGAGATGTAGGTGGCGACGAACTGGTCCATGGCGTTCTTCTGTGCCGAGGAACCAGCGGCAGAGAGGTTGCTCTTGCCTTCGCACGTTGCGTTCGATGCGGACGCGTCCACACCCGTCGACGACGAGTTGTTGTCGCTGCCACATGCGGCCAAGGTCATGGCGCCCACGGCCACTACACCGAGCAGGGCACCACTGCGCTTGAGATTCACCAAGATCCTCCGGAAATCGCTACCGCCACGCCCACGATCGGGCGGCGACATGAGACGCAGAATGATTGAAATCTGCATCAGGCAACACGGCGCTGCCCACAGAGAAAAGTAGGCGGGCGCGGTGTCCGGTTGGACCACACATGGTTAACGGAGAATGAACAGACTGGACATTTCTGCGTGTTCGACTGTGACGTCAGAGCGCGCGAGCGTAAGCCATGTCCACGTGGAACCGATCGAAGCCGAGTCGCTCGTACGTGTGAAGGGCTGCGGTGTTGTCGCCTTCGACGTACAGAAGGACGGTTCCGAGGCCGCGATCACGCAGGTAATGCATGCCCGCAAGAGTCAGTACTCGGCCGAGACCGCGTCCCTGTGCAGCAGGATCGATCCCCACGACGTACACCTCCCCCAGCTCCGGATCGTCACCTTCGGGTGCGTGCACCTTCGTCCAGTGAAAGCCGAGAAGGGTATCGGGATCGGTGTCCGCGAACGCCAGGAACAGACCGGCGGGATCGAACCAACCTTCGGCCGTTCTCTCGTCGATCTCCGCCTGGGTCCAGCCACCCTGCTCGGGATGCCAGGAGAAGGCCGCGTTGTTGACGCGAAGAATCTCGGAATCGTCTTCGGACCCACGATACGTCCGCATCGTTATGCCTTCGGGCACAACGATTTCCGGAAGTTGCGGAGCATCGAGCGGTCGACGCAGCTGGAGGAGTTCACGAACGCTCACCAGATCGAGACTCTTGGCGAATTCCACTGCGGCGTCGATGTTTCCGTGCGCCCACACTCGCGTGCCCGGACGCCCCTCGTCGAATACCGCTGCGGCAAGCCTGGTTCCGATACCGCGGCGCCGGGACTGCGGGTCGACCACCAACTCGGCCATGTCGGGATGCTCGTCCGAACCGGCTTGCAGCTGTGCATAACCGACGACCGTATCGCCGTCGAGTTCGAGAAGATGCCGTGCTGCGCCGCGCCCGGCAACGGCATGGCGCCCCTGCTCCGACACCGGCGCCTTGCCGTCGAAGTCGGTCGCGCGATCGAGCAGCGCGGAAACCTGCTCAGCGGATCCGTCCGCCAGCGAATCGCTCCAACCCATCTCAGACCACCGATCCGTCGGCCGCGTCGTAGTCGACGTCTTCGTCGTCCTCGAACTGAACGGGAGCCGCTGCGCCGCCCTTGGCCCTGGTCGGCCGCACTGCCTTGTATCCGACATTTCGGACTGTACCGATCAAGGACTCGTATTCGGTGCCGAGTTTCGCCCGCAGACGACGCACATGGACGTCGACCGTTCTGGTGCCACCGAAGAAGTCGTAGCCCCACACCTCCTGCAGCAGCTGCGCACGGGTGAAAACCCGGCCGGCGTGCTGCGCGAGGTACTTGAGCAGCTCGAATTCCTTGTAAGTCAAATCAAGGGGCCGTCCACGCAATCGTGCCGTGTACGTCCCCTCGTCGATAACCAGTTCGCCCAGCGTGATCTTTCCCGACGCTTCCGGACTGGCCACACCGCCGCTGCGGGCGACCAACAACCGCAATCGGGCGTCCACCTCAGCCGGACCGGTACCGGGAAGCAGGATGTCGTCCAGCCCCCAGTCGGCGTTGACGGCAACGAGTCCGCCTTCGGTGAGGACGGCGACCACAGGTACTGCGGATCCTGTGCTTCCGAGCAATCGACACAACCCGCGTGCGGCAGCTAGATCAGTGCGCGCATCCACCAATGCCACGTCCGCGGAACTTGCCTCGAGTAGCGAGGAAACCTCTGTGGGGGCAGGCCGAACCGAGTGCGCCAGCAACGCCAACGCCGGTAGTACAGCTTCCGGGTTGGGGTCGGAGGTGAGGAGGAGCAGTTCCACACGGCCTCCTATCTAGTAGCCCGCGCAACCCGCGAGGGCAACGCTCGAGTAGTTCGACGCTTTTGGTCGGTCACTACATTAGCGTGCCTGGTACCGGGGCCGTCGCATCGAACCCCGACCGGAGTCGGTCACAATGGTGCGGTGCGCAAACTGATCATCGGCATCGTCTTCCTCCTCGGCCTCGGACTGGTGGCCGATTTCGGCGCTGCCGCGTACGCCGAGTACCGGGTTTCCCGCGAGCTCCGAACCGGCGCATCACTCGAGGCGGACCCGGAGGTCACCTTCAACGGATTCCCCTTCCTCACCCAAGCTCTCGGCGGGAAATACAAGGACGTCTACGTCAGAGCTACCGGCGTCCAGAGCGACGTGGTCGGCGAAGTGACCGTCGAGGCAGATCTGCGCGGGGTCACCGTTCCTTTCTCCGACATCGTGAACGGCAACGTCACCCAGCTCCCCGTCGACAAACTCGACGGCCGGATGGGAATCAACGCCACCGACCTCGGAAAGCTGCTCAACATCCCTGACCTGCAGGTATCTTCACCTCCGGCCAACAAGTCGGATGGCACCGGCGGTAGCGGTGGAACAGGTGCGAGCACCGCGGGCGCTGTCGTGCTGACCGGAACGGTTGCCGTCGGCCCGATCGAGACTGCAGTGAGCGTGCAGGCCAACCTGGTTCTGGAAGGTGGGCAGGTCAAGATCGTCGCCAGCAACCTGTACTTCGGTCCGGAGGGCAAAGCCGATTTCTCGATCCCCGCAGCACTCGAACCCGTCGTCCTCGGATTGTTCAGCTACACGATCGATCCACAGGCACTCCCCTACGGAATCCAGCCGAGCCTGGTCTACGCGGAAGGCGGAAGAATCGTGATCGAAGGCAGCGCCGAGAACACGACGATCGACCTCGCAGAGCTGCAGAACCGATGACCGGGATCACAATTCTGCTGGTCGCGCTTGTCGCCGTCGTCGCTGTCGGGCTCATTCTCAAGTCGCGCAACGGAAAGGTTCGAGTCACCCCGCCGGCCGCGACCGGCACCGCTGACAGTCGCCTCGAACTGCTCCGCGCGGCTGGAGTCGTGTCGGCGAACGGTGGGCCCGTCGTACTGCATTTCTCCGCCGACTGGTGCGGACCGTGCGCGGCAGTACGCCGCGTCGTCGGTCAGGTCGTGGTGTCGATGGCCGACGCTCCCCGTCCGCCGGTCGAGATCGAACTCGACATCGACAAGGAACCGGCTCTCGCACGCGAAATGAGCGTCCTGTCGCTACCCACCACCTTCATCCTCGACGGTGGCCTCGAGGAACAGTTCCGGGTGTCCGGAGTGCCGTCCGCAGGCGATCTGAAAGCTGCGCTCGTACCACTATCCGGACCCCACGAGCCAAAATCCGAGAATTCGGGGTAAACTCGCCGACGTGCAAACCCGCCACGAGCTGATGCTCACCCGACGCCGCGCAGTAGACCTGTGCCGCCTCGGGGGCTGTTGCTGTACCTGTTGCTGATCACCACATCCGTCAGAACTCTCTGACCTTCGAGCTTTCGCTCTCGTGATCAATCCACCGAGTGGGACTTTTGCGTCCCGTTTTCTCGGTCCACGCACAGCATCATGCAACCCAGCGCAGGAGCACTCCCGATGTCCACAACCACACCCCAACTCGAGCAGGTCGACGTCCGCGGACCTCGATTCGCCGCGTGGGTCACCACCGGCGTTCTCGTACTCACGCTCATCCTCTCGACCTTCTCACTGCCGGCTGCCACTGTGCTTCTCGCACTGCAGGCCATCGTCTTCGCGGTCGGAGCCGTACTCGGCCCCAAGCGCAGCCCGTACGGCCAGATCTTCGGCAAGCTCGTCGCCCCGCGAATCTCGCCGGTCAGCGAACGAGAACCCGTAGCGCCACTTCGCTTCGCTCAGTTCGTCGGCTTCGTCTTCGCATTGGCAGGCACGGTCGGTTTCCTGGCCGGGTCGACGATCGTCGGCACCGTTGCCACGGGCTTCGCCCTGTTCGCGGCCCTGCTCAACGCCGCGTTCGGCATCTGCCTCGGCTGCCAGATCTACCCACTGGTCGCCAGGCTGCGAAATACCGGCCGCGCTACCACCGCGTGAAAGCGCTTGACACACAACCCCACTGAACCCCTGCTGGATATCGACCGACGCAAGACCACATCGAAAGGAACACCATGGCTCGCTCCGACGTCCTAGTCTCCGCTGACTGGGCTGAGCAGAACCTCAACACCCCAAAGACCGTTTTTGTCGAGGTGGACGAGGACACCAGCGCATACGACGGCGGCCACATCGAGGGTGCAGTCAAGCTCGACTGGCGCAAGGACCTCCAGGACGGCGTCCGACGTGACTTCCTGAACCAGGAGCAGTTCTCGGACCTGCTCTCCGCCAAGGGCATTGCGAACGACGACACCGTTGTTCTCTACGGTGGCAACAACAACTGGTTCGCCGCGTACGCGTACTGGTACTTCAAGCTGTACGGCCACCAGGACATCAAGCTGATCGACGGCGGCCGTAAGAAGTGGGAACTCGACGGACGCCCGCTCTCCAAGGACGCAGTCAACCGCGAAGCCACGCAGTACAAGGCCGAGACCCCCGATTTCTCGATCCGCGCATTCCGCGACGAGGTCATCGACGCCATCGGCAGCAAGAACCTCGTCGACGTTCGTAGCCCTGACGAGTTCTCCGGCAAGATCCTCGCTCCCGCGCACCTTCCGCAGGAGCAGGCGCAGCAGCGCGGCCACGTCCCCGGAGCCATCAACATCCCGTGGAGCACCACCGCCAACGAGGACGGCACGTTCAAGTCGGACGACGACCTCGCCAAGCTGTACGCGGAGAAGGGCTTCGACGACACCAAGGAAACGATCGCCTACTGCCGCATCGGCGAGCGCTCGAGCCACACCTGGTTCGTGCTGCAGGAGATCCTCGGCAAGAACAACGTCAAGAACTACGACGGCAGCTGGGTCGAATACGGCTCACTCGTCGGCGCACCGATCGAATTGGGAGCCTGATCATGTGTGGAGCACCTACCCAGGGCCAGACCCTGCCTGCCGGCGTCGACGTCGAGAAGGAAACGGTCATCACCGGCCGTGTTCTCGCCGCTGACGGCCAGCCCATCGGTGGCGCATTCGTGCGCCTGCTCGACGGCTCCGGAGAGTTCACGGCCGAGGTCGTGGCATCGGGAACCGGCGATTTCCGCTTCTTCGCCGCTCCGGGCGAGTGGACCGTGCGTGCACTGTCCAGCTCGGGCAACGGCACCTCCACCGTCACTCCCGAAGGCTCGGGCGTGCACAACGTGGACGTGACCGTCAGCAAGTAATTCCTGCTTTTTCAGGCGGCCCCGCACCCCTTCGGTGCGGGGCCTTCTGCATTCCGGCTCCCGATTTTTCCGGTCGGTCGCCGCGGTCTAAGATGTACCCGTGGTCATTTTCTTCGAGGTACTCCTCGCACTCGCATCCGTCATGATCGCTTGGTTCTCCGTGTACGTCGTGTACCGCTTGGTCACCGACGAGTCGTGAGTCAGGCTCCGGATTCAGGGTCCGACGCGACCGCTGACGATTCCGCCGCTGCAGGTGCCGTGAGGCGCGGCAGCGGGGACGAAGCTGTCGCCATCGCCGTCGAGCGTTCCAAGTCGACGGCGTCACTCAACATCCCGACCCTGCCGGACCTTCCGTTGCCAGAGGACACCGCAAACCTGCGCCTCGGCCCGGACATCAATCCCGAACTCCTCGCACTGCTCCCCCTCGTCGGCGTCTGGCGCGGCGAAGGTGAAGGGCACGACGAGACCGGCGACTACGCCTTCGGTCAGCAGATCGTCATCTCTCACGACGGCGGCCCCTACCTCAATTGGGAGTCCCGGTCCTGGCGCCTCGACGCCGAGGGCAACTACGTGAGCCCCGATCTGCGCGAGAGCGGTTACTGGCGCATGGGCGGCGACGGCATCCCCGGCAGCGTCAATCAGGAAGTCGTCGAACTCCTGCTCAGCCACAGCTCCGGCGTCGTCGAAATGTACTACGGGCGCGCACTCACCCAGGCGTCGTGGGAACTTGCCACCGACGTGGTGATCCGCAGCCAGTCCGGTGCACTGTACGGCGGCGCGAAGCGCCTGTACGGCATCGTCGAAGGCGGCGACCTCGCGTACGTCGAAGAGCGCATCATGTCTGACGGTGGCCTGGAGCCGCGCCTCTCGGCGCGGCTGACCCGCTACATCGGCTAGCTCTGCTGTGCGCCTTTATTAACCCCCGGCGGTTAATAAAGGCGCACAGCAGATCCATCCACAGCCACCGACAAATTCCACAGGTGGGCTCTGGAGCGGCATCTTCGACCGATTCCTGTCGGACCGGGATCTCACGGTATTCGCATGAACTGCGACTACATCGATCCTGATCTCCGAAGAATTCTCGACTTCCAACACGGACTCGCGACCAATAAACAGTTGCGCCCTTTCGGCTATTCGCCGCGGCGAATCCAGCATCTGGTCGAATCGGGCCAATGGACTTCCGTCCTCCACGGCGTTCAATCCAGCACCAACGGCCCACTCAACCGAGCAATGATTCTCGAGGCCGCACTGCTGTTCGGCGGCGGAGAGACTTATCTGAGTCACCGGACTGCAGCTGAAGAGTGGGGACTCACGCACATCGAGTCCGATCTGCCGGTCCACATCACGGTCCGATACGGCAGATCCTCGCGCTGCCAGAGTCCGACGGTCAGACCCGAACGCTCCCCGGCGCGCCCCGTTCCGTTGGGGTGGTCCACTGCCCATCCCGGAGTGATCGTTCATCGTTCACGCGCTCAGGCCCACATCGGCGTTGCCACTCAGCCTGCTCGTACTTCGCTGGCTGACACCGCAATTGACCTGGCGGTTGCAGAGCCGTCGGCTCGCGACGCCGCTCGTTCTCTGGTCCGCTCCGCCACGGCCTGCAAGGTGTCGCGGATGGAACTACGCACCCGAATGGAGTACCGCCGGCCGAGGCGATATGTCAAAGCGCTGTCCTCGACATTGGACCTCCTGGATCGCGGCGTCCAGTCGGTACTCGAGCATCGCTATGCAATCGAAGTCGAGCGAGCACACGGTCTGCCGGAAGCACGACGGCAATCGCCGGTCCTCGTCGATGGGAGAACTCTCTACGAGGACGTCGACTACCGCAATTGCGGTGTCGCACTGATCGTTCGACTCGACGGATTCGCCTTCCACTCATCTCGGGCGACTGCGCTGCGGGATCGTCGGAGAGGAAACGCATCCGAACTGTCAGGCAATGCCACGCTGGTCTTCGGTTGGGAAGAAGTGGAAGGAGCCTCGTGCCGAACTGCAGCCGAGGTCAGAGCGATCCTCGAGCGCGGTGGATGGTGGGGACCCAATCCTTGTCCACGCTGTGCGCCTTTATTAANNTAATAAAGGCGCACAGCACGAAGCGACCCCCGAGCCACACCCGCGCTTTCGCACGGGTCCCGGTCGGACTGATCGGGGGCTCGGGGGTCGGGTGGCTGCCTGGGATTCGCCGGCCGCTCACGCGGTAAGTGAATTCCATCAGCGATTGCGGCTAGCTGGCAGCCACCTCACGCGTCCGTCTGTACTTCAATTTCAGACCACCTCCTTCCTTGTGTACAGGAGAAAGTACGCCCACTTCACGACGACGGCAACGTATTTTCCACAGAAACTTTTCCGACGCATATCACCTGGTCAGTTGCTGTGCCGTCCGGAAGTTGGTGGGTGACGACAACCACGGTTCGCGAAGAATCGACCAGCGTTGCGTCGCGACCGAGCAACTCGCGGAGCAACTGAGCGCCGGCCTCCGCGTCCATGTGCTCGGTCGGCTCGTCGAGCAGCAATACCTCCGCGGGCGAGACGATCGCGCGTGCCAACAGCAACCGACGACGCTCACCGCCCGAAACCGCTCGCATACCGCCGACCAGGTAGGTGTCGAGTCCGTCCGGCAGTTCCGACAGCCACTCTCCGAGACCAACGGCGGCAAGTGCCTTCTCCGCGTCCTCGGCGGTGAGGTCACCCCGCGCGACGCGCAGGTTCTCGAGTACCGACGTCTCGAAAAGGTGTGCGTCTTCGGCGAAGTATCCGACGTGCCGACGCAGTTCGGCCGGATCGATATCCGAAACATCCACTCCGCCGACGCGAACCGTTCCCGCGACGGGTGGTAGCAGTCCCGCCATCGTCATCAGCGCGGTGGTCTTTCCCGATCCGCTCTCACCGACCACGGCAACACGAGCACCGCGAGGAAGATCCACAGACAGCGGTTCGGTCACCTTCCCACCGGGCCAACCTGCCTGCAACGCGTGCACGCTGAGAGCCCCGTTCTCGGGCCACGCACGATCACCTTCGACGTGTTCCTCGGCTGCTCGATCGAGGACCGCCATGATGCGAGCCGACGCCAGTCGCGCCTTGGTCAATGCCACCGCCGCGCTGGGCAGGATCGCGGTTCCCTCGAATGCCGACAGGGGAAGCAGTACAAGGATTCCCATGGACATCGGTGACATGTCGGTGGTTCCGTACAGCGTGATTCCGATCAGCAACGCCCCGAGAACGCTCACACCGATTGCGAGAGGTGTCGCGGCGGCGGCAAAGGCACTCGGGACCGCCGCGCGATCGGTTGCGTCGACCACCTCGTTTTCGGCGGACACCGCCTCGCTCACGGCCTGATCCAAGCGACCTGATACCCGAAGCTCAGCGGAATGATCGAGCGCCGTCACAGCGGACTCACTGAATCGCGCTGCGGCAGCTGAACTGTCGGCCTCGGCGAGTCGAGCTGCACGCGCCGAAAGCCAGGGTGCCGCGATCCCGGACACGGCCAGCGCAACAGCCAGAATGAGCGCAGCCGGAACCGAGATGAACAACAAGATGCCCACCGCAGCGAACGCGAGGACAACCGAAACAGCGATCGGGATCAGCGCTTTGACGACTACGTCGCCCAGCGCGTCCACATCGGCGCCGGTACGTGCGAGCAGGTCACCGCGTCGTAGTCCGGCGGCGGCCGCGGGATCTCCCGCTGCCAACTGCTGGTAGATCCTCGACCGCGCTGCAGTGGTGCCGCGCAACGCGACGTCGTGCGTCGTCAATCGCTCGAGGTAGCGGAAGACACCACGCGAGATTCCCAACGCGCGCACGGCAACCACCGCAACGCTGAGATCGAGAACGGGAGGCATCTCCCAAGCACGCGTGATCAACCACGCGGACAGCGCGGCCAAGGCGAGGGCACTGCCGAGTGTTGCCACACCGGCGGCCACCGCAGTCAGTACGCGTCGTGGTCGAAGTTCGAGTAGTTGCAGAGCACGCAGGAGCGGATCGTGAGTGTCACTTCTCATGGGCACGAACCTCGACGATCTGGTCAGCTGCGGCAAGCACACTCGGACGGTGGCCGATCACGACGACGGTGTCACCACGCTCCGCCCGTGCTCTCAGAGAAGCCAACACTGTCCCTTCCGAATCGGAGTCGAGGTGAGCGGTGGGCTCGTCCAGGATGAGAACAGCACGGTCGGAAGCGAGCACGCGTGTCAGCGCCAGACGTTGACGCTGCCCCAGCGACAGACCTGTGCCGCCGGCACCGATGACTGTCTCGACACCCGCAGGAAGCTCGGCCAGCACGGCCTCGAATCCCGTCGCAGCGGCGGCACGAGTCAACGCCTGTGCATCAACGACCCCGGTGAGATCGAGATTCTCGCGAACAGTGCCCGGTAGGAGGACCGGATGCTGGGGCAGCCAAGCCAATTGACTCCACCACGCGTTCTCGTCCAGCTCTCGAACATCGACGCCGGCAACCGTCACACGCCCACTGCTCGGTTCGATCAACCCGAGTAGCGCGTGCACTGCCGTCGACTTGCCGCAGCCGTTGGGCCCGGTGAGCACGGTGATCTTCCCTGGCGACGCCACGGCGGAAAGTTGAGACGGTGCGACTCCCCCACGAGAGGTCACGCCGAGTCCGTCGAAGACGATGTCGGCGCCGCGCGCGACCACCGTCGTCCAACCGCCCTCCGGCGCAGCAGAATCCGCTTCGATCACCTCGAACGCCTTGTCTGCTGCTGCCATTCCGTCCTCGGCGGCATGGAACTGGGTTCCCACCATCCGAAGCGGCAGGTACACCTCGGGCGCGAGGATCAACGCGACGATCCCCGGCTCGAGCGACATGTCCCCGTACACCAGTCGCAAGCCGATGCTCACGGCCACCAACGCGACGCAGAGTGTAGCGAGCAGTTCCAGCACCATCGAGGACAGGAACGCGACGCGCAGAGCAGACATCGTCGTTCGCCGATGGGCGTCACCGAGTTCACGTACCCGCTCGGCAGGACCTTGCTGACGACCGAGCGCTCGCAGCGTCGGCAAACCGGCAAGTAGATCGAGCAGTTGTGAAGACAACGTGGTCATCGCTGCCAGCGTCTTCTCCGATTTACCCTTTGTCAGCAAGCCGATCAGAATCATGAAGATCGGAATCAGCGGCAGCGTCACGAAAATGATGACCGCAGACGTCATGTCCTGCACCGCAATGACTATCAGGGTGATGGGCGTCAGTGTCACCGACAGGACCAGAGCCGGAAGGTATCCCGTCAGGTACGGACCGAGGCCGTCGACACCGCGGGTGACCACGGTCGCGATTTCGTCACGCCGAGGATCCAGATCGCGCGGGCTCATTGCCGTCGCCGACGTCAGCACGCCGTTCTTGATCTCGGCAACGACGCGAGTCGACGCCCGGTGTGCATACCTGGTCTGCAGCCAGGTCCCCAGAACTCGGACCGCCACAGCTGCGGCCAGAACAACCAATTCGGTTGTCCACGAAGAAACATCCACAGTTCGAGTGGTGATCACTCCGGCCAGCACCCGGCCGATCATGAGCGCCGCGACGATGACCATCACGACGTTCACCATCGACAGAGCGACCGTCAGGATCAGATAGCCGCGCGCAGAAGCGGAATGGCGCCACAGTCGCGGGTCGATCGGCCCCCGGCGACGCTCCCGAGTGGTGGGAGCGTCGCCTACTTCGATAGTCACGTGAATTCGACCGTCAGTTCTTTCGTGATCCGATTCTTTTGTGAATCAAGGTTGGTGACTACCACGTCTTCTCCTTGAATCGCAGACCGATCGACGCCGGAATCTGCTTGGAGGAGATGCGCTGTCGGAACACCCAGTACGTCCATCCCTGGTAGATGATCACCACCGGCGTCATGAATGCCGCGGCCCACGTCATCACCTTGAGCGTGTACGGACTCGACGACGCGTTCTCGATGGTCAGGCTGTACGCCGGATCGAGCGTCGACGGCATGACGTTCGGGAACAGCGAGGCGAACAACAGTACGACGGTGGCGATGACTGCCACACAGGTGAGAACGAAAGCCCAGCCTTCACGCTCGGCCCGCGTCAGGAAGACGACGCCGATCAGTGCCGCAGCAGCGGCGGCTACCAGAATCCACGTCCATCCCTTGCCGTAGGCGAGTTGTGTCCACAGCACGAATCCACCGGCGACCGGGATCGCCGGAATTGCCAGTCGTGCAGCAATTTTCACTGCGTCTTCACGAACCTCGTCGGCACTCTTGAGTGCCAGGAACACAGCGCCGTGGAGGGCGAACACCAGCGCGGTGGTCAGACCGCCGAGAAGTGCGTACGGATTGAGCAGATCGAAGAATCCCGACTCGACCTGCTTGTCGGCGTTGATCGCCACGCCCCGAACGATGTTCGCGAAAGCCACGCCCCAGAGAACTGCCGGGACCCAGGAGCCGAAGATGATGCCCCAGTCGCAGCGCTGACGCCATTTGTCGTCGTCGATCTTGCTTCGCCATTCGATGGCACAGATTCGAACGATCAAGGCCACCAGGATGATCAGCAACGGTAGATAGAACCCGGAGAACAACGTCGCGTACCACTCCGGGAATGCCGCGAACATCGCGCCACCGGCCGTGATCAGCCACACCTCGTTGCCGTCCCACACCGGGCCGATCGTGTTGAGCGCCACGCGTCGACGCGTATCTGCCGGGAGGTCACTGCCTCTGCCGACGATCGGCATGAGCATTCCGACACCGAAGTCGAACCCTTCGAGGACGAAGTAACCGATGAACAGTACTGCGACGAGCACGAACCATACTTCTTGAAGTCCCATGATCGCCTCCTAGTACGCGAACGACAGTTGTTTGGGCTTGTCCGGATCTTCCGGCTCGTCATGATCTGTATCGCCCGGCGGATGCATGTCGTGCTCCAGCGGACCTTCCTTCGCGTACCGCACGATCAGCTTGAACCAGACCACACCCAGTGCTCCGTACAAGAGAGTGAAGGTGATCAGCGAGGCCCAGACGGTAGCCGACGCGTGGTCCGAAACACCTTGGTCGACAGTCAGTCTGATCATGTCGACGCCGGTCGGATTGGGATGCACCACCCAGGGCTGACGGCCCATCTCGGTGAAGATCCAGCCGGCGCTGTTCGCCATGAAGGGAGTGGGAATCGCGACGAGACTGAGGATTCCGAACCACTTCTGGTCCGGGACCCGTCCCTTGCGTGTGACCCACAGTCCCGCGAGGGCCAGCGCTGCCGAACCGGCGGCAAGGCCGATCATTGCGCGGAAGGACCAGTACGTGACAAAGAGATTCGGTCGGTAGTTGCCCGGTCCGAAGTCCTGCTCCGCCTGCTCCTGCAGCTGGTTCACACCTTGCAGTTCGACACCGGTGAACTTGCCTTCGGCCAACCACGGCAGAACGAACGGCACCTTCAGAACGTGCGTCACGCTGTCACAGTTGTTGTGCGTACCGATGGTGAGAATCGAGAAGTCCGGATCCATCTCGGTGTCGCACAGCGATTCTGCCGACGCCATCTTCATCGGCTGCTGCTGGAACATGAGCTTGCCTTGGACGTCACCGGTGTAGATGATGCCGATTCCGGCCACGATCATGACGAGCAAGGCGAATCGTGTTGCCGGGCGGTACATCGTGCGCGCATCGGATTCGAGACGTTCGGCTTCGGCGGCCTCAGCTTGCTTGGCGCGGCGCATGTTCCGCACCATCCACCAACCACTGATGCCGGCAACAAACGTCGCCGCCGTCAGGAAGGCGCCCGCTACCGCGTGCGGGAAGGCAGCAAGAGCGGTGTTGTTGGTCAACAGCTCCCAGATGCTGGTGAGCTCGGCACGGCCCGTTTCAGGGTTGTACGTCGCACCGACCGGATGCTGCATGAACGAGTTGGCCGCGATGATGAAGAACGCCGACGCATTGACGCCGATCGCCACGAGCCAAATACACGCCAGGTGTACAAGTTTGGGCAGCCTGCCCCAACCGAAGATCCACAGTCCGATGAAGACGGACTCCATGAAGAAGGCGACGAGGCCTTCCAACGCGAGCGGAGCTCCGAAGACGTCACCGACGAATCGCGAGTACTCGCTCCAGTTCATACCGAACTGGAACTCCTGCACGATGCCGGTGGCTACACCGAGTGCGAAGTTGATGAGGAAGAGCTTGCCGAAAAACTTGGTGAGCCGATACCAGTGGTCCTTTTTGGTGACCACCCACATCGTCTGCATGATCGCGATCATCGGCGCAAGTCCGATGGTCAGCGGAACAAGGATGAAGTGGTAGACGGTAGTGATACCGAACTGCCACCTGGAGACGTCCAAAGTATCCATTGGCTACTCCGAGAGTAGGGCCCTGGGACAGGCTTCGGGGTTCGAGACGCGGGCAGTCGCTCGGCCCCTGCGGACACGGTACTGCTGTCCGGTTTGGACCGCAGGACTTTGCTACTACCAAATGTAGTAGAGACCTGTCGCGATTCCTATTCGCCTATCGCCCTGCTGAATCCGAATCAATTGCACGTTCAACCAATTCCGCGAATTCCTCGGAGACCTTCGGCTCTGGCAATGCGAGCCCGTCGAGTGTATGGACGCGCGCGGCCAGTGTGACGCTCGAAACCATCCACACTCCGTCGGCCGCAATCAAATCCGCAGGTCGGAGGGTTTCGTATCGGCAATCGAAGCGAGCGCTGCCGGCAACGTCGAACAGGGCACGCTGCGTCGTACCCATCAAAATGCCCTGTGCGGGAGGCGGTGTGATCAAAGTCCTGTCCCGAACGATCACCACCGTCGAGCGTGGCCCCTCCAACACATTGCCCTCGGAACTGACGAAGATCACATCGTCGGCACCCAAATTCGCCGCATATCGGAGCGCTGCCATGTTGGTTGCGTAGGACAACGTCTTCGCGCCCAGCAGCTGCCAGGGCGCCCGGGCAGAGAGATCGACGGAGAAACCTCGCTCGAGCGTCATCACCGACAGCCCCGATTCCCGGACCTGCCTGACCCGATCGGCCACCGGACCGACCATCACGAAGGCTGTCGGCTTGTCGCCACTCTCACGGCCGCGGGTCAGAACGAGACGAAGAGCGCCTTCCTCCTCGGTCCCCCACTCCTCTGCAGCCATCTCGATCGCCAGACGCCAGTCGTCGAGAACGGGAGCGGGCAGGCCGAGTGCCCGCGCGCTCAGAACCAGTCGACTCAGGTGTCCCTCGACCACCCGGGCGCGGCCGTCGCGTACCAACAGCGTCTCGAAGACTCCGTCGCCGCGCACCACCGCCAGGTCGTCGGCGTGCAGAAACGGTGCGTCAGCATCGAGCACCTCATGGTCGAGAGTCACCAATACGCGATCAGGCATGCCATCAACCCTAACGATCCGCCAAGCCGCCGGGGCCGCCCTGTAACCGCGATCCCGCCCACACTCCTAGACTGGTCTTGTGGTCGACAACGCTCTTGTGCCCAACAGCCCACTTCTGACTTCCCCCGGCGCGGTCACCGCACCGGACGGTTCGGCCGACATCGGTGTCGCATGGCACTACGGCGATCCCCTCGGTGAACAGCGAACCGCGCAGCGCGCAGCAGTGGTGGTCGACCGCAGTCACAGATTCGTGATCGCCATCCCCGGCGACGAACGCCTCACGTGGCTGCACACGATCTCCAGTCAGCACATCGCCGCGCTCCCCGACGGCAAGAGCGCCGAAAACCTGAGCCTGGACGTCAACGGCCGCGTCGAGCACCACTTCGTGCAGACGGACCTGGCCGGTGTCACCTGGATCGACACCGAGGCCGACCGCGGACCTGACCTTCTCTCCTTCTTGAAGAAGATGGTGTTCTGGTCCAAAGCCGAGCCTCGAGACGGCAACGAGCTTGCGGTCCTGAGCCTGATCGGTCCCGAATCCCCGGCGGTCCTCTCCTCGATCGGCGTGCAGACACCCACCGATGCCTACGACGCCCTCGCGCTGGCCGACGGCGGGTTCGTCCGCCGCATGCCGTGGCCAACCGAGGACTCGTTCGATCTGCTCGTCCCACGTGAGCAATTGTCAGCGTGGTGGACCAAGCTGACCGATGCCGGCGCCAAGCCCGCCGGAAGTTGGGCCTTCGAGGCACTGCGCGTCGAAGCGACGAGGCCTCGCCTCGGACTGGACACCGACGACCGCACGATCCCGCACGAGGTCCACTGGATCGGTGGTCCGGCCGAGCACGGCGCCGTCCACCTCGACAAGGGCTGCTACCGCGGTCAGGAAACAGTCGCCCGGGTTCACAATCTCGGCAAGCCCCCGCGCCACCTCGTCATGCTGCACCTCGACGGGAGCGCCGAAGCGGTCCCGGAACCGGGTGACCCGATCACCGCGGGTGGACGGGCCGTCGGACGCGTCGGGACCGTCGTCAATCATCACGAACTCGGCCCCATTGCACTCGCTCTGATCAAGCGCAACATCCCGGTCGACACCGAACTCATGGCCGGCCCCAGTGCCGCGTCCATCGATCCGGATTCGATCGTCGCGGACGACGCACCCCAGGCCGGACGTGAGGCTGTCAACCGATTGCGCGGCAAGTGACGGGCATCGTCGACGCGGTCTGCGTCGTCCACACCGAACGTGACAGTGGCGTCAGGCGAGTCCCACGTACCGCGATCGACAAGCGTCCCGTCGACGGCCGTGTCGCGGTAGGACGACTCGGACTCGGCGGCGACTACGTCTGCGACACCGAGTTCCACGGCGGCGCGTTCCAAGCCGTCTACGCGTATCAGCGTGACGAAGCTCAGCGTTGGTCGGACGAGTTGGGCCGACCGCTCGGCCCCGGATGGTTCGGCGAGAATCTCCACATCAGCGGCATGCTCGTCACAGACGCCGTGATCGGCGAGCGCTGGCACATCACCGGAGCCGAGGCGTCGGACGTTCTCGAACTCGAGGTAACCGCTCCCCGCGTCCCGTGCGGCACGTTCGGCATCTGGGCCGCGGAAAAGGGCTGGGTCAAGAGATTCACCGAACGGACCGACGTGGGCGCCTACCTTCGCGTCAACCGGACCGGCACGATCGCCGCGGGCGACTCGGTGACCCGAGTCCACGTCCCGGAGCACGGGGTGACGGTTCGAGAGGTCTTCGCCGGAACCGACCCCGAGCGACTTCGACGGCTCCTCGCAGAACACACCGATCTTGCACCGAACGTCACCGCGCGCGTCCAGAGGTTCATCGAACAAGCAGAAGCGCAGGTGCACTCGTGAGTATCGAATTGGTGGAAGTGGTCCGCTCCGGATTCCGCGAATGCGTGCATCGCGGATCGGCCGTCATTCTCGGCGCCGACGGCGAGGTCGTGGTCGGACTCGGGGAAATTCACACACCCATCTACCCGCGCTCGGCGAACAAGCCGCTGCAAGCCGTCGCAGCGCTCCGTAACGGCTTTGCACCCACCAGTCCGGAAGAGTTGGCCGTCGCGTCGTCCTCACACGCGGGCGAGGCCGATCACATCGAACTGGTCGCCGCGCTTCTCGCTCGCTACCAACTCGGTGTCGACCAGCTGCAGTGCCCCTCAGATCTGCCGGGCAACGAACTGGCCCGAGCCGAACTGATCGCGGCGGGCGAGCTTCCCAGCCCGATCTACATGACCTGCTCGGGCAAGCACTCCGCGATGCTCGCGACGTGCGTCGTGAACGACTGGCCGCTCGAGACGTACATGGAGCCGTCTCATCCCCTCCAGCTCGCGATCCAGGAGACGATCTTCGATCTCAGCGGTGAGGAGGAGCAGGAACTCGGCATCGACGGTTGCGGCCTCCCGATCGTGCCGCTCTCGCTCACGAACCTGGCTCGGGCATTCGGACGCCTGCCCTCGGCTGAGCCGGACTCCCCTGAACGAGCCGTGGCCGACGCGGTCCGCGAGAACCCCTTCCTCGTCTCGGGCACGGGCCGCAACGATCAGCGCCTGATGTCAGCCGTGCCGGGTCTGTTCTCCAAGACCGGATACGACGGCATCTACGCCGGAGCGCTTCCCGACGGTTCCGCTTTCGCCCTCAAGATCGACGACGGCCACGAGCGGGCGCTCCTTCCGTTGGCGGCAGCTCTGCTCAAGCGAATGAACACCGAGTGGACCGAGGAACTGGCGGCTCTCGCGTCGGCTCCCGTCTTCGGCGGTGACGCCCGAGTGGGGACGATTCGCGCAATTCCGGGAAACTTCTGAGCAGTTCTCACAAAGTTCTGACGAGTTCTTTCAGCATCCTGGCAGCTCGCGGCCATAGTGAGAGCAATCAGACACGGCGGTGAGGCGTTCGTGGAAGCGGAAGCGACTTTTCCACGCTAGAGTGTGTGTCAGGAAACTTACACACTCAAACGGGGCCGCCAAATTCCCCAGGCCGCCCCGCGAAAGCGCGAGGGGGTCAGCCATGGGCCGCGGCCGGGCTAAGGCAAAGCAGACCAAGGTTGCACGCGAATTGAAATACAGCGTACCGACCACGGATTTCGACAGCCTGCAACGAGAGCTCGCAGGTGGATCGACCAACTCGCATCGGAGCAGTGTCCGATCGGACCAGACTTCCGATAGGGAAGGGCATGCGCGAGAGGACGACTACGACGACTGGCGGCGTTGACCGCGCACTGCCACCGCGCAGACTGTGAAATGAGGAAGAGCTGATCGCTCTTCCTCATTTTTGCGTTCCATTTTCCGCCTCACGCCTGCGCTTCGATCGAAACGCAGATGGAAACAAAACTGCCCCACCGGATTTCTCCGATGGGGCAGTTGTGGTCTAGAGGTGACGTTGCGGCTTAGAAGCGCGGGTGGTCTCCGGCCAGGAACGCACGCTCTGCAGCGGCGTCCGACGCCTTCTTGACGCTACCGAGCGTCCAGCAGTCGATGTGGCGTGCAGTCAGAACTGCAAGCGCACGGTCGACGTCTTCGGGAGCTACGACGGCCACCATGCCGACGCCCATGTTGAAGGTCTGCTCCATCTCGGCGCGCTCGACGCGTCCGCGCTGCGCGATCATCGCGAAGACCGGAGCGGGGCTCCAGGTTCCGCGATCGAGTTCGGCGACCAAGCCCTTGGGCATGACGCGAGCGAGGTTGTTGGCGAGGCCGCCACCGGTGACGTGGCAGAAGGTGCGCACGTCGGTCTCGGCAGCGAGCGCCAGGCAGTCCTTGGCGTAGATCTTGGTGGGCTCGAGCAGTTCTTCACCGAGCGTGCGGCCGAACTCGTCGACGTGTGCGCTCAGGTTCATCCGGTCGATCTCGAGGAGGACCTTGCGGGCCAGTGAGTAACCGTTGGAGTGTAGTCCCGACGAACCCATGGCGATGACGACGTCGCCGGGGCGAACGCGGTCCGGTCCGAGCAGCTTCTCGGCCTCCACGACGCCGACGCCGGTGGCGGAGAGGTCGTAGTCACCGTCGGCCATGATGCCGGGGTGCTCGGCGGTCTCGCCACCGAGGAGAGCGCAGCCGGCCTGGATGCAGCCCTCGGCGATTCCGCTGACCAATTCCGCGACGCGCTCGGGGATGACCCGGCCGACAGCGATGTAGTCCTGGAGGAACAGTGGCTCAGCGCCACAGACGACGAGGTCGTCGACGACCATGGCGACGAGGTCGAGTCCGACCGTGTCGTGCTTGTCCATCGCCTGGGCGACAGCGAGCTTGGTTCCGACGCCGTCGGTCGATGCGGCGAGCAGCGGCTCCTTGTAGTCACCCTTGAGGGAGAACAAGCCGGCGAAACCACCGAGGCCGCCCATGACCTCGGGGCGGCTGGCCTTCTTGGCCAGAGGGGCGAAGAGTTCCACCGCCCGGTCGCCTGCGGCGATATCGACTCCTGCTGCCGCGTAGGAGGCGCCTGCGGTGCGGTGACTGTCCTCGGTCATCGGGTTACTACTCCAGCCTTGTATTTCTCGCGAGCACGTATTGCTCGTGCACAGGTAAGTGGTCTTGCAATGTGAAGTGTTTGCAATCCTCGTGACGCGAGAGGGACCGTTCGACTCGAGACCCAGAGCGCGCACACAAATACCGACGATTACGCCCATACGCTACCGGACCGGCCCCCTCGGTGAGACCTCGCGTACCCCGAGACGTCAGTTCTGCAGCCGCGCGCCGATCGAGGCGTGCAGTGCGCGCAGACTGTTCTGCCCGAGTGCGACGGTCTCGGATTCGATGTGTTTGAGGAGGTGTCCGTCGTGGACGACCTTCTCGCTCGACTGGATCAGTACCGTCCCGGCTCCGGTGAAATCGAACTGGCGTTCTTCACCGGTGTTCGCGCCGAACATGCTTCCGCGAACCGCGCCCAGGAAGCTCTGCATCCAGTCGGCATCGAAGTGATGGGACGGCGACGGGCAGTCGGCCCAACCCACCAACGCCTGCGGGTCGATGCGCAGCGGCGGCTCCGCGAACATGACCGGGCCGTTGGACGACGCCAGGAACTTACCCGTCCCCAGCAGCGTCAAAAAGCCTGGGACGATGGACTGTTTGAGGTCCAGGCTCGTCTCGAAGGCGAGGAGATTGGCCGCGCGAATCGTGAGGTTGCCGTCGTCGAGGTCGTAGGAATTGATGTTGAATCCGCGGTCGCCGAGGATCAACTTGCCCTGCCCCTGAGCGAGCACCCAGTCGTCCGCGTAGAGCGGCGAAGAGAACCTGGCCGCGACGATCGCCGTCATGCTCGTGCGCCCGAGCGGCTCGAAGTTGATGTTTCCGTAGTACGCGATCATTGCGCCCTTGGACGTGAACCACGGTTGTCCGGCCATCTCGACGCAGAAGGCGTAGTCGTTGCCCGGGACGTTGTCGTTGGCGGGCAGAGTCGCCGGATTGTGAATTTCGATACCCATGCTCTTTGCCCTCTCAGAACTTCTGCTCGGACGCCTGGACCCAGACGGTGCCGGCGCCGGTCATCTTCAGCTGGATGGACTCCCCCGAGCCCTTGCCGACGGCCTCGCGCCAGCCGACGTTCGCGGAGATGTCGACGTTTATCTGACCGATGTGGCACACGTATGCCTGCGGGTCGACGACGACCTGAGGGTTGTTGGGACCGACCTGCAACGGAATCGCACCCCCGTGCGAGAGGACCGCGACGCTTCCCTGTCCGTGCAATTGCGTCGTGAACAGTCCTTGACCGGTCATGGCGCCTCGTACTGCTCCGCGCACACCGCCCTGGGACGTGAGTGCGACTATCGAGCTCTGGAGGTACCCGTCGTGTGCGAGGAGCCGGTCGGCTTCGACCGTGAGCATCGACGAACCGTCGAGGTGGATCACCTCGACGTACAAACCGGCGTGGCCGTAGAAGACCTCACCGTTTCCCTCGGCCGCCATCATGCGTGCATGCTCGCCGGACATCATGCGACCGGCCATCCCGGCGATACCGCCCATGTTCGGCATGGCGCCCGGCCCACCGCCCATGCTGTGCGGGATGAAGCGGACGTCGCCGGTGTAGTAAAGCATCGACCCGGTGCGGGCGAGCACGTTCTGTCCCGGTGCGAGGGTCGACTTGACGACCTTGCTGTTCACCAATTCCAACGGCATGGTTCAGCGCTCCTCGGGCTGGATGTAGACGACTCCGGATCCGTCGAATCGCAGCGAGAACGCTTCACCGCTGCCACCGCCGATCGCGGAGCGCCAGGTGACGTCGGTGACGAAGCTCTGGTTGAGCTGGCCGCGGTGAGCGACGAAGGCGTCGGGATCGGCAACCAGCGGATACTGCGGGCTGACTTCGAGCGCGATGATCGGTCCACCCTTCGACAGCACGGCCACCAGACCGGTGCCGCTGACGACCGTCGTGAACAAGCCCTGTCCGGAACCTGCGCCGCGGAGTCCGGCAAATTTCACGTCGGTTCGCAGTTGTCCCACCAGTGCGAGCAACTGTGACGCTTCCACGTGCAGAGCGTCATTGTTGAGTTCGATGATCGTGATGTCCTGGGCGTCGACCGCGAAGTAGACGGTGCCTTGTCCGCTGACTTCCATCAGGGACAGCGATTCACCTGCCGCCTTCTGTTTCAGCGCGGCACGTAACCCTCCGCCACCGCCCATACCGGCATTCTTGAAGGTGATCGCACCCTCGTACGCCACCATAGAACCGTTGATCGCTTTGATGGTGTCCCCCACCAGGTCTGCGACCAGTACCCGGTGCCCGTCCATTCTCAGTTGCGCCACGGAGGGCACTATGCCAGATGCTCACGACGTATGCCGTGTCGTCGAACGGAAAGTCGTGGAACAGAAAATCTGCCGCCCACAAGTTGTGGACGGCAGATTCTCGGCTATCGATTTTCGGTGCTTTGCAGCTTTCGGTGTTCAGGGGCGGCTGAGCGCGCTCGCGTTGTCGTTGTCGCGAGTGGCCGTCGAACCTGCGGTGCTCTCGAGCATCCCCTCGAGGACGTTCTTGCCGATCGACGTTTCCTTGGGAAGCGCGATCGGGTAGGTCCCGTCGAAGCAGGCGGCGCACAGGCGGCTGGCCGGCTGCTCGGTCGCGGCGATCATGCCTTCGGTGGAGATGTATCCGAGCGTGTCCGCTCCGATGGAACGACGCACACCGTCGAGCATTTCCTCGAACGTCGCATCCTGTCCGCCTGCGCCGTTGGCAATCAATTCGGCCGGCGAGGCGAAGTCGATGCCGTAGAAGCAGGGCCACTTGACCGGCGGCGAGGCGATACGGACGTGAATTTCGAGGGCGCCGGCTTCGCGGAGCATCCGGATGAGCGCACGCTGGGTGTTGCCGCGGACGATCGAATCGTCCACCACCACAAGGCGCTTGCCGCGGATGACTTCCTTGAGCGGGTTGAGCTTGAGCCTGATGCCGAGCTGACGGATCGTCTGCGACGGCTGGATGAAGGTACGGCCGACGTAGGCGTTCTTCATCAAACCCTGGCCGTAGGGGATGCCTGAGCCCTGTGCGTAACCGACGGCGGCGGGGGTGCCGGACTCGGGAACGGGGATGACCAGGTCACCTTCGGCGGGGTGCTCGCTGGCGAGCAGGCGGCCGATCTCGACTCGGGTCGAGTGAACCGAACGGCCACCGATGACGCTGTCGGGACGCGCGAGGTAGACGTACTCGAAGACACAGCCCTTGGGCGTCGGGTTCGCGAAACGCGAGGAGCGGACGCCGTCGGCGTCGATCGCGAGAAGCTCGCCGGGTTCGATGTCGCGGACGAACGATGCACCGACGATGTCGAGGGCTGCAGTCTCGCTGGCGACCACCCAACCGCGGTCGAGCCGGCCCAGGCAGAGCGGGCGGATGCCGTGCGGGTCACGAGCTGCGTACAGCGTGTGCTCGTCCATGAAGGTGAGGCAGAACGCGCCCTCCAACGTGGGCAGCAATTCCATCGCGGCCTGCTCGATGGTGCTGTCGCCGGCAGCGTGTGCCAGGAGACCACCGATGAGGTCGGAGTCGGACGTCGCGGCATTGGGGCGCTTGTCGTTGACCAGGCCGGCTGCACGGGTGCGGCTCGCGAGTTCAGCGGTGTTGACCAGGTTGCCGTTGTGGCCGAGCGCGATTCCGGTACCGGCAGTGGTGGTACGGAAGATGGGCTGCGCGTTCTCCCACGTCGTGGAACCGGTCGTCGAATAACGGCAATGTCCGACGGCGACATGTCCTGGCATCGCTGCGAGGGTCTGCTCGTCGAATACCTGGCTGACCAGGCCGAGATCCTTGAACACCAACACCTGGGAGCCGTCGGCTACCGCAATGCCGGCAGCTTCTTGACCACGGTGCTGAAGTGCGTACAGGCCGTAATAAGTGAGCTTCGCCACATCCTCTCCCGGCGCCCAGACGCCGAATACACCGCATTCTTCGCGGGGCTCGTTCTCGTCCTCGTCGGACGGGTTCGAAGCGAGGAGATTTGGACTGTTGACCGACAGATCGGCACGAGTCACCGGGCGCTCCCTTTGTGGGCAGGGGTTGGGGGGCATCCACAGTCTACGGCCATTTTGGGACCCAGTTCCCCTGAGGGCAGCCTTGGGTCGCAGATCACCCTGAAGCGAACCGGGTGGTCTCTGTTTACTGCGCCAATCGGAGCAGTGGGAGCCAGTGCGCTATTTCGGGGGCGCGGCTACCTGACGCGTCGACTCGTCCGTCACCTGCGGCCTCGGAGAACTCCAGGAGTCCGGTGACCATCTGCAACCAGGTACGAGCGTCCGTCTCGACGACGTTGGGTGGAGTTCCGCGGGTGTGCCGCGGTCCTTCGATGCACTGCACCGCAACAAACGGCGGGACCCGCACCTCGACGCTCGATCCGGGGGCGATCTGCTCGAGAGTGCGCGCACTCATCTTCACTGCGGCGCCGAGTTCACTGCGAGACGGCTTCGGAAGATCCGGATCTCGAAGCCACGGGCCGACTGCCAGGACGGCGGCACGAAATTCGGCGGGGTCGACGGCGCGGCGGGGCGGCATCAGTTCACTCCCTGTCTGCGAGTAGCGATACGAACGGCCAGTGCGCCACCGGCATTGGTGGCCAGGTGCAGCAGGGCGGGGGCAAGCACGCTGCCGCCTCTGCGATGCAGCCACTCGAACAGCACTGCGGAGGCCCCGGTGAATGCCACTGCAGCGGGAACGTTGTCGCCGGCACCGCGGGCGGGGGCGACGTGCCACAACCCGAAAGTCAGTGCGTGAACAGCCTGCGCGGTCGGTCTGTTCAGTTCGCGGTTCCAGACTGCGGACATCGCGCTGCGGAACAACAGTTCCTCGGAAAGGACCGTGCCGAACGGGATGTGCAGGATGATCCATTCGAGGAAGTCTTCGCGGCCGTCGGCTCGCTCGTCGGCAGCGAGAGTCGCACGCAAGGAGGGAACAACCAAAGCGACGCTGTAACCGGTGAGGACCGCCCCGGCCGCGGCTCCGCCGAACTGAGCACCACCACGAATTCCGGTGTGCGCCAGACCGAGTTCCTCACGGGTGTAACCACGTGCGAGTAAGACCCCGATGGCGGACAGACCCGCCGCGGTGTTGACCACTGCGCGAGCGCGAGGCGAAAGACCGAATGCCGGAAGCACGACGTTGCTCCAGGTGATCGCGGCGGCGGAAAGCCCGATCGAAGCGACTCCCCTCACTTCTCGGGGCCCTCGGATTTCACGGCGACGACCAATGCCGACCGAACCCGCTCGGTTTCTGCGGCCGTCCATCCCTCGGGCTGGGCAACGCTGATCCAGGCGTCCAGAACGGAGGTTCCGTAATTGTGACCGTGACCGTCCGGAACTCCCGCGGCGTTACCGAGGTCGGCGGACACCTGCCAGAACGTCACGACCGGGAACCACTTCATCGACGGTGAGCGGTCGAATCCCGGTACTTCCTTGAGCCACTCGGGCCGGTTGAACATGAGGTCGGGCGACCACCACACCACCGGATCGGAAGGGTGCTGGACAAACAGAACCCGCGGCTGCGGCCACGTCATCCCGTCGGCCGGAATGTCTTCGGAGCGATCCGCGAACCGGACTCCGGCCAGACCGTCCGCGTACACGGGCGCCACTTCGGGAGTGCCTGGATCGCGCCTCTTCTCGATCGAACGCCACAACTGCGTCGCGTTCGGTGGACCTACCCACAGAATTCCGTCGGCGGTATCGCGCGCCGCTTGCAGGGTGTCGAAGGCTCCGGCGCCGGCCATGACGCCGAGGCTCTCGCCGTAGACCATGAACTTCGGTCTGGTGGCTTCCGGTTCCTGGAGCCATCTTTCGTGTACCCGCTCGATCAACAGGCGACCGGCAGCTTGCGCCTTCTCCTGGTCGGCGAGGAACGAGATCCAACTCGGCAGGTACGAGTACTGGCTGGCGACAAGAGCAGTGTCGCCGCCATGTACAAGCTCGATTGCCTGTGCCGCAGTGGGATTGACCCACCCCGTACCTGTCGTCGGAATGACCACGAGAACCTTGCGCTGGAAGGCACCGGTCCTCTCCAGTTCTTTGATGACCAGATCCATGCGTTCTTCGGGATCTTCGGCACTTTCGAGCCCGGCATAGACGCGAATCGGATCCATCGCAGGCTTACCGGTTGCCGCCTCGAGTTCCTGGGCATCGAGTCCACGCGAGACGAAGTTGCGCCCCTCGAACCCCAATGTGTCCCAGGGAGCCGCAGATTCGGGGCTACCCGATTTCATCGGATCCTGCGGTTCGACGACGCCGTCGCGAGTGGTCGAGTTCTGCAGACTGAAGATCGAGTTGGTCGCGGCGTAGATTCCACGGACGAGGACGCCGTCGACCAGCATGAAGAACAGAACAGTGACGACCAGGACGCCGACACCATTGGCGACCGACCGCGACCAGTGGAACCGCCGCATCAACTGTCGGGCAATCAGTTTCACCAGATCGTGAAGGACCCGCCAGATCGAGATGAGCAGACCACCCACGAGCAGGCTCAGTCCGAGGGTTCGGATGTAGCCCGAGGTGGTCGTACCTTCGGCGTCGGTCAGCGCCGCGATTTCGCGTTGCCACCCGGCCGCGTAGACCAGCATGATGATCGCCGCGACGATGGATGCGACCGGAACGAAGACCTTGATCGCGGATGGCACCGGCTCAGGCAGGGGCCACCACCGTCGACCGCTGAGCAGGTATCGCTCGACAGCCCAACCGATCGCGGTACCGACGCCGTAACCGATGGCAGAGTTGATGCCGCCGATCAGACCTTGGAACAGCCAATCTCGAGGTAACAGCGAAGGAGTCAACGACCAGCAGAAGAAGAACGCGGCAAACGCGATGCCGGTGAAGTCGAGTTTGAGGAGCCCCCACGCCCACTCGGTGAAGCGGTTGTCGAACTTCTCGAGAGATGCGGGAACAGCCAGCCGCAGGTGGTGTTCCTGCGGCTGGCTGTCAGAAGTAGTCAGTTCTCCGGAATCGACCATCTATCACCCGAACAGTGCGGGCAGCGTTCCCTCGAAGGCCTCACGGAGCTTGGCCATCGTGACGGAGAAGTGTCCCTGGACCTCGACGGAGTCGCTGCCCTCGTCGACGACCCCGATACGCGTCCACGGCAAGCCGCGAGCGGTGCACATACCGGTGAAGCGGGTCTCCTCGGTGCGCGGCACTGCCACCAGGACGCGTCCGGACGATTCCGAGAACAGGGTCACGAACGGATCGGCACCCTCGGGAATCAGGATGCGGCAACCGGTTTCGCCGGCCAGCGCAGCTTCGACGACAGCCTGGGCCAGTCCACCCTCGGAGAGGTCGTGAGCTGCGGTGACCAGTCCGTCACGCGAAGAGGCGAGCAGGATGTCCGCAAGCAGCTGCTCACGAGCGAGGTCGACCTTCGGCGGCACGCCACCGAGATGACCGTGCTCGACCTGCGACCAGATGGAACCGTCGAACTCGTCGTGGGTATCGCCGAGCAGGATCAGCGTCTCGCCGGGCTCGAGTCCGAGGCCCGTCGGGATACGGCGGTGAACGTCGTCGATCACACCGAGGACGGCAACCACCGGCGTCGGCAAGATGGCTGTGGATCCGGTCTGGTTGTAGAAGCTGACGTTGCCGCCGGTGACGGGGATGCCGAGGGTGGCGCAACCGTCGGCGAGGCCGCGAACAGCCTGCTGGAACTGCCACATGACACCCGGGTCCTCGGGCGAACCGAAGTTGAGGCAGTTGGAGACGGCCTTGGGCGTTGCGCCCGTGACTGCCACGTTGCGGAAAGCCTCGGCCAATGCGAGCTGCGCACCGGTGTACGGGTCGAGAGCGGTGTAGCGGCCCGAAGCGTCGGTGGACAGTGCGATTCCGCGTCCGGTCTTCTCGTCGATGCGGATGACGCCACCGTCGGCGTTCTCGGCCAGGACGGTGTTGCCGCGGACGTAGCGGTCGTACTGCTCGGTGATCCACTTGCGGCTGCACAGGGCAGGCGAGGCGATCATCTTCAGCAGGGTCGCTTCGAGCTCGGCGTCGGTTTCGGGACGCTTCAGTCCGGCGGTCGTGTTCTCGATCAACGCGTCCTGGCTTGCCGGGCGCTCGACGGGACGGTGGTAGACCGGGCCTTCGTGAGCGACGGTGCGCGGGGGAACGTCGACGACGGTCTCGCCGTGCCAGGAGATGGTGAGGTGCTCACCGTCGGTGACCTCGCCGATGTCGGTGGCCAGGACGTCCCACTTCTTGCAGACCTCCATGAACGCATCGACGTTCTCGGGCGTGACCACGGCGCACATGCGCTCCTGTGATTCGCTCGAGAGCACCTCGGCCGGGGTCATGCCGGTGGCGCGCATCGGAACCTTCTCGAGGTTGATGTGCATGCCGCCGTCACCGGCTGCAGCCAACTCGGAGGTGGCGCAGGACAGCCCGGCGCCGCCGAGGTCCTGGATACCGACAACGAGGCCGGCCTTGTAGAGGTCGAGACAGCACTCGATGAGCACCTTCTCGGTGAAGGGGTCGCCAACCTGAACCGCAGGGAGCTTCTTACGTCCGCCGGTGTCTCCACCCTCGTCGTCGAAGGTTGCCGACGCGAGGACCGAGACGCCGCCGATGCCGTCGAGACCGGTGCGTGCGCCGAACAGGATGATCTTGTTGCCTGCACCCGAAGCAAAGGCCAGATGCAGATCCTCGACGCGCATGACGCCGGCAGCGAGGGCGTTGACCAGCGGGTTACCGGCATAGGACTCGTCGAAGACCGTCTCGCCGCCGATGTTCGGCAGGCCGAGGGAGTTTCCGTATCCACCGACACCACGCACGACACCGTCGACGACGCGACGGGTATCGGGGGCGTCAGCAGCACCGAATCGAAGCTGATCCATGACGGCGATCGGACGAGCACCCATGGCCATGATGTCGCGGACGATGCCACCGACACCGGTTGCCGCACCCTGGTAGGGCTCGACGTACGACGGGTGGTTGTGGCTCTCGACCTTGAACGTGACTGCCCAGCCGTCGCCGATGTCGACGACGCCGGCGTTCTCACCGATACCGGCCAGCATGTTGGCGCGCATCTCGTCGGTGGTGGTCTTGCCGAAGTATCCGAGGTGGACCTTCGAGGACTTGTACGAGCAGTGCTCGCTCCACATCACCGAGTACATCGCCAGTTCGGCGTCCGTGGGACGGCGGCCCAGGATCTCCTTGATTCGTGCGTATTCGTCGTCCTTGAGACCGAGCTCCTTGAACGGCTGAGCGGCATCGGGATCAGCCGATGCGTGCGTGACGGTATCGACCTGGTGAGCAGACACTGGAGAGTGGTCCCTTCCCTACGGGAGTCAAGAGGCAAGCCGGCGCGGAGCGGGACACCACGAATGTGCCCAACGAAAGAACGTGCCGGGGGACAGTCTATCGGTGTGGGCCGACGACTTCCGCAGACGGCAGCACCCGCGACACGGCCGGGCCTGCGAAGTATCGCCGGTCACACCCGCCCCGGTTTGGGTAATCCGGTCGGTTTTCTTAAGGTCAGGCCGGTTCATTGTTTTCCTCGAAAGGTCTCGCATGCCCCAGGATGTTCGTCAGTCCGACCTCACGGCACAGTCCCAGTCGGTGACCACTCCCCTCACTCCGGCTGCAATTTTCCTGGTCGCGACCGTGAATCCGGGTGGCGAGAAGACCACACGAGGACTGCTCGCCGATGTCGCGGGACTGCAACGGGCCGTGGGGCTGCGTGTCCCCGGATCAGGCCTGGACGTCGTGACGAGCATCGGTTCCCTGGCTTGGGATCGACTGTTCGCCGGTCCGCGCCCTGCGCTGCTGCACCCGTTCACCGCTTTGCAGGGTGATGTTCACTCGGCGCCGTCTACTCCCGGTGATCTGCTCTTCCACATCCGCGCGATGAGCATGGACGCGTGTTTCGAGGTGGCTCGGCAGATCACGAAGCGACTGCACGGCGCGGCCACGGTCGTCGACGAGGTTCACGGCTTCCAGTACTTCGAGAACCGCGACCTCATCGGCTTCGTCGACGGCACCGAGAATCCGGTGGGCCGCGACGCCGTCGCCGCGGTGACGGTCGGCGACGAGGATCCCGAGTTCGCCGGCGGCAGCTACGTCCACATCCAGCGCTACATCCACAAGATGCGGGACTGGGAAGCAATCACCGTCGACGAGCAGGAGCGTGTGATCGGACGCAGCAAGCTCGAGGACATCGAGATGACGTCCGACGTGAAGCCGGCCAACTCGCACGTCGCCCTCAACGCGATCAAGGACGAGAACGGCAAGGCTCTCGAGATCCTGCGCGCCAACATGCCGTACGGGCGCCTCGGTGACGACGAGATCGGCACCTTTTTCATCGGCTACTGCCGCACGCCGGCGATCACGGAACGGATGCTCGAGAACATGTTTCTCGGCAACCCTCGCGGCAACTACGACCGACTGCTCGACTTCTCGACGGCCGTGACGGGCTCGATGTTCTTCACACCGAGCGCCGACTTCTTCGAGGATCTACCGGCTGCACCCACTGGGCTCCCTGCTCTCTGACTCCCAGCTCTTAACTTCGCGGCGTGAGGAAGGCACCGAGCGCGTCGGCATACATGCGGACGTCTGCCGCGCCCATCAGCTCGCGGGCCGAGTGCATCGCGAGTTGAGGCGCGCCGACGTCGACGGTGGACAGCCCGGTGCGCGATGCCGTGATGGGGCCGATGGTGGAGCCGCACGGCAGATCGGCGCGGTGGACGTAGCGCTGCATCGGCACCCCCGCCTGGTCGCAGGCGAGCGCGAATTCGCCTGCACCGGCAGCATCGGTGGCGTATCGCAGGTTCTGGTTGACCTTGAGTACCGGCCCACCGTTGATCTCGATCCGATGGGCGGGCTCGTGGCGGTCCGGGTAGTTGGGGTGCGTCGCGTGCGCCATGTCGCCAGATGCGCACACCGAGCCTGCCATCGCCTGCAGGAATTCTTCGCGGCCACCACCGCGCCCCAACACGATCCGCTCGAGAACGGTGTTCAGCAGGTCCGAGAAAGCTCCGCGATCGGACATGCTGCCGACCTCTTCGTGATCGAAGAGCGCAAGCACCGGAATCTGCTCTCCCGGCGAATCGGTCGCGGCCAGAAGTGCTTGTGTCCCTGCATAACACGTGCCCTGATTGTCGAGCCTGGGGGCGCTGACCAATTCCTTGTCCACCCCCACCACTGCGCTGGGTGCAAGGTCGTGTGTCATCAATTCCCAGCCGAGAACGGACGACGCGGCCACGTCCGCACGCTCGGCGACAAAACCGATGAACGACTTGGGTTTCGAACCCACTCCCCAGATTCCGTTGACATGCCGCTGCGGATCCAGCGTCACGCCCTTGCGATCTTCGGACAGGTGGATAGCCAGCTGCGGAACACGAAGAATCGGGTCGTCGATGCGAACCAGCTTCTGCTCCACAGTGTTTCCCACCCGAACACTCACTCGGCCGCAGATTCCGAGATCGCGGTCGAGCCAGGAGTTCAGCCACGCACCGCCGTACGGTTCGAGACCCACCATCTGCCACCCCGCCGAAGTGAGGTCTGGATGCTGTTTGACCCGCAGATTCGGGCTGTCGGTGTGACCTCCGACGATCCGGAACGGAGCGGTGTTTCCCACTGTATTTCCCAGGCCCTCGGTGCTCCAGGCGATCAGCGAACCACCGCGCACGAGAAAGTACCGTCCGGGCTCGGCGGCCCACGACTGCGTTTCGTGGACTTCGACGAACCCGCCGGCCGTCAGCTCGGACGCCACCGTCGCGCACACATGGAACGGCGACGGTGACGAATCGACGAAGCTGCACAAGCCGTCTGCGTCGGCCCCGGTCAGAGAAGCCGCCCCGGTCCGAGAAGTCTGAGAAGTCATGCCCCTCATCATGCCCGAATCACTGTCTCCGAAATCAGTGGGCGCGAATCAGGTGGGCACAGGACCGGTCGGCTCAGGCATGCGGACCGGACACGCAGAACTGATTCCCGTCAGGATCGAGGAGCGTCACCCAGCGGAAACCGTCCATGTTCTCGCGGTGGTGCTCAGTTGCCCCGGCCTCGACGAGGCGCTCCACCTCGGCGTCGAGATCCGGACTCCCCAGATCGAGATGGATGCGGTTCTTCCCGGCGGTGGGGTCCGGGACCTTCTGGAAAGCGAAGTTGGTGGCGCTGTCAGGGACCGAGACGATGTAGAACCAACCGTCGTTTTCCTCGACGATGTTTCCGCCCAATTGCGCTGCCCACCACGTTGCGAGGGGACCGGGATCGAGACTGTCGAAGGTGATCATGCCGAGTGTGAGAGTCATGCGCACACGCTAATGGAAGCCACCGACAAAGACTCTCGATCTCGGGCTGAGATGAGACGATCTTCGAATGCGATTCACGACGCTTCGCGACCGCGTTGCAGAACCACTCTTCGCAGTGTTCATCGCGACCGGATTGCTCCTGAGCGTCCTCGGAGTGCTCGCCTGGAGATTCGCCACGCCGTCCACGCGAACAGAACATGTCGGAATCCAACCCCCTCCACCGCCGCCGATGGAGGACGGCAAGACCGGATACATGTGGGTGATCGAGGGATACAGCTACTCCGACGCACCACATTGGTTCCCCGCAACTACGTGGTTCCTGATAGTCGGAACCGCTGTCGCCATTGCCGTCTCGGCGACACTGAACGCGACGGGATGGCGGCTGGCCCGTGACGCACGCGGTAGAAAATTTACTCTTCCGCTTGCACTTTCAGCTTTCGGCACAGCCTACGGACTCACGGTCGCCGTCGTCGGACGAATCTGGCCGCCCACCTTCTATTCGGTGGTCCTTCCCGAACCTCGTGACCCGCAGAACCCCTACCCCGAATCGTCCATCATCCACTTCGACCTCGAACCGAACCTGATCACGTTCACTGCCACAGGTCTTGCTGTCGGCCTTGTCGCGGCCGCACTGCTTCACGTCCGGAACTACTCGCTCACACGAACGAACTAGCGGGCGAGGAGATCACTCGACCGCTTCGAGTTCCGCGACACTCCCGTCCGAGATCACCCGGACGTGGCGGGTGATCTTCTCGATCGGCCAGTCCCACCATGCAATTCGCACCAGCTTCTCGATGTCTTCAGCACTGAAGCGGCGCTTGATCTCCGTGGCCGGGTTGCCGCCGACGATGGCGTAGTCCGGGACGTCGCGCGTGACGACTGCGCCAGTGGACACGATCGCCCCATGCCCGATCCGGACGCCGGGCATGACTGTCACGTTCCCGCCGAACCACACGTCGTTCCCGACGACGGTGTCACCTCGAGACGGCAGATCCTGCACCAGGTCCATGTGCCTGGCCCAATCACCGCCCATGATCGGGAACGGGTAGGTGGAGACACCGTTCATACGATGGTTCGCGCCGTTCATGATGAAGGTGACACCAGTGGCGAGGGCGCAGAACTTGCCGATCACCAGTTTGTCGGGACCGTAGTGATGCAACACGTTTCGAGTCTCGAACTCTTCGGCGAACTCCGGATCGTCGTAGTAGGTGTACTCCCCTACCTCGATCAACGGGTTGTCGATCAACGGCTTCAGCAACACCACTCGCGGCTGCCCGGCCATCGGATGAACATTTGTGGGATCCGGCGCAGCCTGATCCTGCGCAGTGGGATCCGACGCAGTGGGATCTGACGCGGTGGGATCTGACGCATTCATTACCGACTCCGATCCGTCGGCGCGGTGTCGCCGACCGCAGCAAGACTATCTGGTTCCTGCTGCGGTCGGACGCCACGCGGCGACGTCCCGGGTTTCAGCCCAGAAGCCCCTTGGCGATATGGGTGACCTGAATTTCGTTGCTGCCCGCATAGATCATGAGCGACTTGGCATCACGCGCCAACTGCTCCACTCGGTACTCGGCCATGTAACCATTTCCTCCGAACAGTTGCACGGCTTCCATCGCGACCTCGGTCGCTGCGCGCGAGGAGTACAGCTTCATCGCCGATGCCTCCGCCAGGCTCACCTTGTCTCCGGCCGCGGTACGTTCGATCGCGTTGAAGACCATGTTCTGCACGTTGATTCGAGCGACCTCCATCTCGGCCAGCTTGAGCTGGATGAGCTGGAACTGCCCGATCTCACGTCCCCACAGTTTGCGGGACTTCGCGTATTCGATACTCAGGCGGTGGCATTCGTTGATGATGCCGAGAGACAGGGACGCGATGCCGATGCGCTCGGCGGCAAAACTCTCCTTGGCGCTGGACTTTCCGTCCGACTTTCCGCTGTCCTCGGTCTCGCCGAGCAGACGATCCTTGGTGATGCGGACGTTGTCGAAGAACAATTCACCGGTGGGTGAGGAGTTCATTCCCATCTTCTTGAACGGCGGGCTCTGCGTGAGCCCCTCCATGCCTTTGTCGAGAATGAAGGCGAGCACCTTGCGGTCACGACGATCAACCGACGCGTCGCCCTCGTCGAGCTTTGCGTAGACGATCATCACGTCGGCATACGGACCGTTGGTGATGAAGGTCTTGTTGCCGTTGAGAATGTAGTCGTCGCCGTCGCGGCGTACGTAGGACTTCATGCCGCCGAAGGCATCCGAGCCGGAGTCCGGTTCGGTGATCGCCCAGGCGCCGACGGTTTCGAATGTCACCAGGCCGGGGAGCCAGCGTTCCTTCTGCGCGAGTGTGCCGCGACTGCGGATCGTTCCAGCGGCCAATCCGAGGCTGACGCCCAACGACGCGACGAGGCCGAGACTGACTCCGGCCAACTCGCTGTTGAGCACGACGCCCATGCTGCCTGCGCCGCTGAAGGCGCTCGACTTCTCACCGTCACCGGAGGGCGCATCGCCGCGCTCGCGTGCCAACGACTTCTCGAGGCCCTCGCGTGCCATGTCGGCCAGACCGAAGGTCGAGTACAGCTTGCGAATGATGTCGAACGGCGGCAGCGCACCACTTTCGAGCTCGTCGACGTGAGGTCGCACCTCTTTGTCGATAAAGCCGCGCAAGGCGTCGCGGAACATCAGGTCGGTGTCGGACCATTCGTACATGTGCCTGAACTCCAGTCGGTGAACGATCGAGAGACTGCCGAACGGCAGCCACACACCGAATATAGAACACGTTCCAAAACCGGAACAGGATTCAGCTGATCAGTCCCATCCGCTGTGAGATCCACGCCAACTCCTGCTCGACGCCGGCCGACCACACCGAAAAGCTGTGACCACCGGGAAGCTCGAGATACCTGGCGTCCATTCCGGCCGCTTTGGCCGCTTCGTACACCTTTTGCTGACCGGGCTTGAACTCGTTGTCATCTGTTCCGACGACGAACACTCCGCCCGAGTTCGGGAACTTCCGGGTCGCCAGCAGGTCCATCGGATTCACCTTCACGAATGCCGCTTCGTCACCCCCGAATATCTCGTCGACGGTTCGCTGTCGGTCACCGAGTGAGGGCTCCACCTGACCGGAAAGATCGAGGAAGGTCGGATACACGTCGGGGTAGTTGGTGGCCATCTGCAGTGAGCAGGTACCGCCGTAAGAGAGCCCGCCGATGGCCCACGCCCTCGGGTTCGTGTCGATCTGGAACGCATTCGCCACCGCAGCGGGCAAGTCCTTTGCCAGATACGTGCCGACCTTGCCCTGCGACGAGTCGGTGCACAGCGGATTGGCCATCTGCGATCCTGTTCCGTCGGCGATGACTACGACCGGAGCCAACCCCTCGTGATCCCGGGCGAAAGCATCCATTGTCGCGGTGAGCTTTCCGCCCTGAAGCCAGTCCTCGGGCTTGCCGGGCTGACCTGCCATGAGCACGAGCACGGGAAGTAGCGGACGCGGATTGGTGAAGTACGACGGCGGCAGATACACCTGGGCATCGCGTGCGGAGAATCCCGAAATCGTTCCGGGGACAGGCAAAGTCGTGACGCGTCCGCGAATCGGCATGCCTTCCGGCGCTTTCCACACAGTGTCCGTAGGATCGCCGGTGACGACAGGATCCGTCGGACCCGGAACTTCGCTGAGTGAAATGCGGTCGAAATCGTCGTGTCCGAACGCAATTCCCACAGTCGGGTAGGCCGCGAAGACCAGATTGATCTGCGTCGCGGCGGTAACGATGACCAGAACGGTCGCAACGACGGACAACACCGCCTTCGCGATCGTTCCGCCCGCCTTGATTCGCGGCCCGAGAAGTAGCAGCGCGTAGATACCGAGACCGATCCACACGTAGATCGACATCTCGATGGGGTCAGGGAACGGCACGATCACCTTTTCGACGGTGATCCACACGGCGATCATGATCACCAGTGCGATCAGCCCCGCGATCGGCACCGCTCTGCGGTAGTACCAGCGCACGCTCGAACCGAGCAGCCACACACCACCCAGGACCCCAAGGACAGTCAGGATCACCGGCAGCGGTCCCGAGATCAAACTGATTCGGTAGAGCCAGTCCACGTCAAGCCTCTCGCGCGTAGAAATGTCGCACGCACGAGGCTAGACGACGACGCTAGTACTCTGTATCAGGTGACATTCATCAAGGTCTGTGGCCTGCGCGACGTTGACACGGTCGACCTCACGGTGGGCCTGGGCGTCGATGCCGTCGGTTTCGTCTTCGCCGAGAGCGTCCGCAAAGTCGACCCCGCGCTCGCCGTCGAACTGATCGCCCGAATTCCCGATCACATCCGGGCAATCGGAGTCTTTCTCGGCAACCCGATCGATCAGATCCTCGAGATCGCCCAGATCACCGGGCTACGTACCGTACAGGTTCACGATCTTGTCGACGCCGAGCAAGTGCAGCGACTGCACGACGCCGGACTCACCGTCATCCGCGCTGTCGTCTCCAGCAAGGTCCGCGACGGCTACAACCTCGACCTCGGTGAGGATGAACTCTTGATCGACGGCGCCGACGCCGGATCCGGGGTGCCGTGGAACTGGGCCCAACAGCAATCGCGTCCCCACGGCCAGTGGATCCTGGCAGGCGGCCTGTCCCCGGACAACGTGCGCGACGCACTGGACGCCACCGGCGCCTGGGGCGTCGACGTCTCCAGCGGCGTCGAATCGTCTCGCGGCATCAAGGACCACGCTTTGATCGAGAAGTTCGTCAGCGCTGTCAGGCAGGCCGATCACTCGAAGTAGGACGCGTAGTCAGCGAACGCGATCTGGCCGGTGGGGCTCGCCTTCACGGCGTCGGCAACGGCCGACGGAATGGGAGCCCAGTGTGCAGGCATCGCCGCTGCCAGTGACGGCTTCAAGATGTAGAGCAGAGCGAAGTTCACTATCCAGAGCGGCGGCGCCATCGACATGCCGACCTCCGAACTCACATCGCCTTTGGTGTTGGTCACCAGCTGCGCCTGTCCCGAGATCTGTTGCGCTGCAAATCCGTAGATCGCTTGCACCGTGTATGCCGACTGATAGAGCGCAATCAGAGTGTGCGTCGCACCGTTGTTGCGTAACCAGGTGCCCACGAAACCACCAGGGGCGATCAGCGTATTCACCTGTCGCGTCGGCGCATCCGCGTTGGCCGGACTCTCCAGCAATCCGTCGGGATTCACATACAACCCGTAACTGGCCAGAACCGACGACGTAGTGCCCGAATAGAGGGGCCGCCCGTTCGTATTGGTGAGAATCCGAGCGCATTCGTCGATCACCTCGGCATCCTCGCGATTGCCGCCGATCCCACCGCCGGTGATGAGATCGCGATACTGCTCCTCGGTCAAAGCGTCGGAACTGTCGAGTCCGATCTGCGCGGCAATCTCGTGCGCCACCTGCTGACCCAGCGGCTGGTTGAGCTGATCCGGACTGGTCATCTGTGTGGGCGCGACGCTCTCGTAGCCCGGCGCCCCCGCAAAGGGGATCACGAACCCGGTATCGACCGTCTCTGCGACCGGTTGAGCGCCGGCCATCCGAGTGGTGCCAAACGAAAGTACGCACACCCCAACCAAAGCCAGTACCGTGAGGGCACCCCGAGGCAACCGTGCCCCGCGTCGACAGCCGTGACCTGAGAACTCCCTGCCTGCAATCCCCTTGCCGCGCATAGGTCAACCTCCCGGGACACAGTCGGGTGAATCAACTCGAGCTTGTATCTCAGTCAAACGCTGTGACCAGCGCCGTGTCAAGACACGTGCCAGGTCGAGGGGCCGACGGCACACGCTCTCCCGATACAGTGGTCCTTCCAACGGTCCTTCCAACTGAAGTGATCCCACCCGCGGTTGACCGCTCGAGCTGTGCGCGTCAGGTGCAGGAAGTCCCGCGACAGCTACAGAAAGTCTCTGGAGGCGAGCAGTGTCTGACAAGCGCGGGACCGTGTTGATCACCGGCGTCGGCCGGAGCAAGTCGATCGGAGCAAGCCTCGCAGTGGGTCTCGCCGAAGATGGTTGGGATCTGACGATCGGCTACTGGGCGCCGTATGACGAACGCGTCGGGTTCGTTCGCGGAGCGCACGATCCACAGGACATTGCCGAGAAGTGTCGCGCACTCGGGAGCCGTGTCGACCTGGTTCCCGGAGATCTGGCCTCGCCGGACGTGGCCGGTCAGCTCGTTGACGCTGCCGCATCGCGAAATAACCTTCGTGGACTGGTGCTCTCGCATTGCGAAAGCGTCGACAGCTCGATCCTCGATACGACCATCGAGAGCTGGGAACGGCATTTCGCCGTCAATGCCCGCGCCTCCTGGCTTCTGATCAAAGCGTTCGCCGAACACCTTCCGGAGCAGCGCGACGTCGGTCAGGTGACCGGGCGGATCATCGCACTCACCAGCGACCATGCGGCCCATAATCTTCCGTACGGCGCCAGCAAGGGCGCTCTCGACCGCATCGTCATCGCCGCCGCAGTCGAACTGGGATCACGCGGCGTAAGGGCAAACGTCATCAACCCAGGACCGATCGACACAGGATGGATGACACCGGAGATCAAACAGGCCACAACCCTCCACACCCCTGCCGGCCGGCTGGGTACACCCGGCGACACTGCAGACCTCGTCCGATTTCTGATGTCCGACGCCGGAGGCTGGATAACAGGACAACTCCTTCACTCCAACGGCGGATTCAGCACGAGTTGAGCAGGCAGACCCGGCCCGCGCCGGACTCAGGTCAGGCCTTGTAGTTCGGTAACGTCTGCCCGAGCCTGCGGCCCATCTCGGCAGCCAATGCGGCGAGCCCGCTGGCCGGACGCACCATGACCTCGAAATCGACGATCTTGCCGTCCTCGTCGAATTCGACCATGTCGATCCCCTTGAGGCTCTTGTCTCCGATGTTCGCGCTGAATTCGAGCACGACCTGCCGCCCGTTGGCTCCGGCGAACTGTCGGTGGTACTCGAAGTTCTCGAACACCTGGATCACCGTATTGAGAATGAGCACAACGGCGTCCGCGGACTGGTACGGCTTGAATCCCGTGGGCGATCGGAACTGTGCGTCGGGCGCGACGATGGTAGGCAGCGCCGACAGATCACCGGTGTCGATCATGGTGTGCCACAACTTCAGTGCAGCTTCGACTTTCGGTTCGAGCGTCAATTCCGTGCTCATGCTTCCACCCTTTCCTCAACGTTACCTACCGCTTGATTTACCGGCACTCGACTTGCAACGGCCCACGCACTCAACACAGTTCGCACCCCGGTCACGAGTTGCAACGGCTGATCGATCATGACGTGATGGCCGGCTTCCGGTATCTCCGCCACGATGGCCTCCGGCCCGAACAATCCGCGCATGTGCTCCATGAGTCGATCGGACACGATACCGTTCTCGGCTCGGAAATAGGCTACGCGGCAACGTGGTTCACTGTCGAGAACATCTTCGGCACCCACTCGGAGAAAGAAGTTCGGATCGAACTTCCACGACCAACCGCCCTCGACTTCCTCCATCGACGTAGCTGCCACATGGTCACGCACCGCCGGCAGTCCCGAATCCTGCGGCGGAACGAAGCGGAATCGACCCATCGCGTCTTCCCTGGTGGGATAAACCTTCTTGGGGCCGAAGGCATTCTGGCGTCGAGCCGCCTCCTCTTCGGGCGTACGCGCCTTGAGCGGAGAATCGATGATGACAACCCCGTCCAACAGTTCGCCGTGCAGATGCGAGGCCACGAAAGAAACAATCCCACCCATACTGTGCCCCACCAGAATCGGCTTGCCGTCGATTCCCCCGGCCTCGGCCGCCGCCAGCACCTCGCGAGCCCACTGGGACATCGCATAGGCGTCGCGAGTGTCACTGTCGCCGTGTCCAGTCAAGTCGAGAGCGACAACGCGGCGCCCCTCGGCGAACTGCGGCGCGATGTGATCCCACCAGCGACTGTGGGCTGCGCCGCCGTGAATCAACACGATCCCCGGCCCCGCCGACCCCCACGCCCGAAAGTGCACCGAAGCGCCCTCGACCTCCACCGACCCCGTCTCGACCGGCGCTTCCAGCGCCCGAGTGAACCAACCAGGCGCGTCTTCGACCACATTGCTCATCGATCGAACATACATAGTCGTCAATCGGTTCATCCAACTCTTCCCAGTTCGTGATCCATCACCTATATTGAATCCGGCCTCAAGTTCAATTCGTTTCGCCGAAGGGGAGAGATGACCAACCGCCAAGTACGCCTCGCCGCCCGCCCGACAGGACTTCCCGACGCTTCCACCTGGGAATACGTCGATGCCGAGATCCCGTCCGCCGGACCGGGCGAGTTTGTCGTCAAGGTCGAATACCTCTCCCTGGACCCCGCGATGCGCGGTTGGCTCAACGACGTCAAGTCGTACGTTCCGCCGGTCAAGCTCGGTTCCGTCATGCGCGCCCACGGCGTCGGACGCATCACCGAATCACAGCACCCCGATTACCAGGTCGGGGACATCGTGGCCGGATCGTTCGGCGCCTCCGAGTACGGAGTGTCCGACGGCACAGATGTCACTCGGGTCGACGAATCCATCGCTCCCCTGCCGACGTGGCTCGGAGCTCTCGGATTCCCCGGCGTCACTGCATATTTCGGATTGCTCGACGTCGGAAAGCTGAAAGACGGTGACACCGTAGTCGTGTCCGGCGCCGCGGGTGCAGTCGGCAGTCTCGTCGGCCAGATCGCAAAGATCCACGGGTGCAAGGTCATCGGTATCGCCGGCGGTCCGGAAAAGTGCGCGTGGCTCACCGAGGACCTCGGCTTCGACGTCGCCATCGACTACAAGAACGAATCCGTCTACAAGGCGCTCAAGTCCAATGCTCCCGACGGTATCGACGTGTACTTCGACAACGTCGGCGGAGAAATTCTCGACGCCGCTCTCTCCCGTCTGCGTCTCGGCGCTCGGGTGGTCATCTGCGGCGCCATCGCGGGCTACAACGCCACCGAACCTCAGCCAGGCCCCGCGCACTACCTGTCACTTCTCGTCAACCGCGCCACGATGGCCGGCTTCGTGGTCTTCGATTACCTCGATCGCTACGCAGAAGCGCAGGAGCAGATCGGAAAGTGGATCAAGAGTGGCGAATTGACTGCTCGCGAGCACGTCGTCGACGGCGGTATCGACGCGTTCGGTGACAGCCTCAATCTTCTCTTCGCCGGCGCGAACACCGGAAAGCTGGTCCTGAAGGTCAGCTGAGTCAGCCACACACGCAGATCGGCCACCGGTATTCCGGTGACCGATCTACGTGTGTCAACCGACTCCGGACGGAGTGGGAACGCTGTCCTCACCCAACCGCGGTGGGGCGGACCGATAGGTTGCCGGCGTGCCGCTCATCCGAATCGGATTGGCTACCTGCCGAGTCGGTGCCTCGCGCCGCGGATCGTCGATGGATACCACCGGATCGAGATTCAGCCGTTCTGCCAGCTCTATCGCGTCGGCGATGTCGTTGAGAGGCCCACACGGGACACCGCGCTCGGTCAGTGCCTCGAACCACGAGTCTGCAGTGCCCTTGGCCAACGCAGCAGTGACAGCGTCGAACAGTTCTTCTCGATGCGCAACCCGGTCGCTGTTGGACGAGAAACGCGCATCAGCGGCAAGTTCGGAAACTCCGAGAACCTCTGTCAACGAACCGAATTGCCGATCGTTACCGACAGCGAGGACCAGCGGACGGTCCGCGGTGTCGAACACCTCGTATGGTGCGATGCTCGGATGCCGGTTGCCCATTGCCTGGGGCACCACGCCCGCGGCCACGTAGCCGGACGACTGGTTGGCAAGTGCGGACAGCAACGAGGACAACAGGTTGACCTCGACGTGCTGCCCTTCGCCCGTTCGATCGCGATGGCGCAGCGCTGCAAGGATTCCCACGCTGGCATGCAAGCCGGTGATGACGTCGACCACTGCGACTCCGACCTTGGTCGGAGTCTTGGAATCGGGTCCGGTGATACTCATCAATCCGCCGACCGCCTGAATCAAGAGGTCGTAACCCGGCAGAGAATTATTGCCACCGAAGCCGCTGATCGAGCAGTAGACCGCACGCGGATTCATTTCTCGGACAGCGTCGTAGCCCAGACCCAGACGGTCCATCGTTCCCGGCAGGAAGTTCTGCACCACGACGTCCGCACTGCGAACCAGCTCGCGTGCACTCTCCAGATCCTCGCGCTCGCGCAGGTCCAGAGTGACCGACTTCTTGTTGCGGTTCACCGACAGGAAGTAGCTCGACTCGTCCCCCACCCACGGCGGGCCCCAGCTGCGAGTGTCGTCGCCGACCCCCGGCCGCTCGATCTTGACGACCTCGGCACCGAGGTCGGCGAGAATCATCGTGGCGTACGGGCCGGCGAGGACGCGGCCGAAATCAGCGATCACCAGCCCGTCGAGCGCTCCGACAGCGTCTACCGTCACCGGAACGCTTCTTCACCGGTGAGAGCGCGACCGATCACGAGCTGGTGAACCTCGGAGGTGCCCTCGTAGGTGAGAACGGATTCGAGGTTGTTGGCGTGCCGAATCACGGGGTACTCGAGCGTGATGCCGTTGGCGCCCAGAATGGTTCGGCATTCACGGGCGATCTTGATGGCCTCGCGGACATTGTTGAGCTTGCCGGTGCTGACCTGCTCGGGGCGAACCGTCCCGGCGTCCTTGAGACGTCCGAGGTGGATGGCGAGCAGCTGCCCCTTGCCCAATTCGACTGCCATGTCGGCGATCTTGGCCTGGGTGATCTGATACGCGGCGAGCGACTTGTCGAAGACCTTGCGATCACGTGCATACGAGATCGCGGTCTCGAGGCAGTCACGTGCTGCACCCATTGCCCCGAAGATGATGCCGAAGCGCGCCTCGTTGAGGCAGCCGAGCGGGCCGGACAGTCCGCGAGCCTTGGGCAGCATCGCCGAGGCAGGCAGACGCACGTCTTCGAGCACCAGCTCCGAGGTGACCGACGCCCGGAGCGACATCTTGTTCTTGATCTCGGGGGCGGAGAAGCCCGGAGTGTCGGTGGGAACGACAAATCCGCGTACGCCGTCGTCTGTTCGCGCCCAGACCACGGCGACGTCCGCGATGGACCCGTTGGTGATCCACATCTTGGTGCCGTTGAGGACCCAGTCGTCGCCGTCGCGCTTGGCGTTGGTTCGCATACCGCCGGGGTTGGATCCGAAATCGGGTTCCGTGAGACCGAAGCAACCGATGGCTTCACCGGCCGCCATCCGCGGGAGCCATTCTTCCTTCTGCTCTTCACTTCCGTTGTGGTGGATCGCGAACATGGCGAGCGAACCCTGGACCGAGACGAGGCTGCGAATGCCCGAATCGACAGCTTCCAGTTCCTGGCAGGCCAACCCGTACGCCGTGGCGCTCATCCCGGCACAGCCGTAGCCCTCGAGGTGCATGCCCAGTACGCCGAGCGCGCCCAGTTCCTTGGCCAGCTCACGAGCCGGCAGTGCTGCCGCTTCGAACCATTCGCCTACGTGCGGGCGAATGCGATCGTCGACCATTTTGCGGACCGTGTCGCGGATCGCGATCTCTTCGGCGTCCAGCAGGGTGTCGATGGCAAAAAGCTCGGACAGGGACTGCGGCGTGGTCACGGGGCCTCCGGTGTTCTCGGGCGCAATCCTTTGCGAGAACGATTGCGCAATCGTTTGCATCGCCTAGAGTAGAGCCCGGTTGCACACCCGTCAATCCCCGACGCACACCAGGAGCCCCGACGCAGATGACGCCCGATCCGTCGAACCGCAGCAACGGCCGTCCGCCGACGCTGCGCGAAATCGCCGACCAGGCCGGGGTCCACATCTCGACGGCGTCGCGGGTACTCCGTCAGCCCGAGCCCGCCGACGGTTGGTCCGACTCCGCACTCCGAGTTCGTCAGGTCGCCGAGGAGCTCGGTTACCAACCGAACCTGTGGGCGGCCAGCCTGCGTACCCGCAAGACCACCACCATCGGCGTCGTGATGCCGAGGCTGACGGACGTCGTTGTGGCCACCATGTTCCAAGGCATCGAGGAAGCCGCCACCGCAGCCGGGTACTCCGTCCTGCTTTCCAGCCCACCCGACGATCTGGACGCGCAGCGCAAAGCGGTCGAGTTCCTCGTCAGCCGCCAGGTCGACGGTCTCATGCTGAGCAGCATCCACCTTCCGGGTACAGATTTCGTCGACTCGCTCCCCCTGCGCTCACTGCCGATCCTGCTGCTGAACCGGCACATCGACCCGGCGACGTCGTCGCCGAACAGCAGCCTTCCCTTTGTCAGCGGCGACGACCGCCTCGGCGGCTACCTCGCGGGGAAGCATCTGCTGGACTGCGGCTATCGCGACCTCGGAGTGATCGCGGGGCCGGATCACGCCAGCACGTCGCGGGAACGCGTCGCGGGTTTCCGCGACGCCCTGACCGAAGCCGGTCTGGAACTGCCACCGAACCGAATAGTGGCGTCCGAGTTCGAAGTTCAAGGGGGTGTCGATGCGGCGGCCACACTGCTCAGCGGGAACACGCGCCCTGACGCCGTCTTCACGGTGAGCGACACCATCGCGATCGGCGTACTCGGTGTGGCCCGTGATCTCGGGTTGAGCATTCCCGACGATCTTGCCCTGGTCGGCTACAACGACATTCCCGTTGTCTCCCAACTCCCGGTGCCACTGACGACGGTGAGGTCCCCCGCCCACAAGATCGGCGCGACCGGGCTCGAACACCTGCTCGCACTGATCGCCGGCAGGAACGTCGAATCCGTCAAACTGCCCGTCGAACTGATCGTGCGAGCTTCCACCAGAAAGCTCTCCGCTCGGTAGCCTGCCGTTGAGAGGCCGCCGCTCGAGAACTCTGAGCAGCTACCAGACCTGAGATTCGTCGATACCCAAGCGTCGCGCATAGCCCGAGTTGAGCGCGTCCCAACCGTACTCGCGCGCCCGTTCACCCACGACCGGACCGAAGGGCTCGCCTGCCAGAAAGGCATCGAGTACGTCGAAGCACAAATGCCACCCCGCCGCGAGCGCCGATGCCATCCCCTCAGCCCGCGACCTCTGCGTCAGTACAACGCGGGTACCGCCCTCGACCGAGGTCAGGTCCCACACCAATTCGTCCGGGCCCCACTCGTGTTCGAGCCGCCGGGCGGTCTCCACGACGTGAACGGTGACGGGCAGCGACATCTCGGGAGCCCCGTCCTCGGTGAGCATGGTGATCACGGCGTCGCCCGTACGGCTCAGATTCCGATCGGCGGTGTACGGCGTCCACTGCGCCAACATCTCCGGATCGGTGATCGCCTCCCACACCTTCTCGACGGGATACGGCAGCACCCGAGGAAAGCTGACGACTGTGTCGTCGCCGTCGATGCTCACCGTGACGTCGGACAGGGCACTTGGCTGATACTGCTGGGCACTCATGGTTCGATCTCACCAGGAACCACCGACACGGGCAACCGGCGAGTCAACGTCCGAGCGTGAACAGTTCTGTTGCTGCGGCGACTGTCTGTTCAACCACCGGAAACTTCACCACCGACAGGTCGTGCCGAGCTCCCTCGAACTCCACCAGAGCCGTCACTGCGGGAATCAGGTCGAGCGCTGCCCGCATCTCCTCAGTCGTCGCGAACTCGTCCTTCGATCCGTGGACGACAACGGTCGGCGTGTTCAAGTCGGGCAGGTGTTCGGTTCTGAGCTTCTCGGGCTTCTTCGGAGGATGCAGCGGATAGGACAACAGCACCAGGCCGTCGACAAGTCCTGGATTCTCCGACGCCAGCATCGACGCCTGCCGCCCACCGTACGAATGTCCGCCGAGCAGAACGGGTCCAGGCACCGAGTCGTCCTTGCGAACAGCGGCAATCACCTCGGCAATGCCCGCGCGATCCTCCGCAGCACGCGACGGGTGTGGCGGGCCCGAAGCTCGACGCACCCGAAACGCGAGATCGAATCGCAGGACTTGCACTCCCGCCTCTGCAAAGCCGTCGGCAACAGCGCGCAACAGCACAGTGTCGCAGTTACTTCCCGCGCCGTGAGTCAGTGCAAGCGTGGCGATCGGCGCAGAAGCAGGCCGATGCAGGAAACCGTGCACCGCACCTTCGTCGACCGTTTCGACGGTACTCATGGACGCATCCTTGTCCGGCCCGCTCGGGCCTGTTCGACTGCGGCAGCCATGCTGCCCTCGTAGACCGGCCCGTGTCCGGGAAACAGCGCACCGGCAGGTGCCGCGGCGATGTTGTCCAACGCCTCGTCGGTCGCTTCACGGTCATGATTGAAGGGGCACACAAGAAACTGTGGTCCGGCGACGCTCGACGTCGCATGTCCGGTCACCAGAGCGTCACCCGACGCGATGACGCCTGCGTCAGGAACAAGGTAAGCGCTGTGGCCGTCGGTATGCCCGTGGGTGGGAATCGGCACGATCCGTCCGGGAACATCCAAAGCACCACCGGACGCAAAGGCCTGTGCCTGAGGCAGTTCCGCACCTTTCAACGCGCCGACTCCGATCACGTCGCGAAGCCACTTCGGAGCACCTCGCCGCCACAACAGCAACGGAACTCCGGCCGGCGACAACTGTTGCAGATACTCCCGCTTCGCATGAGGAACTTCCGACGGATCCATCAGAACCGGAACCTCGAGCCTGGTCACGATGTCCGCGATTCCGCCGATGTGATCGACATGCGCGTGAGTGACCAGGATTGCCCGCACATCCCCGAGCTGGTGACCGATCTGCTCGATCGAGCGTTCGACGTCGGCACCGTTGGCCGGGTATCCGCCGTCGATCAACGTCAGATCGGCCCCCTCTTCGACCAGTACCCAATTGGCGTGACCGCACCGAACCAGATGTGTGTTCTCGATCTGCGTGATCGACAGTGCCGCAGTAGTCATGCTTGGTAGTCTGCGCCACGTGTCGGAATCCGTGAAGCAGGCCAGCAGCCGCAGCATTCGAGATCGCGCCGAAGCATCCTTGGTGGCAGCCGCATTCGCGCTGCCCAGCGCGGTGAAACGTCGAATCACCGGACCACCCGTCATCATCGAGGGCAACACGCTCGACGCCGACGCACACCTGCTGCTCACGCTCGCGAAGACGCGGCCGCTGCCCTCGCATTCAACCGATCCCCGGTCACTCGCCGCTGCTCGCACCAATCTCACCCGAACGGCGATCATGATGGGTGGCCGACCCGCTCCGGTCCACACCGAAGAGATTTCCGTTTCGGGCGCCGACGGCCCGCTTCGCGCCCGGCTCTACGTTCCGACCGCCGACACCGGCGCTCTGCTCGTCTACTTCCACGGCGGCGGCTGGGTACAGGGCAGCATCGAATCCCACGATGCTCCGTGCCGCCTGTTGGCCGAGACCTCCGGCGCACGGGTCATCTCGGTCGACTACCGGCTCTCACCCGAATTCGCTTTCCCCACACCAGTACACGACGCCTATGCCGCATACCTCGACATCGTCGAACGCGCCGACGAGTTCGGCGCAGACCCGAGGCGCATCGCTGTCGGCGGCGACAGCGCGGGTGGGCACCTGTCGGCAACGGTGGCGCTGCGTGCCCGCGACGACGGCAAGACCTCACCGGCAGCGCAGCTGTTGATCTACCCCGCTACCGACTTTCACGAGAAGGCGCCGTCGAGAACGACGTTCGGCGAAGGCTTCTTCCTGACCGAGGCCAACATGAACTTCTACGAGTCCAGTTTCCTCGGCACCGATGCCGATCGACTCGATCCGATGGTGTCGCCGCTACGCGCCCCCGACGTGGCCGGACTGCCGCCGGCCATCGTGATCACGGCGGGATTCGATCCACTCCGAGACGAAGGCGAAGCCTACGCAGCTCGATTGCGCGACAACGGTGTTCACGTGACGGATCGACGCTATCCCGGATTCATCCACGGCTTCGTCAACGTTCTGGGACCGAGCGCCGGTTCGCGCGCCGCCGTCGCCGAGATCGGCGGGATGCTGCGCGTTCTACTCACCCACCCAGCAAAATCTCCCGCAACGTATCCACCAGTGGGTCAACAGGAAGCTCGGGACTGATCGCACGCTGTAGCCCCAAACCGATTCCGACGCTGAGTATGCGCAGTGCCGCCGCGTTCGGGTCCAGTGTCGGCGTCACACCGTTGGACTCGGCAAGATGTTGCACCACTCCGCCGATCAATCCGCGCACCTGATCGGCGCCTGTCGCGATCTTCTCGCGGATCTCTTCGCTGTGCCGCGACCGCACCGAGAACTCGACTTCGAGCAACGTCCATCTCTTGTCCCCGATGGTCCGCTCGGCCCACCTCGCGAACTCTGCCACCGCGTCGTCGAGCGTCGAGTTCGCTCCGAGTTGTGAGGTGATCTCACCGACCTTGGTCAACCGGATGCGGCCGAGCACTTCGGCGCACAACTCGTCTTTGTTCTTGAAGTTCGAGTACACCGCACCCTTGGAATAGCCGGCATCCTCGGCGATCTGATCGAGCGATGCGGCAGCGTACCCGCGGTCGAGAAAATGTTCGACGGCCGTAGCCAACAAGGTCTCGCGGGTCAACGCCTGCGCTTCCTGCCTGGTCAATCGCGCCATCGGAACCTCCTCATGGTTCTGAGTATCGAGATTCCAACGGTAGCCGAATACCGAAGTTTCGCCGCACGTGCACTCCGGGCAAGCAGATTTGGGGTACCCACGTTATTCAGATACTGATAGTCTCCGAAATATGACTTCAGAAGTGACCGGCACCACCGCACCCGGGTCCGGACGAAACAGCGCGCCGAAACGCGGCTTGGCAATCGGATGCGGCGGCACTCTCGGCTTCGCCTGGACCGTTGCTGCCCTAGCCTCGGTTCGGGATGCACTCGACTGGGATCCCAGGGAAGCCACAGCCATCATCGGAACGTCGGCCGGAGCCGAGTTCGTGACGATGCTCGGCAGCGGAGTCGGCGTCGACGAGCTGGTAGCCATGCAACTCGGAGACCCCTCCGCCCGTCCCGAACTCCTCGCCCACATAGCGTCGGCACCCGGGAAAGTCCCACCGCTACCGCGCTTGGGGATCGGAAATCCACGACTGGTGGCGCGTCGAGATCTTCCCTTTCTGAGCCGGATGAGCGGCATTGCACCGGTGGGTGGCGGTGACCCGTCCTGGCTCACCACGCTCGCCGAATCTCTTGCCCCTGGCGATGCGTGGCTCCCACATCCGTGTGCGCACATGGTATCCATGGACTACAAAACGGGGCGAAGAGTCGCATTCGGAGCGCAGGGGGCCCCGAAAGCGACCGTCGGTGAAGCGCTTCGAGCGTCGTGGGCGATTCCCGGCTGGTTCCCACCCGTCACCATCGGCGGCGTCAGGTACATCGACGGCGGCGCCGCATCCACCGCTTCGGTTGACCTCCTGGTCCCTCTCGAGCTGGACGAGCTGGTTGTACTGGCGCCCATGGCATCTCGAACCCTGAAGCCCGCACGGGGTGCCGCCCGCATCGAACGCGGCGCCCTCCGCAACTCCATGTCCGAAGGTCTCGATCGCGAGATCGATCTGGTGCGCGCTGCGGGCACCAGGGTCTTGCGAATCGATGCCACCGACGACGATCTTGCCGTCATGGGCGCCAACTTCATGGACAGTCGACGGCGGCTCGCGACCTTCGAATCATCGCTGCGTACGACACGTGCGAGCGTGAAGCGCGAACTCGATATGCACCCGTTCCACACCACCCGCTCCCACCAGTGAAAGCGCAGTCTCAGTGAACAACGAATCTGACCACTTCGAGGTCGTGATCATCGGCGGCGGAATTTCCGGAATCGGCGCAGCCATCCATCTTCAGCGCCTCGGGATCGACAATTTCGTCCTGCTCGAAAAGGCCGAGTCCCTCGGCGGCACCTGGCGCGCCAACACGTATCCCGGTTGCGCGTGCGATGTTCCGTCCGGGCTGTACTCGTACTCCTTTGCCGCCAATCCGGATTGGACGCGATTGTTCGCGGAGCAGCCGGAGATCCGCGAATACATCGAGGACACGGCCGTCCGCCACGGCGTCGACAAACACGTTCGCTTCGGGGTCGAAATGCTCTCCGCACAGTGGGATGCGCCGCAATCATTGTGGAAAATAACAACTTCCAGCGGTGAACTCACTGCTCGCTTCGTGGTAGCCGCTGCTGGTCCGTGGAACGAACCCTTGACGCCGGCGATTCCCGGACTGGAAACGTTCGAGGGCGAAGTTTTTCATTCCTCGCAGTGGAATCACGACTACGACTTGAGCGGAAAACGCGTCGCTGTCGTGGGTACCGGCGCTTCCGCCGTCCAATTCGTTCCGCGAATCGTCTCAGAGGTCTCCACACTTCACCTCTACCAGCGAACCGCTCAATGGGTTCTTCCCAAACCCGATCACTACGTACCGCGCATCGAAAGGTCCGTCATGCGGTTCGTACCGGGAGCGCACAAGGCCCTGCGCAGCATCGAGTACGGAATCATGGAGACGCTGGGATTGGGGTTCCGCAATCCGTGGATCCTGCGTATCGTGCAGAAACTCGGGTCGGCCCAATTGCGCTTGCAGGTGCGCGATCCGAAGCTGCGCAAGGCGCTGACTCCCGACTACACCCTCGGTTGCAAGCGACTGCTCATGTCGAACTCGTACTACCCGGCCCTCGGCAGACCCAACGTCACCGTTCATGCCAACGCGGTCGAAGAGATCCACGGCAACACCGTGATCGGCGCCGACGGAGCGGAATCGGAAGTGGACGCCATCATCTTCGGCACGGGATTCCACATCCTCGACATGCCCATCGCATCCAAGGTATTCGACGGAGAAGGTCGATCCCTCGACGATCATTGGCAGGGAAGCCCGCAGGCGTACTTCGGTTCCGCCGTCAGCGGATTCCCCAACGCGTTCATTCTGCTGGGCCCGAGCCTCGGCACCGGACACACGTCGGCCTTCATGATCTTGGAAGCCCAACTGAATTATGTGGCGCAGGCGATCGGCCACGCTCGTCGGCACGGCTGGAAAACTATCGACGTGCGCCCGGAAGTGCAGGCAGCCTTCAACTCTCAAGTTCAGGAGGCATTGGGAACCACGGTCTACAACGCCGGTGGTTGCGAAAGCTATTTCTTCGACGTCAACGGCCGCAACAGCTTCAACTGGCCGTGGTCGTCAGGGGCCATGCGTCGGCGGCTACGGGCCTTCGATCCATATGCCTACAACCACACGTTGTCCGACAACCCTGCGTCCGACGACACGGCCACTGAGCCCACCACCACCCTCGAACCGGAGTACACGACATGAGTCTTTTCGGCACCACCTACCCGCCGATCGATCTCGACGGAGCAGTCGTCGTCATCTCCGGCGGTGGCCGCGGAATCGGCCGGGCCACAGCCGAGTTGTTCGCAACTCGCGGCGCACTCGTATGCGTCGGCGACCTCGACGAGGAGACAGCCGTGGACACCGCCGCATCCATCGGCGCACGGGCCCGCGGCTACGCTCTGGACGTCACCTCACGCGAATCCTGGGATGTGTTCGTCTCCACAGTGATCGGCGAATTCGGTCACATCGACATTCTGGTCAACAATGCGGGCGTGATGCCGCTCGGCGGCTTCCTCGACGAGTCCGACGCCACCAGTCGAGTCACCCTCGACGTCAATGTCTGGGGCCCGATTCACGGGATGCGCGCCGTGCTGCCCGGCATGGTGGATCGACGACGAGGCCACGTCGTCAACATCGCATCCATGGCAGGCAAGCTACCGGTACCGGGAATGGCGGTGTACAACGCAAGCAAGTTCGGCGCGGTGGGCCTTTCTGCCTCTGCCCGTGTCGAATTCGCAGATATCGGAGTCAGCGTCAGCGCTGTCCTGCCCAGCGCGGTGCGCACCGGACTCTCCTCCGGTGTGCCTCTCGGAAAGGGCATGCCGACAGTTGAACCCGAAGTCGTGGCCAGAGCCGTCGTCGACACGGTCGCTCATCGACGAGCCGAAACTACTGTGCCGCGTTACCTTGCCGGCTGGGACCTCGTCGATGCTGTTGTACCCGAATGGATGATCAACATCGGACGCCGAGTCGTCGACGATCGTCGCGCACTGACGTCGGTAGATCCCAACGGGCGTGCGGATTACGAAAAGCGCGTGGCCAGGCAGGCCGAAAACGGGGAGCGCAATCCGAAGTGAACCGGGTAGTTTCGTGGCCATGTACATCCGCCGCGAAACTTCTTCCGACCGTGACGCCGTCTACTCACTACTCGGAGCGGCATTTGCCGACCAGGCAGCGCCCGGCGAGCCTGCCTACGAGATCGAACTGACACGTCAACTCTTCGCCTCGGACGACTACCTGCCAACACTGTCACTGGTCGCCGTGGCCGGCGAAGAGATCGTCGGTTTCGTGATCGGAACTCGAGGATGGGTCGGCCACGTGGAAGCGGTGGGTCTCGGCCCGTTGGCGGTCACACCGGGCAACCAGCGCAGTGGCGTCGGTTCGGCACTGATGCACGCGGTGATCGGTGCGTGCGACGCTCTGGACGTGCCACTGATCGCACTTCTGGGCAGCACCGAGTACTACCCGCGGTTCGGATTCGTCACCAGCACGGACGCCGGAATCGAGTCTCCGGAAGCCGAGTGGGGCGCTCACTTTCAGGTCAGGACACTCACCGCGCACCGCGCCGATCAGACGGGGAAGTTTTCATACGCGGCGCCTTTCGGAATCGCTTGACCCGCAGCGTGGTGTAAGAGTTCTTTGACATGCGACGTACGCGGATCTACGCTCATCCATGTCAAAGAACTCTTACATCCGGGAGGCTTCATGAGCACCACGGCACGGTGGAGCCTGATCATCGGTATCGGCGTCACAGTAACGCTGTCCTTCAGTCTTCTCGCAGCCTTGACCGCCGATGACCGGAAGACGTTGACCTTCATCGTCTTCGCTCTAGTCATGGCACCGGCTTGCATCGGATCGGTGTGGGCTCTCTTCCCCTCGGAGAACAACAAGGCCCCCGCCTACCCCGAGGACACCGTCGAAACAGAATGGAGTCGCAAGGCCGGATTCGGCGCGTTCACCGACTTGATCACTGCTATGGGAATCGCACTGATCGCGCACAACGTCTTCGGAGCACCCGAACTACCGCTCCTGATATTCACCGCTCTCGGTCTGGCAGACTTCGGAATCCGGTACTGGGCAGTGTCGAGGGACCGCACCCCCACAATCGAGATCTGATGCGCAACAATCTCCAAGAACTTCGGACGGCAGCCGGATTGTCACAGCAAGCGTGTGCCGACGCGCTCGGCATCACCCGCCAGACCGTCATCTCGATCGAGAAGGGCCACTTCGACCCCCGTCTGTCACTGGCATTCCGAATCGCCGAGTATTTCGACAAACGCGTCGACGACATTTTCTCCAGCTGACGCCGTCTCAGGCTGACAGAAGGTCAGTCGAACAGGGTAGGCGACCCGTTTTCGTCTTTCCCGTCGTCGACCGCCGTCGTCTTCTTGCCCGAGCCCTTACGGACGACGGTCAACGTCGTCGTTCGACGCGACAACCTGTGCCCGTCACTGTGTTCGAGCAACGCCATGCCCTGGCGAACTTCGACTACCGTCCACGGACCCGCATGGCCGGCTGCCTGCACGAGGTCACCGGACTCCACCTCAGTTGCCATGACCACTCCTTGTTCGTCGTGTCCTGCACGTTCTCCTTCCTATTATCGACGCGGCCACCTGGTAGTCGACGCGCAGGGTACCTACGCTGCAGCAGCAACCTTGACCGCATGGCCGACTTCGGCTCGGAATGCCGCGTATTCGGGTGAGCCTCGGAGATCGTCGGGATCGACGCCGGTTCGTGGCAGATCGATTTTCAGGTCCAGCGCCACCTTGCCGGGCCGGCTTGTCAGAACTACGACGCGGGAGCCGAGAAAGGCCGCCTCGTCGGCGCTGTGAGTGACGAAGACACTTGTTCGCCCCGATTCGGCACTGACACTGCGGAGGTCCTCCTGCAGACGCTCGCGAGTGAGGGCGTCCAATGCGGCAAAGGGCTCGTCCAGCAACAGCAACGACGTTTCGGCCGCCAAGGCCCGGGCAATTGCCACCCGCTGCTGCTGCCCGCCGGATATTTCCCAGATACGCCGGTCCGCTGTGCCGCCCAGACCGACGCGGTCGAGAAGCTCGTCGCGCCTTCGCCCGCGTTCGCTCTTCGTCACCCCGGCATATTTGAGTGCCAGATCGATGTTGCCGCCCACCGATTTCCACGGAAACAGTCGTGGTTGCTGAAACACCACGCCGGCACTCGACCCTGGAATCGGGTCGGATCCTGATACCTGAACTGTTCCACTGGAAGGATTTTCGAAACCCGCAATCAGCCGCAGCAATGTGCTCTTGCCGCAACCAGACGCCCCGACGAGGACCAGGAACTCACCGGGTGCGACGTCGATCGATACCAGCCCCAGTGCCGTCACGGACTCTCGGCCGTGGCCGTATCGGTGTGAGACAGTGTCGATTCGGATCGCACCCGGGCGGTCGGCAGCGAATTCTCCCGCGGCCTGCTGCGCGGTCACGCTACTGGTCAAGGACATCGGGAAGCCCCTTCACATAGAGAGCATTCTGAAAGACCGTCAGATCAGGCACACTGTCGATCTGCTTCTGCTCGGCGAGAAATTGCGCTGCGCTCTGCAGGTTCACCGCCAGATTCCCGGGAGAGCCTTCGGTACCCAGCCACTCCGGCGACGAGATCTGTTCAGGAGTGAGGAACACACCCTGCTTCAGCTGCGCTGCCGCGTCTTCCTTGGATGCGCCCAATTGCGCGGCAACAGCTTCCGCTGCCGCGTTCGGATCAGTGGCGATCGTCGTGAGCGCACGGGCCTGAACCTGGCGCCAGGTGTCGACGATCTCGGGGTGATCCTTCGCAAACGACGTCGACACCACACCCAGATCCAGTGTCGGTTTTCCTGCCGTCGCCAGCTCGCGGCTGGCGATCAACTGTGTTCCGTCCTTGCGAAGTTCGTCGAGCGTGGGCAACCAGGTGTAGACGGCATCGATGTCACCGCGCTGCCAAGCGGCCAGTGACGCTTGCGGCTGGAGATCCACCAACTGAACGTCATCGGCACTGAGTCCGGCCTGGTTCAGAGCTGCCAGCAGACTGTAGTGAGCGGTCGACGCGAAGGCCGTTGCCACCTTCTTGCCACGCAGATCGGCCACGGTCTTGATTCCGGTTGCGTTGCGCGCCACCAAGGCTTCGTTGTCACCGGCCACGTCGAGAACAAACGCGACCTGGTACGGGATGTTCAGCGGCGCCGAGAGTCCACGAGCGACCGGACTCGAACCGATTGCACCGAAGTCGATTTCACCGGCTATGAAGGCGGTGTTGATGTCGGCTCCCGAATCGAACTTCGTCCACTTCACGTTGTACTCGGGCAGAGCGTCTTCGAGCCAGCGATTGTTCTTGACGATCAAGTCGCCGCTCGGGAAGGACTGGTAGGCAATGCGTATCGTCTCCTTGGACGAATCCTGGCCGGAATGATCCACCGAGCACGCGCCGAGGACGAGAGCGAGGACACCGATCAGTACGGTGAACGCCGTCCGGGAAGCTCTTCCCTCATTACGCGTCAAGTCACTGCTGCGCTTCGGATTGCTGCTGGCGTGTTTCTGATTGTCAGTCATACTTTTCCCCTCCAGGGAACGGCGCGGCGCTCAGCAGCCCGCAACAGTCCGTCGATGATCAAACCGGAGAATCCGATGGCGAAGATCCCCACCAGCACTACCGGAGTGTTGTTGTAATTGCTTGCATCCTTGACCATTCCGCCGATTCCGGGAATGCCGTTGAACAGTTCGGCCGCGACCACCGACGAGTACGCCATACCCACCGACAACCGAATGCCCGTGAAAGTTTCCGGCAACGCCGACGGCACGACTACGTCTCGAATCACTTGCGTTCGTGAGGCTCCCAACGCCCTGGCCGCTTCGACCAGTCCGACAGGCGCCGCGACAACAGCAGCTGTGGTGGCCACTGCTGCCGGCGGGAGCGCAGCGAGCGCCAGAAGGGTGATCTTCGGTGCCTCGTCGATTCCCAGCCAGATCACCAGCAGGAAGAAGTACGCCAAGGGAGGCAATGCGCGCAGGAACGTCAACCATGGTTCGAGCAGGCTCCGCAACCATGTCACCGATCCCATGGCCAAGCCGAGGATCACACCCAAGCCGACGCCGATGACGACGCCGACCAACACCCGTCGCAGCGTCATGTACAGGTGCTCCCAGAGCAAATACCCCTGGTAGCCACGCACTCCGTCGTGCGTGGTCATCGTGTTGACGAAGGCATGCCAGACCGTGCTCGGGTACGGAACGAAGGTCTCGCTCCAGGTCCCGCTGGCAGCGGCGACCTGCCACAAAGCCAGGAATGCGATCACCGAGAGCACCGGCAGTCCGACGGTGGTCACACTCGAAGTCCACGGCCGGCGCGGCTCACGACCCGGTTCCTGGACCGGTGTTGGTTCTATTGCTTCGACAGAAGTCGACATCGCTGTTTCTTCCTCGACGTACGGAAATTCCGGCACATATACAGCTACGAGCGCATATGCAAGGACGAAGGCGCGCAGAGAGGCGCCATTCTCACTCAGGAGAGTCGGCAGGAATCAACAGCAACAGCAGTTGGCACCAAGACGGCACAGGTCGACGGCAATGCGTCGTGTCAGTGGCGTCGTGGGCATGGGGGTAATTAGTACCTGTGTCGGCAATTACCCGCAAATGCGGGGGAAATAGGCCCCAGTCGGCCAAGCGAACAGACAGCGAATACATCAGCGGGATCTCGGGACGTCCGGCCGGGACTCCCCAACGCTTGTCGCCGAGTTGGGTCATCTCTTCGAATCCTTGCCGACCGCTGGCGTACGGATACTCGTCGAATGACTCGATCGTCAATCCGGCACGCCGCGCAGCGCCGAACACCTCGGCAATAGACCAGTTGAATTCACATGAGGGGAAGGGATTTTCGGCGTTCTCGACTCCGCCTCCCGGAGCGCCCGGCAAGACGAGGTCGGCTGAATCTGCGACGTAGTCGCCAACGCCACCGGCTTCGGTCATGGGAGTCCCGCCTCCGTACGGGAATGCCAGGAACCACTTCTCGTCGAAACGCATGGCAAACGGATGGAACTCCACCAGAACGAATCGACCGTTCGGCGCCAGAACAGCGGCAATCCCCTCGGCCCACTCGTCGTGATCAGGTAGCCAGATCACCGTTCCGTACGAAGAACGACTCGGTCGAACTTTCTCCGGCCGGCGGCAGCATCACGGAGCCACAACGGATACTGACCGGAATTGCACTGCAGATGCAGAATCGAGGAGCCGCCGATCTCTCCTTTGTGACTGCCGTGAGCGACGGTCGCAGCGATTTTCTGGGCGAGAAACGTATCCGAACGCAGATGCAACAGGTTACAGTTTTTCGAACGGACCATCGAAGGAGAACCAGTGCGCTACGGACTCAGCCTGTTCACCAGTGATCGCGGCATCCGCCCTGCCGATGCCGCGAAGGCTGCGGAGGCGAACGGGTTCGACGCCTTCTACGTCCCGGAGCACACGCACATCCCGGTTTCGAGAGACTCCGATCACCCCGGAACCCAGTCGGCAGAATTACCCGACGACCGCTATATGCGCACACTCGACCCCTGGGTCGCCCTGGGTACCGCGGCTTCGGTCACGAGCACCATCCGACTGGGCACCTCGGTGGCCCTGCCCCTCGAACACGATCCGATCACTCTCGCGAAAACCATCGCATCGCTGGATCACCTTTCCGACGGTCGCGTGGTTTTCGGTGTCGGATTCGGCTGGAATGCAGAGGAACTCGCAGACCACGGCGTACCGCCCAACAAACGCCGGACCGCACTCCGGGAATACCTCGAAGCCATGGGCGAACTGTGGTCGAAGGAAGAAGCGTCGTACGACGGCCAGTTCGTGAAGTACGGCCCGAGTTGGGCCTGGCCCAAGCCAGTTCAGAAACCCCGCCCGCCGATCCTCCTGGGCGGTGGCGGCAACGAGAAGACGTTCAAGTGGATCGCCAAGTCTGCCGACGGCTGGATCACTACACCCATCGAGCAGGAGATCGACGGAAACGTAGAACTGCTTCGAAAGATCTGGGCCGAAGCAGGTAGGGTCGGCGAGCCTGAAATAACGGTCTTGGCAGGCAAACCCGATCCGGAGAAGCTTGCCCACTGGGCAGACATCGGTGTCACCGAGGCAATGTTCGGCACTCCGGACAAGAGCCCCGAAGAGGTTGTCGGATACATGGAACGTCTGGCAACCAAGCTCGGACGGTGAGGTCCGCCACAGCGCCTTGACCTCAACTGCACTCGAGGTTTTAACGTCGGTGTTGCACAAGACAGTGCAACGACAGCAAACCCGATGCAAAAGAGGTGCGAGGAGTGACCACAAAACTGGTTGGCACTCAATCTGTTTCGGATCGCCCTGTCGATTTGGAGCCGTCCATACGGAGCTCCTTCGTAGAAGCGTTCCGAAACCATCCCGCCGGAGTCTCGATCATCACGGCAACCGGCGATGACGGTCCGGCCGGCATCACGTCGTCGTCGGTGATCTCGATCAGCGCCGATCCGGCAGTTCTGGCATTCTCACTGCAGTCGTTGCGAGGTTCTGCCAGCGTCATTGCTTCCGCCCGCAGTTTTGTTGTTCACCTGGCGAATTCGACGAACGAGCGACTGGCTTCCACGTTTGCCACGCGCGGCGCGGTGCGCTTCGGGGACGACATGCCCTGGTCGTTTCTGCCGACCGGTGAACCATTTCTGCACGGCACGGGCCACGCTCTACGCGCGGTTCCTCTGACTGCCAACAAGTGTGACTCCGCAGTGATCGTCACCGCCCGCGTAGTCGACGTGATCGATCCTCAGCAGGTCTTGGAGCCGCTGGTCTATCACGATCGAACGTACCGAAACCTGTCCCCGCACAATATCTCCTCAAAGGAAGGCATGTCACATGACTGAATACGTTCTCCCCGAGCTGGATTACGATTACGCCGCGCTCGAGCCCCACATCTCCGGCGAGATCATGGAACTGCACCACAGCAAGCACCACGCCACGTACGTGGCGGGCGCCAACAGCGCAATCGAGCAGTTGGCTGCTGCGCGTGAGGACGGCACGATCTCCACGAAGGCGCCGCTGCTCAGTAAGAACCTCGCCTTCCATCTCGGCGGCCACACGAATCACTCGATCTTCTGGAAGAACCTCTCCCCCAACGGCGGTGAGCGACCAGAGGGCGAGTTGGCAGCCGCGATCGACGAGCACTTCGGCTCCTTCGACGCATTCGTCAACCACTTCTCCGCTGTAGCAACCACTTTGCAGGGATCCGGCTGGGCAGTACTGGCCTACGACACGATCGGGCAGCGATTGGTCATCGAGCAGCTCACCGATCAGCAAGGCAACATCAGCATCGGTATCGTCCCTCTGCTCATGCTCGACATGTGGGAGCACGCTTTCTACCTGCAGTACAAGAACGTCAAGGCCGACTACGTGAAGGCTTACTGGAACGTCATCAACTGGGAAGACGTTGCACAGCGTTACGCAACGGCCACGACGGCATCGGGCTTGATCGTCCCGGCCTGATGGTCGCTGCTTGGTGATCGCTGCTTGGTGATCGCTGCTTGGTGATCGCTGCTTGTTGATTGCTGCGTAGCCCCGATCAGCCCAGCTCGGCACGGTGGCTCCGTTGCCGAGCTGGGTTTCTACACCCCCAGGGTCGGTGTATGTGAAGGCAGGTAACATACACCGGGCGCGGCTGACTCAGCCGTCCACCGATCCGACTCCGAGGGGCAACCAGTGCTGGATATCAGTGGTTTGATCGCGACATGGCGTCCGACGCTGGACACCGCGGCGCGCAACGCGTGGGGACTCTCGTTCGGCGACGGTGTCGAGAAGGCCGAACGCACCCCGTCTGTCCTGATCAGCGAAGGTCCACACCGCGACCTGTATCGTTTCGGCGCCTTGTGGACGCCCAAAGGCAACCCTGTTCTCCTCGTACCGCCGCTCGCAGTTTCAGCTGACTGCTACGACCTTCGTGCAGGCCAGAGCCTCGCCGCACACCTACTGGACGGCGGTAACACTCCTTATCTTCTCGACTACGGAACAATGCGGTACTCCGACCGCGGAATGGGTTTCGAGGCCTGGGTCGACGACATCATCCCCGAAGCGATCCGCACCATCTCGGACCTACATGACGGGGCACCTGTTTCGCTGATCGGATGGAGCCTCGGCGGGACCATGTCTCTGCTCACGGGCTCCGCCCACTCCGACCTTCCGATCGCATCGATCACGGCAATCGGAACGCCCATCGACTACACGAAGATTCCCGCTATCAGCCCGTTGCGGCTGATCGGCAAATACACCGGCGACACCCCGCTCACCTCCGCAACCAATCTCGTCGGCGGACTGCCCGCCCCACTCGTTCAGGCGAGTTACAAGGTGACGGCGCTACAACGCGAAGTGCTCAAGCCATGGTTCATCGTGCGCAACCTCCACAACACCGAGACTCTGGCTCGCATGGAATCGATCGACAAGTTCATGGCGGCCATGCCTGGATACCCGGGCAAGGCGTTTCAGCAGATCTGCGAACAACTCATGCTCGGCAACAACCTCTTCCACGACGCCGTCACGCTCGCCGGACGCGAGATCAAACTGTCAGCTCTGAGCGTTCCCGTTCTCGCGGTCGGCGGCACGACTGACGTGATTGCACCCATCGCTTCGGTGGAAGCAATCACGTCGGTCCTCACCGGAGCGCAGTCGGTCCGGTTCGAGAAGGCACCGGGTAGTCACCTCGGACTCGTTGCCGGCCCCACCGCGAGAGACTCCACCTGGGCGTTCATCGACGAGTTCTTGAAAGAGAATGCACCGCAGCTGGTTTCGACCAACTGAATCACGGCGTCGTGATGCCCGCGGCAACCGCCGCCTTGTGCCAATCCGGGAATTCACTCAGCAATCGGGTGTACAACTGGGCGTCGTCGACGGTGTCTATGTCGTCCAGCGCGAAGAATCCGGCATTGTCGACCACCCGGCCGTCGAGGTCGTCGAGCTTCTCGAGCACTCCGTAGTTGGCCTTGCCGATTCCGACGAACTGCCAAAAGGCGGGAAGCCCAGACGCTTCGCGCATCAACTTCGTGATTTCCCTGCGCTCGCTGAAACCGCCGTCGGTGAAGAACAGGACAAGCGTGGGCGCCGAACCACGTGTCAGGCCGGAGACTATCTCCGTCATGATCGGCACTTCACGATTGACCGCGCCGATCTTGTCGTAGTTGACACCGCCGTGTGATCCGCGCAAGTGCAGGTAGGTGTCCGACCACGCTTCCGCGTCATGCACGGAGATCTCAGGAAGCTTGACGAAGCTGACCGCGTACAAGTACGGCTCGAGTTTGCCGTCGTCGTCGAGTTGGATCGCAACAGGGACCATCCGTTCCACAACGCGGTGGACCACCCTGGTGCGGTACTGCTTGGCCATACTCCCCGTTTTGTCGATCACCAGGATTACTCGCGCGCGAATTCCGTTGCCGCCCTTGGTCAGCAGGACCTTGGCCACCTCACGCTTTCGCAGGTCCAGCTTCTCTCGCTTCACCATCGAGAGTTTTGCCTCGTCAGGCACGCTCCGAATTCCGTCCGGCGATTCATCGGAGCCTGCCGGTCGGGCCTGCGGTTCCTCGTCGACAGAAACGCCGAAGGCAGTGACCAGATCTGCCAATCCACTGTCCCAACCCGCCGACACGTTCCGCAGTTTCCAGCTCGCGCCGCGGCGATAGATCTCGACGAGGACCGCCGCCCTCTCCGTCGTCAACCCCAAAGCGGGAGCCACAATGGCTGTGGAACCTGCCTGCTCCACCACGACGCCCATGTCACGGACTGCAGAAAGTGTCCCGCTTGCCGCCGAATCCAACGCCACGGCCACACTCAGCTGGTGGATGTCAGCGGGCAACCTCGTCGTGTCGATTTCGATGACGCCGCCCGCCTCCAGCCGCACCGCACCTTCTGGCGAGACCGGCTGATTGAAGAAGATGAAATCGGCGTCACCGCGCACTTTGCTGCGATCATCGAGTTGGAACACCATCAGATCCACCGTGCCCGGGGCGCTACCGCTCACCGCCACTTTCAACGACGTTCCGTCAATGATCGTGTTCGCTCCCCGCGCCAGCTCCATACCGGAAGATTAGCTGGCTGCTTTCGATTGCCGTCCTCGCGGCCTGAAGAATCACAGCACACTTTCAGCAATCGCAGGATTCTCGAGGCAGACTGTCCATGGGAGATATGTCGTACACGGGACCAAGAACCCAAAGGTCGACAGAATCGGACTGTCGATCAGGAGGTAAACAATGTCGCACGGTCAGGCGCGCACCATCCAGTCATCGGCATTCCCATCCATGCCACTCCTGCCGCCGTTGACTAATTTCGACCAGGCAAGTCGCTCGATCGTCTCCTATCTCGACGACCACCTCCCCTTCGCGCTGTGGTCGATCACACGGTTCGACGGCGCGAACCAGATATTTCTGACCGTCTCTCCCAACCCACTTCACATCGAAGTCGGGGAGACGCGAGTGTGGCAGAACACCATGTGTAGTGAGGTCGTCTGCGGAAATGCGCCACCGGTCTCGTCCAACCGAGAACTCGTACCCGCGCTTTCCCGAGATGACAGATGGGAAGGGATTGGCGCCTACGTGAGCATTCCAATTCTGCACAGCGACGGCAGCCTCTTCGGAACGCTGTGCGGCGCCGACCCGACCACCGGCGATTCCGGTCTCGAGGACAATGAAGCGCTACTCACACTCCTGTGCCGGCTTCTCGGAACCATTCTCGACATCGACTATCAGCGAGCGCAGTCGGTTCGCCTCGCCGAAACTGCGCAACTCGATGCAGAGACCGACCCGTTGACCGGCCTTCTCAACCGTCGTGGATGGGACCGCTTCCTCGAAGCCGAGCAAACGCGATACCGCCAATTCGCCGACCCTGGATCAATCATCATCATCGATCTCGACGGCATGAAGACCATCAACGACGAACGCGGACACGCCGCCGGTGACGAGTACGTCCAACGGGCGGGTGAAATCCTGGCAGCATGCGCGCACCCAGGCGCCGTAGTTTCGCGGTTGGGCGGAGACGAGTTCGGAATCGCTCTGTCCGACACACAACCGCACACCGTCGACTACCTGATCGAGCGTTTGGAGCAGTCCTTCCGGCGCGCCGAGGTGCGCTGTTCGGTCGGGCGGGCGGACTTTTCTATGTCCCAGAGTTTTTCCGAGACTTGGGATGCGGCTGATGCAGAGATGTACCGACAGAAACACTCGAATCGCTGATTCGACTCCACCCACGGTCTGTAGCACCGCATCGGAGGATCTCTTCGATGCGGTGCTCGGCCATGTTCTGTTGTGCCCGAACTCTTCTCAGGTTTTGAAGGTGGTGTTCGCCGGCCGCGGGTGCCGCTGCGGGTCGATCGACGGCGGCGGAATGAACCACGGTTTGTTGTCCACGCCGATCCGGATCTCCCACTTTCCGACGAACCCGGATTTGCGGTGCATCAACCGATGATGCGAACGGCACAGCAAGACAAGATTGTTCATCACCGTCGGGCCGCCGTTGGCCCAGTGCCGAATATGGTGCGCATCCGTCCACGCCGGAACACACGTACAGCCGGGGAACGCGCAGCCCTTGTCGCGGGCGATCAACGCCACTCTCTGTTCGGCGGTGACCAACCGTTTCCCGGGCTTCGCATCGAGCGGCGCCCCGTGATCATCGAGCAGAACAGTGGACAGGAAACAATCACACCCGAGAAGCCTGGTCTGCGACACCGACAGTGGTCCGAGCCAGGGCATGTGCCCGACATCGAGATCCGACACAGACCCACCATCAGTGGGTGTCGTGGCGCAGTCCCGGTGCTCAGCCAGATCCCGGGCGTTGATGTGCACGTTCACGTGCGGCCGCTGACCACCATCCATACCGGCGTTGGCGCAGTCCAGATACCGGCGGATCAGTTCGGTGAACCCGTCCGCGGTCCGCTTCGCCGCCGACCGAGCATCCGGCGTCCCATCCGGTGCCGGGGTGGGCATCGTCAGATTCGACAGGGCGGAGAGCAGCATTTCGCCGGTGAGGGCGTCGAAATCGCCTCGCACCACCACCCGACCGTTCAACGTGGACGCGATGCGGAGTTCGTTGCGGTCGATATCTTCGGCGGGTGGAATTTCATCGGATTCGAAGATTCGCTCCAACGTCGCGATGACGTTCCGCACCTTCGTGGTCGTCGCCTCCACACCCGACGCGGCAGCCAACAACAAGTCGATGCACTTCGGTAGCGCTTCCTCCGGCATCCCCTTCGGAGGCGACTCACAAAACGCCACGATCAACACGGCGTGCTCGAACGAACAATCCCCGCAATCGAACCGAGTTGCCACTGCCGGAAACGGCCGCAGCGCAACACCCAACGCGGCGATCTTCTTCCCGTCCCGAACCTGCAACATTGTGTTCGCCGCCAACCAGGAACCCGCGCCGCGGCTGGCGATCACCTGATCATCGGGACGCATCGAGAGTTCGTCGACCACCGCCACCCGCACAGCCTCGAGACGCAGAATCTCCGCACTCGCCTCGACCGCAGCCTCACGCAACTCAGCAGCCGACAACCGCCACAAACGTCCGCGCAACCCCACCGCAGAACCAGACACCACATCCGACAACAGAACACTCATTGAATCCCCCGATCCCCACCCCAACAATACTCGAACACCAGTTCGAGTCAATACCCGCAACCAGCAGAAACGATGACAGGGAATAGTTCGATCTCTCCGAGCGTATTATTTGAGTAAGCAATACTTGCGATCGCAAATAAACGGAGGACGTCACCGATGCCAACTGATGAACACGTACGTGGTCGCGTGTGGCGCAACCTCGTCGTCTCCCACAGCGTCATCCTCGGCAAGATGGAGGCAGATCTTCGGACTACCACCGGGCTCACCCTTGGTCAGTACGACGTTCTGCTCCGTCTGCACGAAGCTCCCGGAAACACCATCCGAATGGGAGATCTGGCCGAGCTCGTCCTGGTCACCACCAGCGGTGTGACGCGCGTCGTCGATCGATTGGTCGAGTCGGGACTGGTGGAGCGCATTCGACCGGACAACGATCGACGCGTTGTGACGGTATCGATGACGCCTGCGGGCAAGAAGACACTTCGAACTGCGTCCGCCATACACACGCGTGGAATCGCCGAGTACTTTTCCGATCTCATCGAACCTGAAGAGCTTCCGGTACTCGACCGCTTCTTCTCCCGTCTTGTCACTCGCCACACGAATCACAGTGGCGCATGCGAGGCGCACGCCGAGCATCTTTCGATCACCCCCACGAACAGATAGAGAGAAACAACATGGCTTTCGAATTGGGCGTCTACCATTTCGGTGAACTCACGCCAGATCCCACAACCGGTGCGATGATGAATCCCGGTGTGCACCTTCGCCATTTGGTCGAACAGGCAACCGTTGCAGATCAGGTAGGACTCGATGTCTTCGGCGTCGGCGAGCATCATCGCACCGACTTCGCAGTCTCGGCCCCTGCCGTTGTGCTTGCAGCAATGGCTCAGGCTACCGACAACATCAAACTGTCGAGCGCGGTCACCGTGCTCAGTTCCGACGATCCCGTCCGCGTGTTCCAACAGTTCGCGACGGTCGATCTGCTTTCCGAAGGTCGCGCCGAGATCATTGCCGGCCGAGGCTCCTACACGGAGTCGTTTCCGCTTTTCGGGTACGACCTTTCCCAGTACAACGAACTCTTCGCCGAAAAGCTCGACCTACTACTGAAACTGCGTGACGAGAACCCGATCAACTGGGAGGGCCAACTTCGCGCACCACTGATCGACGGTGACGTGACACCTCGTCCGGATCGCCAGATTCCTGTGTGGATCGCGGTCGGAGGTACCCCGGCCTCGGTGGTCCGTGCGGCGAAACTCGGCCTGCCTCTGTCGCTTGCGATCATCGGTGGGAGCTACCAACAGTTCGAACCGTTCGTCGATCTGTACCGCCGGGCTGCAGCAGAGTTCGGACATGATCCGAAGAAGCTCGCTGTCTCTATTGCTTCGCCGGGGTTTGTCGACACCTCGAAGCAAACAGCACTCGATACGTCCTATCCGTACTTCCAGGCCGGCTGGATGCAGAACCATCATCAGCGCGGAAACGGAGTTCCCATGCCGCGCAGGGCATACGAAGCGCAGGCAACCACCGCGGGTGCCTTCTTCCTCGGTGGCCCGCAAGAAATCATCGACAAGACGATGGCGCAGTACGAGCTGTTCCACCACGACCGCATCATGATCCAGATGGGTTTCGGCAATGTTCCGCAGAAGGACATGCTCCGCTCGATCGAAATCCTCGGCACCGAGGTAGCCCCCGTTGTGCGCAAGGAAATCGAATCGTTGAAATCGTCTGAGAAATAGGAGTTTCGGTGACCACACCACTCAAAGTTGTCGCCGTTGTCGGCAACCTTCAGAAGCCTTCCAAGACTCGCGCGCTCGTCGATCTGATCGTCGAAACGTTCAGTGACTTCGAGCGGATCGACGCACGGGTCATCGAGATCGTGGATCTGATTCCCGGGCTCGCAACTGCTCTGGATCGCAATCAGGTCGACCCTGTCACTGCCGAAGCCCTGGTTGCAGTCGAGTCCGCGGATATCGTCATCGCCGCGTCACCGGTTTTCCGCGGCTCTTACACGGGATTGTTCAAGCACTTCTTCGATCTCGTCGATCAGTACGCGCTCGCCAACACCCCGGTGATACTTGCCGCGACAGGTGGCAGCGACCGCCATGCTCTCGTGTTGGATCATGCCCTGCGGCCCTTGTTTGCATTCTTTCAAGCGCTCACCGCTCCTGTCGGGATCTATCTCAGCTCAGGTGATTTCGACGGAACCACGATCCTCAACCCCGAGGTGTTCGAGCGAATCGAGATGGCAGCAAACGACGTTCTCCCCGTAGCTCGGATGCTTGCGGAGCGGAACCGAACAGTGCTGACGTGAGCGCCCCTGATTCGCACAGCATGGCAACATCCGCCGGTCTGAGGATGATCGATCAGTTACGCCAAGTTCACGAACCTCTGCGAGCCGATATCGAGGTACTCCAGAATGCCCTGCAACTGTTGTCGGACGAAACCGCCGACCTGACTCGGATACCCGAGATGATCGACAATCTGACGATCGCGGATTTCGTTTGGCAATTGCGGGTCAACTGCGACTTCTACTGCAACACGCTGACTCTGCACCACACCATCGAGGATCAGCGGATGTTCCCGGTGATGACCAAGAACTTTCCCGAGTTGACACCTGCGGTCGAACGATTGCAGGCCGAGCACAAGCTCGTCGGGGAGATCGTGTCGGAAGCCAAGCGCGCGACACTCGCACTGAGCACCGAGTCCTCCACGGTCAGCCGGGCACACTCCGCAATAGCCGAGTTGGCGGACCATATGCAGTCGCATCTCGATTTCGAGGAAGCCACACTCTTCCCGTACTTCCGGAAAATGGATCGCGACTGGCACTACGGCTGATCACGTACGTTCAGTGATTCTTCAGCTCCATCGCAGTAGCGTCGTAAGGGCCATCTCATGTCAGGAGCTCCCATGACGACCCCGGATCAACCCACCGTTCAGCAATCCGTTCCTCAGCACCCGATTCGACCACCTGTCAATGCCGGTTGGGCAGTGGTATCGCTGCTGTTCTTCTGGCCGCTCTCCTTCGCCGCCTTCACTCATGCCTTCAACGTGTATCCCTTGTGGGCCGATGGCGATGTCGCCGGATCGCGGTATGCGTCCGATCGAGTGAAACGACTCGGTCAGATCTCACTGTGGATCGCGGGCGGGCTACTACTCCTTGTCTGCATCCTGTACGCGATTGCGGCAATCGTGTGGTTCGCCAACGGCGGCCACGACTACGGCCCGCGACGAATGCGCTGAACGACCACACTGAACAACCACACAACCAAAACATCACCTCATCAAACGATCGATGACCTCCATGGTCTGGTCCATCGACGCGACCGTCGTTTGGCCGTGGCTGATCCCACTGAGCTCCTGATAGTCGAATTGCGTTCCTCGCGTACGCATGTCGGCCAGTTGCGCCCAGGTGAGCGCGACGGGGACCGTCGTGTCCGACACGCTCTGCACCACGCGCAGCGGACGGTCGTAGCCGTCCACCAGCACCTGCATCATATCGCGAAACAGATCGTGGAAACGCGGCGTCCACACCGATCGAGAAAACAACGGGCTCAACTGGATTCGCTCAGCTCGAATCTGTCGGCCGAGATCTCCGGCGCACAAGCCTCGAGCCTTTTCCATCCACTCGATTCCCAGTGGCGAGAGAACCTCGCGAATGTTCTCCTCGGGCCGCTGGTCGTCGATCCCAGCCAGGACATACAGCGCGTATCCCACCAATCCCGTGATGCCGATATCGGGAAACAGCGGCCCGCCCAGCGGAAAGAGACCTTCCATATGCGTGGGTCCTGCGACGACAACCGAACCACGGAAATCCAATTCCGGTGCACGAGAGGAGGCCTCGTGTCCCGCGAAGTACGCCGCGTGCCCACCTTCGGACAGACCTGCCACCATCCACCGCGGGCTCAGCACGTTCCCGTACAACTCATGTGCGGCCCGTACGATGTCGACAGCATTTGCGCCGGCGGCATGTCCGTCGAGATACGCGAGTACCCCGTCTGTACCCAGACCTGAGTAGTCGGTGGCGACTACTGCGTACCCCTCACGCAACCAGCGTTCGATCGGTTCGATCTCGCCCGGACCGAATCCGGTCGACGAGGGCGCACACTGATCCGCACTACCCAGAGTCCCGTGGGCGTAGGAGATGACGGGCCAACCGCCCGCCGGTGGTTCGCCTTCCGGCAGAAACACCGACCCCGACGAGTCTCCCCACCTGTCAGCGGTACGCAGAGTTCGATACACGACACGCTGCGCCGCACCGGTGCCGAGCGGAAACACTGCAGCCGAGAGTTCGCTATAAGACTCCAACGCGCCCGCGACTACCGGTTCGTCCGCCGTCGCCGCGGCAGCACCTGTCCCCCACCCAAGACTCGACAACAGAATGCTCGCCACCACGGCGGCAACAAAGGTTCTACCCGAACGACTCACCACGCCAATCCCTCCCGATCAGTGCAGAGCATGATGTCGATATGCAGATCATCATCACCGGCCACAGCCTGCCCGGGCGTGATTGTTCCGAAACCGCAACCTTCGAGGGGCGAAGCAACATCCACGTCGGCATTCAGCGTCGAGGCAAGCCACACGAAATTCTCGAGCTCGTACCAGGAAACGCCGAGACAGCGCGGTGGGAACTGACCGCGAACCTGGAGCAAAAGGCCGGTGCCTGGGACATTCTCGGTCCGTACATCCAAGGCCCACCGCGCGGACGCTTCATCTACCTGTCCTGGGTGACGGTGTCCGAAGACCAGACCTTCGAGATGTTTCGGCGCGCAAAGCTGATGTTCGACGCGATCCCCGAGCACGTCATTGCCGAGACCGACGGTTCCGGCGTGCTTCACGGAAACCTCGGCCTCACTGACGCCGCAGGTAAACCCCTGTGCGCGGCGGTCCGGCCGCCGAAGATCGCATGGACATCCTCGCCTTACTGAGCATCGTTCAGTAGTGTGGAGTTCGACCACCTTCCCGGCCGGTGACCGCGCAATCGATACGGAGCCCGAACTGATGAGCACCGAACACCTCGATGTCCTGATCGTCGGCGCCGGCTTGTCCGGCATCGGTGCTGCGTATCGACTTCAGACCGAGCTCCCCGGAAAGTCGTACGCAATCCTCGAGGCCCGTGCGAACAGCGGCGGAACCTGGGACCTCTTCAAGTACCCCGGCATCCGTTCGGATTCCGACATGTTCACGCTCGGCTACCCGTTTCGCCCGTGGACCGATGCCAAGGCCATCGCCGACGGTGATTCGATCCTCCGGTACGTCCGTGACACCGCTCGCGAGAACGGAATCGACAAGAAGATTCGGTACAACCGGAAGGTGACGGCAGCATCATGGTCGTCAGCGGACTCGACGTGGACGGTCACCGTCACCACCGATGACGAAGACGAAACACTGACCTGTAACTTCCTCTATCTCTGCAGCGGTTACTACAGCTACGACGGCGGATACACCCCCGACTTCCCCGGTCGCGAATCGTTTGCCGGCGAGGTAGTGCACCCGCAATTCTGGCCCGACGAACTCGATTACTCCGACAAGAAGGTCGTGGTGATCGGAAGCGGCGCCACCGCAGTCACTTTGGTGCCCACCATGTCGCGGGACGCAAGCCATGTCACGATGCTCCAGCGATCACCGACGTACATTCTGGCACTGCCGTCCAGCGACAAAGTCTCGGACACCATCCGCGCGGTATTGCCGAATCAACTCGCGCACAGCATCGCTCGATGGAAGAGCATCGTAGTGAACCTGAGTTTCTACCAACTGTGCCGACGCAGTCCAGCGCGGGCAAAGAGGTTGTTGAATCTCGCGATCAGTCGTCAACTCCCGGAGGAGATCCCACTCGATCCGCACTTCACACCCAGCTACGATCCGTGGGACCAGCGCTTGTGCGTCGTACCCGACGGCGATTTGTTCAAAGCCCTCCGATCCGGCAAGGCCTCGATCGAGACCGATCACATCGACACCTTTACCGAGAACGGGATTCGTCTCGCGTCAGGGCGCGAAATCGAAGCCGACATCATCGTCACTGCAACAGGATTGAAGATGGAAGCGTGCGGTGGGATCTCGATCGACGTGGACGGTGAACCCGTCACCCTCGGCGATCATTACGTCTACAAGGGCATGATGATCAGCGACGTCCCGAACTTCGCAATGTGCGTCGGATACACCAATGCCTCGTGGACTCTGCGAGCCGACCTCACGTCGATGTACGTGTGCCGACTACTGACCGAGATGGACAAACGCGGCTACTCCAAGTGCGTGCCACACGCGACCGAAAACATGGATCAGCGGCCGATCTTGGACCTGGCCTCGGGATATGTCATGCGTGCGGTGGAGCAGTTCCCGAAGCAGGGATCGAAGTCACCGTGGAACATGCGTCAGAACTACATCCTCGATCGTCTTCACTCGACGTTCGGAAGCATCAACGACCACATGACGTTCTCGAAGGCGCCAGCTCGAGATTCGAACCTGGTGCCGAGTAAGAGTTGATCGACGCCCGCACGACCAGATAGAGCAGGCGGGCAAATCCACCGATCGAGCCGATGACGAGAAACACGCCCGAACCTGCGACGACGGCACAGAGCGCACCCAGGACGATGATTGTCGACGCCTCGATCATCCGACCGGCGGACTCCGACCCGAGCACGTGTATTTCATCAACTCCTTCGCTCATAAAACTATTTTCAGCCAACCGTCCAGCCGGTTTGTAGGGACTTTGGTCACGAGTCGGTTCAAAATGGACCCATAAATGCAGGTCAAGCGTTCAGTTGGCCACTCTCGGGATCCAAACCCTTCAGTAGTGTGCGCATCACGGAAGAGCAGAACCGACACCGGGGGAAACACAATGAAGGTCGTTATTTTCGGGGCAACAGGAATGGTCGGCAACAGCGTCATGCGCGAATGCCGGGACGATCCGCGAATCGGCACGGTCGTGACCGTCGGCCGCAATCCCGCCGGTACAACCGACCCGAAGATCGTCGACATCGTTCACCGTGACCTACTGGACTTCTCGGCAATCGAAACCGATCTGTCCGGCGCCGACGCGTGCTTCTTCTGCCTCGGTGTGTCCTCTGCCGGAATGAACGAAGCCGACTACACGCGCATCACGCGTGACATCACCCTCGCCGCCGCCACAACGCTCTCGCGTGTGAATCCGCAGATGGTGTTCGTCTACGTATCCGGCGAAAGCGCCGACTCCACCGAAACCAGCAAGACCATGTGGAAGCGGGTACGCGGCGCGACCGAGAATGCGTTGCTCGCTCTCCCCCTCGAGACCTACATCCTCAGGCCGGGATTCATCCGTCCGCGGCCGGGATCACCGTCGAAGACGTGGTGGTACAAGGTGTTCTATCAGGTCTCCGTGCCCCTGTACCCGCTCCTGCGAAAGGTCTGGCCCAGCAGCGTGACCACCAGTGAGAACATCGGCAAGGCAATGATCGCACTCGCCGCGAACGCGCCCGATCTGCCCGACCGCGTCCTTCGCAGCGACAAGATCAACGAACTCGCGCAGGCCTGACGGATTCACCTCGAAAGACGAAGCCGCGGGCGACGAGCTCCAAAGCCACAGCCACCGAGCAAGTTTGCGCCAACAACAGCCCTGCCAGGACGAGAATCTGTACCGCACCGGCCTGAACAGCCGACCCCGTCGCGAGCAACACACCGACAAATGCTCCGGGCAATGTCACGAGACCGACGGTGCGGGTCTGGTCGACTCCGGGCAGGAGGGCGTCGGACGCAGCCGTGCGGGCGACTTCCCACCGTGCGTCGCGTTGCGAGAATCCCAGGCTCAGTGCCGCTTCCACTTCCCCGTATCGATCGTCAACCGCGTCGAGTCCACGTTTGGCTGCCATCGACGTAGCTGTCATGGCACCGCCCATGACGATTCCGCCGATCGGAACCAGAGCGACGCCCTCGACGGGAACCACTCCGGACAACAGCATCAGTGGCAGCACAACACCGATCCCCGACGCCAACGCGACGGTCAGCCACACTCCGGAAGTTCCTGCGCCGGAGCGTCGTGCAGCGGTGAACGACGCTGCGGCGAACATGCCGACGAGCACGAGGAGCGCTGACCAGATGTGAGCCAGGGCGGCGGCAAGAATCAACGAAACAGCAGCCAATTGGAGGGCGCCACGCGCGAGCGCGCCGGGAACTACGCGAATGCTACCGAGGTGAGCGAATCGATAGACCAGTGTGGCCACAAGCGCCATGACGATGCAGAGCACAGCCAGATGGACGCCGGAATCGGCTATCGAAAGGCTCATGGGTCACAGTGTTCCCTACGAACCGTTCCGGTCCGAACTCGCGAACCGCTCAGAAAACCCAGCCACGAAGCGCGACAAATCGCAGGCCACCGACAATTCCGCTCACTGCGATTACAAGACCCGCTTGAAGTAGCCCATCCGCACCGGGCAACAGGAAACCGAGCGCACTGATGGCAGCGGAACTGGCGATCAGCCCGACCAGTGCGAGACCACCGCCTTCCCACTGCGCGGTGAACCAGTTGACGCGATCCGCGGCGTGGAAGGTGAGCCGGCGATGCAGCTCATTGGCCAAAATGGTGCTCAAGACCGCACCGACTGCATTGGCGACCAGCGCTCCGTCACCGCGCAGCGCCAGGAAAGCTGCGAAGTAGAGAATGTTGCTGGCTCCGCCGACAAGGGCAAAACGAACGAGCTGAGCAAAGGCGCCGTCGCCGGCAAGGGCGCGAAGCCTCGTTGCCGCGAAACCTGCACTCCGCGTACCCACCATCGAGATCGGATTGCTCCCGACCCAGATGTCAGACGTGCTCATATCGGCTTCTCTCGTACGGACAATCGGAACCACACGTTCCGCTTAGCAATATAGCACTAACGGAATCAATCATTCCGCTTAGTGCCGTAGACTGTGAGGATGCCGACAACCCACCCCGACGCTTCTCGTGCGGGGACCTCGGCCGACTGCTCACAGCCGCGCCTCCGGTCCGACGCCCAGGCCAACCTCGAACGGATTCTCTGCTCCGCTCGCGAGGTGTTCGCGGCCCAAGGACTGGACGCCACGCTGGCCGACGTCGCGAAGCACGCCGGCGTCGGCGTCGGAACCGTGTATCGACGATTCGCCAGCAAGGACGAATTGATCCAGGCTCTGTTCGACACGCGGTGCTCCGAGATCGAATCGATCGCCGCCACCGCGCGCGAGATGCCGGACGCCTGGGAAGGTCTCGTCTACTTCCTCGACGTCATCTCGCTGCGCATGGCGGACAACCGCGGATTCGGCGATCTACTGATGGACGGACGCTTCACTTCCGACACCTTCGCTCGCGCGCGTGCGGGAATCGCTCGACACACCGCGGCACTCGTCAATCACGCGAAGGAACAGGGCACCCTGCGTAGCGACTTCGAAGTCAACGACATTCCGCTTCTCATGCAGGTCGTCAAGATGGCTCAGAAGTTCGGCGGCGACGAGGCCCCTCAGGCTTACCGTCGCGCCCTCGGGTTCATGATCGACGGACTGTGCGCTTCCCGCACTGGACATCGGGAACTGCCCGTGCCTGCGCTCTCCTCCGAGCAACTCGATCACGTCCTTCATCGGTTCCAGACAACGCCCGGGAAGAACTGCTGACTCGTTTCGGGGTCGACGCCGTAGCGGCGTCGACCCCGAAATTTGCTGTCAGTGGGCGATTACCGGTTCACCTTCCGGCGAGTCCGGAAGCAGTCCGCTCCGAAGAACCAGTCCGGTCAACACCGCACCGACCGCGAAAATGCCTGCTGCCCAGTAGAACGTCGTGGTGTAACTCTCGACGGCGGCCTGCGCCTGGGTCAGCGGATTCATCTCGCGCCCTACCAGGTAGTTGGTGGAAGCCGAGGCTGCAATCGTGCTGAGCAGTGCAGTTCCGATCGAGCCACCAACCTGCTGCATCGTGTTGACGGTGGCAGATGCGACGCCGGCGTCTTCGTGATGCACGCCCGAAGTTGCTCCCTGCATCGACGGGGCGAAGATGCTGCCCATTCCGAGTCCGGTGACCACGAGGCCTGGCAGGATGTGGACGGCGTACGTGCTGTCCACGGAGATCTGGGCGAGCAGTGTCATTCCGATCGCGGCGATGACCATTCCGCTCACGATCAGCACTCGCGGACCAACCCGAGGTAGCAAGACTGCTGTCGAAAGCGTTGCCGCCGTGACAATTCCGAATACCATCGGCATGAATGCGAGACCGGTCATGATCGGGCTGTACCCGAGGATCAGTTGCATGTAGTACGTCAGGAACAGGAAGACAGCGAACATGCCTGCGCCGGAAAGGAAGATCGCAAGATACGAGCCCGCCCGGATCCGGTCGAGCACCACCCGCAGCGGAAGGAGCGGGTGTTCGGACTTGGTCTGCCAGTAGATGAATGCAGCCATGAAGACTACGCCGGCAACGAGCCACGAAATGGTGGGAGTTGCACTCCACCCATCAGATTCGGCCTTCGAGAATCCGAAGACGATGCTGAACAAGCTGATGGAGACCAGGATCGTTCCCGGGATGTCGAGCTTGGGCCGCGAATCACTGGTGTGCGGCGCGAGCAACAGAACCGCTCCGACCAATGCGATCGCCGCGAAGAAGAGATTCACGAAAAGGCACCAGCGCCAGTCGACCCACTCGGTGAGCGCTCCGCCGAGCAACAGTCCGATGGCGCCACCACCGCCGGCCACGGCACCGAAGATGCCGAAAGCCTTGGCGCGCTCACCCGGATCGGTGAATGTCACGGACAACAGAGACAGTGCCGCCGGAGCAAGGAGCGCACCGAACACGCCCTGGCCCGCGCGAGCGGCAACAAGCATTTCGAAGTTGACGGCTGCGCCACCGATGGCGGAAGCGACCGCAAAGCCGATCAGGCCGACGATGAACGTTCGCCTGCGCCCGAACAAGTCGCTCAATCGACCGCCGAGCAACAGCAGGCTGCCGAACGCCAACGCGTATGCCGTGATGATCCACTGGCGGTCGGAATCACCGAACTCCAGTGAGCGCTGCGCAGCCGGCAGCGCGATGTTGACGATGGTGGCATCCAAGACCACCATCAGCTGCGCAATTCCCAGAACCGCGAGAACCAGCCACCGCTTTGCGTGGTTGTCCCCTGAAGGCGCTGAGGACTGCTCGAATTCAGTCCGTTCAGCAATGTCTGACATAGTCCCTCGCCCAACCTATGCGGAGATGGCTTCTCCGGTTAGCAAACACGCTACACGAAAACGGAGAGGCTGTCTCCACTTGGCGGGTAGAGTGGAGACATGAGTACCGCAATGGGGCGCCCGCTTCGCGCCGACGCTGCACGTAACCGGCAGTTGATCATCGATGCCGCACGTGAATTGTTCGCCGAAGAAGGGATCGACGTCACACTCGACGACGTTGCCCGGCGCGCGGGTGTCGGCGTCGGAACTGTCTATCGGCGGTTCGCCAGCAAGGAAGAATTGATCGACGGAGTCTTCGAACAGAACTTTGCCGACATCGCCGCCACTGCCGAGGCATCACTGAACAATCCGGATCCGTGGGACGGACTCGTCACGTTCGCCGAATTCGCCTGCAGCCGTATGTCGGTCAATCGTGGGCTCAAAGACGTCCTGAACGGAACCGACGAGGGCTGCGAGCAGCTGGCATGCCAACGATCCATCGTCGAACCGTCGGTCGAGAGGATCTTCTACCGGGCCCAGGACGCCGGAATGCTGCGTCCCGACGCCGTCCCCACGGACCTGTTCGGCCTCATCTTCATGGTGGGAGCAGTCACCGAATTTGCTCAGCCGGTCAACCCGACCGTGTGGCGCCGATACCTTTCGGTGATGCTCGACGGACTACGCACCGAGGGATTGCATCGTGACTCGCTTCCCCTCCCTCCCCTGAGCACCGAAGAACTGCACGAAGCGAAACAACTCATGAAGAATCGGCGCCGCTGAGCGATTCGATCAGATTTGCTCACGAGGAATGAAAATCCACATCACGATGTAGATCAGAAACTGCGGGCCGGGAAGCAAGCACGAGAGCACGAACAGCAAGCGGACGGTCGACGACTTCCACCCGAAGTATCGAGCGATCCCGGCGCACACCCCGCCGAACATCGCGCCGGAGCGAGCTCGAGTGAGTTTGCGGGTCTTCATGGGCGAAGTCATGTTCGGTGTCCCTTCAGTGGATCTCGCGGACTGTCCGCGTCGACTTCCACTATCCGCCGCCGGGGCACTCACGCGCATCAGGCCATGGACCCATCTTTTCCGGTGCCGTACATACTCAGGTACAGGTCCGTCCCCGCGTCGGACTCAGGGTTCTCCCCCACATCTCAGCCTCACACCTCAGCCTCACACCTCGGCGGGAAACATCCGTCGAAGTCTTTTCGGTGCCGCAAAGGGTTGCCAGTTGTCGACGTCCTGCGCCAGACGATCGGCAACCGTCCACAACGCAGAGGGGTTGTGAGTCAGCCCCATGTGACTACCTTGCACCGCAACGCTTTCCGATAGTCCAGACGTGGTTTCACAGCACGCTTGCCACGGAACGATGCCGTCGTGCCTGGAGTAGACCGACGTGGCAGGAACCGAAATGGGCGGTCCCTGTTCGGATTCGATGCCGTCGACCGGAGGCATCATGGCATGGTTGCCGGACAAACGAGCGTAGAGCGATCCGACTCGCGTCTGCTCCAGACTGGTGAGACCGAAAGGCGAACCGAGTGTCACCACCTGACGTACTGAGTCCGGTAGGTCCCTCGCCAGCTTTCGAGCGTAGATTCCGCCCAGACTCCAGCCGATCACCGACACCTTCTGCTGGTACCGATCGGACACTGCAGCCAATGCGGCAGGCAATCCGTCGACCACCATCGCCGTCGGACCGGTGTTGATGCCCAGATTCCAGCCGTGGACACGATATCCGAGGAATCCGAGATACGCCCTCAACGCGAACGTGGACACATCGGACGTCAACAGACCGGGAAGAACCAGGACCGGGTGACCGTCCCCTCGCGGCGATCGAAGCAGCCACGGCGCAGCTACGAGTAACGACGCGATGTCGACGAGTCCGCGCGTCGGTTCGCTCAGACACATCGCCAAGGACGGTGGGCCAGGAACGAGCGGGCCGACTTCGCGAATCAGGGCCGATCCTCGAGCCCTCTCGAATTCGGTTTCCGCAAAATCGATCGCAGAGACTTCCGCAACTACGGACACCTGGACTCCTGTCGGCCGGTGCCCTGATGGGGAGCGGTTCCGCGGGCTGTGTGCTCAACCCGCGGAACCTTGTCCTCATCCGCCACCGGTAGCGAACAGGACCCGTTCTGCCCACAGATTCACGTCCGGATACATCTGAACCCGACCAAAACTGTGTGATCCAGAACACTAGTTTTGGATACGTTGCATCTACGTTGCGTGCATGTTTCGTCATTGCCGTGGAGAAGCTGTTACCCGGGAGAAGCTACAGAAGGAGAAACACATGTCATTCACGGACGAAGAGATCGCCTACTTGCAGTCGCAGCCGCTGGCGCGCGTAGCGACCGTCTCACCGAACGGACAACCCGACGTCGTTCCGTTGGCCTTCGAGTACGACGGGGCCCACCTGTGGATCGGCGGGGTCGGCGAGGCGGTCCTGCGGACCAAGAAGTTCCGCAACATCGGGTCAGGACAACTCGAAGTCGCCCTGGTCATCGATGACATGCCGTCGTTCGAGCCATTCGTCGCGCGCGGAATCAGAATCTACGGAATCGCTGAACGGCCGATCGAGAGGGTAGGAATGGTCGGCCCCGGAATCTATTCACGCATCACGCCGACAGTCTCGTGGAGTTGGAACCTGGCCGGAGAACCCGCTGGTGAAACCTGGTACACGGCACGCAGGACCGTTCACACGCGTTAGCTCAGTTCGAGCAATTCTCAGGTGGCAAGTTCTCGGCAGCCCAGGTTGTCAGTTCGCTGAGGGCTGGAAGCAGTGCTTGCCCCGACGCCGTGAGTTCGTACTCCACGGCAATGGGCGGACCTGCATCGACGCTCCTCGTCACCAAGCCTGCCCCCGCCAACTCCGTCAGGCGTTCCGAGAGTACCGAATCACTGATCCCGCCAACTGCGCGCTTGAGTTCGGAGAATCCCGCCGGCCCGTTGAGCAGCGTGCCGAGAATGACGCCGTTCCACCGTTTGCCCAGGAAGCCGAACGCGCGGGCCAACGCCCCGTCACATGCGCGGGGCTCGTGTTCCGCTTCGCTCTTACTCGCCACCCCACCATCCTAGCCACAGTGCTAACGTATCCGTAGGCACTATTTTTTTACTAGCAACTAGCTTTACCGGGTAACGCTCGGTCGAGCTACCACGGAACGGAATCCCCCGATGTCTCTCGACACAGCCACCCCATTCACCGCCCAGCAACTCGACGAAGCCGGCCGCGAGCTCCTCTTCACCGCGGCACGCACCGCCAATTCCTTCTCGAACGAGCCCGTGACCGACGACCAGCTCACCGCAATCTGGGAGCTCGCGAAGTGGGCGCCGACCGCGGCAAACACCAATCCACTGCGCGTGTTGTTCGTTCGCACCGAGGAGGGCAAAGCGCGCCTCGTCGAGCACATGGCCGACGGAAACAAGGCCAAGACCGAAGCGGCTCCTGTAGTTGCGGTTCTCGCAGTGGATACCGAGTTCTACAAGCACATCCCCACCCTGTTCCCCGTCCGCCCGGAGATGAAGGACTACTTCGAATCCGACGAGGCTGCCGCCAGTTCGACCAGTCGGTTCAACGCCGCACTGCAGGCCGGCTACGTGATCCTCGCGATTCGTGCACAGGGTCTGGTCGCCGGCCCGATGGCCGGATTCGATGCGGCCGGCATCGACGGCGAATTCTTCGCGGACGGACGTTTCAAGACGATCCTCGTAGTGAACATCGGCCACCCCGGCGAGAACCCGTGGTTCGATCGTCTCCCACGTCTCTCCGACGAGGACGCGCTCAGCTGGGCCTGAGCCCAATTCGGAAAGATTCGTACAAGGCGGGAGGGTTCTTCGGAGCTCTCCCGTTTTGCTGTTTCCAGCACGTTTGAGATGGCTATCTGCTGGGTACAGAGACGCGACTCGCAAACTCGCACGTCCAGAACAACATCCGACACGCTGCAATCGGAATTAGTTGCAGTATCGGAGTTTTTGGACGACAGTCGAGACAAACCCCTCGGCCGGAAACGGCTGCGGGGAAAGCCCTTGTGCGCCGGTCGGTGTCGAGGGAAGACGTTTGCGAGCAGAAGTCCGAAGAAAGTGGGTTCGGAAATATGGGCGCGCTATGGGATTTTGTCGTTGCACGACGACAACAATTGATGACCGACTCGTACCTACATGTTTCAGCAGTTATCCAGTCCGTGATCATCGCGACGATTGCCGCCGTGATCATCGGAATTCTCGTCTACAGAAGCCCGGTCGGTTCGTCCGTGGCAACAGCTTTGGCCAGCACGATCTTGACGGTTCCTTCGTTCGCTCTTCTCGGACTGCTCATTCCGATTCTCGGTCTCGGCGTCGCCCCGACGATCACCGCACTGATCCTGTATGCCCTGCTCCCGATCATTCGGAACACGATCATCGGCCTGGATGCGGTCAACCCGGCCATCACCGACGCGGCGCGCGGCGTCGGAATGAGTCGCATGCACGTACTGAGTCGAATCGAGCTACCGATCGCGTGGCCCTCGATCCTCACCGGCATGCGGGTCAGTACGCAGATGCTCATGGGCATCCTGGCCATCGCCGCATACGCCAAAGGTCCAGGTCTGGGAAACCTGATCTTCTCCGGACTCTCGCGGGTAGGCAGCCCCAATGCTGTTCCGCAAGCGCTGGTCGGCACCGTACTCATCGTCATTCTGGCCCTGATCCTCGACGGAATCTACGTCGTCATCGGCCGTCTCACTACTTCGAAGGGGCTGCAATGACCGAAACCATTCCGTCCGACGTATCCGCTGATCAGAAGGTATCCGGAGTCGAGATCGTTCTCGAATCCGTGACCAAGCGTTACCCGGGACAGAAAGCTGCAGCGGTGGACAATGTTTCGCTGACTGTTCCCGCCGGCGAGATCGTGGTTTTCGTCGGACCTTCGGGTTGCGGCAAGACGACGACGATGCGCATGATCAACCGTCTGATCGAACCCACCTCGGGCAAGATCACCATCGACGGCAAAGACGCCCTGTCCATCGACCCGGACAAGCTTCGCCGAGGCATCGGATACTCGATTCAGCAAGCAGGCTTGTTCCCGCACTTCACCATTGCGAAGAACGTCGCGACGGTGCCCGGCCTCATCGGTTGGGACAAGAAGCGAATCGCGGCACGGACCGACGAGATGCTCGACCTCGTCGGCCTCGACCCGGACACTTATCGTGACCGGTACCCACGACAGCTCTCCGGTGGCCAGCAACAGCGCGTGGGCGTGGCGCGGGCACTCGCTGCCGATCCCCCGGTTCTGTTGATGGACGAGCCTTTCGGTGCCGTCGATCCCATCACTCGCGGTCTCCTCCAGGACGAACTGATGCGTCTGCAGTCAGAGTTGGGCAAGACCATCGTGTTCGTCACCCACGATTTCAACGAGGCAGTCAAGCTCGGGGATCGAATTGCCGTGCTGGGTAACCAGTCCAGCATCATGCAGTACGACACCCCCGAAGCGATCCTCGCCAATCCCGCCAACGACATGGTCGCGGGTTTCGTCGGCGCCGACGCATCACTCAAGCAGTTGACCTTGACCCGTGTGCGTCAGATCAAACTCAAGCAGTGCCTCACCGCGCGCGAAACCGATTCGGTCGACGACTTGAGAACCGCACTCGCAGCACGCAAGTGGAAATGGGCCTTGATTCTCGATCAGCGTGGCCGGCCGCTTCGCTGGGTCTCACCCGGGCACCTCGCTCACGCGTCGACCCTTCGAGGTGTCGGTAACGAGATCGGTGAGGCCGTGTCCATCCAGTCCACCCTGCAGGATGCGTTGGAAGCTCTTCTCGCCGAGAGCAATGCATCCACCGTGGTCACCGGACGGCGCGGCGAGTACGTCGGCCTCATCACGATCGACACGCTGGTCAGCCATCTCTCCGAGATGCGCGAGGAGCATGCCCACGATCACGACGACGACGAGTCCGACGCCGAGAACGTCGAGGGTCGAATATGAGTGCCACGACCGAAGACCTCGTCGCCGCGCCCGAGATGGAACCGGACGCTCCCGATCTCGGCGCCGCCGAGAATGCGGCCACCCGCCGAGCTGAGCGGATGCGGCTGTACGTTCAACCCGTCATTGTTCTGATCCTTGTCGCGGGCGTGCTGACCTGGGCGTTCACGCGCGAACTGAACGCGACACAGAAGGCCAGCATCAATCTCGACAACATCGTCACGCTGACGTGGCAACACGTGCTGATCACCGCCGCTGTGGTCATCATCGTCGTCGCCATCGCGGTTCCGCTCGGAACATTGTTGACCAGACCGAAATTCACCCGCTTGGCACCGTTCTTCGTCGGCATCGCGAACATCGGGGCCGCGGCACCGGCTATCGGCCTCCTGGTGCTGTTCTATCTCGCGACCAGAACGACGGGCTTCTGGATCGGCGTGTTTCCGATCGCGTTCTACTCACTGCTTCCCGTGCTACGCAACACGATTCTGGGTTATCAGCAAGTGGACAAGACTCTGATCGACGCCGGACGTGGTCAGGGGATGTCTTCTCTGACCGTACTGCGTCAGCTCGAATTCCCGATGGCTGTCCCGTACATTCTTGCGGGCCTTCGCACTTCGCTCGTACTGGCCGTCGGCACGGCAACGCTGTGCTTCCTGGTCAGTGCCGGTGGTCTGGGCATTCTGATCGACACCGGGTACAAACTGCGCGACAACGTCACCCTCGTGGTCGGCGCCGTACTCGCGGTGTCATTGGCCTTGCTGATCGACTGGCTCGGCGCGCTCGCCGAAACTTATCTCGGGCCCAAGGGATTACGATGACCAAGACTTCGATCACCAGAACGCGGGGCTGGAAACTCGCAGTTGCCACGCTCGGCCTCACCCTTGTCGCGTCCTGCGGCCTGGAATCCGGTGGCGCACTGCCGCTGGCAGTCGGCCCCGGCAGCATCGAGCCCGTTCCCGAGCTCGAGGGTGTGAAGATGACCGTCGGCTCCAAGGACTTCACCGAGCAGATCGTGCTCGGGTACGTCATCGAATTCGCTATGGCGGCGGCAGGCGCGGATGTTCGAGATCTCACGAACATCCAGGGCTCGAACAGCACCCGTGACGCACAGTTGAACGGGCAGATCGACCTTGCGTACGAGTACACCGGGACCGGGTGGATCAACTATCTCGGAAACGAAACTCCACTTCCCGACTCGCAGGCGCAGTTCGAGGCGGTCCGCGACGCGGATCTGGCCGCTAACGACATGGTGTGGACTGATCCGGCGCCGATGAACAATACGTATGCATTGGCGATGAGCAAGGAGACCGCCGAGAAGACCGGCGTCAAGACGGTTTCCGACTACGCGAAGTTGGTCGAATCCGATCCCGGTGCTGCAGTGACGTGCGTCGAGACCGAGTTCAACGTCCGTCAGGACGGCTATCCGGGTCTGGCAGCCAAGTACGGCTTCGACGCCTCGCGAGCCCAGCGGCAGATTCTGCAGACGGGCATCATCTACCAGGCGACGGCCGACAGCGACCAATGCAAGTTCGGTGAAGTCTTCACCACCGACGGTCGCATCATCGCACTCGATCTGGTTCTCCTCGACGACGATCTGCAGTTCTTCCCGAAATACAATCCGGCACTGGTGATGAAAAAGGACTTCGCGGAGGCACATCCGCAGGTTGCCGAAGTCATGGCGCCGATCTCGGAGAAACTGACCAACGAGGTGATGACCGAGCTCAACCGGCAGGTCGACGTCGACGGCAAGGAGCCGGCGGACGTGGCCCGCGACTGGCTGGTCTCGGAAGGCTTCGTCACAGCCGAGTAGTTACCGCTTGCGTCCCACACAGAACACCCGCCGGAACGGAAACAGCGTTCCGGCGGCCGTGGCGGGATACGCCTCTCGCAGCAGGTCGGAATACTGACGCTCGAACTCCGGAGCGTCGGCCTCGCCGAGAACGTCCAGGACCGGCCGAAGTCCAGTACCCCGTACCCATCCGAGCACGGGATCGGCACCTGCCAGCACGTGTACGTACGTCGTTTCCCATGCGTCGACGTCGAACCCGTGTTCCTGCAGCCGCTGCGCGTACGCCACCGGACTGTCGACACCTTCCGGACCGCGTAGGACGCCGCCCAGTCGCTCGCTCCATTCCGCGGACTCCGCGAGGCCTCGCATGAGCGCATGTGACGGCGCATCGAAGTTTCCCGGAACCTGCCACGCCAGCCACGACCCGGATGCCAGGGTGTCCGCCCACTGGTCGATCAGCTCGCGGTGGCTCGGAACCCACTGCAATGCAGCGTTACTGACGACCACGTCGTAACCGGTGGCGTCGAAGGACATGATGTCCCCCAACTCGACGGTGACGTTTCCCGGCAGGTCTGTCGGGGCCTGCGCCACCATGTCGGGAGACGAGTCGAATCCGGATACCGAGGCGTCCGGCCATCGTTCCCCGAGCATGGCGGTCAGGTTGCCTGAGCCGCAGCCGAGGTCGGCTACCCGCGTCGGGTCTTCGGTGGTCACCCGCGAGACCAGGTCCACGAACGGGCGTGACCGCTCACCCGAATAGCGGCCGTAGACTTCGGGATTCCACGTGACAGTGCGCATGAACCCATCCTGCACCCTGTTCCTGAGAATTGCCGCCTGCCAGATCTTGTCGGCAAAAATCACCGACGCGGCACCACGGTGGACAGTACGTTCGGCAATCTCGACCAGTCCGCGGTGATGTAACTCGCGTGCTCACCGGCCAGCCGGTCGAGTCGCTCGCTCGCTTCGGCTTCCGAGGCATGAGTTCCGTCGATCTGCGGAGCAACCTTGTGCGCGTCGGTCATGACGAGCAGGTAGCCACGATCGTGGTACCACTGCGGATCCACATCGCCCGAGGTGTAATCGAGCGCGTCGCCGTCGAAAATCACGAACCACGGTCGGATCCCCGGATCGGCGTAGCGGTCGAGACGTGGATCTCCCGGCGATGCCCGGTGAACAGCAGGAAAGGCCGCGCCGAGTTGGACGAGCCCGGCAGCGGACAGATCTCGCAAGTGCGTCGCGTACTGCTGGTCGGTCCACTCCGTGTCGAGAGGGTTTCCCTCCTCGATCGTTCCCGGAATCAGCTCGAACAGAAACTTGCCGGTCATCTCGGAAACACTCGGCCATCCGCGCTCGGCGACGGCGGCGTCCGGGGTCGAGTAGGACTCACCCATCAGATCGGACGGAGTGAAAACCGCGTCCCCGAGGGTCCCGAGAATCAAGGCGTCGAGATCGGCGGGTCCACGTCCGTAGCCGGCCGTGAAACCGTCCTTGAGTTCCAACTTGACCATCACCGGCGGATGCTCGGGATCGGCTTCGTGCCACGCGCGCATATCCGCCAGGCATCCGCGAAGTCCCTGATCTCGCAGACCGCTTCGCAATCCGGCAGCGTCCTGCGCACCGACGCAATTGCTGTCGCTCGCCACCGGATTCATGTGCGACACACGCCAGTCCGGACCGCCGCCGTTGGTCCACAGATCCAACTCGAGCAGGGACGCCCCTGAATCCAGAGCGTCGGCGAAGTAAGGGAACGTCGCCTTCTCGTAGGAGTTGTGGACGCCGACGGACGTGGTCTCGGAAAACGAGTGAGCTCGGTCCGCGGTCGTCTCGGCACCGGCGGAGGACGCCGAGACGACCGAGACAACCGCCGCGAACGTACTCACACCGGCTACCAGGAATCCACGCATGTTCGACACTCTCGCAGAAATCACGCCGCGGCAGGACCGAATCGGGAGAGTTACTGGACGATCGTCCTAGACTGCGTCGGCGACAAGGCTGTTCCTCAATACGTTCTTCTGTATCTTCCCCGTTGCCGTGACAGGCAGTTGGTCGACGAACCTGATGGAACGAACCTTCTGATACGGCGCAACCTTCGCGGCCACGTAGTCCGTCAGTTCCCGCTCCAACAATTTCAAGGCCGACGCAGTCTCGGACGCGAAGTCGCGGTTCAACTGAACGAATGCCGTCACGCGCTCACCGACCACTGGCGCCTGTTCGCCGACGACGGCTGCCTGTGCAACGGCGGCGTGTGAACACAGAATCTCTTCGAGCTGCTGCGGATACACGTTGTAACCCTTGTAGATGATCATGTCCTTCGATCGCCCCACCAGAAACAGGTGCCCCGCCTCGTCCAGCCGCCCCATGTCTCCGGTCGCCAGCCAACCACCGCGGAACTGAACCGCAGTCAGTTCCGGCTGGTTCTGGTACCCGTCGGCGATCTGGGGCCCGCGGGCCCAGACCTCACCGACCTCGCCGGCCCCGAGGACTGCCGAATTCTCGTCTCTGATCTCGAGTTCGGTGTCGAAGATCGCGACGCCGACGCTGTCCGGCGGCGTCGCGACGTCACAGTTCAAAGGCGACCCGTCAGGCCCATCGTCGCTTCGCTCAGGCCGTATCCCTCCGTGACCCAGGCATTGTCGAAGATCGTTTGCAGGCGCCGCAGCGATGTCGTGTCGAACGGGGCTGCCCCGGAGTTGATCGCACGCACAGAGGACAAGTCGTGCGATCCGATCTTGTTGCTCGCCAACAACGCGTAGTACATCGCGGGCGAACCGGTGATGTGGGTGACGCCGAGGCGCTCGATGTCTGCCAACATCCGGTCCGGATCGAAGCGGCCGGTGAAGACAACAGTCGATCCGAGCAGAGTACTGACGTTCTGTCCGACCAAGCCCAGACCGTGAAAGAGTGGCGCCACCGCGATGTTGACACCTTCGCCCGGAACCAGCGCATGAGGACCGCGATCGACGGTCGCCTGCATTCGAAGCCCGCCGAGTTCGTCGAGTTCGGTGAGAAGCCCAGATCGCCAGGACGCCATCTGAATGACATTCGAGACCAGGTTACGGTTCAGTACGCGAACAGCTTTGGAGCGTCCGGTCGTACCGCCGGTCAGCTGAAGATGAGCGACGAGCTCCGGATCGACACTGTACGACGTCAGCGGATGCGCCTGCAACAGATCCCCGAATGCAAGAACGCCCTCCGGCAGAGCCGTTTCGGTCGTCGGCGCCGAAGGTGTCGCGGATACGCACACCACAGCGTCGACGCACTGCGCAGCCGCTGCCAGAACGATTCCGACGGATTCGGGGTGCGAGATGACCACGCGTGCCTCCACATCGTCCAACTGATCGCGGAGACCGGCCGGCGGGAGAGTCGGATTGACCGGCGCCACAGCAGCACCCGCACACAGCGCCCCGTAGTACGCCACGACATACCACAGGTTGTTCGCCATATGGAGCGCCACCACGTCCCCCGGTTGGACCCCGAGTGCACGCAATCCCCCGGCCGCTCGCTGTGCACGGTCGTACAGCTCGGCGAAGGTGAGTTCAAGGTCGCCGTCTTGCAGCGCAATTCGGTCAGGGTACGCGCGAGCAGCCCCTGCCAGAACTGCGTCGATTCCTGTCGTCGGATAGTCGAGGCACCGAGGCATATCGGCCGGCCAGGCGAGCGTCATGAGTAAAACCTCCAGCTGTTCGGAATGGATGGAATGAATCTTCTAGTCGATCCGGCGGACCAACGACTCTTGGACCACAGTGGCTACCAAATCTCCTTTCCTACTCCAGAAATGCCCACTCGAGAGACCGCGCCCGTCGCAGGACGACGGACTGGTTTGCGAGAACAGCATCCAGTCGTCCGCCCGGAACGGGCGGTGGAACCACACGGCGTGATCGAGGGAGGTCACGATCGCCCTGGATTCTCCTTTGAGCATCGAACGATGCGGCTGGATATCGAGTGACGCTGTCGACGCCAGTGTCATGTCGGAGCCGTACGTGAGCGCGCAGACGTGGAGCAATGGATTGTCCGGCAAGGCCTGAGCAGGTTTCAGCCACACTGTCTGCTCCGAAAGTCCCGGTACTGCACGGTAGTCCGATACCCGATCCTGCGGTACGAAGCGCAGTGACATCACCCGAACCGTAGTCGCGGCCTGATATTCCTCAGGTCGCTCTTTCGCCCAGTGCTCGTACGGATCCGGAAGGTCCTCGGGTGGTGGCACTTCAGGCATGACCAACTGTCGATCCGCACCGTCTTCGGACAACTTGAAGGAGGCCGACAACGTGAAGATCGGTTCTCCGCCTTGTCTCGCGGTGACCCGACGGGAACGATACGACCGCCCGTCTCGGAGTCGTTCCACCTCGTAGACGATCGGCTTGGTGGGATCGCCTGCACTGAGGAAGTAGCCGTGAAGAGAGTGCGCGAGATTTTCCGATGGAACGGAATTTCCCGCTGCGGTCAGAGCCTGGGCTGCCACCTGCCCACCGAACGCCCTCATCGGATGCCCGGCGTGACAGTATCCGCGAAACTCCTTGCTGCTCAGCTTTTCCAAGGTCAGCAAACTCTCGAAGTCAGGCGAAACATGATGATCGAGGATGGAGGTCATCGAAATCGGCCTATCGGGCAGCGACAACGGGAGCGTGGGGGCGCACCGAGTTCTTGTCACGGGCAGGATCGATGATGACGATGCCGATGACGGCCACGACGAGCGCTACCCCACCGAGGATCTGGAAGGCGGTCGCGTAGCCGTCGCCTCCGTCACCGGCCGCGTCGACGATGCGTCCCATCATGTACGGCGCGATGAACCCGCCGAACGCCATGAGCGACAGGAACACCCCGAGTACCCCGGAAATTTGCTTCGGCGGACACAATTCGCTGACACACGCATTGAGAAGCGGAAGTACCGGAGTACATATCGCGTAGCCCAACGACACCATGAACACAGCCATGACAGGCGCATCGACGAACGGCAGGAACACCAACAACGTGCCGCCGATCAGCATGCCGACCGCCGGAAAGACAACCCGAGCAGCACGCATACCGACGCCTCGGGTGATGAGCTTGTCGCTCAACCACGTGCTGCTCAACATGATCGCAAGACCGATGAGGCTGGGGATGGAGAACATCGATCCAGCCTGAAGTCGCGAATAACCAAGGCCCAGTTCGAAGTACGACGGCAACCAGGTGAGGACTACCGCTGCCAGTGCATAGGCGGCTGCAATGAGCAGAACACCGCCGATGAAGGTGCGGGTGCGGAAGATGTGCAACCAAGGCACGGCCGGCTCAGCGTCAGTCGCAGGTGCCGCAACCATTTTGGGGTTCGAGCCGTCAGGGCCCGAGTCGGCATCATCTGCCTTACCCGAGTTGGCAGCTCGTCCGTACGGACCCTCCTTCCACACCGCCAGCCACAGCACCGCCCACAAAAGCCCCGCGATCGCCAATGCGACCAGCGCAGAGCGCCAGCCCCAGGTGACCGCGACGTACGCGAGAATGGGCGCGATCGCAATCTTCGCGATCGACGCCGAGCAGGTCAGGACGGCTCCGGGCAAGCCGCGGCGCGCCGGCGCATGCCAGGAGTACGCAGCGGAAAACAGTAGCGGCGAGTTGGGACCTTCGGCGAAACCGAGAATCATCCGACTCACGAGCAGGGTCACGAAACTGGCTGAGAGCATGAGCGGCAGCATCGCCACGGACCACAGGACGACCAGCAGAACGAGCGCCCAGCGCAGTCCGAGCCACTTGTCGAGGGCACCGGAGAACAAACCACCGAGCGAGAGCATCAGAAAGAACGCACTTCCAGCCAGGCCGATGTCGGAAGCGGAGAGCCCCAATTCCTTGGCCAAGGGCTGGGCGATGATGCCGAGGACTGCTTTGTCGGCAAAGTTGATGACGTACATGGCGACCAGCACACTGGTCATTCCCCAGGCGACTGTCCTGGATTCGCCTGCTTCTCCGAGCTTGGCCCGAGGCCGACTCACCTGCTGTTCGAGTACCACTAAATCTCCTTGGACTGGTAAGGGAAGATTCGCCACGACTTCGCCTTTGGCGCTGACATTCCCAATCTGGTGATGGGGGTCACATCGTGGACTGGGCAGAATTCAATCACTAAAAGAGCTTCCTAGCAAGGAATTCGCCGGATAATGTGAATTTGCCATAACTTGAAGCACGGTCGAGATCAATCTAGATACAAACCGCGAAACAAGTTATCGTCTGTTCACTTAACTGTTTGTCTACGAAGAGCCGACCCCTCAGGTCGTCAACGAAGGAGCCCGCCATGAACGACGCCGTCATCGTCGACGCAGTTCGCACCCCGATCGGAAAGCGGAACGGAGGACTGTCCGGGGTCCACCCGGTCGACCTGTCCGCCCACGTTCTTCGCGCCCTCACCGAACGCAACGACCTCGATCCGAGCACGGTCGACGACGTTTTGTGGGGTTGCGTCAGCCAGGTCGGTGAGCAGGCCGGCGGCGTCGGCCGATACGCCGTGCTCGCCGCAGGTTGGCCCGAGTCGGTCACCGGTGTGACCGTGGATCGGGCATGCGGGTCCTCGCAGCAGTCCTTGCATTTCGCCGCGGCCGGAATCATCAGCGGCCACTACGACATCGCGGTCGCCGGTGGCGTCGAGAGCATGAGCCGCGTCCCCATCGGCTCCGCGCGCAGCGCCACGCAATTCGGCAAGCCGTTCGGCCCGTTGGTCCGGCAGCGATACAACGGCGTGGAGTTCAACCAGGGCGTGGGCGCGGAAATGATCGCCGAGAACTTCGGACTGACCCGAACGCAGCTGGATCAGCACGCTCTCGACTCTCACGAGCGAGCAGCCGCGGCCATCGACGCGGGTGCATTCGCGAGTCAGATCAGCCCCGTGAAGACGACGGCAGAAGACGGAACCGTGTCCATCGTCGACACCGACGAGGGAGTCCGTCGCGGGTCGACTCTCGGGCGGTTGGCCGCGCTGCCTACCCCGTTCAAGGACGACGGGCGTATCACGGCTGCCAACTCATCACAGATCTCCGACGGCGCTGCTGCACTACTGGTCACCAGCAGCGAATTGGCGGCTCGCCGAGGGTGGAAGCCCATCGCCAGGGTCCACACCGTGGCATTGGCAGGCGTCGACCCGATCACCATGGCCACCGGTCCCATTCCGGCCACCGCCAAGGCCCTCGAGCGTTCGGGACTGTCGCTGTCCGACATCGGGGCATTCGAGATCAACGAGGCTTTCGCTTCGGTCACTCTGGCTTGGCTGCAGGCGACCGGCGCCGATTATGCCAAGCTCAACCCTCTCGGCGGCGCGATGGCGCTCGGTCATCCGCTCGGCGGTTCGGGCGCACGTCTGACGACGACCCTCGTACACCACATGCGCGACAACGGCATTCGGTACGGATTGCAGTCGATGTGCGAGGCTGGCGGTCAGGCCAATGCCATGATCCTGGAACTGATCTGAATCAGGCCACGCGCCACGGACTCCTTGGAGGAAGCACATGCAACTGACTCAATTCATTCACCGATCCATGCGAGCGGCCCCGGAAACCCCGATGACGGTGTTCGGAGATCGAGTCCGGAGCTGCCGGGAATCGGTCGAACGAATCACGAAACTGGCGGGCGGATTGCAGGCGATGGGCCTGCAACCCGGTGATCGCGTCGCGATACTGGCATTGAATTCGGACTGGTATCACGAGGCACTCCTCGCCTGTTGGTGGTCGGGAGCGGTGGCCAGTCCCGTCAATACTCGTTGGAGCCCAGCGGAAATCACGTATGCGCTCGAGGATTCCGGCTCGACCTTCCTACTGGTCGACGACAACTTCGCTTCCACCGTGGGCGTCCTCCGCGAATCGTGCCCGAGTCTGGCGACCGTGATCTACTGCGACGACGGACAGGCTCCCGAGGGAATGCTCGACTACGAACGGGTGATCTCGGAATCGGTGGCCGTCGCCGATCTACGCGTCGGCGGCGACACCCTCGCGCTGCTGCTGTACACCGGTGGTACGACGGGCGTACCGAAGGGTGTGATGGTCAGCCATCGATCGCTGATCACTTCGGCCTTGGGCACACTCGCCGCAGGAAATGTCGCCGTCAGCGGCGGAGTGAACCTCGCTGTCAATCCTCTGTTCCACATCGCGGGGATAGTCGGGTGGCTGGCCCAGTCGCTGATGGGCGGCACTCAGGTCTTCCTGTCGAGATTCAATCCCGGCGTATTCCTCGAGGCGGTCGACCGACATCGGCCGACAACCGTCGGCCTGGTCCCGACGATGCTTCAGATGCTGATCTCGCACGAGGACACGGCTTCCTACGATCTGACCAGTGTTCGAGTCCTGAGGTATGGGGCCTCTCCCATTTCTCCGACGCTTCTGGGGCAAGTCATGCAGATGTTCCCCAACAGTGCCTTCGCGCAGGGCTACGGGATGACGGAAACCGCCCACATCAGTGTTCTCAGCCCTGCCGATCATCTGGAAGGCGGCGAGTTGCTCCGTAGCGCCGGTCGCATTCTCCCGCACTGCGAGGTCCGGATCGTCGATCCGGCCGGCATGGAACTGCCTCCGGGTGAAGTAGGTGAAATCGTCACGTTCGGCAGCCACATCATGCTCGGGTACTGGAACAAACCGATCGAGACCGCCGAGGTACTACGTGACGGATGGATGCACACGGGTGATGCGGGATACCTCGACGAGCGCGGTTACCTGTTCATCGTCGATCGAATCAAGGACATGATCGTCACCGGAGGCGAGAACGTCTATTCCACCGAGGTCGAAAACGCCTTGGCTCGCCACGAATCCGTGGCAGCGTGCTCTGTCATCGGCCTTCCCGATTCCCAGTGGGGCGAACGCGTACATGCCGTGGTTGTTCTTCGAGCGGATTCGAGCATCGACGCCGACGCCTTGCGCGCGCACGTGAAGACACTCATCGCCGGGTACAAGGTTCCTCGCTCCTTCCAGTTCGTCGATGCGTTGCCGGTCAACGGCGCCGGAAAGGTGCTCAAACGCGATCTGCGTGCCCTGGCCGCCGCGTCTGAGTAGTCAGCCTCCCCCACCGAACTCGGGAATCAACCATCACTTGCATCAGGTCCTGAAATTCCTTGACAACTGCAGCTATCTGAGTCAAAGTGAATACACGCTAACCGCGATTCGAAGATCACTCATCAGCTGGCGGACACTTTCGCCCAGATTCCGAGGAGTTTGTCATGACCAGCCTCGACGCCGGAGTCATCGGCACCCGAATTCCCGAGCACTCGGTGGAGGTCGAGCGTGGGCGACTCGCCTTCTTCGCCCGCGCCACCGGACAGGACGATCCGATCTACACCGACCGGAGCGCCGCCGAGCAGGCCGGACACCGCGACATCCCCGTCCCACCGACATTCCTGTTCTGCCTCGACATGGAGCGGCCGAATCCGTCCACGTTCTACGCGGATCTCGGAATCGACATCAGGACGATCCTGCACGGCGAGCAGGAGTTCACCTACCTCCAGACCGCGTACGCAGGTGACACTCTCCAATTCTCCACAGCGGTCACGGATTGCTACGCGAAAAAGGCTGGTGCACTGCAGTTCCTGGTCCGCACCACCGAGGTGACCCGCGAGGGTGAAGCGATTGCAACCCTCCGCTCCACCACGGTCATCCGTGATCCTCGAGCTTGAAAACACTCATTCCACCTAGACTGCAAGGACATCGAACATGGGCACTCTCGACGGCAAGGTCGCCATCGTCTCCGGTTCCGGCCGCGGGATCGGCCGCGACATCGCACTCCGCCTCGCTTCCGAAGGCGCATCCGTGGTGGTCAACGACCTCGATCCCGAACCGGCACACGAAACGGTCGAAGACATCAAGGCTGCAGGCGGGCACGCAATCGCCTGTGTCGGATCCGTGACGGACACCGATTTCGCGGAGCGTTTCGTCGGTACCGCGATCGATGCGTTCGACGGGCTCGACATCATCGTCAACAACGCCGGATTCACCTGGGACACCGTCATCCAGAAGATGACCGACGAGCAGTGGGACACCATTCTCGACGTCCATCTGAAGGCACCGTTCCGCATTCTTCGGGCCGCACAGCCCTACATCAAGGCCAACCCCACCACCTACCACCGCAAGGTCGTCAACGTCTCTTCGGTGGCCGGCCTCTACGGAAACCCCGGACAGTCAAACTACGCAGCCGCAAAGGCTGGAATCGTCGGACTGACAAAGACTCTCGCCAAGGAGTGGGGACGCTACAAGGTCAATGTCAATGCGGTTGCCTACGGGTTCATCCTCACCCGAATGACCGAAGCGGTTGCCGGCGACGATTCGTTCGTCGAGATCGGCGGCCGCAAGATCAAGGCCGGTGTCAGCACCGCTGTCATGGAACGAGTCAAGACGTCCAACCCACTCGGTCGCCCGGGTACTCCCGCCGAGGCTGCCGGAGCAGTGTACGTGCTCTGCACGCAGGACACCGACTACGTCAGCGGGCAGTGCCTGACCGTCGATGCGGGCTCGCGCTAGTCTCCCTACCAGCGAAAGATGTCTATTTCCATGACGACTGACGCCAGTCCCAATGGTCCACTCGCGGGCCTTCGTATTGTCGAGCTCGGTGGTATCGGACCTGGCCCGTTCTGCGGAATGCTACTAGCCGATCAAGGCGCCGACGTGATTCGGATCGACCGAAGCACCGAGGTCGGAAACCAGTCCGGACATCCTGTCCTGCATCGTAACCGGCGTTCAGTAGCACTGGATCTCAAGGATCCGCACGACGTCGACACCGTCTTGAAGATCATCGACACCGCCGACGCGGTCATCGAGGGCTTCAGGCCGGGAGTCACCGAGCGTCTGGGGCTCGGCCCGGACACCTGCCTGTCCAGGAACCCGAAGCTCGTGTACGGCCGGATGACCGGGTGGGGCCAGGATGGGCCGTTGGCGCAGGAACCCGGCCACGACCTCAACTACATTGCCCTGACCGGCGCACTCGGAGCCATGGGAGCCCCGGGGGAGGTCCCTCCGGTTCCTCTGAATCTGGTCGGAGACATGGGCGGTGGCGGAATGTTGCTGGCACTCGGCATCACAACCGCAATGCTCCGGGCACGAATCGACGGCCGCGGACAAGTGGTCGACGCGGCGATGACCGACGGCACCGCCGTCCAGTTGGCATTGATCCACGGACTACTCGCGCGAGATCGCTGGGTGGACGAGCGCGCATCCAACATGTTCGACGGCGGCGCTCCCTTCTACCGGAACTATCGTTGCGCCGACGGCGGATTCATGGCTGTTGGTTGCGTGGAGCCGCAGTTCTACACCGCGACCATGAGAGTGCTCGGCCTGACCGAAGATCCACTGTTCGCACAGCAACACAACAGAGACGCGTGGACGGCGATGGCCGACCGACTTGCCGAATTGTTCGCGACCCGTACCCGCGACGAATGGGACGCTGCATTCGACATGCAGGGCGCCTGCGTCTCCCCGGTATTGAAATTCGACGAAGCAGCGGCACACCCGCACAACGCCTTCCGTGCGACGTTCGGCAAGTTCGGCAACGGGCACATCCAACCGAATCCAGCTCCGCGTTACTCCGATACACCGGCCGATGACCCGCGTCCCGCACCCGTCATCGGTCAACACACCGACGAAGTGCTCGCCGAAATCGGCGTAGTCACCGCCGCACGCTGAAACCGAAAAGGATCGCATCATGGGAACACTCGACGGCAAGGTTGCCATCGTCTCGGGCTCGGGCCGCGGCATCGGCCGCGAAATCGCACTCAAGCTCGCCTCCGAAGGAGCCTCGGTAGTGGTCAACGACCTCGATCCCGAGCCCGCCGCTCAGACTGAGCACGACATCAAAGCCGCAGGTGGACAGGCAGTCTCGTGCGTCGGTTCCGTTGCCGAGGACGGATTTGCCGAACGCTTCGTGGACACCGCCGTCGAATCATTCGGTGGACTCGACGTCATCGTCAACAACGCGGGATACACCTGGGACAGTGTGATCCAGAAGATGACCGACGAGCAATGGGACACCATCCTCGACGTCAACCTCAAGGCGCCGTTCCGGATCCTGCGTGCCGCTCAGCCGTTCGTCAAAGCCAATCCCACCGACTACCACCGCAAGGTCGTCAACATCTCGTCCACCTCGGGTGTCTTCGGCAATGCAGGACAATCCAATTACGGCAGCGCGAAAGCCGGCATCGTCGGTCTCACCAAAACGCTGGCCAAGGAGTGGGGCCGTTACAAGGTCAACGTCAACGCGGTCGCCTTCGGCTTCGTCGTGACCCGAATGACCGAGGTGACAGCCGATTCCGACACCAAGATCACGATCGACGGCCGCGACATTCGTGTCGGAGTCAATCCCGACCGCATGGCAGCCATGGCAACCACCATCCCCTTCGGCCGAGGAGCAACTCCGGTGGAAGCCGCAGGCGCCGTGTACCTGCTCTGCATACCGGAGTCCGACTACGTCAACAGCCAATGCCTGGTTGTCGACGGCGGACGAGTCTGACACCGCTCCCCTCGATCATTCGGAGAAACGATGAGCCGTAAGGCATTTGTAGTCGGGGTCGGCATGATCCCGTTCACCAAACCAGGTAAGAGTGACGACTACGACGTCATGGGTGCAAGAGCGGCCACCGCAGCGTTGAGGGACGCGGACCTCGAGTACTCGAAGGTTCAGCAGGCCTACGTCGGGTATGTGTACGGCGATTCCACCAGTGGCCAGCGAGCGCTGTACAACCTCGGCGAGACCGGCATTCCGGTGGTCAACGTCAACAACAACTGCGCCACCGGTTCGACTGCGCTCTGGCTGGCTCGACAGGCAGTCGAGAGCGGCGCGGTGGAATGTGCTCTGGCGCTCGGCTTCGAGCAGATGCAGCCCGGAGCCCTCAAGGGTGCCTGGACTGACCGCCCGCGGCCGCTCGGTCGCTTCGACGAGGTTCTCGAGGCTGCCGCCGGGATCGACGCATCAGTTCCGCGGGCTGCGCAGTACTTCGGTGTAGCGGGTATGGAATACATGGAGAAGTTCGGCATGAAGGCCGAAACGTTCGCCAAGGTTCAGGTCAAGGCACGCAAGCACTCGGCCGGCAACCCGTACTCGGTGTTCCGCACACAACTCACCGAAGACGAAGTGATGGCAGCGCCGACACTCTTCGGACCCGTCACGCGGTATCAGGCCTGCCCACCCACGTGTGGCGCCGCGGCAGCGATCATCTGCACCGAAGAATTCGCCCGCGCCAACGGACTTCGCACAGACGTCGCGATCAAAGCCCAGTCGATGACGTCGGATCTGCCCAGCACCTTCAACGAAGGAAGCATGATCAAGGCTGTCGGCTACGACGTCACCGCTTCGGCGGCTCACAACGTCTACGAGGCCTCGGGCGTCGACCCCCGCGACATCAGGGTCGTCGAACTTCACGACTGCTTCACGGTGAACGAGGTGCTCTGCTACGAGGCTCTCGGGCTCGTGGAAGAGGGCGGCGCCGAGCAGTTCATCCTGAACGGCGACAACACCTACGGCGGACGAGTGGTGGTCAACCCGTCCGGCGGCCTTCTGTCCAAGGGCCACCCACTCGGCGCCACCGGCCTCGCCCAATGTGCGGAGTTGGTATGGCAGCTTCGTGGCGACGCCGGCCCACGTCAGGTGGACGGTGCAACCCTCGCTCTGCAGCACAACCTCGGCCTCGGCGGTGCCGGAGTCGTCACCCTCTACGAAAAGGTGAGCTGAGATGAATACCGGAGACACCTTGGACCTGACGGTCCCGAAGATCACTCGCACCACACTTGCTCTGTACGCCGGGGCTTCGGGTGACCACAATCCCGTTCACATCGACACGGATGCCTGTGCAGCAGTTGGTATTCCCGACGTCTTCGCCCACGGCATGTTGTCCATGGCTTACCTCGGACGACTTCTCACCGATCGCTACGAGCAGGATCGCATCCATTCCTTCTCCGTCCGGTTTTCTGCAATCACCCCGGTGAACTCGACGCCGCAGTGCACCGGCACGGTCGTCAAGGTCGAAGACGGCCTCGGTCACCTCGATCTCACCATGACGCTGCCCGACGGCACCGTGACACTGCGCGGTTCCGCAGTCGTCGCGGTCAACTAACCCTCCACGAGAAAGCAGAACGAGATGAAGCGCAACCTCTTCACCCAAGAGCACGAGGATTTCCGCGAAACGATCCGCACGTTCATCGCCAAGGAGGTCACTCCGAACTACGCAGACTGGGAACGTGACAACCGCGTCCCACGTGAGTTGTTCAACAAGCTCGGCGATCTCGGTGTCATGGGTTTCGACATCCCCGAGGAGTACGGCGGAACCGGCACGATCAGCTACAAGTTTCAGGCGGTGATGGACGAGGAAACCTCGCGCGCGGCGGTGAGCTTCGGCCATTACACGGTCAGTACCGGAATCGTCCTGCCGTACCTCCTGCGTCTGGCGAACGAAGAACAGAAGCAGCGCTGGCTCCCGTCGATCGCTACCGGTGAGAAGACGCTGTGCATCGCCATGACCGAACCCGGCACCGGTTCCGATCTGGCCGGCATCCGCACCACGGCCAAGCTCTCCGACGACGGCACGCACTACGTACTCAACGGAGCGAAGACCTTCATCACCGGAGCGGTGAATTCCGAACTGTGCGTGGTGGTTGCACGCACGTCCGCGCCCGCAGAGGACGATCGACGCTTCGGGCTGAGCCTGATGGTGGTTCCCACCGATGCGCCGGGATTCGAATACGGTCGCAAGCTCGAGAAGCTCGGCCTCCGCGCCAGTGACACCAGCGAACTTTCGTTCACCGACGTCAAGGTTCCGGTTGCCGATCTCCTCGGCGAGCAGGACAAGGGCTTCTCGTATCTGGGGCAGAACCTGCCGCGCGAGCGCCTCTCGATCGGTAGTCGCGGCGTGGCATCTGCCCGGGCTGCAATCGAATTCGCAAAGGCCTATGTCCAGGAACGTCAGGTGTTCGGCAAGCCCGTCGCGGCGTTCCAGAACACCAAGTTCGTTCTCGCCGAGTGCTCTGCCGAGGTCGAGGCCGCGCAGGCACTCGCCGATCGCGGCATCGAACTCGACGATTCGGGCGAACTCACCGCCGCGGACGCCGCGCGCATCAAGCTGTTCGGGACCGAGGTAGCCGCGCGCGTCATCGACAAGTGCCTGCAATTGCATGGCGGCTACGGCTACATGCTCGAGTACCCGATCGCCCGCCTGTACGCGGACACTCGTGTGAGCCGCATCTACGGCGGTACGAGCGAAGTCATGAAGACGATCATCGCCAAGGACATGGGTCTGTAGAGACCAGAGCTAGATCTTCCCAGTCACACGAACGATCGAAGGAGTTCCCATGCGTGACGCAGTCATCGTCGACGCCGTCCGGACCGCAGTCGGTAAACGAAACGGTGCACTTTCCCGAATGCATGCAGTCTCGCTGTCTGCACATGTTCTCGAGTCCTTGGCCGATCGCGTAGATCTCGATCCGGCGCTCGTGGACGACGTGATCTGGGGCTGTGTCGGCACGCTCGGGATGCAGTCCGGTTGCATCGCCCGGTCTTCGGTCCTGGCGGCCGGTTGGCCCGAACATGTACCCGGGGTTACCGTCGATCGCCAGTGCGGATCGTCTCAGCAGGCCGTTCATCAGGCGGCCGCTGGCGTGATCTCCGGCCAGTACGACGTCGCAATCGCGGGCGGCGTCGAAATGATGAGCGCTGTACCGATGGGCTCCGCGCGTGCGGACGCGCGTTTCGGTGAGCCGCACGGGCCACTTGTGTGGGAGCGCTACAACGGCATTCGTTTCAACCAGGGTGTGGGCGCCCAGTTGATTGCCGAAAAGTACGGCATCTCGCGAGCCGAACTGGATCAGCACGCACTGGATTCGCACGAGCGCGCCGCCGCCGCCGTCGACGAAGGTCGCTTCAAGGATCAGATCACTGCTGTGACGGTGATCGATGCCGACGGCCGCAGCAGTGTCTTCGAGAAGGACGAGGGTGTGCGCCGCGGTGGCACCCTCGAAAAGCTCGGATCGCTCAAACCTGCGTTTTCCGAGGATGGTTCGATCACCGCTGGTAATTCGTCGCAGATCTCCGACGGTTCGGGCGCGCTGCTCGTGACCACGAGCGAGTTCGCGAAGTCTCAGGGTTGGACGCCCATCGCGCGTATTCACACCGCGGTGGTCACCGGAACGGATCCGGTCACCATGCTCGAGGGTCCGATTCCGGCTACGGCGAAAGCTCTTGCAAAGTCCGGTCTCTCGATCGGTGACATCGGCGCATTCGAGATCAACGAGGCTTTTGCCTCGGTGTCGCTCGCGTGGCTCCGTGAGACCGGCGCCGACTACGAACGCATGAACCCAAACGGTGGCGCGATGGCACTGGGCCATCCGATCGGCGGTTCTGGCGCACGTCTGATGACCACTCTGGTACATCACATGCGAGAGAACGGCATCCGCTACGGATTGCAGTCCATGTGTGAAGGCGGCGGAATGGCCAATGCCACGATTCTCGAGCTGATCTGAGATGACGGCTACAGAGATCCAGAGCCCTGACATGAGTTCGAGTTGGCCAATCGGGCTGCCCCGCAGCTTGGACTATCCCGACTGTGGTGCCGATGCGATCCTGGCGGGAGCGGCCCGCTCGTACCCGGACCGCCTCGCGCTCGTCGACGGCGACACGTCGCTGACCTTCTCGCAATTGCATGATCAAGCGCTGCGCGTAGCGCAGGGTCTGCGGGAGCGCGGTGTCCAGCCGGGTGATGCAGTGGGACTGCACATGCCGAATTCTATCTGGTTCATTGTCGCGTACTACGGCACACTGTGCGCCGGAGCAGCAGTGGCTCCGATAAATCCGGCGCAGCCTGTGGCCGAATTGAAGCGCCAATTCGACGACGTCGACGCCAAGGTCGTGTTCACCCATCCGTCCTGTGCTGCAACGGCAATCGAGGTCAACTCACAGTCCACACCGCCTCGCATCCTGGTACTGGTTCCGGGAGCCGACGCGCAGTCCGGCCATTGCGGAGGTCTCACCTCCATCACGGACCTCGCCTCGTCGAAACCACTGGCCGACTACCGGGTGGATCCCGAACTTGTTGCTCACCTGCAATTGACCGGCGGCACAACCGGAAAGTCCAAGGCCGTACGAGTACTCCATCGGAATCTCGTGGCCAACGTGCTCCAATCCGCCTGTTGGCGCTCCGGTCATCGGACCGAACTCGTCGACGGTGCACTTCTCGTCCGACCGATCGACGGGGCAGTGACGCGTTACTCCATCGTTCCGGGTGAGGGTGCGTCGATCTCGATCGCACCTCTGTTCCACGGTCTCGGTCTGGTCAGCCACAACTTCACCACCTTGCTCGGCGGCACAGTGGTACTCGGGACGCGCTTCGATCCGGACCGATTTCTCGCCGACGTCGACAGGTATCAGGTGACGTACATCGGCGGGTCTCCCACCATGTACTACGCATTGCTACGCGCACGGACTCTGCGTGAGCACGATCTGGGTTCGGTTCGGATTCTCGGATCCGGAGCGGCCCCACTCGACACCACAGCGATCCGCACATTGCGCGAGGTCTTTCCGAACGCGCTCGTCACCGAAGGCTACGGACTCAGCGAAGCAACAATGGGGCTGACGATGGGTTCTCCGTGCGAAGAACGCCCTACCCCGTTGGGGAGCGTCGGGCTCCCCTTCCCCGACACCGAGATTCAGATCCGCGACGAAGTCACCGAGGCTGTCCTGGCGACGGGCGAGACCGGACAGATCTGGGCCCGCGGGCCACAGATCACCGACGGATACCACAACGAACCCGAACTCAGTGCCGGTCAGTTCATCGACGGTTGGCTTCATACCGGGGACATGGGTTGGCGTGACGAGCAGGGCAATCTGTTCATCGGTGGCAGATCCAAGGACTTGATCATCTACAAGGGGTACAACGTCTACCCGCAACCGCTCGAAGAGTTGGTGTGCACCCACCCCGACGTACTGCAGGCGGCCGTGGTCGGCGCGCCCGACCAACTGGCCGGGGAGATTCCGGTGGCCTTCGTCGTGGTCGACCCGGAGTCGGTCGATCGCATCGAGCAGATTGCGACCGAGATCATGGATCACGTTGCCACGCAGGTTGCTCCGTACCAGAAGATACGCGAGGTGTATGTACTCGACGAGTTGCCGTCGACGCAGACCGGGAAGATCCGTAAGAACGAACTTCGCGACAGTCTGGCGCCCTGAGCGTTCGGCCGTCCAACGAATACCGATGCGCGGTATCCGAGAATTCCACGGATACCGCGCATCTGTCCGCTCCTCGTCAACGCTCAGCGAGGTCGACCACCGCCGAGCCTTCGCACGACCAGATCTTCGGTAGCAGATCGGTGTTCGTCGCTGGCCCGGATCAGTTCGGCCGAATCCTGATCGCGAACGGCCTTGAGAATCCGGCCGTGGTCCTCGGAAACCTTCCGACGCGACGACGGTTCGTGGATGTACAGGGCACGATAGAAGTCCGACATGTACCAGAGCCGATCCACTTCCTGCAGCACACGCTTCAGGGGCGAGTACGAGAACAAGCGGAAGTGGAACTGACGGTTGGCTTCCTGAAACTCGGGGCCCTCCTCGCTCGGTTCGGCCTGGTCGACCTGCTCCTGAATTCGTTCCAACTCGGCGACGTCGACGCCACCGAGATCGATCGACGCCAGGATCTCCGTTTCGAGCAGACGTCGCATCAAGTAGAGCTCGGAAAGATCTTCACTGCTGAATCTGGTGACGGTGTACCCGGTGTTCGACTTGTGTTCGAGGACGCCCTCTGCCTGCAAGGTCGACAGTGCCTCACGGACCGGAATTCGGCTGACGTTCAACCGCTCGGCGAGCTCGCTTTGGTGGACTTTCTGTCCAGGCAGCAGCTCGCCCGAGACGATCATCTGCCTGATCTGTTGCAGGCAGCGTTGTGCACCGGTTGGTTCCTTCACAGTGGACACGATAGTGGTCGCGCCGACCTCACCTCGCGTTGAACTGCGGTTGCACTCGTGCAAGATTGGCCTCGATGCCGGCGACGCAGTCCTCGGTCCCCCACAGAACTACCTGCTCCGCCAACTCGCGCTCGAGGACAGTGGCGACCTCGTCCCGTAGCCCCGCGCGCAACGTCGCCTTCATGGAGCGGACGGCCAACGGTGCACTCGAGGCAATTTCGTGTGCATACGCGAGCGCCTCCTGCCGAATGATCGAATCTTCGGCCAGACGGTCCACCAAGCCGCGTTCGTGCGCCTGTGTGCCCGTCAACCGCCGCGCCGTGTACAGCAGATCGGCTGCGCATTGTGCCGAGACGATTCGAGGCAAGGTGACGCTGAGCCCGAATCCCTGATGGAACCCCAACGCAGCGAAGTTTGCGTGCAACCGTGTCGACGGCCCGGCAACGCGAAAGTCCGCCGCGCAGGCGAGGCCGAGCCCACCGCCCACCGCGGATCCCTGCACTGCCGCAATCACGGGAACCGGAATCTCGAACAACCGCAACGCCTCGGTGTAGATCGCGCGTACCGTGTCGGCACGATCGGGCCCAAGTCCGCCCTCACCGAAGTTCGCGCCGGCGCAGAAGTGTTTGCCCGCCGAGGCGAGGACGATCGCTCGAATGTCTCCTCCCTCGACGAGATCAGCTGCTGCATCGGCGATTTGCTGCAAGAGTGCCTGATCGAAGTAATTGGCGGGCGGGCGTGAGAACTCGATGGCTCCTACGTGTCCGTCGATTTCCACGTGTACGGCGTCAGTCATGATTTCAGCTCCAAGGTCGGTTGCGGGTCGGTGATCAAGCGGGGCAAGGAGGGCGTCGCCGCGACGGCAGTTCCGAGCTGCGTCGCCAGTGCGATTTCGTCGCCGAACTCCGATCTCCAGGCATGCAGTCGACGGGTGAGTTGTTGCAAGCGGTACTCGCGGGTCATGCCGATCGCACCGTGCGCCTGGTGGGCGGCGCGCACGCTCGCTAGCGCATTCTGCGAAATCACCAATTTGGTTGCGTACAATTCGAAGTCGGCGTCACGACTGGCGAGCGCATGCGCAGTGCGATCCACAGCCAGCGTCGACATCGATGCCATCTGCGCGAGAGTGACGACGTGCTGCTGGACGGCTTGAAATTGCGCGACGGGCCTGCCGAACTGCACCCGCTCCGACACGTAGCGCCGGGTCAACGTCGACACCGCCTCCATGGCTCCCGCCATCTGCACCGAACGCAAGAATGCGCCGAGTCTACCGAGAATTCGGGGATCAACCGGGTTTTCACCGTCAACGGTACGCGCTTCGGAGAACGTCAGACTCTCACGCGGTTGCCCCGCAAGATCCGTTCCGGAACCGATCTCGGCGTCGGAGATGTTCAGGAGTACGACTCGATCACCGAGAACTGCCGCCAGCACTGACGCGGCGCTCCCCCACGGCACATCGTGAAACGTTCCGGATACGAGACCGTCGCCGATCCGACGCGCATCGTCGCGCTGTGAACCCGGTGCGACGGTTGCGATTCCGGAGGGAACTGGTAGCCCGGCCGCGGCTGCCAGCCTGCTGGCCAGGTAGGTCTCGGCGAGCGGCAACGGCGCAGCGTGCTTGGCCGCCGCGCGCTGGACAGTCACGGCGTCGAGGAGCGAGCCACCGGAACCACCAGCAGATTCGGGAAGACCGACCAGCGGCAGCCCCAGTTCCACTGCCGCATACCACAATCCGGTGGGCAGACCGTCGATCTCCGCCTGCGCTACCACCTCGGTGCCGGACTTCTCGGAGAAGAATTGCTCGACCATCGCTTCGAGGTCGGCGTCGAATGTGTACGCGTTGATCTCTGACCTCGAATTCATCGGTTCAACCCTTTCACGATCACAGTGCGGAGAATTTCGTTGGTACCGCCCCGAATCGACCACGACGGCGCCACCAGCACGGCCCGGGCGAGCAGTGACTCGTACGGGTCGTCGGATGCAAGGTCTGGTGCCCGGCCGAGGTGCCGCGCGACGGTCGCAACACAGTCCTGTTCGAAGCGTGTGGCCATCTCCTTGATCAGCGCGGCCTCCGTGACCGGCGAGCGACCGGCGTCGACCATCCGTGCAATGGACAGCGACATCCCGCGAAAAGCCCAGCAGCGTGCGGCAATCGAGCCCAGATCGGCAAGGGCAGCCGGCCCGCCCTGCGCTGCTTGGTTGGCTGCCCAGTTCTCGAGGACCGGCATCAGCGACATCCAACGGTCGACGCCACCTCGCTCGAGTGCCAGTTCACCGGTGTTTTGTCCCCAGCCCGCTCCGACGTCGCCGAGGCGACGCGAATCCGGCACGAAAACGTCCTGGAACGACACCTCGCAGAAGTCCTCACTACCGTCGATGAACGGAATGGGTGAGACGGTCAGGCCGTCGCTGTCACGATCGACGATCAGCTGAGTGAGTCCGTTGTGCTTGTCTGCCGAGGTTCGAAGCAGGGCGAGTATGTGTGTGGCATGGAAGGCGCCGGTGGTCCAGATCTTGGTGCCGTTGACTTTCCAGCCACCATCGACACGTTCGGCGCGAGTGCGTACCGATGCCAGGTCCGAACCCGAGTCGGGCTCACTCATCCCGATCGAGAACGAGAACTCACCGCCGGCGATACCGGGAAGGAAGTACCGCTTCTGTTCCTCCGTGCCGTTGGCGGCGATGCTCGGACCAGACTGCCTGTCTCCGATCCAGTGATACCCGACCGGCGCTCCCCGCGCGAGAAGTTCTTCCACGACGACCAATCGATCCACTGCTGACCGTCCGCCCCCGCCGTATTCCTTCGGCAGCGACATGCCGAGCCACCCACGGCTACCGAGATCTCGCGAGAACACCGGGTCCACCGCCCCCGACATCCCGAGTCCGAGTGGATAGCTACCGGGGGTCAGCCGCTTGTCGAGGTATTCCCGTACTTCTGCCTGAAGTTCGAGTTCCTCGATCGTCAGTTCTGTTGCGTCGAAACGCATGGACGTCTCCGATCAGTTGATTCATCGACTGGGTTCATTGCAACGTATACAAAAATGTATACCATCTTGAATATGGCTGTCTGCCAACAGCACCCGGCTGATCGCGCGACTACCTGGCCAGCAAGACGGCGGAGCCGATCTCGAACAGACGCTCAGGCAGGTCGTCACGACGACGTAGTCGGCCGATACGCACGGCGTTCTCCACAACCGTCAGAGCAGCATTGACGGTGATTCTGGCCGTCGCGGGTTCAAGTCCCGGACGAACGTCGTCGAGCATCTTGACCCACAACGCGACGTACTCACGCTGATTCTGTTCACACGTGCGGCGGAACTTGTCCGGCAATTGGTCGAGCTCACTGATCAACAAACCGATCAGATGACGCTCGTTGATTGCGAAATCGATGTGTGCCGCAAGCAATCCCGCTAACGCGTCCTCCGGCCCGGTTGCCGCAGCGAGCGCCTGCGCGACACCGATCCGCCGCCGCTCACCACCCCTCGAGACCGCCGCAATCAGCAGGTCGATCTTGGCATCGAAGTGGTTGTACACATTGGGGCCCGTAGTTCCGGCGGCCTCACCGATGTCCTCGGTGTTGACCGCCTGATACCCACGCTCGTCGAACAGACGAATGGCTTCGGTCAACAAGAGTTCACGCCTCGGCATCGCGACCGGAACGTGACCGGTCGGCGTGTCCACCTTCGCCTCGGAGTGGCCGAGCTCCGTGTGCACCGCCCGCTCCGCCAACTCTGCCAACAGGAGTTCCATCTGACGTCTCGGCAGGGACACTCGATGCGAGGACACGCTGTTGAAGACAGCGATGAGAGCCCAGGCGAGCAGATAGCTGTCTTCCTCGTCGAGTTCGGGGCGTTCCGTTCGGATCAGCGCAGCATCGCGGGCCGCAGCGCTCTTGAGCGTCGCGCGCATTTCCTCCCGTTGCTCGTCGGGCAGGTAGCGAGCTTCGCGTTGCCACAGGAGCGACAAACCTCGACGACGAGATACCGACGCCGCAAGCTCGGCGATCATCGATTTCAGATCCTCGGACCCGGCGACCCGGTCGTAGAGCGACTCGATGCCCGCGTTGACCGCTGCGTAGAGAAGATCCGGCTTGTTCTTGAAGTGTCGATACAGGGCAGGCGCCGTGATTCCGACTGCCGCAGCCACCTGTGCAACGGACACGTTGTGATAGCCGTGCTCACGGAAAAGTTCGCCTGCAGCAGCAAGAATCTGCTGTTTGCGGTCGTGGGGCCGACGTACGACCATCGTGACTCTCTCCTTCGCGACAACTGGAAATCTCGAACAACCAAAGTTGCATCGTCAAACACACATCTATGAGTTATTATTCACTTATTGTCGGAAAACAACAGCTCATTCCGCAATTTTCTCTCAACATCTGGTTAGAGAACCTTACCTCACCTCAGAACCGGACACCTGGCTTCAGGGTACCGAGCCCAAGGAGAATCACGTGCAACGAACCGTCTACAACAGCGATCACGATACGTTCCGTCACATGATTCGGACGTTCATCGCCCGTGAGGTCGTCCCACACTTCCCGGAATGGGAGGAAGCCGGCATGGTTCCCCGGTCACTGTATCGACAGTTGGGTGACCTCGGAATATTCGGAATCGAGCTACCGGAGGAGTATGGCGGCGGCGGCGAGACGAGCTTCAAGTATCAGGCCGTGATCCGTGAGGAGACCGCACGGGCAGGGGTCACTTTCGGCGCCGACGTCGTCCACACGTGCCTCGTCCTGCCCTATCTGGTCGAGTACGGCAACGACGAACAGAAAGCGCGGTGGCTTCCCGGATTCCTCTCCGGTGAACTGATGACCGCCATCGCGATGACGGAACCGGGCGCCGGTTCCGACCTTGCCGGGATCAAGACAACGGCGAGACTGTCCGCCGACGGCAGCCACTACATCCTCAACGGATCCAAGACGTTCATCACCGGCGGAGTGCAGGCCGACTTGATTCTCGTGGTCGCCCGCACCAGTCCGGCAAGCGATGCAGACCGACGTGCTGGTCTGTCGATACTCTGCGTCGACACCACGTCGGAAGGCTTCAGTGTCGGCCGCAAGCTCGAGAAGCTGGGGCTACGAGCGCAGGACACCGCAGAACTGTCGTTCACAGATGTCCGCGTGCCGATCGAGAACCTCCTGGGCGACGAGGGTGCGGGGTTCGGCTACCTCACCCGAAATCTCGTCCGGGAGCGACTCGGCGCCGCGGTGGGGTCGTACGCGAATGCAAGCGCAGCAATCGAGTTCACGACCGCCTACGTCAAGGAGCGCGAGGTCTTCGGCACGCCTGTGGCTCAGTTCCAGAACACGAAATTCGTCTTGGCAGAATGCTCGGCAGAGGTTGCGGCCGCGCAAGCTGCGGTCGACCGCGCACTCGATCTGGACGAGATCCGTGAGCTGACCGTCGCGGATGCGGCGAGGATCAAGCTCTTCTGCACCGAGACTGCCGGCCGCGTCATCGACAAATGCCTGCAACTACACGGTGGATACGGTTACATGCGCGAGTACCCGATCTCTCGTCTGTATGCGGACACACGGGTCAACCGAATCTATGCGGGTTCGAGTGAAGTGATGAAGACGATCATCGCCAAGGACATCGGAATCTGACGCCAGTCAAGGACATTGGCATCGGACACGAGCTGATTCAGCCCCACCTCGTCAATCGAGGTGGGGCTGAATCTTTGTGATTTCACCTGATCAAGCAGGGAGGAAGATGCTCTTGGCTTCGAGGTACGCCGCCAGACCTTCCGGGCCGAATTCGCGCCCCACTCCCGAATTCTTGTAACCGCCGAAGGGACCAACGACGTCGAATCGTTGGCAGTTGACCGAGAAGGTACCGGTCCGAATCTGCCGTGCCACCTCGATGCCGCGAGCAGTGTCCGCGGTCCACACCGCTCCCGAGAGTCCGAGGTCGGAATCGTTGGCAATCGCGATCGCGTGAGCTTCGTCCTCGAACGCGATCAGGCAGACGACCGGCCCGAAGATTTCCTCGCGAGCAATCCGCATGGAGTTGTCGACGTTGCCGAAGACCGTGGGTTCGACGTACCAGCCTGTCGAAAGCCCCTCCGGAACAGACCCTCCCGTCAATATCTTCGCACCCTCTGCCCCACCGATTTCGACGTAGTCGAGCACTCGTTGCTGCTGCGCCGCACTGGTCATCGGGCCGATCACAGTCGCCGGATCGCTCGGATCGCCAACTTTCATCGCGGCGACCGCAGCAGCACACTTCTCTGCGATCTCGTCATATCTGCTGACTGGCAACAGAATACGCGTCAACGCGACGCAGGCTTGACCACTGTTGGCAAAGGATCCGGCCAGAATGTTGGGCAGCGCCCGATCGATATCTGCGTCTTCGAGGACTATCGCAGCCGACTTGCCACCGAGTTCGAGTGTCACTCGTGTGAGATTGGCGGCCGCAGCCGCCATGATCGCCTTACCTGCTGCCACCGAACCGGTGAAGGCCACCTTGTCGATTCCGGGGTGGGACACCAGATGTGCGCTCACGTCCCGGTCGGCTGGCAAGACGCTGAGCACTCCCTTCGGAAGTCCTGCCTGTGAACAGATCTCGGCCAGCAAGTTCGAATCGAGCGGCGTCTCCGGAGCCGGTTTCAAGATCACCGCACATCCGCTCAGAAGTGCCGGTGCAAGTTTCGCAGCGATCACCAACTGTGGCACGTTCCACGGAACTATTGCTGCCACGACACCCACGGGTTCGTGACGGATCAACATCGGGCCGCCGACGCCCTCACGCGACTCTTCGAACGGAAACTGCGCCGCAACGGCACACGCCGCGCCGTATGCCGCAACGGCTCCCAACACCTGCGTGCGCATCGCCGAACTGGACGGAGCACCGTTCTGCCGCGAGATCAGCGCTGCGAATTCCTCACTCCTGGCGAGAATCGCGTCCTTGATGCGGGTGACGACCGCGATGCGATCAGCAAGGGGTGTCTGTGCCCACTGTCCGGAATCACATGCCGCTCTGGCGATCTCCACTGCGCGGTCGACATCTGCCGTCGACGCCGCTGGGACCGAACCGATCACGCTCTCCGTATGCGGCGATATCACCTCGATGACGTCGCTGTCGGATGGTGTAACCCATTCGCCGCCGATGAATAGTTCGGTGTACTCGACACATGCTTCCATGCTCGCCCACTCCTCAGGTTTAGTGTTCAGCGGATCAGCACTCAGATCTCGCCGGTATGCCGTAGACCATATATTTCAGATCATAAAGTTAATTGACAATAATGCAAACAAGCGACCCCACCGCTCTTGACACGGTTAAGGATTGCGCCTTACCGTAGCGAAGGACTCCAACCGAACGAGTAAGGATGACGGACATGACGGCATTCGTGAACGGACAGATCTACCCGGTAGCAACCGATCCACTCGCTGCTTACGGGCCACTCGTGGCGTCGCGCACCGCGGAGGGATTCGACGTGTTGCCCTACACACGTTTCACACTCACTCCGACGACGCCTACCATCGGTGCAGAAATCTCGGGAATCCAACTGAGCGGGCAACTCTCGGACGAGACGATGTCGGAACTTCGCCGAGCACTACTCGAATGGAAAGTACTCTTCTTCCGCGATCAAACTATCGACCGCAGCGAACACCGAGATTTCGCGAGTCGATGGGGCTCACTGGAACAGCATCCGTTTTTCAAGTACACCCAACCAGGCCAGAGCGAAGCCGACATCGTCACTCTCGCCAAAGATGCGATGACCGGCGGCGTGGAGAACAACTGGCACAACGACGTCAGTTGGCACGAGTTCCCCTCGTTCGCAGCGGTCCTGCGTGCGGTCGAGGTTCCTCCGGTCGGCGGCGATACCTTGTGGGCCGATACCGGAGCGGCGTACGAACTACTCCCGCAGGACATCAAAGAACGCATTGATCGGCTTGTTGCCGAGCATGATTGGATCAATTCGTTCGGCAAGCACATGGAGCCGTCGACGGTGGCGAAGTTGCGCCCACAGTTCCCTGCGGTTCGACATCCTGTGGTGCGGGTGATCCCCGAGACCGGGCGGAAGGTCCTCTTCGTCAATCTCAGCTTCACTCAGAGGATCGTCGGGGTATCCGAAGCCGAGTCCAACGAACTACTCACCCTGCTCTACCGACACGTACATCGTCCCGAGTTCCAAGTACGCCTCAAATGGCGGAAGAATACGATTGCGTTCTGGGACAACCGAACTTGTCAGCACTACGCGGCCAGCGACTACTTTCCCGCTCGCAGAGTGATGGATCGAATATCGATCGTCGGCGACAGGCCCGTGGGCGCTCGCTGACACCGGAGTCTCAGGAGCTGACGAACGACTCGACCATCCGTCGTTCGTCGGTCTCGTCTGCGAGAGGCCATGCCAACAGCATCAACACGATCCGAACCACCCACTGCGACTTCTGCCCTTCGGGATCCAATCCGGCAAGTTCCAGTGCAGTACGCGGCAGCAGCGGCGAAGACACGAGATACTCGTCGATCCCGTTGGCCCGCGCTGCCGCAAGGCCGTGGCTCATGGCAGCGTCGGATCGTATCGCGTCGACGGCGACGAGAATCGACTCCACGATCCGCTCGTCGCCGTGCAGTGATTCGACGGCAGCCGCAACCTGCCTCGCCACGGAAGCCGCACCTCGGGACAACAGCCCTTCGCGAATCGCGGACTTGCCACCCACGTAGCGGTAGAGCGTTGCCCGCGAACAGCCTGCGCGCGAAGCGACGTCGTCGGCATTGAACCGATCGAATCCGTGTTCTCGAATCAGCTCTGCTGCAGCCGCGAAGATGCGCTCGGTAGCGAGTTCACGACGATTACCGCCGGCCAGCCAATCGGCGGCGTGGCGCTCGTTCGCACCGGTCACTCTCCGTCACCTCGTCTCACTCTGAGACAGATTCAATCAGAAATCTCTACGTTCCGGAAGGCGGGGAGCCTTTGACCTGGGAGAAGCAGGGAAGTCAGAATGTGCGTGAGATTTTCTCAAAATGCCAGTTCAGAGGCATTTTCTACCTGTTGACTTCTCCTTCCGGGGCGTGAAATCTTCCCTTCGTGACACCATCGACGCTCGACATCAATCCCTTCCTCCCGTCGAACATCGACGACCCGTACCCGCTCTACGACGTACTCCGGCGCGAGCACCCCGTGTACCGAATTCCCGATACCGACTTCTATCTGGTGTCGACGTGGGAACTGGTCACCGAGGCCGTTTCCCGTACGGAGGACTTCTCCTCCAACCTCACCGGCGTGCTGGTCCGTACACCGGACGGTTCGGCCCTGACCTTCGATATGGACAGCGGCGGGCAAGCTGTTCACGTTCTCGCGACTGCCGACGAGCCCGACCATCAGCACCAGCGCAAACTTGTCCTGCCGACACTGGTCGCCAAACGCATACGAGCACTCGAGCCGACGATGCTCGAGTACACGCAGCAGTTGTGGGACAACGGCTTCGACGGTCGACAGATCGAATGGGTCACGTCGGTAGCGGACACACTGCCGCTGCAGATGGTTGCCACACTGATCGGCCTGCCGGCACACGACGTCCCCCAATTGCTGGAGTGGTCGTACGACAGCACCGAACTTCTCAGCGGCATCGTGACGGCGGAACGGTTGACAGACGTCGTCACCTCGGCTGCCGAACTCACCGGGTACCTCTACGGCAAGTTTCGTGAGGCGCGGACAAACCCGGTCGACGATCTACTCGGAGACCTCGTTCACTGCTGTGACGCAGGCGAACTCAGCGAAGACGTGGCCGTGCTGATGCTGGTGCAACTCGTCGGTGCGGGTGGCGAATCAACCGCCGGACTGATCGCCAACTCTGCACGGCTACTCGCCGAGCGCCCTGAGATCCAGATCCAATTGCGCGAGGACCCGATGCTCCTGGGCGCGTTCCTGGAGGAGACGCTCAGACTCGAGTCGCCTTTTCGCGGACACCACCGACATGTCAATGCGGACACAACACTCGGCGGAGTGGCGCTACCCGCCGGAAGTCATCTCATACTGCTGTGGGGCTCGGCGAACCGCGACCCGGAGTCGTTCGCCGAGCCACAGGTGATGAACCTCGACAGGGCCAATCTCCGAGCGCATTTCGCCTTCGGCAAAGGCGCACATTTCTGTGTTGGGGCCGCGCTGGCTCGCCTGGAAGCTAAGACCGCAATCGCAGTCCTTCTCGAGAACAGTTCACACGTCTCAGTCGATTCCCAATCCCCACCCCGTTGGGTCCCCAGCATGTTCGTGCGCCGCCATCAGAGTTTGCATCTGAACGTCTCACCACACCGAGAGGTCACACCATGAGTCCCGAAGAACTGGTCACTGCTTTCTGCGCCGAGTGGAAGAACGGTAGTGCCGAGACGATCGCGTCGTACTTCGGTGAAGATGCTGTCTACCATAATATTCCGATGGACCCGATCGTCGGACGCACCGAGATCCTGAAGTTCCTGGAAGGGTTCATTTCGGCCTTCGGTGGGATCGAGTTCACGATTCATCACCAGTCCGCCAACGGTTCGACTGTACTCAACGAACGGACCGATCGTTTCGACCTCGGCGACAAACACGTAGTCCTGCCGGTCATGGGGATCTTCGAGATCGCGGACTCGAAAATTGTTGCATGGCGTGACTATTTCGATCTCGCGCCGATCAACAAACTGTTGGCCGGGTGATTCGCTCACTTGTCGAAGTTATGCGCTATCCAGTCGACTGTCTGCATTCCGAACAGATCAGTTCCCCAGCCGTAGGGATCTGCGAATGCGCGATCCATACTGCAGTCGGTGGGCTGATAGCTCACGTCCGTCCCTCTACTCCTGTACGTGTCCGCCAGTTCACGCGCATCGGCTGCCGGTACAAGTGACATCGGGGAGTCGTCCTTTGCACACGAAGCTATCAATACCTTCGACGCCGGAGCACCGTGACCTAATACGTTGTCGTCGTACGCGCGCTGGAAGCTGGGTTCTGTGATCGGATCGATTCCCGGCTCGAAAAGGCTTGCCAGCGGTACGAACGGAAGCGTGAAGTACGCCGGCATCTGGCACTCACCCCGGTACGCGTCGGCGATCGCTCTGCCCACGGGATTGAGCTTGTCGTTCAATTTCATCTCGGGGTACCAGGGTTCGAGGCCGAGAAGCGTCGCAAATCCGAAACCGGCGCCGACAGAGGAATCTGTTGTCTCCATGAATGTTCGGGGCTTGATCACCATTCCTTCGAGGACCGTCGAGACGATCTCGAGCTCCGGGGCGTAAGACGGCGCAGATTCGGCGGCAAATGCAGAGCCGACTCCACCACCGGCGATTCCGAACAACGCAATCTCCGTATCGGGATTCAATTCGGAAGCCTGCACCTGAAATGCTGCGCGCACCGCATCCAACTGGGCGTGCCCGGCAAACCTACCCGCGAAGACACCGTGGGGGTCGCGGTCTCCGTTGTTACCGACGTCGGAAATCACTACTGCATAACCTTTTCCGAACATCAGTGCCAGCGGACCCAAGGCAGACCAGGACGCGCCGTCGAGCGGATCGCCGCCAGTCCAGTGTGAACTCGGATGACAGTAGCCGCCGACGCTGTCGTTGGCCTCCTGATAGCTGATGATCTTCTTCTCCGACGCCGGCGTTCCGTCGATCGGGATCATCATGATTCCAGTGCTCACTACCGGCGTCGAACCGTCGATTCCGGTTGTGACGTACATGATCTTGTAAGCATCGAGCTGTCCCGGTTTGTATCCGGTGAACAGTACATCCACCTTCTTCGACTTCAGAAGGTCACCGGGACGCTCGTCGCCGGTCAACTCCGGCTCGTCGTAAAACGGATCATCGGCGGTGAGTGCGGTAAAGATCTCGTCTTCGGATGCGAACTCCCCCGAACTGAGAGCACCGACTGTGAACCCGTTGAATATCTCTCCCAGAGTTGGGGTGTCGGTCCGAAATTCTCCGGAGACAGGGATTTCCGCGTCTTCGGCAACACCGCTACCCGGCACCTCGGCCCCCGCAGTTGCAGGCAGAACCAGCGTAACGGTCAGCGCTACCAAAGGCGCAAACCTTCGGAACGTGGCCGCCGACATCACTGAACCGTCACTTTCAAACTGGAGAGGGCCGATTCGAGAGTTTGTGGGAGGGTCATCATCGGGCGGTGGCTCTCCAATTGAATTTCGTAGGGAACGCTCAATGTGGCTACGAGCCTTGGCCAATCTTCTTCGACCATCGCTCGGTACTTCGGCAAGAGCTGTGAGGTGATGTAGTCCCACCGGTCCTCGTACACCGACCAGTTCCAATCCGGCAGTGGCATCGTCACGTTCGCGGTGCGTCCGTCGGCGAGTGTCGTCGTGAACTCGAGGGGCCGAAACGAGCGAGGCGGGACCACGCCGGCAACCGAAGGTGAGCCTGCAACCGTCGATGCATAGGTGATCGCCTCTCCCACATCACCTTTGTACGCGCGCACCCGATCCCACTGGTCGCGGATGATCACCCCTTGCTCTCGCTGGAGCAGCGCCGCGTTCCCCAGTGCAATTCGATCCGGATCGCCGGACGCGACATCGCGCCAGGCGTCCATGACTTCGTGGCCGAACAATCCCGCGCGCTGCATCTCCTCCAGCGCCGAAAGTCCCTCATCCACGTACGCCTGATGCATCGGCATCAGATCCGAAAAGATGTTCTTCTGCATCACCAGAATCATCCCCAGCGCAAAATCCAAATCGTCAGCGGTGACGGTCCGTCCCACCGACGCGAGTGCCCGCAACCCTTCCGGGAGTTGTTCCAGCGCTTGCGCGCCCACCCGATCCGTGACCTGAGAGACTATCGCATTGGCGAGCTGCTGCAGATTGGGCAACGAGTAAACGTCTGCCATCAACTCGAAGTCGATCAATCCCCCGCCGAAATCCGCGCCGACCTGTCCCCCCATGCCTGCCCACTGCAATTCCGAGTGACCGAGCTGCAGATCCTCGTAGAAGCGATACGACTTCACGAGGTTCGAGCGATTGGCCGACACCCCGATGCGCGGGTTCCACGACGCCAAGTCGATCCCGGCAGCTTCCGTGGCAACGACCAATCGATACTGAAACAGCAAGGCCGCATAGGATTCCGGATTGCGACCACTGGCGCGAGCTTCCTCGACAAGAGCCTGCAGGATGCCAAGATCCGTCGGCAACGCCGGATGCACACCGCCCGGACCGTATTCGGCATTCCGATTCACCAAAGGCAAATTCACGTACTCGTCCAGTTCGGACGCCGACGCTGATGTCTGTACCGACAGCAACGCGGACATCGTCAGCGCACATGCCGTCGTTGCTACCACTACGCCGCGCGCCCAACGGCGTCGCCGAACTACGGCCCCCAGGTTTAACCGCATATCGATCCCCGTACTCAGATCGGCAATCGCCCCGATCGATTGCCGATACCAAATTTACTTTGCAGTAAGATAGCCGAAATCCGCGAGGAATGCGAATAGGCACAATCAAGATCTGCGTCGAATTTCGTCTTTGCAGATAGGGAGCCGATGCCCCACTTGACAGGAATCAATACCTGCAAGGCAAGCGACCGATCGGCTATCCGCGACACCAATTTCCGTGCCACCTTAGTTCCCATGACAGTTTATTTCCAGCATTCTCCCAGTTGGATGATCAAGTTTTCGAAAATAGCTGCACAACATGCAAATATCTCCCCACAATCCGTCTCGACTGGACGCATGTCCGACTAGAATTCGAATTATGAAAACCATCAGTTACTCATCTGGAAAGCTTGGCGCACTACAGAAGGCAGTCATGGGGATACTCGCGGCCCTCGTACTTGCACTAGTGGGCGGAGCACTGATGCCGTCGCTCGCTCATGCAGCGGATGGTGAGAGCGGAATCCTCGAGTACTCCACCGACAACTCGACCTGGGGGGATACATCCAAAATCGTTTGGAGCACAGACATACTCATCCCCGGCGGGACCAACACAACCACATTCCACGTCCGAAACGCATCGGACCGCGCAGGTGAGGCACACTTCTACGTCGGAGATTACGACATCAGCGACGGCATGGAAGCGTTCCTTCGTGTCGACGTAAACGGCGTTGCCGGCAATCCGCTCACCGTCACCGCCAATGTCGCCGCACCGGGGACCCAGTTGAACTCTGTCCGCCTAGCACCGGGCGAAAGCGCCAAGGTTGCCTTCGTCATCGGAATGCCCTTCGAGGCAGGGAATTCCTCGCAGAACGGCAGTATCACGCCGAATTGGAGCGTGGACCTCACGCTCGATTCCACCGATACCCCTGTCACGCCGGGAGGAACCGGATCACTCGATTTCGGTTCCCTGAGCTTCGGTTCGGCTGACTTCGGCTCGGCGAGCTTCGGTTCACTCGACACCGGATCAGTGAAGACTGGATCTGTCAGCTCCGGATCGCTTGATGTCGGGTCGCTCGGCAAGCCGGTCACATACATCGGATAAGCAACCCCTACAACAACTCACAAAGTGAGGCCGGGTAGCAGATCTGCTACCCGGCCTCACTTCTGAACAGCTACAGCGCTCGTGCTGCCCGCACCTACATCATGCAGGAATCTGCACCAGGTTCACGTCGAATCGCGCCAAGTTCAACGACTGATCCATCGACAACGCTGTCGCGGCATCCTTGTCGAAGGTGAAACGTATTGTCACGTCGACGATCTTGCCGTCCTTCGACGTACTGACCACAGTTCCGTCGGCACCGACAGGCACTGGCACCCCATCGAGCTTGACTTCGGTGACCGGCTTCAGCTGGGCAACCAGCGCAGCCCCCCCGGAGACCCCCAGATCACTGGTCGACAACTTTGCCTTCATTTCAGTTCCCTTGATCTCCAACGCGAAACTGGCGTGATAGGTCAGAATGTCGCCCGGGACGACAACCATGGTCGACAGGTCGATCGGACCGTTCTGGTCCGTCCATGTTGGTGCGGCGACGGTTTTCAGCGCCAACGAACCGGATTCGACCGGAGTAGTCACGACAGGGGTAGTTGTAGCCGGAACGGACGTAGTCGTGGTGGGCTTGCCACCGCCTGACGAACCCAACGAGCCGGTATCAGCACAGCCAGTCAAGAAGGCTGCTCCGCCGAGCATGACCAGCGATACGCCGATCATTCTGGTACGTCGCGCATTCCATCGACTTGCGGGAACGATGCGGTCATTCATCCGAACTCTCCCGTCCCCGAATTCCGTCTCTTCTGTATGCATCACTTCTGCCCGTCGATCCAGGCAGCGATCTCTGCGGGAGCTTCGCCGGAGGGGTTCTTCTCCGAAACACCCGTTACGGCATTGACTCGATACACGTTGGCGCCGTCCACGATCCACAGCTCATCTGCGTCGGACTGCCACATCGCCGTTGCGGTAGCACTCACCGGTATGCTTGAGACTTGTGTCCCCACGCTGTCGGTGATCACTACTGCCGCACCCGTACTCGTCTGCATCAGTGCCGCAGTAAATGCGCCCGACGCCGACGCCTCCGGGGCCGCGATCGGTACTGAAACATCGCTGGTCTCCGTGGTTGTCATTGTCGTTGTATCGGTTGTCGTCGTCGAAGTCGGCGACTCAACCGTCGTACTAGTCGAAGGCTCCGTCGTTTTCGTCGCACTTGTGGTGACTGTCGGGTCAGCGGTCGAGGCCGACACCGACGGAGTCGTGGTGGTCGCAGGAGCCGTGGAGACCGGCGAATCAACAGCAGTGGTGGTTGTCGGTACCACTCCACGTGCGAGTGGTACCGACTCCGGCTCATCCACAGCAAACGAAGACGGACTGATACTGCTGTCCTCGCCCACACAAACGAGCGAGAGATTCGCCAGCGTGCGCTTCAGCCTGTATCCACGCCAGTCAGTTGACTCTTGTCCGGTCAGCCGATTGACGGTGTAAATACGGAGCGTGTAGGTGTAGCTCGTTGCTGATCCACCGTCGTTCCAGACCATATTGATGGCTACATTAGTTCCAGGTGTTGCATTCTCGCCTGGATCACGTGGCCAAACTTTGTTCAGTGACGTATTCCCATTGTAGTAACGAGGCATATACCGGAATGGGTATCCGATATGGGGCCACGTAACGTCTGAGTTTCCGATTGTGGTGCCACCATTGGTCGTGCAATTGATCGATCCAATCGCTGGCAAGACGTTGGAACTCACTGCCAGCGATCCACTCTTCGCTACAGACGTATCCGTGAAAGCTGCCGACGTGCCGTTCACCTGAGTGGCACCGATCAGCGCCAACACCGAAACACCGAGAACCGCAAACTTTCGGAATGAGAACGCCGAGCGATGTCCGCCTGACCCGCTACTCGAAGAAACCATCGGATACTCCATTGTTTCAGCGTCCTCGCTGTCCACGCTGCCAATTCCTCCGCTCGGACCGTCATCCGAATCCTTGCGGCGAGAGTTGGGCCGGAAGGCAATGATCACCAGTCCGCCGACCAGCGCACCACCGAGGAAGATCGCGAGTGGACTGGAGAGCCAGGCAACTGCGTATCCCAGTCCCCCGACGCTGAAGAAGATACGGTCGGCTTCGGTGATGAAGTAGGGTTCCACGTCAGGCTTCGCATTTGCGTCACCCTTGAGAGTCGTTGTGACAGAGTTGCCGGCCTGCTGGTCAAGTTCGTACACGCGGTGCGTGATGCGCGTTCCCTGGCCGTTGACGACGCTTACGACGTCGCCCACTGCGAGATCGGTGGCGGGCACTGTACGGGCCAATGCCAGTGAGCCAGTGGTGATTTCGGGAGACATCGAACCCGACCGAAACACGAGCGGCTTGATGCCGAACAGCATTGAGGCCGCAGCTGCCACAACACAGATCAGTCCTGCCACCGCACCTACGGTCAGTGCCAATTCACGACCGGCACGAGCCGACCTCGAACCGCGGGGGGTTGTGTGATCAGACATGGTCACCTCAGGCCGTCGTCGCCGCGAACTGGAAGGAGACATTGAGCGACTTGCTCTGCAGCGCAGTTGTCACTCCTGGATCGAGTGTCACTTTGAAGCACAGGGTCTCTGAACCGGTCGTTGCCGCCAGTTGGCGTCCCGCTGTGATAATCGGGGTCGAGGCCGTGGTCGACAATCCCAACGGCCCGGCAATGGCGGCCGTGCAACTCTGATCGAGAACAGTCACCTTCATGAACGGAGCAAGTGCAGCCTCGCCAGTTGCCGTGGCTGCCAGGGTGTATTTGAACTGCGCAGCACCGGTATTCTGCACAGGGAGGGTCGCCGTGACGCTTTCCCCTGGCATCATGCCCGTCTTCGTCAGAGTCGTGAAGCCATAGGCGGTTGGATCTCCTGGATCACCGTTGAGCTTCATCTCGATCGAACCGGTGCTGAAAATGCCAGAATTCGCAGTCGCGTTGTCAGTCCACGCAGCAAGAGTGCCTACGGCGCCGAGGCCCAGGACAATTCCCACGGACATGATCGCGCGTGCGCGACCGCTGGTTGCGCCCCGGACCAGACGTGTACCGAGCGAGGCGGGCGCCTGCTGCTCCTCGTGCTTAGACATGGCTGTGCCTTTCTTGCTGCTCAACTCGAGGCGCCGACGCACTCGGTTCGGAAGGTTGGGGGTCTGCAGACGCAGATCGCCGCCGGGTACGGTCACGGACCGATCCGACGAACATGAACACGGCATAGATCGACAATCCGCCGACGACAACCGTCAGCATCACCGAGCGCATCTGCCCTGTGATGGCGTTGTACACGTATCCGATATACGGCACGCTGTACCACACCTTGCCGCGAATCTGCTCCGGTACAACGGGATTATGATCCGCTATCGGATTTGCATCGCCTTGTGTGACGAAGGTGAGATCACCGGCGGAGTTGAGTCGCACCATCGTGATTCGGTGCGTAACCACATCGGGCTTCCCCGACTCGATTTGGTAGGTGATCGCATCACCTGCCTGCAATTGGGCAGCGTCCTGCGGTTTCACCACGATAAGGGTGCCGGGTGGATAGGTGGGCTGCATCGAACCGGTCAACACAGTGAAGGGCGTCGACCCCGTCAAACGTGGAACAACGACCGTCGACACCAGAATCGCCAGAACACCCAGCAGCAGAGCCCACGAGACGATATTGCGGATCCACCACCACGCGCCGGTTCTCTGATCAGAACCCTTCACTGCGTGCGTCATACCGACTCCGCTTCGAATGAGAAGTGCACACTCGTGGAGACACCAGAAGCAACGTCAGGACCGACAGTGCCACGCAGGCACAAGATATCGGTACCGCCGGCAGCGACCGTGCGCCATCCTGGAGCTGTCGGTACCTGAGCACCGACCATGGGCCCGTCGTAGATCGCGGTGCCGGAAGCTGCACCTTGGGCAGGGCAGCCAGCTTCGGAAGTCACCGGCGTCACCGCGAGTGAGAGCGGAACATCAGCGGAAGACTGCGTGACGTTCTGGATCCGATAAATGAGTGGAACGCTACCGGAGTTGTGAACTGTTAACGGAGCCTGTGCATATGCGTTGGGGAACATACCGGTAGCGCCCAGAGCAGTGAAGTCGTAACTGCTCTGGCCGCTACCGGCACTGCCCACCGTCAGGTCGAGGATCCCGGACTGGATCGTGCCACCGGACAGTGTTTCAGCGGCCGTCCACCGCGCGCTGGTCTGCTGCACCGATACGAAGATCAGTCCGATGACCAGCGCGGCGGCAGTTGCCCACCAACGGTAGTGCTTACGCAAGCCTTAGGCCTGATCGAGAGTGACGTTGAAGTTCGCCAAGCTGATCGAGCCATCCTGCGAACTGTTGGTGGCAGAGGCCTTGGTGAAGTCGAACGAGACATTCACATCGACGAGATCACCATCGTTTGCGGAGGTGATCGCAACACCCGTTCCGTTGGTCGGGAGAGTCGTGGCACCGACGTTGGCGGTCACGACAGGCTCCATCTCGGTCGGCAGGCTGGTGGTACCTCCAATTGAGGACAGGTCGGCTTTCAACGTCGCACTCAGGTTGTTACCCACAGCGCCAATGGTGACCTTGCCCGAGTACACGACCTTGTCACCCGGAACGACCTTGTAGGTGTCGATTGCGCCTGGCGCGAGGGCCGTGCCATTCACTGACCAGGTAGGAGTTCCCGTCGCTGTCAGCGTCAAATGACCTGAGTTGATCGTGCCGCCAATCATCGGTGCGTTTGCATTCCACGCCGCCATGGTTCCCGCGCCACCGGCGAGGAGAAGTGCTGCTGCACCGGCCGCGACTGCGCCCTTGGTTGCCTTGTTCATGGAGAACACTCATTTCGTCTGGTCCCCGTGGCGGGGAGCTTGCAGGGTGAGAAAGCTGGTCGGATCCAGTCACGTGCGCCCTGGTACGGGCAGAGGGTTTCGTTCATCCGTGGTCAGTGAGGGGTCGTAGCGGTAAGTGCAGAGCGAGAGCGTGTTGCGGAAAGATTGCGAGCCGTTCTCACGAACGGGCCATTCCTCTCTCGTGCTGTCGACGTCCGCTTGCGTCGTTTAGATTTTTACCACACGTATCAGGAATTTTTGGCGAAAAGCTGGTCGAATGTCCAGAAGATTGTTGAAACCTGAACTTGACTACAGAATCGCCTCTCACCTGGACCATTGGAAAATCGCTGCGCTTTGTTGCAACCCGTTTGCTGAAGTAACCTTCGCCCGGACGGTCCTCGCGGCCCGGGAATCAACTGAAACAGGTTCTACAAAATTTTTGGTCTGTTTTGGGAATCGCTCGATTGCCCCCGCTTCAAAAGCAGCGACAATCGAGCAACAACTAAGGCGAAGGCCCTACACCTCGAAGACGGTCTCACCGCCGACAACCGTGCGCAGGACCGACAATTCATTCAACTCCCCGGCAGCGCTGCGCAACGGATCTCCGTCGAGCACAACGAAATCCGCCAAAAGTCCCACCGCTATCCGACCTTTGTCCGATGACTCACCGGCGAGACGAGCAGCAGCACTTGTGTAGCCGGCCAGCGCGTCGGACGTGGACACCCGTTGATCTGCACCCAGAACATGACCTTCTCTCGTCACACGGTGTACGGCGGTGTTCATCGTGAAGAGCGGGTTCACGGGAGTGACAGGACAGTCGCAATGCAGCGCGTAGGCAAGCCCGGCCGCCACGACCGAAGCCACGGGGCTGATCCGCTCGCCGCGACCCGGTCCGAGGAACCGATCACGGTGCCGGTCTCCCCAGTAGTAGACGTGGTTCACGAAGATCGACGCCACCACCCCGAGTTCGACCATCCGCGCGATCTGATCCTCCCGCAACGTCTGAACGTGCTCGAGTCGATGTGAGACCTCGACGCCCGGGTGTGCTGCCCGCGCCGCGGCAATTGCGTCCAGTGCGAAATCGATGGCCTGATCACCATTGGTATGAATCGCAACCTGTCGCCCGGCAGCGTGATGCTCCTCGACGAGCGCCCCGAGTGCGCCTGCCGGGATTGCCATTCCGCCGCAGTGGCATCCATCCAGATCGTGGTACGGCTCGGTCAGCGCAGCGGTGTGCAACTGAATCGACCCATCCGAAATGAGTTTGACGCCACCCACCTGGACTCGGGTCGTCGGATCGGCGAGTTCGCCCAACTGATCGTGCACTCCGTGACCGAGATAGAGACGCGCACGCAGACGCAGATCACCATCGGCATCGAGTTGCCGGTACGCCTCGTACATCTCGGCCGTGACATACATGTCGTGGAAGCTCGTCACGCCCACCGACGCCATGACTTCCTGGGCCCGCAGCATCGCGATCTTGGACGCATCCGGGTTCATCTCCGGAACAAGGCCGTGCACCAGAGACATTGCCGGAACCTCGCACAGTTCACCAGTGGGTACACCGTCACTGTCGCGAACGATGACACCGCCCTCCGGATCGACCGTTGCGGAATCGATCCCGGCCTTCTCCAGTGCAACCGAGTTGACGTAGATCCCATGAGCAGACAAGTGCCGCACCAGAATCGGATGCTCGGTGGAAGCCTTGTCCAGATCAGCCGCGGTCAGACCTCGATCTTCCGCCACGAGGCTGTCGTCGAAGCCCCACGCTTCGATCGGCTCACCGACTGGTGTGATCGCGGCCCGCGCAGCCAACGCCGTGATCAACTTCTCGACGGTCGGGCACGCACTTGTCGTTGCGTCGACCCCACTGAGCATCAAACCCCACATCATCGGATGTAGATGAGTCTCGATGAACCCCGGCACAACCACCGCGCCGGCGAGATCGACAACGGAAGTGCCCGAATCGGTCAGCGCCGAGATCTCGGCATCAGTTCCGAGGGCAACGAATCGGCCGTCCTTGACCGCCACAGCGGTCGGGTTTTCGCCGACCGCTCCGTCCATGGGCCTGAAGTCGCCGTTGATGTAGATGTGGTCAGCCGCCGTAGTCATACGCTTGTCTCCATTCGTTTTCCGACAACAGTCGTCGAGGACTTCTTCGCGGGCATCCGCGTCGCCACAACCACTCCGGCCAAAATCATTCCGGCACCCGCGAGTTGGACGAGAGTTGGGGTCTGCGCGAGCAGCACCGCGCCGAACACCATCGCCGACGCAGATTGCAACACAAGGCTGGCGGCGACTGCACTGGCAGGCAGACGCTGACTGGCACTGGCCACCAGCAGCCACCCGATCACCTGAGACACCAACGCGAGCAGCACAAGCCAGCCTTGAGCTGCGAGCGAAGGCGTCAGATCCAAGGTTCCACTCACGAGGCCGTATGCACCTGCGGTGAGGGCAGTAGCTCCCGTCGAGACGAACATCGGCAGAGCCGTTCTACCCGCCGCCCGAGTAGCCAGACCCATCAGGAAGATGTAGACCGCGTAGGCACCTGCGGCAATCACGGCAAACGACACTCCGACAGCGGGATTCGATCCCGTGAGCGTCGTGCTCGTCCCGGCTACCAGAGCAACTCCGACAAAGAGCAACGGAAGGCTGGCGACCAGTTCTCGGCCGATCCGTTGGCGCAGAACAACATAGCCGAGGATTGCGACGAACAGCACCTGCAGGTTCAGTATCACAGTCGAAAGACCGGCCCCGATCGAATGAATCGACTCGTGCCAGAGCACCAGATCGATTCCGAGGAAAGCGCCGGCGAGTAGAGACTTCACGATCCAGGGCGTTGCCGTCGACGGTCGTGGTGACCGGCGGCGCTGGACGAGCACGAGCACGCCGAGAGGGATGAGCGCATAGAGACACCGAAAGAATGCACCCGTCGACGGAGACACTCCCGAGAGTTCGTAGAGCACCGAGGTCAACCCGAGGATGCATGCTCCGGCGACGACTACGCGCAGGTCACGACGGCGTAGTTGACCGCCGGACAGCTCGCGCGGCGATACCTCATCACTCATGGTGATAATGTATCACCCACACGGAGACTGTCATACGGGGAAGATGCGTGCATGAGAACTCCGGTGACCCGTGAACGCGTGATCGCTGCCGCAGCCGACCTGGTCGACAGCAAAGGCGCCGACGCTCTGGTACTGAGTCAACTCGCCGAGACCCTCGACGTCCGGCAGTCAGCCCTGTACAAACACGTCGACGGGGTCGACGACGTCCACCATCAACTCAGCCTCCTCGCACGCAACCTTCTCGCCGAACAACTGCGCGCCGCCGCGGTCGGTCTCTCGCGCGACGACGCCGTCATGGCGCTCGCCGACGCATGGCGTGCCTTCGTCCGAGTGCACCCCGGTCTCTACGCCATCACCGACCGCTACCCCACCGCTCCGCACCCTGATCTGGTCTCGGCCGTCGGTGAGGTGGTCGACGTGATCAACAAGGTGATCGCGGGATACGGTCTGAGCCCGGATGATTCGGAGCAGGCGGCATGGTCTCTTCGGAGTGCGCTGCACGGTTTCTGCATCCTCGAATCGGTCGAGGGCCAACCGGCCGGCACCGACCCGGATCGGGTGTATCGAAGACTGGTCGAACTTCTCTGCGCCGGTATTGCTCGTATGTAAATACCGGCTCCTGTTATCGTCGGATGAAACGACACAGACCACAAAGGATCAGACATGGTTGGTGAACTCGACATCTCCGGATAAAACCGGGCATGACGGCCACAGGCAGACGCTTCGAGCGCTGCCGTCGTGGCCATGTTGTCGTTCACTCACCCGACTTTTTGCGGAGCAGCGTAGCCGCGCCCGCACGACACCTGAGGTCTATTCATGTCCGATACCTACATCGTTTGCTCGAATCTGTCTTTTGCCTGGCCGGACGACACTCCGGTCTTCGACGAATTGTCCTTCTCCGTGCCCGGTGGCCGAACCGGGCTGGTCGCCCAGAACGGCGTCGGGAAAAGCACTCTGCTCAGATTGATCGCCGGCCAACTGCGCCCACGCGCCGGCAGTGTGTCCGTCGACGGCGTTCTCGGATACCTTCCGCAGGACCTGCCACTGACGGGCGATCTGACCGTTGCCGAGGTCTTGGGCATCGCCCCGACGCTCGCTGCGTTGGACGCCGTCGAATCCGGGGACACACGAGAAGAACACTTCACCACAATCGGGTCCGACTGGGATATCGAGGAACGAACGCGTGCCCAACTCGGTCGACTCGGTTTGGCCGACATGACGTTCGATCGTCGCCTCGACACTCTGAGCGGCGGGCAGGTCGTCTCGCTCGGACTGGCAGCTCAACTACTGCGACGCCCCGATGTCCTTCTCCTCGACGAACCCACCAACAACCTCGACCTGGACGCGCGCCGCAGGCTTTACGACGTTCTCGACGACTGGAATGGTTGTCTGTTGGTCGTCAGTCACGATCGAGGACTACTCGACCGTATGGACCGCATCGCCGAACTTCACAGCGGCGAGATCAGCTTCTACGGTGGCAATTTCACCGACTACGAAGCCGCGGCACGCTCTGCTCGCGAAGTGGCGGAGAAGAACATCCGCAACGCCGAGCAAGAGGTCAAGCGCGAGAAGCGCGAACTGCAGCAGGCCCGAGAACGCGCTTCACGACGCGCAAGTAACGCCGCCCGCAATCTCGGGAACGCGGGCTTGCCCAAGATCTTTGCGGGGACCATGAAGCGCAATGCTCAGGAGTCGGCCGGCAAGGCCAACGAGACACACCTCGCCCGGGTCGACGCGGCGAAGGACCGGCTCGATCAAGCCGGCCGCGCTCTTCGAGACGACCAGACGATTTCACTCGAATTGCCAGGCACTCACGTACCCGCCGGACGCATGGTGTTCCTTGGTGAGCGAATGCAATTCGCGTTCGGCGATCGTGCGATCTTCACCGACCCCGGCATTGACCTGGCCATTCGAGGACCGGAGCGCATCGCCTTGACCGGGCCGAACGGCGTCGGAAAGTCGACGTTATTACGCATCGTCAACGGCGATGTGGCGCCGACTTCCGGTGAGGTCAAACGAGCCGACGGTCGAGTGGCATACCTGTCGCAGAGGCTCGACCTTCTCGACCCCGCGCGGACGGTCGCAGAGAACTTTGCATTGTCCGCTCCGGGACTTCCGGCACCGGAACGCATGAACATCCTGGCGCGCTTTCTCTTTCGGGGTGCGGGTGCTCACCTACCCGTCGCTGCGCTCTCGGGCGGTGAACGATTGCGGGCTACGTTGGCGTGCGTGCTCTTCGCCGATCCGGCCCCGCAACTGCTTCTTCTCGACGAGCCGACCAACAACCTCGACTTGGTGAGCGTCGCGCAACTCGAAAGCGCCCTGAACGCGTACCAGGGGGCGTTCGTGGTGGTCAGCCACGACGAGAGATTCCTGGCCGAAGTGAAGGTCGAACGCTGGCTGAGGCTCTCGGACGGCCGTTTGAGCGAGGTCGCCGCACCGGAGGCAGCGGGCTGATCCGAGCAGTGAACAGACGAAAGGCCTTCACANNTGTGAAGGCCTTTCGTCTGCATGGCCGGTCAGGGAGTTCTGGTAAAGACCGGGTCGTCGAACGATCGACGTTGTGTCACCCAGTCCGTGGGCAAGACGTTCTCGATCACGTCTTCACGGGACTCGTCGAACACGACGATGCGATCGGCGATTCGCCACTCACCACGGCGCCTTTCGAACCTGTCGACGTAACGGCACTTGATCGTCGCAAGCGTCTGCACCGACTCCGAACCGGAACGCTCCTGACGGAGGAAGCACAAGCAGTACGACTCGCACTGAGCGACATCGCCGTTGACGTCGATCAGTACGTTGGAGATGCAGTGAATCGACGAGTCGATCGTCTTGTGTCTGAGCTTCATGTCTTCGATGAGCCCGTCGACGGTTCCGATGTAACCACCGTGGTTGTCTATTGCGTCGTCGAAGTAGCAGAGAGCTACGCTGTCGAAATCCTTCCGATCGACGGCCCGAGCGTAGCGATACAGAACTTCGGTGATTTCTTGCTTGTCAGCGAGGGACACGGTCAGGCTCCTGTTCTCACGAGGTGATCAATCAACCTGCAGTTCGACACCCTTGGTCTCCTTGATGAAGAAGACCGTGACGAGGGTGATCACGGCACAGAACACGAAGTATCCGGCCGGGGCGAGAGAGTTACCGGTCAAGCTGATGAGATAGGTGGCGATGAATGGCGCGGTGCCACCGAGGAACATGTTGGTGACGTTGTTACCCAATGCCAGACCGCTGTATCGCACAGATGCTTTCAGCATTTCGACATAGGTCACGTACGAAGCACCGTTGACAACGGAAACGCAGATGAAGAGAACAGACTGACCGACTACCGCCTGCCAGATACCAGAACCGGCCATCATCATGAACATCGGGATTCCGAGAACCACTGCGGCGGCACTACCGGCGAACAGCACCGGTCGACGCCCGTACTTGTCTGCCATGTATCCCGAGATCGGCAAGGTGATGACGCCGAGAACCAGTGCAAGAGAAGTGGAAAGGAACGCAACCCGTGACGAATGACCGCCCGTGGTCTGCAGGTAGGTCGCGGCGTACACCGAGGCGATGTAGTAACCGCCGGTGATGAGTGCGCCCAGCAGGATGATCTTGACGACGCTGCCACCGGAGGTGCTGAGCAGTTCCCGGATGGGGAGCTTCTTGGTCTCGCCCTTGTCCTGCAGTTCTTCGAACTGAGGAGTGTCTTCCATCTGGCTACGGATCCAGATACCGATGCCACCGATCAGCAGGCTGAGCAGGAACGGGATACGCCACGCCCATTCGAGGATCTGCTCCTGCGAGAACACCGAGGTCAGGCCGAGCGCCATGAGCGAAGCTGCCAGCGAACCCAGGTAGGTGCCGGTGTTGACCATCGACGTCTGTGTGGCACGCCACCGCTTGGGAGCGGACTCGGAGACGAACGCGTTGGCGCCTCCGAGTTCACCGCCTGCCGCGAAGCCCTGAAGGCAACGAGCCAGAACGAGGATGGACGTGGCCCACACACCCAGCGTGGCGTATGTCGGCAGCAAGCCCATGCCCGCTGTCGCCAGAACCATCAGAAGGATGGTCCAGGAGAGAGCATTCTTTCGGCCGTACTTGTCGCCGATGTGGCCGAAGAAGATTCCGCCGGGCACGCGTAGGAAGAAGGCCACGGCAAATGCTGCAAAGGTACCGAGCAGTGCCGCATTCGGGTCGTGGGAGACGAAGAACAGCGCGGCGATGGTGGTGGCCATGTATCCGTAGATACCGAAGTCGTAGTACTCGACGACGGTACCGACGATGGCCGCGCGAATTACCTTCGTCGTCGACTGTCGTTCGGTTGCCACGCTGCTGCCCTCGGTGGATTCGGCTCTCGCCATGGTCTCATTCTCTGACATGTTGTTCCCTGCCTGGATTGGATACTGACTGGATTCGGTGCCGCGCAGACGTCGGACGTCAGGAGTGCGCGATGGAATGGACCGGTGCGCTGTCAGCGCTGGTCCTTGTGTAGTTCGCCGCATTACGTCCCGCTACGCGGCCCATGGTCAAAGCGTTGGCAACTGCATTGCCGCCACCCACGTATCTCAGTCCGAGGATTCCGGCGCCGGCCTCACCCGCGGCGTACAGACCCTCGATAGGTACTCCGGTGCTGCCGAGCACGGCCGCATCGGTGTTGATCTCCATTCCCGCGTGCGTGCAGACGAGCTCTGCCGGAAGGATTTTCGCGGCATAGAACGGAGCTGTCGCAATAGGATCCGGGTTGCCGACGGCGCCCTTGTTACGCAGCGTGCGATGGCGGAGGAAGTCGTCGTCGTGACCGCTGGGCAATTGCTCGTTCCATCGACGCAGGGTTTGCGTCAACGTCGCAACCGGAACACCCGTCGCCACTGCGAGGTCTTCGATCGTGTCCGCGCGAATCGTGCCACCGGCGGCGACTTCTTCCTCGATACGTTCGGGGTTCCAATCCGCATATCCCGGAGCCAGATTCACGCGAGCGTTCTCGTCGAAGATCATCCAACCGTATCCACCCTGATGGTCGATGATGCCGGTCGAGACCGCGTACGAGCTGTCCTCGTCCATGAATCGACGGCCGTCCTGGTTGACGTAGATCCGCGACTTCGGCGGAAAACCGGCCTGCCAGTGATGGAATCGTTGGAAGTAGACGGTGGGCAGCATCAGGCCCCATCCGTCGCCCACTACGGAAGCACCGAGGTCTTCGGCAAAACGAAGATGGTCTCCGCGGCTCCCCTCGGCTGCGACGACGAACAGTGAGTCTCCGGCCTTGTTCGCGTCCGGGAAGTGGCGCTTGACCAACCCCGGATCTTGCGCGAATCCACCGGATGCAACAACGACGGCGCCCGCAGGTACCTCGATGTCGTCGGCGACAACACCGACAACCCGACCGTCTTCCTCCATCAACTTCTGTACTCGCGTCCCGAAGATGACCTCGATGCCGTGCTTACGACGCGCTTTGTCGAGCACCTGAATCAGTCCGTATCCCTGATCCTTGGGCACGTGGCCGCGCCAGACGTCCTCGACGCCGGCCTGCGCGAGCCCCGGCTGGTGTGCGTTGCCCGAGATCGCCGCGGGAACCTCGACGCCGAGTCCGATCAGCCATTCCAGTGTCGGACCGGCGTTTTCGCAGAACGCACGAATCAGCCCGGGTGAGAGCATCCACTGGTTGAGGTCCATGTAGTGCTGGAAGAATTTCTCCGCCGAGTCGTCGACGCCGAGGCCGGCCTGCACGCTTGTTCCGGCGGCCGTGAAGATTCCGGCCGACAGCGCAGTGGATCCACCGAGTTCGGTTTCGGACTCGAACAGCAGAACGGATGCGCCTTCTTCAGCTGCGGACACCGCAGCGGCGAGGCCTGCTCCGCCGCCGCCGATGACAACGACGTCCCAGTGCTCGGTCATGAAAGTTCTCCAGTCTCCGCGATGATGCGGTGGTAAAGACCGTTCGACACCAACCCGCCGTCGACAGTGAGTTCCGTACCGGTGGTGTAGGTCGAACTGTTCGAGAGCAGGAACAGCACTGCTTCGGTGATCTCGTCGAGAGTTCCCATGCGCCCGAAGGGAACCGACTTCAGCGATGCGGCGACGAAGTCGTTTGCGCCGCCGAGCAGCGCTGTGCCGACCAGTCCCGGGTGCACAGAGTTGACGCGAATCCCCCACTGCGCGAAATTGCCTGCGGCCGACTTCGACAGACCGGTCAGACCCCACTTGCTCGACGAGTAAGCCGGAGAAAAGTATCCGATCTGACCGGCAATGGACGAGATGTTGACGATCGATCCACCGCCACTCTCACGCATCAGCGGTGCCACCGCCTTCATACCGTAGAACGGGCCGAAGAGGTTGATCTTCATGGTCAGTTCCCAGATGTCGTTCGGGGTGTCCATGAATTCGAGCCGCCGCGAGATGCCGGCGTTGTTGACCAGTCCGCCGAGTTCTCCACGAGTAGTGCGAATTTCGTCGACGACCCGGACCCAAGCTTCGGCATCGGTGACGTCGAGGAGATGAGCCGAAGCTGATCCACCGGCCGAGACGATGTCGTCGACCACGCCGGATGAATCGGAAACATCGGCGATGCAGACGTGCGAACCACGGGCCGCGAGGGTCCGTGCGTGGTGCGCTCCCATCCCGGCAGCACCGCCGGTGACGAGAACGACGCCGGGGTATGTCATGGACTCAGACATGCCGCGAACCACCGTCGACCGCAATGCTGTGCCCGGTGACGTAACGCGCGCTGTCCGAGAGCAGGAACAGCAGCGGTCCGAAGACCTCTTCGGGCGAGCCCAGACGATGCAGCGGCACCGCGTCGAGTGCGTTCGCGAGTGCGATCGGATCTTCCTGAACCCACTTCGTCATCGCCGTGTCGATGTAGCCGGGCGCGATGGAGTTCACCCGAATACCCTTGTCACCGAACTCCACTGCGAGAGACTCCGTGAGGTGCGCGACGGCGGCTTTCGACGTGCAGTATGCGCCTCTCCCCTTCCGCACCCGCAGTGCAGATACCGAGGACATGTTGACGATGGCGCCGCCGGGACCGAGGTGGCGCGCCGCCGCCTGAGCGCCGTAGAGCACTCCTTCGACGTTGACACTCAGCGTTGCGCCGATCTGCTCCGGGGTGATCTCCTCAGCCAGCGCGAACGGGAAGATACCCGCATTGTTGATCCAGAAATCGACCCTGCCGAACTCCTTCAACGCCAACTGCGCAAGCAGTTCGTGCTCGTCGGGCTTGGTGACGTCGACCCGAGCTCCGACGACGCGACCCGGCTTGTCCGCCAGTGCATTCGATTCCAGGTCCGTGTTGATTCGTGCGGCCGTGGCGAGCATCTGCTCTTCGTTGATGTCAGCACCGACGACGTGTACGCCGCGTGTTGCCAGTCCTTCGGCGAACGTCGCACCCATACCCTGGGCCGCGCCGGTCACCACTGCGACCTTGCCTGCCAACTCCGGGTACACCGCCGACATCTGCGTCACAACGGTACGGCCCGGGTTCGTCTGGTCAGAGCTTTCGGTCATGATGTACTTCTCCTACTGAATATTGTTGTGCAAGAAACTTTTCGGTACTTCAGCCTTGTTCGGACACTCGAGGTGCGTCGTCTCGGGAGACGGTGCGGCGGGCGATCTTCCATTCCTCACCGACCTGAACCATGCGATCAGCAACAGTCGTCATCCGCACCAGTCGCGACTCGCCGCCGCGCGCTGTGGCAACGATCTGCAGGTACCCGTTCACTGCGAGGGCACTGTCGCCCACCGCTTCGACGACGACGTTCGTCACAACATGCCGATGCACCTCGTCGACGGCTTCCGCCGCAGCGTAGAAGCGAGCAGCGAACGCTGCAAGGTCGTCGAAACCGACCACGGGTTCCGGATAACTGGGGGAATGAAATTCACCGTTGTCGGTGAATGTCTGCGCCCAATCCTGGTGGCGCCCGGAGTCTATGCAATGACTCTGGTGGCCGTACAGCTGGTGGATTGCGACAACGTCCTCCGTTGCCACGACGCGATAGTTGCTCATGAAGGTTCTCTCCGAACACGCTGCGCTGCATCTGCCCGAAGGTTGTGCAGCTCCGTAAAGTGTGCGATAATCGCACGCACTGTGCGATATGTTCAAAGCGTAGGTGGCATACCTCACAAACGTCAAGAAAGGGATTTGATGTCAGAGCTGAGCGAGGAACACCGACCGCGCAAAAGTGCAGTTCAAGTGGACTCCAGCATGTCGAAAACGCTGCACCACGGACTCGAAATCTTGGAACTCCTGACGTCCTATCCGCATGGCCTTTCGGTCACCGACATCGCCGACGGAGTGGGAGTCCACCGAACCGTCGCCCATCGGTTGATTCGAACACTCGAGGCACATCACCTGTGTCGCAAGGACTCCTTCAAGCGCGTCACTCTCGGCGCCGGCCTGGTCACCCTCGCCGAACCGGTGGAACAGGATTTGCGCACTCTCGCCCGCCCGATACTTCAAGAACTCGCCGAGGCCACCGAGGCGACCGCGCACCTGGTGGTCCGCGAGAGCGCCACCGAAGTGCGCGCGCTGATGGTGGTCGAGCCGCGCAGCGCCAAGGTTCACGTCGCGTTTCATCCAGGGCAGGTCGATCCGATCGACCGCGGCTCCGCCGGGCTTTCCATCCTTGCTTCACTCCCGCCGACGAGCGGGGAACGAGAGGAAGTGGCGGCCGCACGCGCACGCGGCTACGCAGTGACCGTCGGCGAAGTCATCCCGTCCGTCCTGGGAATCTCGGCAGTGATCCCCGGCCGACGCCGCGACGCCATCTCCAGCCTCGGAATTTCCGTCTTCGACTCCGAGGACCAAGCAGCGCTGGGCGCCGAGGTCATGGCGGCTGCAAAGACCCTGGGCAGCATGTTGCGCTGATCCAGACAACAGGCTGATCCGAACACCAGTCGAGCCCCGGGAATACCCGGGGCTCGACTTTGTTGACTCCTGATGAGATAGTTGAATAATCAACTACCTGACATCAGCTTCACGGATACAAGGAGTACGACATGCCTGCTGTGACAGTCGAGAACATCTTGGCCCTGCCCCGCCTCGACGAGCCGGCAGAGTCAGCAGTCGACCGCCCCGTCAAGAGCATCACCACCGCACCGGTCGGATACGAAGGTGAAGGCTTTCCCGTTCACCGCGCCTTCGCGGGCATCGACCTCTCCGCTCTCGATCCCTTCATCCACATGGACCAGATGGGTGAAGTCAACTACGCCCCCGGAGAGCCCAAGGGCACTCCGTGGCACCCGCACCGCGGCTTCGAAACCGTCACGTACATGATCGACGGCATCATGGAGCACCAGGACTCCAACGGCGGCGGCGGTGTGATCGGCGGCGGCGACACCCAGTGGATGACCGCCGGCGGCGGCATCCTCCACATCGAAACTCCGCCGGAGCACCTCGTCGTCAGTGGTGGCCTGTTCCACGGCGTCCAACTGTGGGTCAACCTGCCCCGCGACAACAAGATGGCAGCGCCGCGGTACCAGGACATCACCGGCAACAAGGTGGCCCTGCTTTCTTCGTCGGACGGCGGAGCCCTGGTACGCGTCATCGCCGGAGACATCGCCGGCCACGCCGGACCCGGATCGACCTACACGCCCATCGCGCTCTCCCACACCACTGTCGCCCCGGGTGCGAGCCTGACTCTTCCCTGGAACCCCGAGTTCAACGCCATCGTCTACGTGCTCGCCGGCGAAGGAACGGTCGGAGCCGAGCGTCGACCCATTCGAACCGGGCAGACGGCTGTCTTCGGACGCGGTGACTCCATCACCGTCGCTGCTTCCGATCGCCAGGATTCACGGACCGAATCCCTCGAGGTCTTCATCCTCGGCGGCAAGCCGATCCGCGAGCCGATCGCCATGGCCGGACCGTTCGTCATGAACACCAAGTCCGAGGTCATGCAGGCTTTCGAGGACTTCCAGGCCGGACGCCTAGGATCCATCCCGGCAGCACACGAGAAGCTGAGCTGACATGTCGTCGACGGTCGTCCAACGAGCGGACGAACGTAGGCACCTCGACTACGGCTGGCTCACGGCGCGTCACAGTTTCCCCTTCGCGGGAAACTTCGATCACGCCGCGTACGCGCACGGACTTCTGTTGGTGAACAACGACGACATCATCGAAGCCGACTCCGGTTTCGACACCCATCAGCACCGCGACACCGAGATCGTGACGTGGGTGCTCAGCGGATCGCTGGTTCACCAGGATTCCGCCGGGCACTCCGGTGTCATCCATCGGGGCCTCGCACAGAGAATGAGCGCCGGCTCCGGAATCCTGCACTCCGAGCGCAACGATCGCTGGCGGGCCGATGGCACCCGTGTCACCGAACCCGTTCACCTCGTCCAGATGTGGATTCCGCCGGACGAATCCGGAGTCACTCCGAGTTATCAGGAACTCGACATCAATTCCGAACTCGACGGCGGCGGCCTGATCACCTTGGCGTCGGGGATGCCCGCGCATCGCGATCACAGCGCGATCAGTCTGCACAACAAACATGCGGCACTTCATGTTGCACGCCTCGAGACCGGCGGGTCGGTATTCCTGCCGGACGCACCGTACGTGCACGGGTTCGTTGCCCGCGGCACCGTCGACGTCGAGGGAGTCGGACTACTCGGAGCAGGAGATTCGTTGCGACTCAAGGATACTGGAGGTCACCTCGTCCAGGGAATCGACGATGCCGAGATACTCGTGTGGGAGATGCACGCGTCGGCGAACTGACGACACCACCGAGTACGCCCAATGCTCGGACTACACAGCAGGTTCGTCGTAGGGTGGATGCCGGTAGTGGTGGATCCGGCAGTGGTGGATCCCGGTGGCGCAGAAGGAGGAGCCATGGCATCTGGTCGAGCACAGGCCCCACGGACGACACCGCACATCGATGTGCACCGCTCCGGTGATCGCTTGAAATCCCGCGTCTCCTGGCTGGATTCGAAGCATTCGTTCTCGTTCGGACAGCATTACGATCCGGACAACACCCATCACGGACTGCTGCTCGTGAACAACGACGACACCGTACTGGCGGGAACCGGCTTCGACACCCACCCCCACAAGGACATGGAAATCGTGACGTGGGTGCTTCGCGGTTCACTCGTGCACCAGGACTCCATCGGCCACAGCGGCGTCATCTATCCCGGACTCGCCCAGCGTATGAGTGCCGGCACCGGAATCATGCACAGCGAGAAGAACGATTCGTGGCGCCTCGGCGGCGAACAGCATTCCGACCCCGTACATTTCGTGCAGATGTGGGTGGTACCGGACGAAGGCGGACTCACACCCGGGTACGAGCAACTCGAGATCGACGACGAACTGCTGCGCGGCGGTCTGATCCCGGTCGCCTCCGGAATGGACCGTTACAAGGATCATTCGGCGATTCGCATCAACAACAAGAACGCTGCCATGCACGTCGCTCGCATTCTGCCCGGCACCTCCGTTCATCTTCCCAGCGCACCGTTCCTGCATGTCTTCGTCGCGCAGGGCACCGCCGAGATGGAGGGTGTCGGCACACTGTACGAGGGCGATGCCGTCCGGTTGAGCGATTCGGGTGGGCAGCAACTGACCTCCGACGCCGGGGCCGAAGTCCTCGTCTGGGAAATGCATTCCCGTATCGGAGGTTGAGACCCGGTCTCGGCCGGACTGTGCGCGCTGGAGATACTCGACGGATGAGCATCGACAACTCCGCCGCGCCCGTCAAGAAGCTTGATCCCCTCAACACCTTGATGGGTGTGCGTGCCGTGTCGGTTGTGCCCGGGGACCTGGGCTTCGCCCAGTCCGTCGGCCCGCGATTCCACGATCACCGTGGCAAGACCGTGCTCGGTTCCATCGGAGTCATGATCGACGGAGCCATGGGCGGCGCGGTGTACTCGGGACTGACTTCCGGGCATCAGTCCGTACTCGCGCAGGTCACGGTCAGTGCCGGCGCAGACATCCCCGCCGTCGCGGACGTCGGTGCCACCGGCACACTCGTGCATCTCGACGACGGCGTCGGCCTGGCATCCGGGCAACTTCACGACGACAACGGCACCCTCCTGGCAGTGATGGCCGGCCGCGCCATGGTGGTCTCGCGTCCTCCCGTCGTCGGAATCGACGACTACGTGGAGGGTGAGCCACTGCCCGTCCCGGTACCGGAGAAGACCAGCGACCTGCGCGGGCTGTCCGGATCCGACGTCGTCGAAGGAATCCGCGACGGCAAACTCGAACGCGGCCCGCTCGCCGGACTCCTCGATCTTGCGGTCGTCGACGTGACCCCGGGTTCCGTCGTGGGCGAGTTCGCCCCGGTCACCTGGATGGCCAACCCACTGGGCGCTGTTCAGGGCGGTGTCTTGATCTCGGCGGTCGACGCGGTTACCGGCCTGGCAGCACAAACCCTGACCAGCATCGATCAGGACTATCGCGTCCTCGACCACAAGATCGACTTCCTGCGCTCGCCGGACATCGGTGGACCGATCATGCGCGCCGAGGCCGTCGTGATTCGTGCCGGGCGCAGGCTCGCGCTGATCGAAACTCGCATCGTCGACGCCGGCGGACAGGTCTACGTGCGGGCCACGTCGAGCATCCAGATGCTCTCCCAGCAAGTTCACAGCGGATAACCAGTTCCGCACCAGGCCGCCCGTCCACCATTGAGACAACAGCCCACACAATGGAGGTACAGCGGCGTGAACAAAGACATCGAAGCAAGCCGGCTACGCGTGAGCCGTCGACGGGCCCTCGCCCTCGGCGGAACCATCAGTCTCGGCGGGCTCATCGCAGCGTGTTCCGGTAACAGTGGCACCGCCACGACGACTTCAACTGCGGCTGCGTCGACGACAACCGCGTCCGGAACTTCCGCCGCTGCCACGTCCGGCGATGCCGTCACCGCGCTTCTGGCCAAGGCGCCGCAGTGCGTCATGAGCAAGGAAGAGACGCAGGGGCCCTACTGGTTCGACGTCGACTCCATTCGCGGCGACATCCGCGAAGACCGTCCGGGCACCACACTGCAGGTGGCAATGCGCGTGCAGGACAACAGCCAGTGCAACGTCGACGGCAGCATCGGCGCGGTCTCCAACGCCGTCGTCGAGATCTGGCACTGCGACGCCGGCGGCGTGTACTCCGGTTTCGAATCCGGATCCCTGAGCGCCAACGGCGGTGGCGGCGGCGGAACGCCCCCGGCCGGCGGAATGGGCGAACCTCCGTCAGGTGCACCCGGGGGTGGAATGGGCGAACCTCCCTCAGGCACACCCGGAGGGATGGGCGGCGGGATGGGTGGTTCCGGTGAGACCTCCGACGGTTCGTACAGCGTCGGCGACACCGAAGCCACCACCACGGACGACGGCACCTACCTGCGCGGTGCCCAGACCACCGATGCAAACGGCATCGCGCAGTTCACCACGATCTTTCCCGGCTGGTACATGGGCCGCACCACTCACATTCACGTCAAGGTGCACATCGACAAGAAGACGGTCCTCACGTCGCAGACCTTCTTCGACGAGACCCTTCTCGACGAGGTGTACTCGCAGTCCCCGTACAGCGAGCACACCGGTCGTGAGAACAACACGAACAACGCCAGTGACGGCATCTACGACGACACCGGCCTCATGACCGTCGAGAAGCAGTCGGACGGTTCCTACCTCGCCGTCATCAACCTCGGTATCGACGCCTGAGGTAGGAGCCGACTCAGCTGCCCACGTATGCCGCGAGGTGCTTTCCGGTGAGGGTGGAGCCGTCGGCAACCAGCTCCTCGGGAGTGCCCTCGAAGACGATCCGGCCACCGTCGTGACCGGCACCCGGGCCGAGGTCGATGATCCAGTCGGCATGCGCCATCACGGCCTGGTGGTGCTCGATGACGATGACGGACTTACCGGAATCGACGAGTCGATCGAGCAAGCCGAGCAACTGCTCGACGTCGGCCAGGTGCAGTCCGGTGGTCGGCTCGTCCAGGACGTACACACCACCTTTCTCCCCCAGGTGTGTTGCCAGCTTGATTCGCTGACGCTCACCGCCCGACAGCGTCGTCAACGGCTGGCCGATCGTGAGGTACCCGAGCCCCACGTCGACCAGTCGTACGAGGATCTTGTGCGCCGCAAGCGTCTTGGCCTCACCGTCGCCGAAGAACTCCTCGGCCTCGGACACTGACATCGTGAGAACCTCGTTGATGTCCTTGCCACCGAATTTGTACTCGAGAACTTCCGCCTGGAAGCGCTTGCCCTCGCACTCCTCGCAGAGCGTGGCAACTCCGGCCATCATCGCCAGGTCGCTGTAGATGACGCCGTTGCCGTTGCACGTCGGGCAGGCACCCTCGGAGTTGGCACTGAACAGCGCCGGCTTCACGCCGTTGGCCTTGGCGAATGCCTTGCGGATCGGATCGAGCAGCCCGGTGTAGGTTGCCGGGTTGCTCCGACGCGAGCCGCGGATTGCGCTCTGATCGACCGACACCACGTCTTCGCGTTTCGCGAGCGATCCGTGGATCAGCGAACTCTTACCCGATCCGGCCACACCGGTCACCACGACGAGTACGCCGAGCGGCACGTCGACGTCGACGTCCTGCAGATTGTGCGAGTTCGCTCCACGGATCTCGATTGCGCCGGTGGACTCGCGCACGGTCTCCTTGATGGCGGCCCGATCGTCGAAGTGACGCCCCGTGACGGTGTCGCTGGCACGAAGGCCTTCGACGGTGCCCTCGAAGCAGACGTTTCCGCCGGCGCTACCCGCGCCCGGACCGAGGTCGACGATGTGGTCGGCGATCACGATCGTCTCCGGCTTGTGCTCGACAACGAGCACCGTGTTGCCCTTGTCCCGCAGGCGCAGCAGAAGGTCGTTCATCCTTGCGATGTCGTGCGGATGCAGGCCGGTGGTGGGCTCGTCGAAGACATACGTGATGTCGGTGAGCGAGGAACCCAGGTGACGAATCATCTTGGTGCGCTGAGCTTCACCGCCGGACAGTGTTCCCGACGGACGGTCGAGACTGAGGTAACCGAGTCCGATCTCCACGAACGAGTCGAGCGTTTCACCGAGCGTCGTGAGCAACGGAGCGACCGACGGCTCCTTCAATCCGCTGACCCATTCCGCGAGATCGCTGATCTGCATCGAGCAGGCGTCGGCGATGTTGACGCCCTTGATCTTCGACGACCTGGCACCCTCGCTCAGTCGCGTCCCGTCACATTCGGGGCAGGTGGTGAACGTGATCGCACGCTCCACGAAGGCCCGGATATGGGGTTGCATTGCGTCGACGTCCTTGGCCAGGAACGACTTCTGAATCTGCGGAATCAGACCCGTGTACGTCAGGTTGATTCCTTCGACCTTGATCTTGGTCGGCTCCTTGTAGAGCAGATCGTTCAGTTCTTTCTTGGTGTACTTCTTGATCGGCTTGTCGGGATCGAAGAAGCCGCAGCCGCGATAGATCCGGCCGTACCAACCTTCCATGCTGTAACCGGGAACCGTGATCGCACTCTCGTTGAGCGACTTGGTGTCGTCGTACAACGCGGTCAGATCGAAATCGTTGACCGCCCCTCGTCCCTCACAGCGCGGACACATGCCGCCGGTGATCTTGAAGCTACGACGCTCTTTCGTCTGACGGCCTCCACGTTCCATGGTGACCGCGCCTGCTCCGGAGATCGAGGCCACGTTGAACGAAAACGCCTGAGGCGAACCGATGTGAGGCTTTCCGAGACGGCTGAACAAGATGCGGAGCATCGCGTTGGCGTCGGTCGCGGTTCCGACTGTCGAGCGCGGGTCGACGCCCATCCGCTGCTGATCGACGATGATCGCGGTGGTCAGGCCATCCAGAACATCGACGTCCGGCCGCGCGAGCGTCGGCATGAATCCTTGAACGAAAGCGCTGTAGGTCTCGTTGATCATCCGCTGCGATTCCGCGGCGATCGTACTGAACACCAGCGAACTCTTGCCCGAACCGGAGACGCCGGTGAAAACCGTCAGCCTCCGCTTCGGGATCTCGACGCTGATGTCTTCGAGATTGTTCACCCGCGCGCCTTGCACGCGGATCAAATCGTGGCTGTCTGCAGTGTGCAAGGCAGTCATCGTGTCTCCATCTGTCAGTCGATCGCCGACGGTCTCAGCGCAGTTGACGGTCTCAGCGCAATTCTTGAATACGGATCAGGTTTCCCGCTGGATCGCGGACGGCGCAATCGCGGACGCCGTACGGCTGCTCGGTCGGTTCTTGGACTATGTCGATGTCGCCGGCCTGAAGCCGCTCGAACGTATCGTCCAGATCTTTGGTGGCCAGGAGAAGTCCGCCGTACGTGCCCTTGGCCATCATCTCGATGATGGTGCGGCGCTCGTCGTCGGTGATTCCGGGATCGACGGCCGGCGGATGCAGCACGATGGAGGTGCCGGGCTGGCCGGGCGGTCCTACCGTGATCCAACGCATGCCGTCGTAGCCGACGTCGTTGCGAACCTCGAAGCCGAGGGTGTCGCGGTAGAAGTTCAGGGCGGCGTCAGGGTCGTCCTGCGGAAGGAAGCTCGAGTGAATGGTGATGTCCATGGCGATCACGTTAATTGCGGTTGTGGGGTCTGCGCTTCTCGATTCCTGATCGGTCTGGTGACTTGTTTGGACACGCAGGACGGCATTCCGGCCGTCGACTGTTCGGCCTCGCGCCGATAGACGCTGGGCGGGACCCCTACCAATTCGGTGAACTTACTGCTGAAAGTGCCGAGAGAGCTGCAGCCGACTTCGAAGCAGACGTCCGTGACACTGAGGTCCCCGCGGCGCAGTAACGCCATTGCGCGCTCGATTCGCCTGGTCATCAGGTAGGCGTACGGCGGTTCGCCGTACGCCTGACGGAATTGGCGACTGAGATGCCCCGCAGACATGTTCACTCCCCGCGCGAGCGCCTCCACGTCCAGAGGCCGCGCGTACTCCCGGTCTATACGGTCTCGCACGCGTCGTAGTCGCGCGAGGTCCTGCAGGTGCGGATCTGCGGCAGGTCTGCTGGTCACGTATTCGATCGTGCCATGCCATACCGACGTTGCCCAGCACAAGAGATGAACTCGGCGTGGAGCGATCGCGCACACACCGAGCAGTTCGTCATGATCGTGTAAGGATGGAGAAATGACCACGGCTCATCGCTCAGGCATCGACCTCACCCACCTCGACGGCGACACACGGGCGCAGGACGATCTGTTCGTCCACGTCAACGGAAAATGGCTCGCCGAATACGAGATTCCGGCAGACCGCGCTGTCGACGGGGCCTTCCGGACGCTCTACGACAAGGCCGAAGAAGACGTACAGACCATCATCACCGAAGCCGCGGAGTCCAACTCTGCCGCCGGTACCGATGCACAGCGCATCGGCGACCTGTACTCGAGCTTCATGGACGCCGACGCCGTGGAGGCCGCGGGCCTCGGCCCCATCGACGACGAGCTCGACGCCGTCGCCGATGCGCCCGACCGGTCGTCGTTGGCCACCGTGATCGGACGCCACCAGCGCGTGGGCGTCGGCGGTGCCATTTCGCATTACGTCGACACCGATGCCAAGAACTCCGAGCGGTACCTGATCCACTTCAGCCAGTCGGGAATCAGCCTGCCCGACGAGTCGTACTACCGCGAGGACAACTACGCGGAGATCCGCGAGAAGTACGTCGCGCACATCGACAAGATGTTCACCCTCGCCGGCGTCGGCTACGACGCCCAGCGTGTGTTCGAACTCGAGAAGAAGATCGCGGCCGGGCACTGGGACGTCGTCAAGCGTCGTGACGCAGATCTGAGTTACAACCTCGTGGGCTTCGAGGAACTGACCGAACAGAACCCCGGTTTGGACTGGGCGGCATGGCTGTCCGGTCTCGGCGCCGATTCGGAGAAGTTCGCCGAAATCGTGGTCCGTCAGCCAGATTTCCTGCACACCTTCACCGCGCTCTGGGCGTCCGAGTCACTCGACGACTGGAAGGCCTGGGCGGCGTGGAAGGTGCTGCACGCCCGCTCCCCCTACCTGCATTCGGCGCTGGTCGACGAGACCTTCGCTTTCTACGGCACCACGCTCTCGGGAACCGAAGCGAACCGTGAGCGCTGGAAGCGCGGGGTCAGCTTGGTTCAGGATCTGCTCGGCGAGGCCGTCGGAAAGCTCTACGTCGACCGTCACTTCCCCGCTGAGGCGAAGACCCGCATGCTGGAACTGGTCGCCAACCTGCAGGAGGCGTACCGCCGCAACATCGCCGACCTCGAGTGGATGAGCCCGCAGACTCGTGAGGCCGCATTGGCCAAGCTCGAGAAATTCACCCCGAAGATCGGTTACCCCGACAAGTGGCGTGACTACGCCGGTCTCGATATCTCGGCTACCGACCTGGTGGGCAACTACCGTCGCGGATACGCCGCCGAGTACGACCGCGATCTGGCCAAGCTTGGCGGCCCCGTGGACCGTGACGAGTGGTTCATGACGCCGCAGACCGTCAACGCGTACTACAACCCGGGCATGAACGAAATCGTCTTCCCCGCAGCCATTCTCCAGCCGCCGTTCTTCGACGCCGCAGCCGACGACGCTGCAAACTACGGCGGCATCGGCGCCGTCATCGGCCACGAGATCGGGCACGGATTCGACGATCAGGGCGCCAAGTACGACGGCGACGGCAACATGGTCGACTGGTGGACCGACGAGGACCGCAGCGAATTCGGCAAGCGCACAAAGGCTCTCATCGAGCAGTACAACGAGTTCGAACCCAAGGAACTGCCGGGCCACCACGTCAACGGTGAGTTCACGATCGGCGAGAACATCGGCGACCTCGGCGGTCTGTCGATCGCGATCGCGGCGTACAAGATCGCGACCGAAGGTACCGAACCGCCGGTCATCGACGGCCTCACCGGCTTGCAGCGCGTGTTCTTCGGGTGGGCTCAGGTATGGCGCACGAAGGCTCGCGAAGCCGAGGCGATTCGCCGTCTGGCCGTCGACCCGCACTCGCCGCCGGAGTTCCGGTGCAACGGCGTCGTCCGCAACCTCGACACGTTCCACGAGGAGTTCGACGTCAAGCCAGGTGACGCACTGTATTTGGATCCGGAGAAGCGTGTGAAGATCTGGTAGCAGTAGGGGCAAGCCCCCGTGCGCGCTTAAGGACCCTCTGGACTCCCTGAGCGCGCACGGGGCCGAAGGCCCTACCTGGCGTACATGATCACCCCGACACCGACCAGACAGATCAGCGCACCGGCGATGTCGAAACGATCCGGGCGGAATCCGTCCATCACCACCGCCCAGAGCAGTGAACCCGCTACGAAGATCCCGCCGTACGCGGCGAGGATGCGCCCGAAGTTGGCATCCGGTTGCATCGTGGCGACCAGACCGTAGAGGCCGAGCGAGATGACGCCGAGTCCTACCCAGATCCATCCCTTGTGTTCGCGAATTCCCTGCCACACCAACCAGGCGCCCCCGATTTCGAGCAGCGCGGCGAGTACGAACAGCAACAGCGAACGCGCGACGGTCATGCCGCACACAGTATCGCTACAGACGTACCCCGGTCTCTGCGGAGAAGAAGTACACCTCGCCGGCCTTGGGCAGCAGATGAAGCGACTCCCCCGGTGCCACCGACATCTTCCGGTCGACGCGAATGACGATCCGTCCGGATCGGCTCTGCCACTGGCAATCCGGCGTACCCTTCGCGTACACGAACGATTCGGCGCCCAACTCTTCGAGCAGGTCGGCGTCAACGGCCAGCGAGCCCTTTCGCCACGCCCCCACCAGATCCCACGACTCCGGGCGGACTCCCACGACTACCCGATCCCGCTCGGACGCCCCGGTGGGCAGCGGAATCCGCAAGTCACCGAGCACTGCGACGGTACCCTCGACCGGCGCTTCGATCAGGTTCATGCCGGGCGATCCGATGAAGGCGGCCACAAAAGTGTTGACGGGGTTGTCGTAGAGTTCCCGCGGCTTTGCCACCTGCTGCAAGCGACCGTCCAGCATTACCGCGACGCGGTCTCCCATCGTCATCGCCTCTACCTGATCGTGGGTGACGTAGACCGTGGTGGTGCCGAGACGGCGCTGCAAGGCAGCGATCTGCGACCGCGTGCTGACGCGCAGTTTGGCGTCCAGATTACTGAGCGGTTCGTCCATGCAGAACACCTTGGGATGACGAACAATGGCTCTACCCATGGCAACTCGCTGACGTTGACCACCGGACAGCTTGGCCGGTTTGCGTCCGAGCAGCGGTTCGAGTTCGAGCATCCGCGCGGCCTCGAGCACCCGCTCTCGGCGCTCGGTTTTTCCCACTCCCGCATTCTGCAGCGCGAAACCCATGTTCTGCTCGACGGTCATGTTCGGATACAGCGCGTAACTCTGAAACACCATGGCGACATCGCGCGCCCGCGGAGCGAGGTGCGTGACGTCCGTGCCGCCGATCTCGATCCGGCCGTCCGACGCGGATTCGAGACCGGCGAGCATTCGCAGGCTGGTGGACTTACCGCAACCGGAAGGTCCTACGAGTACCAGGAACTCACCGTCGGCGATGTCGAGGTCGAGACGGTCGACCGCCGGTCGATCGGTTCCTTCGTAGCGGTGCGTGACTCCCGCGAATTGCACGTTGGCCATGAGTGCTCTCTCCTACTACTTCGGCAGCTTGGGGGTGATCTGCCGGTCGATGATCTGCTGCAACTGGGTGGCAACGCCGGCGAATGTCGATGCGACGTCGGCCTTCTGGAGAGCGATCTGCTCGAGTCCCGTGCCGATGATCTGATCCCCACCCGGGACGAACACGCGTGCGTAGTCCTGCGAGCGCGTACGCGAAAGCTGATCCACGGCGGTACGGGAGTTGGGGTTCGCGTCGAGGAACGCCTTCATGCTCGGCTCCGAGGTTGCCGACTTGCGGACCGGCATGTAGCCGACGTTCTGCGAGAAGTACGCCGTGTTCTCACCGTTGGTGATGAAGTCGATGAACTTGAGCGCGTTCTTCTTACGCTGATCGGAGATCTTGGACGGGATGGCAAGTCCGGCGCCGCCGGTGGGGCAACCGGGAGTTCCATCCACTGCCGGGAGGAAAGCGGTACCGAAGTCGAAGTTCGCAGTCTTCTTGATGCCGGAGAGGTCACCCGTGGACGCGATGGTCGACGCCAGAATGCCGGTACCGAATTCGTTGGCGATGTCGGTGGAGACCGCGGCGTACTTCTTGTCGTGAATCATGCTGGAGAGGAATTGACCTGCAGCAATGGTCTTCTCGTTGTCGAGCTGCAGATTCCACTGGTCGGAGTACGAGCCGCCGAACGTCCAGATGGGGCCTTCGTAGGTCCAGCCGAGGTAATCCTTCGCGTTGCCCCACCCGTGTGCCAATTTGCCGTTGCCCACGACCTTCTGCAGCTCTGGTCCCCACTCGTCGAACTCCTGCCACGTCGCCGGCCCACGGTCGGGAAGACCGGCCTGCGACCAGACCGCCTTGTTGTAGTAGAACAACGGCGTCGACCGCGCGTAGGGGAGCGCGTAGTGCTTGCCCTGGAACAGGTAGTCGGCGAGCAGTGAATCGACGTAGTCGGCCGAGTCGACGCCCACCTCGGAGAAGAGTCCGTCGAGCGGCTCGATCGCTCCGGCAAGTGCGTAGTTGAACCACCAGACATCCGAGAGCACAACCACATCGGGCACATCTCCGCCGGAGAGGGCAGCGTTGAACTTTTGTGCCACCTCTTCGTAGTTCTTGCCGCCGTCCACCAAGTTGACCTTCAGGTCCGGGTACTTGGTCTGGAAGCGGTTGATCAGTTCCTTCTCCACGTCGGTGGACTTACCCGGGTGGTTCGACCAGAAGGTGATGGTGTTGGAATCACCCGACGCACCGGATGTTCCCGCAGCATCAGCGCTCGACCCGCCGGAACCCGCGCACGCGGTGAGTGCGGCGCCGGCGGCGATTGCACCGCCGAGGCTCAAGAATCCGCGCCTGTTCATGTTTGCCATTACTGCTCCTCGAAAAAGAAATGTGACGGGAAAAGCTGTCAGCCCTTGACCGCACCGGAGGTGAGGCCCTTGATCATGTGTCGTTGCAGCACAAGGAAAATCACCAGAATCGGCAGCATCGTCAGCACCGTTCCTGCCATGACCGGACCCCAGTTGGTGAGTCCGTCGTTGTTCTGCAGTTGGGTCAATCCGATCGGCAGCGGCGCTACCGAGGAATCGTCGGACATGAGGAACGGCCACAGGTACTCGTTCCACTCGTTGACCACCGTGATGATGCCGAACGCCACCATCGTGGGTCCGGAAACGGGGAGCACCACGCGCCAGAGAAGCCGCCAGTGACCGGCGCCGTCCATCCGCGCCGCCTCGATGATCTCCGAAGGAATCGAGAGGAAGTGGTTGCGCATGAGGAACGTACCGAAGGCTACACCCGCGAGCGGAACTATGATGCCCTGGAACGTGTTACGCCAACCCCACTCTGCCACGAGTGCGTAGTTCGAGATCACGGTGATCTGATTCGGCACCATCAAGGCGGCGATGATGCCGAGAAAGACGAAGTTCTTCCCCGGGAAACGCAGGAACACCAACCCGTACGCACTGAGAGTGCCCAGAACGAACTTCGCCGCGGACAGAATCGTCGTGATGACTATCGAGTTCCGCAGAAACATCCAGAACGGGACCGATGTTGTTGCTTCCGAGTAGTTCTCGGGATGCAGCGACGACGGCCACCACGTTGCCGGCTGAGTGTAGATCTCCGGCCGCTCCTTGAACGAGGTCATCACGATCCAGTAGAGCGGCAGGACGATGATGATCAGGGCGATCACCATTGCCGCGTACCCGAGGACCTTCACGCCGACCTCACGCCGGTCCACGTTCCTGCGGTCCGGGCCGGGCCGGACGACGGAAGTCGGAGCAGCGCTTTTCTTTTCCTCTACCGCTGTCATTTTTCTTCTCCCCGATCCATGGCACGAACCTGGTAGACGGTGATGATCAGCAGGATCAGGAACATGATGGTCGCAACCGTCGCGCCGTAGCCCGCCCGGAAGTTTCGGAACGTCTCGTTGTACACCTGGTAGACCATGGTCGTCGTCCCTGTCCCCAGCGGGCCGCCTCGGGTCATGACATTGATGATGTCGAAGACCTGGAGCGAGTTGAGCATGACGGTGATGGAGAGGAAGAACGTCGTCGGGCGCAACTGAGGCAGGAGAACCCGGCGGAACTTGGTCCACGGCTTGGCGCCGTCGATTTCGGCAGCTTCGTTCAACTCCTGCCGAACTCCTTGCAGCGCAGCAAGGTAGATGACAAACGTGTAGCCGAGGTTCTTCCACATGTACGTCACGGTCACCATGAACAGCGCCCAGTGGGGATCCTGATAGAAGTCGGGCGACTGGAGTCCGACACGGTGCAGGAGATCCTGGATCAGACCGAAGTTGGGGTCGAAGACGAACTGAAACGCGACACCGATCGCTGCACCGGAAATCACGAACGGCGCGAAGATGGCCGACCGGACCAGGTTTCGCCCGACGAGCTTGCGATCGAGCAGCATGGCCAACGCCAAACCGATGACCATCGAACCCACAACGGTGACCAACGTGAATACCACTGTGTTGGTGACGATCTGCCAGGTATCGCTTCGTCCGAACCACTCGCGGTAGTTGCTCAGCCCGATGAACGTCGCCTTCGGGTCCGCAATGTTCCAGTCGAAGAACGAAAGTCGGATGTTGTCCACCAGCGGGCGATAAGTGAACAAGATCAACAACGCGAGATTGGGACCTACCAAGAGCGCAAAGAGCGCGTAGTCACGCCATGGTCTGCCCCACAGACCTGGCTTGCCTGAAGTGGGCAGCGTTCTTTCCGGACTCGATCTCACTGAGGCAGTCTGACCGCCCGCAACGAATGAATGGTGAACGTACAAGACACTCGAGTTGAACGCGACACGAAAAAGGCCCTGCGCGAATACTTCTCGCGCAGGGCCTTCGTCGACTGTGTCTAGCGGTTCCAGTCGCCCAATCCGTCGGCGCCGCTGAGGACTCCACCTGCGGTGTTCTGCACGATCACCGGGTCGCCCTTGCCTGCGTTCTCGAAGAACCACTTGGCGTCCTCGGTGCTGACGTTGAGGCAGCCGTGGCTGACGTTGGTGAATCCCTGTTGCGCAACCGACCACGGAGCAGCATGAACGAAGATGCCACTGTAGGAAATTCGCGTCGCGTACTCGACGTAGGTCCGGTATCCCTCTGGAGAATCGATCGGAACTCCGTACGTGGACGAATCCATGTACATGTCGCGCAGCTGCTCGCCGACGATGTACGTGCCGTTCGGTGTTTCGTGGCCCGGCTTGCCGAACGACGTCGGCATGGTGCGCACGACCTCGCCGTTGCGGGTGACGGTGACCTGCTTGGTGTTGTCGTCCGCGACGGTGACGAGTGCGTCACCGATGTTGAACGTGGAGTGCGAATCACCGGCGTCGACGGTCACGGAGATGTTCGCCGGCCAGAACTGTGCCGGCTTCCAACGGACCTGGCTGTCGTTGATCCAGTAGAAGCTGCCCTCGACCGGAGGATCGGTGGTTACGCGAATAGCGCGTTCAGCCGTGGCACGGTCGCCGACCGCCTCGTTGAAACGAATGATGATCGGCTGTGCGATACCGACTGTCTCACCTGCGGACGGGTTGAGCGAAGGCGCGGAGAAGTTGGGAGCGCCGATGGGCGCCTGAATCGGTGTACCCGGGATGCCCGGAACCGGAATCGCCGGATCGAGGTACGGCACCCCTGGAATGACGGGCAAAGGAATGTCCGGTCCACCGGGGAAGAGAGGAACGGCCGCGGAAGGTCCGGCGAGAGCAAGGCCGGCAGCCACCGCTCCGACGATTGCCACGGCAACCCGTGACGTCCGACGACCCTGTTTGCTGCCCATGTCACTACCTTCGCTCGACTGACCACGTACTCACGTGGATTTTGCGCGGCCGGCATCGATACCCGCCTGGTACCGATGCCGATGCACATTCGGACGCACCCGCTGGGAGCACACCTACACACCCGAGCACGCCAAAGAGAGCAAACCGCACATTTCCATAGTCATTAACACACAAAAGCGGCAATCGAGCAATTCGGATGTTCGCCCAAACGTTGCTATCCCTCGCTGCGGGCAGCCGCCAACATGGATTCGATGGAGATGAGTTTGGTTCGCGGTCGCCCGGCGGCGGCACCGGATGCGCGTTCTGCCTTGTCGATACGCTGCCACCCTTGATAGTCCACCTGATCCGGCGACCGGTCTGCCAGCAGAACCTGCAACTTGTCGGCATCCTCGGCGGGGGTTGCGAGGCGTCCACCAGCGAAGTCGTCGAAGATCATCGACACGGTCTCGGCGGAGCAGTACTTGTTGGTGCCGATCACGCCAGTCGGTCCGCGCTTGATCCAACCCGCGACGTAGACACCCGGGATCGGCGTGCCGGTCTCGGTGTCGATCACTCTGCCGTTCTCGTTGGGGATCACGCCGCGAGCGTCGTCGAAGGGCAAGTCGGCCATCGGCGTGCCGCGGTATCCGACCGACCGAAGCACCAGTGAAGTGTCGATCGTCTCCTCGGTTTCAGTAGGCCGGGAGGAGAGCTGACCGGTCGGCGTTGCCACCAATTCGTTTTTCACGATCCGCACCTGTGAGACTGCACCGTCGCCGAGGATCTCGACGGGAGAGGTGAGGAACCGGAGAACGATCCGCTTGCGAGAAGGATCCGCGGTACGTGAAGCAAATTCCTGCGCCTGCTTGACCTTGAGCAGGACGGACGCCTCGGCGGCATCGCTGTCCACGAACGCCTGACTGGCCTCGTCGAGTTCGGCTTCGATCGGGTCGACGACTACGTCCACGTTCGCCATCTGTCCTAGCGCCAACAGTTCGGGATTGGTGTACGCGGCCTGCGCCGGCCCGCGACGCCCGAGAATGACGACCTCACGAATCTTGCTGTCACGCAGAGCTTCCAATGCGTGCTCGGCGAGGTCCGTCTTCGCAAGCTGGTCAGGGTCGGTCACCAGGATGCGTGCGACGTCGAGTGCGACGTTGCCGTTTCCGACGATCACCGCTCGCTCGCCGGACAGATCGAAAGTCCGATCGGCATATCCCGGGTGGCCGTTGTACCAGGCGACGAACTCGGTGGCAGCGTGACTTCCCGGCAGATCCTCGCCTGGGATCTCGAGCTTGCGATCCCCGGCAGCGCCCACCGCGTAGATCACTGCGTGGTGATGGTCCAAGAGTTCCGAATGCGAGATGTGGGTGCCCACCTCGACGTTGAAGTGGCAGCGCACAGTCTTCTTCGCGACGACGGCGCGGAACTGGTCGGTGACGCCTTTGGTTCCGGGATGGTCCGGCGCCACGCCGGCGCGCACCAATCCGTAGGGAGTGGGAAGTCGATCGAACATGTCGACCTCGACGCGCGGCTTGCCGGTCAGTTCCATCGCCGCGTAACAGGCGGCCGGGCCGGATCCGACGATCGCCACTTTCAGCGTTCCGAGCTCGGGATCGATCTTGGCCATCGTGATCGGCTCGGGCCAGTCCGGGCCCATCGGATGCTTCTCGAAGTACGACGCGTTCATCTGCAGATACGGCGCGTCGTCCTCGTCGAGTTCGTTGTCCGGGAAGATCGCCTCGACCGGGCATTCGTCCACACACGCACCACAATCGATGCAGGTGTCGGGATCGATGTAGAGCATTTCGGTGGTCGCGAACGGAGCTTCGTCCGGTGTCGGGTGAATGCAATTGACCGGACACACGTCAACACACGAGGCGTCGTTGCAGCACGGCTGCGTGATCACATACGCCATGACATTCCCCTATCCCTGAAACACGAAGCACGAACTGATTCCCAGACTATAACGTGTTCCAATTTGGCGCGAGAATCGTTTTCAGATCACCCCATTGCGCTTCAGCACCCATACCGCCTGCACGGTGGCGTGACCTCGCCATTCCAACGCCGCGGCGGGCGAATAGCTGTCGAAATCCACCGCCCAGCCGCCGTCGTCGTGTTGCCTCGCAGCGAGTGCCGACAGTTCGGAGTCGATCACCGCCGCATCGAACAACGCGCGGGTCGGCCCGCCGGGAAGCGGTGAGAAATCGAGGGGCCGCATGAATTCGCCCTCAGCTCCCCCGTCCACGTGCACCAAACCGTCGGCCGGGATTCGTTTACCCAGTGCATTCACCAACGACGACACCTCGGGGTTCGAGCTGTGTACCGCGTCGAGAAACTGCAAGGCAAAGGCCAACTCGAGGGCATGCAGAGAATCCGCCCCGGCGATCGCGTCGAGGCAATATCGAACGGCAGAGGTGAACCACGGATGTTCGGCGACGGCCTCGTCGAATTCGGCGACGCGAGCCGCTGCAGCACACACGATGCTGGTGATCTGCAACGACGGCGCCGTCGAATCGGCGTCCACCCAGAAGGGTGCACACCCAGCCGGGTCGGAGATCGGGAAGGCGAACGGCAAACCGCCGCCTGCCGGCGAATTGGTCTGCAACCAATCGCACAGCTCGACCGCTCTGGGCGTCGGCGTTCCGATGTCGGCAAAGGCTTCGAAGGCATGCAGCGCTCCGCCCGGTTGGCTGGTTGCCGAGCGGAGATCCGGTTCGAGTCCCCAGCCGTACCCGCCGTCAGGGTTGCGATAACCGTCCACGGCCGAAAAAGCCGCGGCCGGGTCACCCTGTCCGAGAATAAGATTCAGTCGATGCCGATCGAGAGTCCGGGCATGTCCCGCCATGAACCCGACGGCCGCCGTGAGATCAACACTCATGAAGGACGGTTCAGGATTCGTCGCCGTCGAGCCGGAAGCCGACCTTCAACGTGACCTGGAAGTGCGCCACGGCGCCGTTTTCGATGTGGCCGCGAGTTTCCACCACCTCGAACCATTCGAGGTTGCGCACCGTCTCGTTCGCCCGAGCGATGGCGGTGCGAATTGCCGCGTCACTGCTCTCGGTGGACGAGCCGACGATCTCGGTCACCCGGTACACGTTGCTGCTCATGGCATTCCCTTCGTGTCAGATTCGACGAACCAACTCCTGCGCCTCGGCGCCGAGCCTCGCAAGGCGAAGATCACCGAGAGCTGTCACAGCACTACCCAACCTGTTGGTGGTGAAACCGAGCGAGAGTCCGCTGGACAGGTCCGCATACGCTCCTGAACCGCCGACTCCGTAGTGGCCTATCGCATTCCGCGGCTGCCGCCGCGCGGCAATGATCGGCGGGTGGTAACCGAGAGTCCAGTTGGGCCGCACCGCGAGCACGTAGTCCCGATCGCGAGTCTGGATGGTCGACATCTGGTCGATGGTCGACTCCTTCAGGAACCGCTTCCCGTCGATCACGCCGCCGTTCGCGATGGCGCCGTACATCTTCGCGAGCGCACGGGCGCTGAACACGCCGTTCCACCCCGGCATCACTGCGTCGTTGACAGCCGGGTTGCGCACCATGACGTCGAAACCGTCGGGCATCGCGGCCTCCGCAAGTCCGCGAGTCGGACCGACGTGTGAGAGCACGGTCGAGGCGAAGGCCCAGTTCAGCCCCGCAGGGTTGATGTGCGGGAACAGCTTCGCGATTCGTGGACGCTCGGTTTCGGGTACGCGATACCAGAATTCGTCGACTCCGAGAGGCTTCGCTATTTCCGCTTGCACGACGTCGATGAACGGCTGGCCGGACACCCTGGCTACAAGTTCGGCTACCAACCACCCGTAAGTCACAGCGTGATAGCCGGGGCCTCGGAGCCGACGCGGATCCGGCTTCTCGGCAGCCAAGGCGGCAACGACGGCGTCGTAGTCCATCAGGTCGAGAGGATGCGGCATCAGTCCACGCACTCGGTGAAGACCCGCTCGATGTGACATCAGTTCGCGGACGGTGATCTTGTCCTTGGCTGCCGCTGCGAATTCGGGCCAGTACTGGGCGACCGGAGCGTCGTAGTCGATGAGCCCGCGTTCGGCGAGTCGATGAACGACGGTGCTGGCTACGCCTTTGCCCGTCGAGAAGGACAACGACACCGTGTCGTGGTCCCAGCGCCTATCACGGTCGGCATTGCCGGCCCAGATGTCGAGCACTTTCTCGCCGCCCAGGTACACGACCAGCGCGCCGCCGCCTTGTTGCGGTTGGCGATACATCGCGAAGAAGCGGTCGGCCAGGGGAAGGAATCGCCGGTCCACGTACAGCTCGGTGCGCGAAGGCACCTCCACCCGGGCGAACGAACCCCGTCGTGCGTTGGGAGTCATCGCGTCCTCCGATCCCCACTGATTCAAGTTGTCCGGTCACCGGATCGGTGGCGGGAGCTTGACACCATTGTGACCACTGTCACGCAAGGGGTTCAGGACCGGGGTGCACTCACGGGGTGACCCACGTCGAAGTGCCGTCACTGAAACATCCCTGACCTGTGGCAATGTTGAAAACAAGGGTGGGTCCGCCTGAGCAGATGGCTCCGACGTCTGCGTCACCCACCGCCGCTCTGCCTCCTGGTCCGCTGAGCACCACGGCAAAGGGTGAGGAATCGGTGCGGCCGAGTGCGAGCGAACCCGGGCCGTACGCAATGGCAGCAAGCACTCCACCGCGCGACTCGGCCGCAGCGACGCCCCCGAAGAGTCCAACACCTGCAGACCTGCCGCCGTCGCGTGAATCTGCGACGCCGACGCCGTCACCCTCCACGTGCGAAATCGCATAACTGGAGGGGTCGGCCACCGCTCGGCATGCGGATGACCCGTCGACGATCGTCTGATCTTGGCCGCGCGCCGAACAATCCAACGTCGCAGCAGAGGCCGTTCCGCTACCGAGAGACAATCCGAAGGCGGCCAGAACGATGCCGCCCGCCGCCAAACCTGCTGCTCGCTGTTTCCGGCGATCCATATCCAACCCCCACAGTGCATTCGACGTGACCGTACATTCGACGTCTAATCGAATTACCCGATATGTCCGCCTCTGACGCTACCCGTCTTTGTTCTTCCTATCTCGGTCCTTGCTCGGTTGAACACGTTTGGGTTCACCGGGCATTTTGGGATAGTTCGGGGGGTACGGCAGATCGCCCAGTCCTGCCGCCAGATCCTTCTCCCACATCTCCAGCAGAACGTCGAGGGCAAAGGCCTTGTCGTGCATCGCTTCCATCGGATCACCACGGTCGGCGAGCAGGCCGGGAACCGTGGCAATGGTGCAGTCGTCTGGATGCACGTCGCGCAGTTCGTCCCAGGTCACCGGCGTCGACACTGTCGCGATCGGAGTCTTACGGGCTGAGTACGCCGCCGCGATGGTCCGGTCGCGGGCATTCTGATTGAAATCGATGAAGATTCGCTCCCCCCGCTCTTCCTTCCACCATGCCGTGGTGGCGCGGTCGGCACTACGACGCTCGACTTCGCGAGCAAGCGCGATACCCGCGTGACGGACCTCGACAAAATCCCAGCGCGCTTCGAGCGGGATGTAGACGTGAAGGCCTCGACCACCGGAAGTCTTGGGGAATCCTTCCAATCCCAACTCGTCGAGTAGCGGACGAAGGACTTCGTCCGCGATCGCTACGGCCTCGTCGAACCCGGTCCCCGGTTGCGGATCGAGATCGATGCGGAGCTCGTCCGGATGGTCGGTGTCCGGGCACCGCACGGCCCACGGATGAAACGTGACGGTACCGAGATTGGCGGCCCACACGATGTTCGCAGCACTGCGCACTCGAAGGACGTCGGCCTTGCGACCCGACGGGAACGTGACCTCGCAGGATTCGACGTGCTCTGGCCGCTTCGCCGGCAGCCGCTTCTGGTAGACCTCTTCGCCCTCGATGCCGTCGGGGAACCGCTGAAGATGTGTGGGCCGATCTCGGAGCGCACGCAACGCTGCACCCTGCAGTGCCACTGTTCGGTAGTACTCGACAAGATGCCGCTTGGTTCCGCCGTCCTCACCCAACTGCGGATAGTAGATCTTGTCCGGGCTCGACAACCGGACCGCGATCCCGTCGACGTCCAGTTCCTCTGCCGGGCTCGCCATCACTTACCGCCTGCAAGTACATCCGCGAAGTCGTATCGCACCGGAACCTCCAACTGATCGAATGTGCATTCGTCGGGCACCCTGTCCGGACGCCAGCGCAGGAACCGCGCGGCGTGTCGAAAGCGTTCCCCTTCCATCTGGTCGTACGCCACTTCGAGCACCCGCTCAGGACGAAGCGGAATCCAGGAGCGGTCTGCGGCCGATCTCCACCGGCTGGCCTCTCCCTCGGCCACTACGTCGTCCCCGAGGCGCAACGGTTCGAGTTCGGCCAACAACTCGATCCGCCGCGCCGCGGTGAAAGCAGAAGCGCCACCGACCATCTTCAATTCGGAACCGTCGTACAGCCCAAGAAGCATCGACCCGATACCCGGCTGGCTCTTGTGGGGACGGTAGCCCAGCAGTACGACATCCGCGGTCCTGGCGTGTTTCACCTTGATCATCTCGCGTTTGTTCGGCAGGTACGGTCCCGCCAGCCTCTTGGCGACAACCCCGTCGAGACCCGCGCCTTCGAAGGTTTCGAACCAGGCCATTGCTTCGGCGCTGTCGGCCGTCGCTGCAGTGACGTGGCAACTCGGCCCGCCACCGACGCAATCGAGGAGCAACGCACGTCGCACACCGAAATCCTCGATCGAGACGTCGCGATCCCCGAGCGCCAGTAAATCGAACCCGACGAATTGCGCGGGCGTCTGTTCCGACAACAATGCGACGCGACTCGCGGCGGGATGAATCCGCTCGGAGAGCGCTTCCCAACTCAGGCGCGTCACACCGTCGATCTCACGGGGAACCACCAGTTCTCCGTCCACCACACATTTTTCGGGCAATTCGGACTTGACGGCTTCCACCGCCTCGGGAAAGTACCGCGCCAAGTCCTTTCCTCCTCGCGACCCGAGTACCACTTCGTCACCATCACGAAAGATGATTGCTCGAAATCCGTCCCATTTCGGCTCGTACGACCACGTCGGGTCACCGGACTCGGGCTGAGGCGGCACAGTGGCCGCAGCCTTCGCGAGCATCGGGGCAAGCGGCGGCATCAGGGGTAGCTCCACCTACCCATACTGACAGTCCGGTTGGCAATTCGACTACCGATGTATTGGAATAGGTCCCGAACAATCTACGAACCAACAGAATTATCCAAGAATCAACAAAGGGGTCCTTATGTCCGGAATCGTCCGGCGACTTTGCACTGCGGTGATCGCAACTTCTGCAATCGCCGCCTTCACCGTCGGTTGCGGTTCCGACATCGAGCCGAAAGCCATTGCGGAATCGTCTTCCTCGGTTGCCGATTCGACCACTACCTCCGCGGCCCCGACCACTTCGAAGATCACCGGCCAGGAAGGCTCCGACGACGGCGGCGACGTCGACATCGACGTGTCGATCGGTGATTGCGTCAAACTCGGCGGTACCACGACGGCCGCGGAAATCGACAACGCGGACTGCGGTAGCAAGGATTCCAACTACAAGGTGGTCGCCAAGGTTCCCACCTCCGACCAGTGTGCCTCCGACGTCGACTCGTACTACTACGAGACCCTCGCGGGTGACGAGCAGGGCGCTGTCTGTCTCGACGTCGACTGGGTAGTCGGCGGATGCATGGATCTCGGCAGCGGCATGGACGAGCCTGCCCGCATCGAATGCTCGGACACCAGCGGTACCAATGTCGTCGAGGTCGTCGAAATCCTGCAGAACTCCACGTCGATCGACGAATGCGGTTCAGGGGCAGACTCGGGATTCGAGCACCCGGAACGTAAGTTCACGGTCTGCGTCGCAACGCTCTGATTCGAGCGCCCTCCCGAAAAACACCTGTGCGCCTTGCCAACCGATCTCGGTTGGCAAGGCGCACAGCGCTTTCTACAGCCGGCGGTTTCTACAACCAGCCCCGACGTTTGAAGATCGTGTAGAGACTTCCACACGTCAAGAACATCATCGAGAGCGCAAACGGATAGCCCAAGTGCCAGTGGAGTTCCGGCATGTCGTCGAAGTTCATCCCGTACACGGTTCCGATGAGCGTCGGCGCGAAGAGAATTGCCGCCCACGCCGAGACCTTCTTGATCTCCTCGTTCTGCGCGTAACTCGCCTGCGTCAGATTGCGCATCTCCTCGTTCTGGTTCTGCGACACCAGAGTTGCGTTCACCGTGAGGATGTTTCCGAGCAACTGACGAAATCCGTCGGCCCGCTCCACCACCGTCGTCGCATGGTCGGTGACGTCGCGGAGGTACCGCTGGAGTTCTTCGTCCGTGTGGTACTTGTCGAACCCTGCCGACAACCCACGCAGCATCCCCAGCAGCGGACGAGTCGCCCGCTGGAATTCGATCACCTCACGGGTCAATTCGTAGATGCGACGCGAAACTCCGGGATCGCCGCTGAACACTTCGGTTTCGATCTCGTCGATGTCGTTCTGCAGGCCGGCCACCACCGGGGCGTACCCGTCGACGACCGCGTCGAGAATGGCGTAGAGAACGGCCTCGGTACCCAACCGCAACAGGTCAGGATCGTTCTCCATGCGAGTCCGCACCGCCGAGAGATCCGGCGATTCACTGTGACGGACGGTCAGAATGAAGTTCGGACCACAGAAGATGTGCAACTCACCGAATTCGACCCGCTCGGTCTCGTCGCGGTACCGCGCTGCCCGCAGGACCACGAACAGTGTCTTGCCGTAGCGCTCGAGCTTGGGGCGCTGGTGCGCGACAATCGCATCCTCGACCGCCAGCTCGTGGAGATCGAAATGCTGTGCAGCGGCATACAACTGGGCGTCATCGGGCCGGTACATCCCGATCCACGCCATCGACTGCGAATCAGGAAGGCATGACAGTGCTTCCGCCAGGGTGGACGGTGACGCTATCCGCTCGCCGTCGCGGTACACGCCACTGTTGACGACGGTCGATTCGACGGGCGCCACCGCCTCGGGCGGGGCAGCCTTGACGACGGTGCGTGCGGCACGCGAGTGCCCGGGATGCGAGTCACCGAGACCCGCAGAACGACGTGGCAGTACCGAACGTGAACGACGAAATTCGCGCATGCTGAACAGCTTTCGAGGGAAGAGTGAACGACGACGCTTGCTTCACAGCAAAGCCGAAGCCGATGAACACACGATGAAGCTGCAGCAAAATACCGGATCAACCCGGGCGGCTACAGCTTCAGTTGGTACTCGGAGGTTGGCCACGCATTACAGCCACACCTCCTCTTCCCTGAATTCCCGCGCAAGTCCGCGCACGACGCCAACATGCTACCCCGACTGCCAGGGCACGACAAACCGAACGACAAGCCGCAGGACCGCACGAGCCTGCCGAAGGAATCCCGCTCGGTGAATGCAGCTTTCGGTCAGCTCGCGGCGCGCAATCCGCCGATCAACAGTTCGACGATCTCGTCCGCCAACGACTCCGTCTCCGCCAACGTCTGCCCTTCGCGCCTTCGGTACCAGAGGTCGATGCCGTTGAGACTGCTGAGGAGTACTTTTGCCGCCATCCGAGGTGAGCCCACGCGAATGGAACCATCCGCGACACCTTCGGTCATCACGTCGACGAACAGATTCTCGTAGTCGAGTCGCAGCGAATTCAGTTCCACGAGGACTTGCTGTTGCCTCGGCTTGAGCGCGGAGTTCATCTGGCCCCGGACACCTTGGTGGATCGTGTGGTGGTACCCGAGATGTGTCATGAGATTGACCAGGTGGGCGTGCGACATCGCTTCGAGACGCGCGAGGCCGCTGTCTGCGCCGCCCATTCGAGACTCGACTTCGGCGCGGAGCAGGCTCATCCCGCGCTCGTAGATTGCCAGGTAGATGTCGAACTTCGAACGGAAGTGGTAGTAGACAAGACCTTTGGTGGCGCCGATTCGATCGGCCAGTAGATCGACAGTCGTGGCCGCGTAACCGTCTTCGGCAAAGGCGTCGGCGGCGCTCGTGATGATCGCGGATCGCACGTCCGGAAGATCACTACTCATTCGACTTCCACTCCCATTCACACTGCCTGCCGGCCCTTGACTGTTTCCACGCTATCGCATAGTAATACTGAGTAGTATCCCAGATCAGAGAGGTTTTCCAATGTCGTTGGATTTTTCCGGCAAGGTAGCGATCATCACGGGCGCAGGCGGCGGACTCGGCCGTTCGCACGCATTGGCCCTCGCCGCGCGCGGCGCTCGCGTAGTCGTCAATGACATGGGTGGTTCGGTCAACGGCAGCGGCGGCGCCGATACTGCGGCAGCCAAAGTAGTGGCAGAGATCGTCGAGCTGGGCGGCGAAGCGATCGCGGACCACTGCGACATCACCGACGTCGACGCCGTTGCTGCCATGGTCGCGACGGCTGTGGACAAGTGGGGCCGCGTGGACATCCTCATCAACAACGCCGGAATCCTGCGCGACAAGTCGTTCATCAAGGCCGAGCTCGACGACTTCCGCAAAGTCATCGACGTGCATCTGATGGGTTCCGTCATCTGTTCGAAGGCAGTCTGGCCGCACATGGTCGAACAGAACTACGGACGCATCCTCATGACCACGTCGGCATCGGGAATTTACGGCAACTTCGGCCAGGCAAACTACGGCGCCGCGAAGTCCGGCGTCGTCGGCCTGATGAACGTTCTCGCCATCGAGGGTGAACGCAAGGGCATCCGCGTCAACTCGCTGGCGCCGACCGCCGCGACCCGCATGACCGAAGACCTCCTCGACGAGAAGACTCTCGCTCTGCTTGCACCCGAATCGATTTCACCCGGCGCACTGTTCATGGTCTCCGATGAGGCACCGACCAAGACCATCCTCAGCGCCGGCGCCGGCGTCTTCGCGATCGCTCGCATGGAAGAGTCGCAGGGCGTGTACATCCCCGAAGGCGCACTCTCCCCCGAGGTCGTCGCCGAACGGTGGTCCGAGATCAGTGACATGACCAATTCCGTCCAGGTACCCGCGGCGTTCGATCAGACCCGCCGGTTCGTCGAGAAAGCTGTAGCCGAGCAGCCGACCACCTGAGCAGGGCAACCAGCCAACTGATCGATCCTGCTCCCCCTAAGGTGTGGTGGTGACCACACCCACGGGAGTTTCGATCGTCGACATCGTCGACAGACTTGGAATGACGTTCCTCAGCGGAGGCGACACCGTCGACGACGCCCGCACTGTCAGCCGAGTGACCCTGCACGAAGGGTCCGGAGTTACGCAGGACAGTGCGGGCGCCGTCGTGCTCGGCGCAGGACTCGCCGGGTCGGCCGACATTGCCACTGCAGTAAAAGAATACGGTTCGGCCGGAGCCGTCGCGCTGATCGTCAGGGAGCCATTGGCTGTCGACGAAAGCGTCGCACGGGCGGTCGCCGAAGCCGATATCGCACTACTTGGAATGGTCAAGGATGCAAGCTGGCTGCAAAGTGCGTCGCTGATCAACGAGATCCTCGAATCCGGCAACAACGGGGACCACACGTCGGCCGCCGACGCCGACCTGTTCGATCTTGCCAACTCGATCGCTCAGGTACTGAACGGCCCGGTCACCATCGAGAATCAGTCGAGCCGGATCCTCGCGTTCTCGGCAGATCAAGCCTTCGGTGACGAGGCACGTAAGCAGAGCGTCCTCGGACATCAAGTGCCGCAGCACTATTCCGACCGACTCCGGTCGATGGGGTACTTCAACAAGATCTACGGCTCTACGCTGCCGGTATTTCTACCGGGTATCGGGCCAGGCATCAGGCCCCGAGTCGGCATGCGAATACATGCGGCATCCCAGATCCTCGGTTCGATCTGGGTGATCTTGGACGAGGAGCCGAACGAATTGCAGGTCAAAACGCTCGTCGAGGCGGCGGGCGTAGCCGCGATGAGTTTGCTTCGCGCCAAGCTGGCAGCCGATTCCGCACGACGACTGAGGTTGGGCGAGGTGATCACGCTACTGAGTGGCGGCACTTCGGCCAAGGAAGCGGCCGAGCGTCTGGGGTACGGCCGTTCGAAGGCAAACGTGCTTGCGGCCGGCTTCCGTAGCGGCGCCGGCGCATCGTTGGAGGCCGAAGCCGACGTCGATCAACTGGCCCTGACACTCAATACCTACCTCCACCAAGTATTTCCGCTGTCGGTGGCGGCAGCGATCGGCGGCACCGTCTACGCCGTCATCCCACACACCCGGCACCAGACCGACGACGACTACGTGCGTCGGATCGCGTCGGAGTTCGCAGACCGTTCCCGTTCGGAAAAGTCGGTGGTCATCGGAATAGGTGCGACAGTGGCCGACGTGATGACGCTGGAGAAGTCACGCGACGAAGCCGACCGAGCGCTTCGCGTTCTGAGGTCGACGTGGAATTCCTCGGGCCGGACCGTCGCGCGCGCCGACGACGTGCAGATCAATTCCCTGCTACTGCGCCTCTCCGACGCCCTGGCGGACGAGGACGAGACCGCGTCGGGACCGCTCGCGGTACTGCGTGAGTACGACCGCACTCACGACATCAACCTCGTCGACACCCTCCGCGCCTGGCTCGACACGTTCGGCGACATTCCGGCGGCCGCGTCGTTGGTTCACATCCACGTCAACACGTTTCGATACCGCCTCAAGAAGCTTGCCGGGATTGCCGGAATCGATCTCGACGATCCGGAAACTCGATTCAGCCTGATGCTCCAGCTTCGTCTCTTCTATCCGACAGCGTTGTAGCGATCTACCAAATCTCACGAAACATTCGTAAATCCGGACGATGTTCTCCATCTTTTGTTGGGTGAAGATTCAAGCAATCGACTTTTGCTCCTGACCCGACAGACCTCGCGTCACTCGGGGCGGGACTACACCTTCCGGAGGCACCATGAAACAACGGTCCTACGCACTACTGGCTGCGGCAACTGGCACCGTTCTTGCCCTGAGCGCATGCTCATCGGGTGGCTCGTCGGGTTCGGGTGGGGGTGAACCCGTCACGGACGGCACCTTCAAATTGGCTCTCGTGGCCGACCCCGGCGCTCTGAATCCGCTGATGACCGCCGCATCGCCGGCGCACCAACTGGCACGTCTGAGCTACGACTATCTGGTCCACCCGGATCCCGATACCGGTGTCACCAAGCCGTGGCTCGCCGAAAAATGGGAAGAGACAACCACTTCCGCGTCCTTCACCATTCGCGACGGCGTTACGTGTAACGACGGATCCGCTCTGACTGCCCAGACGGTCGCGGACAACGTCAATTTCATCACCAACGCAGCAAACAAATCCGCTCTCCGCGGGGTGTACGCCCCGGCTACCGCGAGCGCCACCGCCGACCCGGCGACCCGGACAGTAACGGTCACAACTCCGGAACCCTCTCCGTTCCTGCTTCTCAACCTGGCGCGAATACCGATCATGTGCGAGGCCGGTTTGAAGGATCCGACGGCGGCAAACAAGACGACCTTCGGGTCGGGCATGTTCCAGATGACCGAGGCAGTCGCCAACGATCATTACTCCTACGTTCGGCGCGACGGATACAACTGGGGACCGGACGGCACTACCTCCGATACTGCCGGAGTACCCAAGAATGTCGTCGCATCCATCATCACGAACAACAGCACAGCGGCCAACCAGGTGTTGTCCGGTGATCTGAATGCCGCAGCGGTTTCCGGCCCCGATCAGGATCGCATGAACGCCGCGAACCTGGATACCGTCAAGCAGCCTGCTCCGGCGGGCGAGATGTTCTTCAACCACAGTCCTGGCAATCCGACGAGCGATCCTGCCGTACGCAAGGCTCTGGTCCAGGCTCTCAATCTCGACGACCTCGCCGAGATCTTCACGGCCGGTCGCGGAACCCGATCGACCACGATGGTGTCCATCGAACCGCGGGCCTGCATCTACGACTCTGTCGCCGGAAACCTGCCGGACTTCGATACCAGTGCAGCCGCAGCAACTCTCGAGTCTGCGGGCTGGAAGGCCGGCGCGGACGGTAAGCGCAGCAAGGACGGCACACCGCTCCGAATTCGGATGGTCTACGAGACGTTCGGTGACGCGACCGATGCTGCCGCCGACGTCGCGGTCAATGCGTGGAACGACCTGGGCGCCACCGTTGAACTCACCAGTGGAGACTCGAACAAGATTCTCGATGTAGCACTCAGCGGCAAGGACAACACGGCGTGGGATGTCGCGTGGGAGCCGATCAACGTCGCGCTGCCCAGCATGCTGGTCCCCTTCCTCTCCGGTCCGGTGCCCGCTGCGGGAATGAATTTTGCGTCGATCTCCAACCCGGCCTACGACGCAGCCGTCGAAAAGGCTTCCGGGCTGACAGGCGAGGACGCTTGTGCCGCTTGGGCAGACGCCGAATCCGAAATCATCAAAGCAAACTCGGCGGTACCTTTTGCCGACAAGATCACGACTCTCTACTTCAACAATGCGGGTCTTGCATTCGGCCGCAATTTCATCGGTTCGGCCCTGCGCCTGTACCAGTAGACCACCGGTAGCGACCGGGGAAATCGTTCTGTTTCGCCGGTCGCTGTCGGTATACGGACAGGTATTCACTGATCCCGCCGGTTTTCGTGGGAGCGGACGAAAATCGACCCGATTTTCGTGAGGATCGACAGAGATGCGCGTCACGTCATACGCCAAGATTTAGCAGTCAACACTCAACCGCGCCCTCACGTTTTTCGCTCGGGCCCCTGCTCCATCACGGAGGCACCATGAAACACCGCTTCTACCCAACACTTGCAGCAGCCGCAGGGCTCACGCTCGTGTTGTCTGCCTGTGGCTCGGGAGGCACGTCCTCGGGCGCCAGTGGCGGTGAACCGGCCACGGACGGAACCTTCCGTTTCGCTCTGCAGGCCGACCCCGGTGCACTCAACCCGATCATGTCGGCAGCGTCGGCGACCGCAGAGTTGTCGCGTTTGGCCTATGACTACCTCGTCTACCAGGATCCCGATACCAGTGAAGTCGGACCGTGGTTGGCCGAGAAGTGGGAAGAGACCCCGACCTCTGCGTCCTTCACCATCCGCGAAGGGGTGACCTGTACCGACGGATCCACGCTGACTTCCCAGACCGTCGCGGACAACATCAACTTCGTGGCCAATCCGGACAACGGTTCACAGTTGCGCGGGTCCTCCGTTCCGACCGGTGCCACTGCAACCGCCGACGCTGCAGCGCGCACCGTCACGGTCACCACTCCGGCGCCGAGTCCCTTCCTGCTTCTCAACGTCGGTCGCCTGCCGATCCTGTGCGAGGCCGGGTTGAAAGATCCGACAGCGTCGAACAAGAAGTCGCTCGGCACCGGCATGTTCGAAGTCACCGAAGTCGCCGCCAACGATCACTACACGTTCCAGCGTCGCGAGGGCTACAACTGGGGCCCCGACGACACGACCTCCGACACCCCGGGTGTCCCCAAGACGGTCATCGCCGCGATGTCGCCGAACGTGAGCACCGCCGCCAACCAGCTTCTCTCGGGTGAACTCAATGCAGCTCCGATCGCCGGTCCGGACAAGGACCGCGTCGCGGCAGCCAATCTGGACTCGGTCGGCCGTCCGCTGCCTTCCGGTCAGATGTACTTCAACCAGATCGCGAGTAATCCCACCAGCGATCCCGCAGTGCGCAAGGCCCTGATCCAGGCGGTCAATCTCGACGACCTCACTCAGGTCATCACTGCCGGACACGGAGTCCGGGCAACCAGTCTCGTCGCCGTCGAACCGCGCGCCTGCGTCTACGACTCCGTCGCAGGCAACATTCCGGACTTCGATCTCACTGCCGCCAAGGCAACACTGGACGCTGCAGGTTGGACCGCTGGTTCTGACGGCAAGCGAAGCAAGGACGGAAAGCCGCTCAATCTCCGTCTCGTGTACGACGGCACAGACGATCCGCGCAACGCAGCAGCAGAACTCGCTCAGTCGGCGTGGTCCGAACTCGGCGCAAACGTCGAGGTGATCGGCGGCGACTCGAACAAGATCATCGACGTCATCCTGAGCGGCAAGGACAACTCTGCCTGGGACATCGCCTGGGTCCAGATCAACTCCTCGCTGCCCAGCACCTTCACCGCCTACTTCACCGGTCCGGTTCCCGCTGCAGGCAAGAACTTCGGGTCGACAAGCAACCCCGCGTACGAAGCAGCAGCCACCAAGGCTTCCGGTCTGACCGGTAGCGACGCTTGCGACGCTTGGGCCGAGGCCGAGTCGGAGCTCACCAAGACGATCTCCGCTGTGCCGTTCTCGGATTCAGTTATGAACGTGTACTTCAACAAGGCTGGACTCTCATTCGGTAAGTCGCTCAACGGTTCTGCGTTGCGCCTCTACCAGTAGGTCGCCCGCCCACTCTGAATATCTTCCCGCCCCAGCATCCCGCCCTCCGGAAAGACAGCCCATGAGTCAAACTATTGAAGCCGCGAAACCAGAAGCGGCGCCTCAGGCTCGAGCAAAGTGGCTCGAGTCCGACAGCTGGCCCGCGTATCTTCTGCGTCGTTTCGGCACCTTCGTGATTTCACTCTGGGCGCTGGTGACTGCGGCGTTCCTGATGCTCCAACTGATTCCGGGCGACCCGGTTCGGTTGGCTCTGGGAATGAACGCACCGGTCGAACTGGTCGAGACAACGAGGTCTCAACTCGGTTACGACCTTCCCTTGTGGCAGCAGTACTTCCGATTCGTCGGCGGGTTGCTGAGCGGGAATCCCGGTGACTCGATCACCTTGAGGACTCCGGTCTTCGAGGTGATCGCGTCCCGCCTCCCGGCAACACTCGAACTGGCTGTACTCACAGTCGTCACGGTGCTGCTGTTGGGCATTCCGATCGGCCTCATCTTCGCTGCACTGACCCGCAACGGTCGACGACGCGGAGTCGAGATCGGTTACACCGCAACGTCGGGCACCATCGCCGTGATCCCCGAGTTCATGTTCGGTACGGCGCTGGTCTACCTCTTTGCCGTCACGTTCCCTGTTCTGCCCGTCGCCGGCCGCGGTGGACCGGAAAGTTACATCCTTCCGGTCGCGGCCATGTCGATCGGTGCCATCGCCTCGATGTCGCGCATCGTCCGTGCAGAGGCGCTCGGCGTGTTGGACATGGACTACATCCGTACGGCGCGCGCCAAGCGAATGACTGTGGCAAGAATCTACTTCCGTCATGCAATGCCCAACCTCATGACGTCGACGCTGACGCTCGCCGGACTCCTCCTTGGTGGTCTGATTGCCGGCACCGTGCTCATCGAGAGCATCTTCGCCTGGCCCGGCATGGGCATGGCGCTGGTCAAGTCCATCACCGAGAAGGACTACCCGCTCGCCCAGACACTGGTCGTGATCTACGGCGCCATCGTCCTTCTCATCAATTTCATCGTCGACGTGGTGCTCGCTCTCATCGACCCACGATCCACAATTCGGGAGAACTGAGTTGAGCACCTCACCTACGGCCCCCACTGCGGCCCCCAAGACGCCCCCGCGACGACACTGGATCGTCGGAACGTTCCGCACCCCACTGGGAATCCTGGCCCTCACCTTCCTGACCGCTCTGATCGCCCTCGTCATCTTCGGACCGATGATCTGGGGTGACGCCGCTGTCGCAGCCAACCCGAAGGCACTGTCTCAGGGACCGAGTTCCGAGCACATCTTCGGCACCGACGCCGGCGGGCGTGACGTCTTCGCCCGCACGATGACCGCCGCGAGACTGTCGGTGCTCATGGCTCTCGGAGCCGTCGCACTCGGTGTCACAATTGGCCTGATACTCGGTACGCTCCCGACGCTCGCTCCCCGCTGGGTCGGACGCATGGTCGTGGCATTCCTCAACTTCGCCATCGCATTCCCCGGACTGCTCCTCGCGATCTTCCTGTTGGTAGTTCTCGGACAGGGTGCGGGCAGCGCGGTGATCGCCATCGGTCTTGCCCTGGCCTCGCCGTTCGCGAGGTTGACGTACGCACTGGCTTCGTCGGTCAACGGACGTGACTTCATCGACGCAGCACGCATCCTCGGGGTCACCAAGCCCGGGTTGCTGTTCCGCCACATTCTCCCCAATATCCGTGAACCACTCATCGTCAATGCCAGCATCGCTGTCGGCAGCGGCCTCGTGGTCTTCGCCGGACTCTCGTTCCTCGGCTTGGGCATTCAGCCGCCTGCATTCGACTGGGGCCGGATGCTCAACGAAGGTCTGTCGAAGATCTTCGTCAACCCGGCCACCGCACTTGCCCCCGGCATCGCCGTCGTGCTCGCCGGCTTGACCTTCACGCTGCTCGGCGAGGCCATTGCTCGCGGCTCGGGAGTTCGCAGCCCGATCAGCAGTCGCCTGCCGAAGTGGAAGCCGATCAACCGGAAAACTGCCCAGGCCGATTCGGCACCCAGCGACGAGGACGCAGTTCTCACCGTCCGCAACATGTCCGTCGCAGTCCCCGCGGGTGACGACTGGCGTCGGCCCGTCGACAACATCAGTTTTACAGTTCATCGCGGCGAAACCGTGGGCATCGTCGGTGAATCCGGCTCCGGAAAGTCACTGAGTTGCATGGCAATCGCGCAGCTGACCGACCATCCCACCGTGGTCGACGCCGGGCTCATCGAGTTCGACGGCACCGTGCTGATGAAGGACGGGAAGCGGCCGGACAACGCGGCTTCGCGCAAGGTTGCCCGCCAACTCGGCACACGTATGGCGATGGTGTTCCAGGATCCGATGTCGTCCATGAATCCGTCTCTCAAGGTCGGATACCAGGTCGCCGAGATCGGTTGGCTCCACGAAGGTATGAGCAAGGCCGACGCGAAGAAGGCGGCAGTCGAGCGACTGAACGCCGTCAAGATCCCCGACGCGCCCAGGCGTGCGAAGCAGTACCCCCACGAGTTCTCCGGCGGTATGCGTCAGCGCGCGATGATCGCCATGGGTCTGATGGGCAAGCCCGCTCTGATCATCGCGGACGAACCCACCACCGCGCTCGACGTGACCGTTCAGCGTGAGGTCCTCGGGCTGCTCCACGAGGTTCGCGAAGAAACCGGTGCCGCAATCCTTCTCATCTCGCACGACATGGCCGTCATCACCGGCATGTGCACCCGTGTCCTGGTCATGTTTGCCGGCGAAATCGTCGAAGACATCGCAGTCGACGATCTGATTGCCGGTCGTGCAAAGCATCCGTACACCCGCGCGCTGATCGCCGCGGTCCCCACCATGAGCACAGATCGCGACAAGCCGCTTGCCACCGTCGACGAAGCCTGGCAGGTGGAGAGCCTCGACGCCGAGGAGAGCACCGCCGACATCGAGTTGGAAGAACTGTTGGCTGTTGCAGAGGAGATCCGATGAGCAGGCTCGAATTCCGTGACGTCAACGTCCACCTCGGTAGCGGTTCGAAAAAATTCCACGCCGTCAAGAACATCAATCTCGACATCCCCTCCGGATCGGTGGTCGGGCTTGTCGGTGAATCGGGTTCCGGAAAGTCGACACTGGCGCGAGCAACTGTCGGCCTGGCCGAGCCCAGTTCCGGCCAGATCCTTCTCGACGGTGTGGACGTCGCTCACGCCCGCGGCGCGACGGCTCGTCTGCGCCACCGGATCCAGATGGTCTTCCAAGATCCGTACTCGTGCCTCGACCCACGAATGACCATCGGCCAGTCACTCGCCGAGGCTCTGCGGTCCACCGAGCGTCGTGACAAAGCTCGCCGCAGCCGCGGCGACCGCGCTGCCGAGGTGGCCCGACTCCTCACCACCGTCCAACTGCCGGTGGAGAAGGCGCACGAATACCCGTCGTCGTTGTCTGGTGGTCAGCGCCAACGCGTTGCCCTCGCACGGGCATTGGCAGCCGCACCGGCAGTTCTGCTTGCCGACGAAATCACCTCTGCACTCGACGTATCCGTACAGGGCGCGGTTCTGAATCTCTTGGTCGATCTGCAGAAGCAACTAGGTCTGACAGTTCTGTTCGTCAGTCACAACCTTGCGGTGATCCGCTATGTCTGTGACCACGTCGCAGTCATGCTCGGCGGTGAGATCGTCGAACACGGGCCGGTTCTCGACGTGATCGATTCGCCCAAGGAGCCGTACACGGCAAAGCTGTTGTCCGCGATCCCGACCTTCGGGGAGCCGATGTTCCAATGACAACACCGACTACTCTCGAATCCCCTGCTGCCGTATCCCGTGCCGAAGAACGTCGTTCGGCACGAATCCACGATTACGCATCAGTCGTCACACCAACCGGCATCGCTGTATCGGCGTCGGGACGCATTGCATACGTACGTACGGAGTCGAACCCGGGCGCAGATACCAACGAGCACTCGATCTGGTTGGCTTCCCCGCAACTACAGCTCACGGTAGGTCCTGCCGATACCTCGCCGGCGTGGCATCCCGTTTCCACGCTGTTGGTCTTCGTGCGGCCGGATTCCTCGGGCACACCACAACTGTGGAAGGTCGATGCCGGCGGTGGGCCCGCCGTTCAGATGACCACCGCGGAACAACTCCCGCTCGGTGCTGGGGCACCGGTGTTCTCTCCCGACGGCGCTCGAATCGCCTTCAGCGCTCCGGTCGACCGCACTGCCGCCGGATCGTCACACCTCTTGGTGGCGAAACGCCTCAACTACAAGGTCGACGGATCCGGTGTCCGGGGCAGCGTTCGGGCGCACCTGTTCGAGTTCGATCTGGCCGCCGGGTCGCTACGGCAACTGACGGACGGCGATTGGGACGCTTCGCATCCCGCGTACAGTCCCGACGGCACCGAGCTGGCCTTCACCGCAGCGATGGACGGCGACGCCGATCTGACGCGGGCGAGTTCCGCCTGGACCGTGTCGCTTACTGATCTCGCCGCCGCTCCGCGGATGTTGGGGCACGCACGCGGGATCGCCGGACCACTTGCGTGGACACCGGCCGGCGACGCCGTCGTAGCAGTCGGTTGGCACACGCCGATCATTCACAACAGCGAACTTCTCGTCCTGCATCGCGACCAGCGAATGGAAGACCGCAGCCTGACATCCGAACTCGACCGAAACGTCATGCCTGGCGGGACCGGTTATCCCGGTGGCGCACCGAGTTTCACCGCGGACGGCAACATCGTCTTCTGCATCCGCAACCACGGCTCCACCGAACTGCACAAGGTGGATTTCGGATCAGGCTCCGTCTCACCACTTCTCATCGGAGAGCAGGCAGTGGTCTCCGGCCTGGCCTTGACGTCCGGGCGGGCCGTCGTCGCGCTGGCAACGGCGACGTCCTTCGGTGAGGTCGCCGTCATCGATCTCGAGACTCGCGCCGTCGAGATCGTAACCGAATTGAACACGGAACTGACAACTTCCGTCGCGTTTCCCGTCGCCACCGAGCGTTGGTTCGACATCAGCGACGGCACCCGAGTTCAGGGTTGGATCCTGCGCGACCCGAACCTCACGGGCACCGGACCACTGGTCCTGGACGTCCATGGTGGGCCGCATAATGCCTGGACCGGTACCCCCACCCTCATGCACGCGTACCACGCGGAATTGGTTGCGCTCGGATACACGGTCTTGATGATCAATCCGCGTGGAAGTGACGGCTACGGAAACGACTTCTTCGACGGTGTGCGGGACGGCTGGGGCGAGGCGGATCGTGCAGACCTGCTCGAACCGGTCGAAACCCTTGTCGCCGAAGGGGTAGCCGATCCGAAGCAACTGGTGCTCACGGGCTACAGCTATGGCGGATTCATGACGTGCGCCCTGACGTCCGTCACCGATCGGTTTGCCGTCGCAGTCGCCGGTGGCCTCGTTTGCGACATCGCGAATACGGCCGGCCCCTCGGACGAGGGCATTTTGCTACAGACGGTCGAATTCGACCCGCAGTCATCTCGGGTACAGGAACTTTCGCCGCTGGGGCGAGTCTCCCAGGTGACGACACCGACGCTGATTCTTCACGGCGGCAGCGACGTGCGCTGCCCGGTCAACCAGGCAGAACAGTGGTTCGGTGGACTGCGTTTGGCCGGCACCCCGACCGAGCTGGTGGTCTTCCCGGACGCGTCGCATGCCTTCGTGCTGACGGGTCGGCCGTCCCACCGTCTGGGCTACAGCACTCGTCTCGTCGACTGGATCGAACGCCACCTCTCCCCTACGCCGGCACTGACCACGGTCGATCCCGACTACTGGCAGTACCGACTCGACACCCTGAGTGCGAAATACGGGGTACCTGGTGCCTCGCTGGGAATTCTGACCACTACCCGCAGCGGTTTCGACCGCACCGTGGTCACGTCCGGTGTCGTCAGTACCCGCACCGGAGTCGCGGCGACTCCCGACACGTTGTTCCAGATGGGTTCGATCAGCAAGGTCTGGACGGCCACGCTGATCATGCAACTCGTGGAGGAAGGGTTGCTCGACCTCGATGCACCTGTTCGGAACATACTGCCGGACTTCGCAGTCGACGATGCGGTAGCCACTGCAACGGTCACGACTCGTCAACTGTTGACTCATACCAGCGGCATCGACGGTGACGTCTTCATCGATGGCGGCCGCGGCGACGACTGCGTCGAGCGTTACGTTGCTGCTCTGAAGTCGACGGTGCAACTCTTCGCACCCGGCACCGATTGGTCGTACTGCAACACCGGCTTCGTGATCGCCGGACGAATCATCGAGGTTCTCCGAGGCAAGAGTTGGGATGCGGTTCTGCGCGAGCGAATCATCGAGCCGCTCGGCCTGGCCAAGACCACGACCCTGCCTGAGGAGACGGCGCTGCACCGCGCTGCAGTCGGGCACGTCGGCGGTGGCGACAATCTCGCGCAGACACCACAATTCCTCATCCCTCGCTCGATGGGCCCGGCCGGCCTCATCAACAGCACAGCCGAAGATCTACTCCTGTTCGCGCAGGATTCGATGCGCGAGGATCCGATTCTGCTTCAGCGTTCCACTCATCTGGCGATGCTCGAGGAGCGCCGACAGATCGGTGACGTGTCGTCTGCAGACATCATGGGAACCACGTGGCTACTGCACAATTGGGACGGAGTGCTCGCGCATGGCCACAACGGCGGAACTCTCGGACAGCAGTCCTTCTTGAGGGTGGTCCCCTCCTGCGGCATTGCCGTAGTCCTGATGGCCAACGGCGGTGCAATGGACGCACTCTCGGGCGACCTTCTCGCCGAAGTGATCGGTTCCATCGGCGGCGTCGCCGTGACACCGGCATTTTCGCCTGGAGACCCTCACACCCGCACCACATCCTCACCTGAGGAACTCGATGCACTGTGCGGTCTGTACCGCGATGCTGCAGCCGATTTCGTCCTGGAGAGGACCGGCGGTTCCCTGACCGCCCGCCGCACCGATCACATCGACCCTTCGATCAACGCCGAAAGCGCAGAGTCCATCTCTCTCAGCCTGATCGAAGTTCACCCTGGAGTATTCGCGACCCAACTACCGCAATCAGCGGGTTGGATCCGGATCACTTTCTCCGACACCGGGAGTACACAATTGCTACACGTCGGAAGCCGCGCGTATCCGCGAGTGAACAACCGATGACCATTCTCCGCGATCTGGCCGAGCGCCAACTTCCTCAGATCCTCGAGGATGCCATCGCGCTCATCGAAGTCGAGTCGCCGTCGCACGATCTCGAAGCTGTTGCACGCAGCGCGAAATGGACGTCAGACCTTGTCCACGAACGACTCGGCGTGACACCGGAGTCGATAGTGACGGAAGGCCGAACCCACCTGGTGACCCGCTTCGGTGATTCCCCGACGCGGTTGATGCTCCTCGGTCATCACGACACCGTGTGGCCGATCGGCACCCTGACGCGTCTACCCGCAGCGGTGACCGACGGAGCCCTTCGGGGTCCGGGTGGACTCGACATGAAACTTGGTGTCGTTCAGGCAATTCACGCCCTGTCGATCGTCCGGGAGTTGCACGGCGACGATGCACTCGACGGAATCACACTCCTGGTCACCGGTGACGAAGAAATCGGTTCACCCACATCGCGAATCCTCATCGAGGAACTTGCCGCAGGCGCGGTGCTCGTCCTCGAAGCCGGCGGCGACGGTGGCGAACTCAAGACCGTCCGCAAGGGAGTGTCGCTGTATCGGATCCATGTTGCCGGTCGCGCAGCGCACGCCGGGTTGGAGCCGGAAAAGGGCATCAACTCCGCAGTCGAACTGGCTCGCCTCGTGATCGCGATCAACGACTTGTCCTCGCCGGCGCAGGCAACCACTGTCACCCCGACCGTCATTTCAGCCGGAACCACAACCAACACCGTTCCGGCAGAAGCCTTTGTCGACGTGGACGTACGCGCAACCAGCGCTGCCGAGCAGGAGCGCGTCGATTCGAACATCCGAGCCCTGCAGGCAATCCACCCCGAAGCCGTAGTCACGGTCTCGGGTGGCGTCAACCGTCCACCTCTCGAAGCGACGATGTCCGCACCGTTGCTGGCGTTGGCGGAACGCGTTGCGCTCGAGCATGATCTGACTCCTCCCGTCGGACTCGCCGTCGGCGGAGCCTCGGACGGAAACTTCACTGCCGGCATCGGCATCCCCACCCTCGACGGCCTCGGTGGCGTCGGCGGCGGTGCACACGCCGAGACCGAGCATGCGCTCGTGTCCGCTATCGCCCCGAGAACGGCGTTGGTTGCGGGCCTTATTCGTTCGATCACGTCTGAAGGGGGCCCTCGTGTCGAAAAGCAAAGCGGTTGAGTTTCGAGAACTGGTCGACACCCGCGAAATAGCTGATCTGTCTGCCGTTTTCGACGAGATCTGGGCTACAAGTCCCGGACCGGCTCATTTCGGAACGGCGATGTTGGTTGCGCTTCACCACGGTGGTCATTACGTGGTGGGAGCCTTCTCTGAAGGCGAGATGATCGGAGGTTGCGTCGGATTCTTCGTCGAGCCTCTCGGCGAGGTCCTGCACTCACACATCGCCGGAGTTCTACCCGGGCATGCAGGCAAGGGAATCGGCCGCGCCCTCAAGCATCATCAGCGTGACTGGTGCATCGAGCGCGGCGTCAGGACGATCCGGTGGACCTTCGATCCACTCGTCGCACGAAATGCCTACTTCAACATCCAGCGTCTCGGTGCCGAACCCGCCGAATACAACCCGGATTTCTACGGATCGATGGCAGACGGCATCAATGCCGGCGACGCCAGCGACCGCATGCTGGTCAGCTGGGATCTCGACGCCGACGGAGCTCCGAGTTCTCCTGTGGCCGTTGATGATACATTCAAAGTGCTCCAACCCACCGAAGACGGGACGCCTCGGATGCTCCCGATCCCACTCGACTGCGTCGACATCGCGGTCGGAATACCCAGAGACATAGAGCATCTGAGAACCGTCGACCGCGCGTCTGCCTTCGCCTGGCGACACGCGCTTCGCGAGTACCTCGAACCACTGATCGCCTCGAAGGAATGGCAATCGACCGGCTTCGACCCCAGCGGCTATTACATGTTCACGAAAATCTGCGAGACAACCGGAGAAGAGCAAGTCCATGCACATTGAGTCCGTCGAATTGCGCGAACTGCGCATCCCTCTCGTCTCCCCCTTCACCACGTCGTTCAGCACGCAACTCGAGCGCAACACCCTCGTCCTGAAGGTGAGGGGCACCACCGACGGCCCCAATGGCCCGGTGGAGACTGTCGGCTGGGGCGAGTGCGGCTCGCTGAGCGATCCGTACTACAACTCGGAGTACACCGCCGGTGCGCGCGCGATGCTTCGCGAGTATCTCGTTCCGACGCTGCGTAAGTCGCAGTCGGATCAGCCGCTCACCGCCGAGACCGTCGGCAGCGTGCTTCACCACATCGTGGGTCATCAGATGTCCAAGTCGGCCATCGAAATGGCAATCCTCGACGCCGAATTGCGCGCTCGTGGACAATCTTTCGCTCGGTACCTCGGTGCAACGCGCACACGAGTTCCCTCGGGAGTATCCGTCGGCATCCAGGACAGCATTCCGCAGTTGCTCGAGACCGTCGGCAACTATCTGTCGCAGGGATACGTGCGAATCAAACTGAAGATCAAGCCGGGCTGGGACATCGCTCCCGTGGCGGCGGTGCGCAAGGAGTTCGGCTACGACGTGCCCCTACAGGTCGATGCGAACGCCGCGTACACCCTCGTCGACGCACAGTTGCTGCGTCGCCTGGACGAATTTGCACTGCTCCTCATCGAACAGCCGCTGGCCGAAGACGATTTGGTGCAGCACGCCAAGCTCGCCCAGTCGCTCTCGACTCCGATCTGCCTCGACGAGTCGGTCGAGTCGGCCAAGGATGCAGCGGATGCCATCACGCTCGGTGCCGCTTCGGTCATCAACATCAAGCCGAGCCGTGTCGGTGGATACCTGGAAGCCAAGCGGATCCATGATCTCGCCTCGGCGCACGGAATCGCGGTGTGGTGCGGCGGGATGCTCGAGACCGGAATCGGACGCGCCGCCAACGCCGCACTCGCAGCACTGGACGGCTTCACACTGCCCGGTGACATCTCGGCGTCCGATCGCTTCTACAAGGAAGACATCACCGAACCGTTTGTCATCGAGGACGGCCACATCTCCGTGCCGCAGGGACCGGGCTTCGGTGTGACTCCGCGTGAAGACGTCATGGAGCGCTTCACCGTCGGAACCGAGATTCTGTAGGTTACCGGCGTCAGCTGCAGTCACCTCCACCTCACCCGGTGGAGGTGACTGTTCGTCGTTTGTGTCGGTAGCTCGGTGCATAGTGATTCGGACATGACGTACTGCACCGAAAGGCCCCCGATGAGTAGCTGGTCCGATCGCCCGATCTGCGCGTTCGACCTCGAAACCACGGGACGGAATCCGTCGACCGCCCGCATCGTCAGTGCCTGCGTCGCGGTGATCGACGGTGCGAAGGTCGAAACACGCACGTGGCTACTCGATCCCGGCGTCGACATCCCCGCCGGTGCCTCGGCCATTCACGGCATCAGCACCGAGTACGCGGCGCAACACGGCCAGAACTACTCCGAGGGCTACGAAGAGATTCGCGAGGCTCTGCACAATTCCTGGGCGCGCGATCACGCTGTCGTAGCGTTCAACGCCTCCTACGATCTGACGGTCATGCATGCCGAAGGTCTGCGCATCGGTAAGCCCGCCTTCGTTCCGGGGTTGGTCATCGATCCGTACGTGATCGATCGCGCGATGGACACGTTCCGCAAGGGCAAACGAACGCTCGCAGCCGTGTGCGAGCACTACGGGATTTCCCTCGAGTCCGCCCACGAAGCCGAGGCCGATGCCAAAGCAGCGGCGGCGTTGGCCCGCGAGCTCGCCGTACGGTTCCCCGACATCCTGGGGCTCGATCTCATGGTCGATCAAGCCGATTGGCACGCCGAGCGGCAACGCGATTTCGCCGAGTACCTACTCAGCCAAGGGAGGGACGTGGCAGATGTGAACGGCCAGTGGCCGATTCGCATCATCGCCTGACGCCCTCCCCGGCTCGGACGGTCGCGCGAGCTACTGCGGGACCGGCGGCCACACCGGCGCAATGGACCACGGACGCGCCGTTTCCAGTTGCGACGCAACCTGAATCAGCAAATCTTCACGCCCGAACGCGCCGACCAACTGCACGCCGATCGGCACACCGGCCGAGTCATGACCCATCGGCAAGGAAATCGCAGGCTGACCGGAACTGTTGAACGGACTGGTCAAGCCGCTGTATCCGGCCGAATGCTCCCAGATCGACATGGGATTTGCCGTATCGAGCAAACCGAGCGGAGCTGCCGGCCGAGCCATCGTCGGAGTCAGCAGCAGGTCGTGATCGACAAAGAACGCACCGATCACCTGGGCAGCCCGCTCGAGTTCCTGCAATGCCTTGACGACGTTCGTCGCACTTTCGGACTTCGCGCGGTCGTAGATCATCCGAGCCATCGGCTCGAGGTCGTCGTCGCGGATTGCGCGGTTCAGTGTCTCCAGTCGTTCATCGACCTCGATCGTCATCGGTATGCCCATCAACACGGAGAGTCCGGCAGTAAGGGCATCGAGCGGAAAGTTCGGGGCGCCCTCGGTGACATCGTGACCGAGTTCTTCGAGCAGGCCGGCAACACTGGTTGTGACGGCCGCGCACTCCGGGTCCACCGGGGTGCCGTCCGGCAGCACGTTGCTCAGACCAATCCGCAACCGTCCGGGATCCGCACCCACTTCCTCGATGTACGGCCGCCTCGGCGCCAGGATCACGTAAGGATCGCCCACTGTCGGCCCGGCGGACAGATCGAGAAGCAGCGCAGTGTCGCGGACACTTCGGGTGAGTGCGTGATGAACACTCATCGGCGACGAGAACAGCGTGCGCGCCGGTGCCGTCGGAGTGCGTCCGCGGCTGGGCTTGAGGCCTACCAAGCCACAGGCCGATGCGGGAATACGGATCGATCCACCGCCGTCACTGGCATGGCCGCCGGGCACGATCCCGACGGCAACCGCTACAGCCGTGCCACCCGAAGATCCGCCGGGTGAACGATCGAGGGCGTAAGGGTTGCGGGTGGGACCGAACAGCGCAGGTTCGGTACTCGCGTTCTTACCGAACTCCGGTGTGTTCGTCTTGCCGATGACAACCAGACCGGCCTCACGGTATCGCTCCACGAGCGTCGAATCTTTTTCTGCCACAGCGTCGGCGAACAATCGAGATCCGTTGGTGCTCGGCAATCCTGCGACGTCCAAGCCCAGGTCTTTGATCACGAACGGGACGCCGTGCAATGGACCTTCCGGCAGGCCGTTCGATACTTCGTTGCGCGCTTCCTCGCGACGCTCACTGATCACCGCATTGACTGCAGGGTTGCGCTCGTCGAGTCTGTCCAGGCTGAACTCGAGGACTTCCTTGGCTGAGACGTCACCGCTCTTGATCGCTTCGGCAAGGCCGGTCATGTCGTTGTTGTCGAACAAATCCTGCATCGATGCCCTCATCACTCGTGTGGAACTCTGCCGATAGTGAGGTCCGTCATATCAATCGGAGCCTCGACGTGGTGTCGAAATTCCGCTTGGCGGGACCGCCGCGCAGGGTCAGCCCTACAGAATCAAACCTTGCCGCCGCGCTTCCACAACAGCTTCGTGACGACTGCGGACATCGAGCTTTCCCATCAGATTCCGCATGTACGTCTTGATCGTTTCGACGCTCAACGACAACCTCTCGGCTATCTCGGCGTTGCGCAGTCCGAGAGCGACGTAGCCCATCACCTTCCGCTCGCGTGGCGACAGGACAACACTGTTCACAGCTGGAGTGTTCGTCGAAGGCTTCGGCGACACCAAAGCACGCAGCTTGGCCTCGACGGCATGGACCTGTGCGCTGAGAGCAGTGTCCTCGAGGTTTGCCGCGATCTCGCCGAGCGCCAGAACGCTCTCGGTCAGCCCTTCGGATATCTGGGCGTCTCGGTTCGAACCATGTTCCACCGCAGCGGTATCGAGCATCGCCACCCGCCGATCCACCTCGTCGCGGATCTCGAATTCGCGGGCCAACGCGTACGACGATCGCATCATCGTCTCGGCAATCACGTCTCCGATCGGCAGGTTGGCGCGCAGTCCTCCGTAGATCGCTCCGCGGGTAACCCCGCGTACGACGATCGGCACCGCCATCAAGGATTCGATCGCTTCGGTGCCCACTTCGTAGTCGTAGTCGTGAGTGATGTGCGACGAGTTCGCGTAGTCCTGGACTGCGCCCGGTCGTTGTTCTGCGATCGCCCGACCGCCGAGTCCGCATTCGGCGTCGATCCGAAGGTTTCGCAGGATGTTGCTGCGCGTGCCGACGTGACCGGTGATGGTCAGCGACCGGTCGCTGACGCAGCCGCCGAACAGAACCGGCAACTCGGTTTTGGGGTGCAGCCGACGCAGTTCGGCGCGCAACGCGTCGTCGTCGCTCGGTCTCAGTACCCTGCTCACTCTCACCTCCACGTACCCAATTCAGAGGGTAGCGGCACCTTCGGCTGGGCAATAGCGTGCATCCAGGCCATTTGTAGTGCCGATCACACTTATCGTGACACCAACCGTGCCACGTCGCCTTCGGAGGAACCGTGTCTGTCTCGACAGCTCTCGCAGCCAACAACACCCCGCTCAGTCCGCTGCGCTTTCTCGAGCGCAGCGCTGCGGTGTTCCCCGATCGCACCGCCGTAGTTCACGGCGACCGGACGTACACGTACCGAGAGTTCGGCGACGAGGTCGCCGCGCTGGCCCGCGTCCTACGTGAGCGCATTCAGCCCGGTGACCGCGTTGCATACCTGGCGCCGAACGTTCCCGAGATGCTGTTCGCGCATTTTGCCGTCCCGCTCGCCGGTGGGGTCCTGATCGCCCTGAACTCGCGTCTCGCCGGACCTGAGCTCGAGTACATCCTCGATCATTCGGGAACCGCGATCCTGTTCGTCGACTCCGAATTCGTCGGCTCCGTCTCCTCGTCCAAGGCAAACGTCGCGAGCCTTCGCGAGATCATCGAGATTCCGGATTCCACTGTGCCGTACCCGGAGGTCCCCGCCGGAATCGTCACCGGGCAGTACGCCGATCTGATTGTCGAAGCCGAAGCACTCGCCGATCAGCCATTGCACTGGGGCGTCGACGACGAGCAGCAGTGCATCGCCATCAACTACACCTCGGGCACCACCGGAAAACCCAAGGGCGTCATGTACTCCCACCGCGGGGCATACCTGAACTCGCTCGGCGAGACCTTCCACAACGGCTTCGACGGATCGACGAAGTACCTGTGGACGCTGCCGATGTTCCACTGCAACGGGTGGTGCACGCCCTGGGCCGTCACCCAGGCCGCCGGCACACACATCTGCCTCCGTGCGGTCCGCGCCGACGCGATCTGGGATGCCATCGACAATCTGGGCGTGACGCATCTGTGCGGCGCCCCCACCGTCTGCTCGACCATCGCGGATGCCGAGCAGGCCCACAAGGTCGACGCACTACGCATCACGACGGCCGGGGCTCCGCCGTCGCCGACGATCATCGGAAAACTCGAAGACATCGGCGTCACCGTCGTTCACGTCTACGGCCTCACGGAGGTGTACGGTCCGTACACGATCTGCGAGTACCAGGAAGCCTGGGACGACAAGCCGCAGTCCGAGCGCGCCGCACTGCTCTCCCGCCAGGGAGTCGGCATGGTGCAGGCCGAAAATGCCCGCGTTGTCGATGCCGAGATGAACGACGTTCCCGCCGACGGTCGGACGATGGGTGAGATCGTGCTCCGCGGCAACAACGTGATGCTCGGGTACTACCGAGACGAGACCGCGACCGCCGAAGCGTTTGCCGGTGGTTGGTTCCATTCCGGCGACCTCGGCGTCATGCATCCCGACGGTTACATTCAGCTCAAGGACCGCGCGAAGGACATCATCATCTCGGGCGGCGAGAACATTTCCACGGTCGAGGTGGAGCAGGCGATCATGAGTCACCCGGCCGTGGTCGACGTGGCAGTCGTCGGCGTGCCCGACGAGAAGTGGGGCGAGCGTCCGAAGGCATTCGTGGTGCTGGGCAAGGGATTGCAGGCTTCGGCAGAAGAGATCGTCGAGCACACCCGCACCTTGCTGGCCGGGTACAAGGTTCCCCGCGACATCGTCTTCCCGCTCGACCTTCCGCGCACCCCGACAGGCAAGGTTCTCAAGTTCGAACTGCGTGCGTCGAAGTAACTCTGCCGACGGGTCTCAGCGCACCGGGGAATACCGCCGGCGCAGATCGACAGGTTGCCCGTCCGAAGGGAACGGCAACGACGTGAAGTCGAGCGGAGCGACGTAATCTGCGTCGACGTTCCAGTCGAAGCGCGTGAGGAGGTGGTGCATGATCGCCTTGATCTCGGCGCCGGCGAAGTGCATCCCCAGACATTTGTGCACTCCACCGCCGAACGGCTCCCACGCGTAGCGATGCACCTTGTCTTCGCGTCGATTCTCGGCGAAACGCTCGGGATCGAAACGCTCGGGATCGGGCCAGTACTGCGCCATGTGGTGTGTGAAGTGAGGGGCGACGGAAACATACGTTCCCGCAGGCACGAAGTGACCGCGTACTCGAGTGTCGCGGACCGCTCGCCGCGCCATGACCGGTACGGGCGAGACGAGTCGGAGGCATTCCTTCATCACCAGGTCAAGGCTGCTCAGGCCGTCCAGATCTGCATAACTCGGCGTCGAGGTCGCCAGGGCGAGCGACTCGGCGCGGCACCTGTCCTGCCACTTCGGGTGTTGCCCCAGGTATTGCATCATCGTGGACAGGGTGATCGTCGAAGTGTCGTGTGCGGCCATCAGGAGAAAGATCATGTGATCGATCACTTCGTCGTCGCTGAAGCGTTGTCCCGCTTCGGATTCGATGTGACAGAGCACGGAGAAGAGGTCGTCGGTTTCGAGATTTCGACGCGCCGGCAGGTACCGACGGAAGAACTCTTCGAGAACCCGCCGGCCGTCCAGGCCGCGCTTCCATCGCGTCCCCGGCACCGGGTAGCGGATCAGAGAGGTTGCTGCCTGGACACAATCGACGAAAGCCTTCTTCACCGAGGATATTTCACTCTCGGTGCTTCCTTCCACCCCGCCCATGAAGATGTCGGTCGCGAGATCGAGGGTCAGTGTCTTCAATGCCGTGTAGGCACGGAATTCGTCAGTGGGCGACCACGCGTCGAGCGCCGAGTCGATTGCGGGATTGAGAGCGTCGACAGACTTCTCGATCCGTGTCCGGGTGAACGCCTGCTGCATGATTCGACGGTGTCGTAGATGTTCCTCCGAATCGAGCAGCATCAGCCCGCCGTGAAAGAAGGGGCCGATAAGTACCGACCAGCCGTCGCTGTTGACGAATGCCCGATCCTTGTTCTGCAGCACCTCCTGACACGCGTCAGGCCCGAGTACAGCGATCCATTTCCGACCGACCATCGAGAACCAGGACACCTCGCCGAATCGATCCCAATTCTCTTGCATCAGAGCGAGCGGATCGCGAATGTAGGCGAGCGCGTGTCCGACCAGGGGCAGCCCGGAACGGCCCGAAATCGGTTGCAACTGCGAGTTCATGGGGGGACGAGCCAGGATCTTGGACACTGTGACCTCTATTCTCGCTCAATCTGACAGTAGCCACTGTCAGATTGACTGTAGTCTGCGTCACACCGATGCGTCTGTCAATATCGACCTATGACTTCTCCTACGCCGCGGCGGTATGCCGGCCTGAGCGGCGACCAGCGCTCAGCACTGCGGCGCGAGAGCTTGCTCGAGGCAGGGTTGGAACTGTTCGCTGCCGCGGGCAGTCGAGGCGCCACGATGACCGCGATCTGTGCGCGAGCGAAGTTGACGGAACGCTACTTCTACGAAAGTTTCTCCAGCAGAGACGAACTGCTGGAAAAGATCCTGGACGGAATTGCCGACGAGGTTCGCGACGCCGGCCTGGCCGCGCTACGAACGAGCGAGGGGACGCTCGAGGAGCGCGCAAGAGATGCCATCACGTCGTTCGTCAGCCTCCTCACCGACGATCCCCGCAAGGGGCGTGTGGCAATGATCGAATCCGCTGCATACGAACCGCTTCGCGCACACCGGCGCGCGGTACTGCACGGCTTCGCCCAGATGGTCGCGGACGAAGCCACGCGAATGTACGGCGACCGAGCTTGGCCACCTCATCAAGGTCAGATCAACGGACTGCTCTTCGTCGGGGGCCTTGCCGAATTGGTCACCGCGTGGTTGAACGAGGAGATCGCCATCACCCCTGACGAGATCGTCGAGGCGGCAACTTACCAATTCACGTCCACCGCTCACCGTTGAGATGGAACTGATCGGCATCCGGATACCGCCCGCCACACCGGGATGGTGCGAACAGGCGCAATACTTGACCCCATGAGTGAACGCGCAGACCTGCCCGGAACTGACCCCGCACAGTTTCGGGTACACGTCGCGTCTCAAGCGATTCGGTTGTTCTCGGAGAACGGGTACGAAGCCACCACCGTCGAGCAGATCGCCGCTGCCGCGGGCGTGTCACGTCGGACGTTCTTCCGGCAGTTCCGCTCCAAGGAAGACGTGATCTTCGCCGATCACGAGTCCCTCCTCGAACACGTGGCCGAGTTCCTGGCGTCCGATTCCGCCGACCCCTGGGCATCGGTGTGCGAGGCGGCGGGACTGGTCTTCGATTTCTTCCGCCGGAACCGTGACCTGTCGATGCGGCGATACCGCGTCGTACAACACGTCCCCGCTCTTCGCGACCGCGAGCTCGTCACCGGATTCCGTTACGAGCGCCTCTTCGTCGACTACCTACGCAGCGCTGTCCCCCGCGAACCTGTCCTCGAGGTTGTCGGTTTTGCCGCAGCTGTCACCGCGTGCCACAACTACCTCCTGCGAAGCATGATCAAGGGTGACGAGGACGCCACGGCCGATGCGCTGAGTCAAGCACTGCTCGACGTTCGGCGGACGTACGGCGTGGCCCCTGGATCCAAGACCAGCGCGCCGGAATCGAAGTCCGTGCTGGTAGTAGCATTTCCCCCGGGCACTTCTGCCGAGGAGATCAGCAGAAAGATCCACGAACAACTCGGCTGACACTCCTCGTGCACCGAAACTTCACACACCCATCCCTTGACCTGGCACTCAGTGCCGTGTTTGACTGGGGTCATTGGCACCGGTCTGTCCGCGAATCTCGTCGGTAACGCCGGAGCCGCACCAACCGCCTTCAAGCCACCTTCACCAAGGAGCGTTCCCATGGCAGGAAACCCGGATTTCAATCTCTTCGCGTTGAACGAAGAGCACGACGAACTGCGGGCTGCTATCCGCGGACTCTCCGAGAAGGAAATCGCGCCGTACGCCAAGGACGTCGACGAGAACGCACGCTTCCCCGAGGAAGCACTCACCGCTCTCAACGCGTCGGGCTTCAACGCCATCCACGTTCCCGAGGCTTACGACGGCCAGGGCGCCGACTCCGTCGCCACCTGCATCGTCATCGAGGAAGTTGCCCGCGTCTGTGGCTCCTCCTCGCTGATCCCCGCCGTGAACAAGCTCGGCACCATGGGCCTGATCCTCAAGGGTTCCGAAGAGCTCAAGTCCAAGGTGCTCCCGGATCTGGTCAACGGCGGAATGGCGTCGTACGCGCTGTCCGAGCGTGAAGCCGGATCCGACGCGGCCTCGATGCGTACCCGCGCGAAGGCTGATGGCGACGACTGGATCCTCAACGGCTCCAAGTGCTGGATCACCAACGGCGGCAAGTCGACCTGGTACACCGTCATGGCTGTCACAGATCCCGACAAGGGTGCAAACGGCATCTCCTCCTTCATGGTCCACAAGGACGACGAGGGCTTTGTCGTCGGACCGAAGGAAAAGAAGCTCGGCATCAAGGGCTCCCCCACCGCTGAGCTGTACTTCGAGAACTGCCGCATCCCCGGCGACCGCATCATCGGCGAGCCGGGCACCGGCTTCAAGACGGCACTCGAGACCCTCGACCACACGCGTCCCACCATCGGCGCACAGGCTGTCGGTCTCGCCCAGGGCGCACTCGACGCGGCCCTTGCATACACCAAGGACCGCAAGCAGTTCGGCAAGTCCATCAGCGACTTCCAGGCTGTTCAGTTCATGCTCGCCGACATGGCGATGAAGGTCGAAGCAGCACGCCTGATGGTCTACACCTCCGCAGCTCGCGCCGAGCGCGGCGAGAAGAACCTCGGCTTCATCTCCGCCGCCGCCAAGTGCTTCGCTTCGGACGTTGCCATGGAGGTCACCACCGACGCCGTACAGCTGTTCGGTGGCGCCGGCTACACCACCGATTTCCCGGTCGAGCGCATGATGCGCGACGCCAAGATCACGCAGATCTACGAGGGCACCAACCAGATTCAGCGCGTCGTGATGTCGCGTGCGCTGCTGAAGTAGGGCCTCCGGCCCTGTGCGCGGTTAGGCAGTCCATAGACTCCTTAACCGCGCACGGGGGCTTGTCCCCTGTCTGAAGAATCTTGAGGAGAATCGTGGAACTCGTAGGCGTAATCGGCGGCGGCACCATGGGTGCCGGCATTGCCGAAGTTTGTGCAAAAGCCGGTAGCTCGGTACTGGTGCTCGAAACCAAGGAAGAATTTGCCGCCGCTGCTCGCGAACGGATCGCCAAGTCGATCAACCGCGGCGTAGCCAAGGGCAAGATCACGCAGGAAGACGCCGACGCCGCCATCGCACGCGTTCGCGTCACCCTGGACATGGAAGAGTTCGCCGATCGCGATCTGGTGATCGAGGCCGCTCCCGAGATCGAAGCTCTCAAGTACGAGATCTTCGGCAAGCTCGACAAGATCGTCAAGCCTGCAGGCATTCTGGCGACCAACACCTCGTCGATCCCCGTCATCAAGATCGCCAAGGCCACCTCGCGCCCCGGCCAGGTTGTGGGCGTTCACTTCTTCAACCCCGTGCCGGTCATGCCGCTCGTGGAGATCGTGGTCAGCCTCACGACGTCCGAAGAGACCGTCCTCGCCGTCACCGACTACGCCAAGAACACGTTGCGTAAGAAGACGGTCCGCGCGGGCGACCGCTCGGGCTTCATCGTCAACGCTCTGCTCATCCCGTACCTGTGCCAGGCAGTCCGGATGCTCGAATCCGGCTACGCCACAGCAGAAGACATCGACGAGGCCATGAAGGGCGGCTGCGGCTACCCGATGGGCCCGCTGACGCTCCTCGACACCGTCGGTCTCGACATTGCCCTCGCAGCAGCCGAGTCCCTGTACGCGGAATTCGCAGAACCGCATTACGCTCCGCCGGCGCTGCTTCGCCGCATGGTCGACGCCGGTCGCCTCGGAAAGAAGACCGGTCGCGGCTTCTACGAATACGCCTGAGACCGCCCGCTTCACTCTTTCCGGCCCCTTACCTGTTGCAGGTGAGGGGCCGGAGTTGTTTCGGACAGATCTTGTCGAATCCATTGACAAATTCGCGTGGCGCAGCAAAAGTCATCATGTGACAACAACCGTTGTCACATGAGCGCAGGCGGAGGGGCCACCCAGATGAGCAGCGATGCAGACACGGGCACTCGTCGATCGAAGCCTCGAGAACTACGAGCCGATCCGATCGGCCCCGGCTCCCTGACGTGGACGCACTTCGGCGACGTTCGCGGCCTGCTGTACCTCGGACGCGCAGGCACCCTGCAGAACATGCACCCCGCGGTAAGCGGAGCGCTGCAAGATCATTCGAATTTCTTCGACAACCCGCTCGACCGCCTGTTCCGCTCACTGCCGCCCATCTACGGCGTCGTGTACGACCGGACCGAAGAGGGCACAGGCACGCTTGTTCGCAACTTCCACACCGATCTCAAAGGAATCGACGAAACCGGCGGGCGCTACCACGCCCTCACTCCTGACACTTTCTGGTGGACACACGTCACGTTCTTCGAGGTGATTCTCGATTTCAACGAGCGATTCGCGTACAAGAAGTTCACGCAGGAGCAGAAGGACCAACTTGTCCGTGAGGCCGTAACTTGGTGGCGCTGTTACGGACTCACCGATCGACCGGCTTTCGACGACTACGCCAGCTTCCGCACGTATTGGGAAGACATGCTCGACAACCACCTGATCAACACCCACACCACAAAATGGTCGACGCGCATCGCCGAGCACGACATCGCGCCTGCTCCGAAGGTTCCGACGTGGCTGTGGCGTCTTACCTCACGCCCCACGATGGCTGTGGCGAACTGGATCGGCAAGGCACTGATGCCGGCGAAGGCGCGTGAGACCCTCGAATGGGAGTGGACGCCGCGCGACGAACGGATGTACTTCTGGTTCGCCCGCTTCCTGACATTGACAGATCGATTCTGGCATCTGCTGCCGCTACGACTGCGGTATGCACCGCGCGCCTACTCGGGCATCCGCGCGCAGGGTCTGTGAGCGCTCGTCGGTAGGCTGGAGTGCGTGCCAGCTCATCTCCCCTCCGACGCGATCAGTGTCCGCGTGGACAGCTGGACGTGGGCGGTTCGGCTGTTCAAGACACGCTCGCAGGCGGCGACCGCCTGCCGATCGGGACACGTTCGGGTCAACGGAACGTCGGCGAAGGCGGCTCAGCAGGTGAAAGCCGGCGACGAGGTACGGGTGCGTGTATCCGGCATCGAGCGCATCGTCGTAGTAGTCAAGCCGATCACGAAGCGAGTCAGCGCCGTGCTGGCCGCCGATTGCCTGCAGGACAATTCACCACCCCCACCACCGCCCGAACTGATCGCGTCCATACCGCGACGTGATCGCGGCGCCGGCCGGCCGACCAAGCGAGAGCGACGTGACCTCGAGAAGTTGCGCGGCCTCGAGCCGTAATCACTACCTCGAAAACGTTGCTACCTCGAAACAGGCTGACGCAGAACCGTCTTCAGTTTCTCGGGCGGCGTCCGGCGCGCATCACTGAGGTAGATCTCGTGATGATCGCCGTTGAAACTGAAGCCGTTCGACGGGATGAACGTGTTGTGCAAGCGGTCCAAGGTGGGGGCCTCGTCGTCGTAGGAACCTACGTGAAGAATCTGGACGGACAGGCCCTCCTCCAATTCGAGGAACCGCACCTTGTCCAAAGCCGCCACGTTCTTCTTGGCGCGGACCGCTTTGGCTCGAACTGAGGCGATCGCCGCAGACAGTTCGGCCTGAGCGATCCATTCCGGTTGCGAGATCATCATCGTCCAATCCCAAGCCGCCTTGTCCCGTGTCACGAACACCTCGGGATCATCTGCCCGCCACAACCCTTCCAGCGGGCCAACGACGAAGTCGCGATCCAATTCCTTCTTGCTAGCGAATTTTGCCGAGTAGGACACCGAATACAGCGCTTCGAGCGCCTCGGAGTACTCGGTGGCAGTGTTGGGGTCGCCGTGACCGTCGACGGCGAAGTAGCCGAAGCGGGGAACGGTCACGAGGGCAAAATCGCGGCGCCCAGGCGAGTAGAGATCCTTGTATGCCTTCTTGACGTCGTACTTCTCCATGCGCCACCCACCTGATAACTGGCCGAGTTTCAATGTTCGGAAACCTATCCGAGAACACCGACATCCCGATAGCGGACCACTGTCCCCTTGTTAATAGACCAGTGGACCTTTACTCTGGACGGGGTGACTACACCCCAGGCGACCGACGTCGCTCGAGTTCCGCGCCGCAGACCGTTGCGGATCGTTGCCATATCCGCGATTGTCGCGTCGATCTTGGCTCTGTTGTTCGTGTACCCATGGTGGAGCTTGTTCGTCCGGCCGGACTGGCCGACGGCGGTGGCAGTTTTCGGCACCGTTCTGTTTGCCGCCCTCTTGATCGCCCTGCCTGCGAGCATGGTGCTCAGCCACGGACACACCGACCGCGATCCAGTTCGCCTGATCGGCGACGCACTCCTCGGAATCATCTGGGTCGTGTTCGTGTGGACCCTGCTCGGCGAAGTTCTGAGGCTCGGACTGCTCGTCGGCGGCGTGGATGACCCGTTTCGATCGAGAATCGTCGCCGTTGCCGCACTGATCATCTCGGCCCTTCTGCTGATCTGGGGCTACCGGGAAGCCATGAGACTGCCACGGATCAAGCAGGTCGACGTCACCATCCCCCGCCTTGGTGCGGGGATGGACAAACTTCGGGTAGTCGCGATCACCGACACCCACTTCGGGCCGATCAATCGCGAGAAGTGGTCCGAGCGCGTCATCGCGGCAGTCAACGATCTCGACGCCGACATCGTGGCCCACGTCGGTGACATCGCCGACGGAACGGTAGAGCAGCGACTCGGCCAAGCGACCCCCCTCGCATCGGTCGAAGCCGGGCTCGCTCGCGTCTACGTGACCGGCAATCACGAGTACTTCCACGAGGCTCAGGAGTGGCTCGACTACATGACCTCGATCGGCTGGGACGCGCTGCACAACCGCCACCTCGTCGTCACCAAGGGCGGAGACAGACTGGTCATCGCCGGAGTCGACGATGCGACAGCGTTGGGATCGAAGCTCGACGGGCACGGCGCGAACTTCGACATGGCCCTGGCCGGCTCCGACCCCGAATTGCCGATCCTGATGCTCGCCCACCAACCGAAGCAGGTTACTCAGTCCGCTTCTGCGGGAGTGGATCTGCAGCTCGCCGGTCATACCCACGGCGGACAGATCTGGCCCTTCAACTTTCTGGTCAAACTCGATCAACCTTCGGTGCACGGGCTTACCAGGCACGGAGAACGTACGCAGCTGTACACCAGCCGTGGAACCGGGTTCTGGGGTCCACCATTCCGAGTGTTCGCACCGAGCGAGATCACCGTTCTGACGCTGCACCGCGCCTGATCGATCTCAGCTCGTTCGGGTTGCCGCTCGCGCCGACAACCCGACGAGCTGGTTGATCAGGCCTTCGCGCAGGCCGACTGCGAACATGTCGGCAGCTGGGGGCGCCTGCATCTCGTTCAGCACGACGACGATGGATTCGGCAGGCTCGGCCGTGGGCCACAAGCCGGCAACGATCACCAGGGTCACCTTGGCGAATTGTGCCGCGTCGCCTTCCGAGAGGTGGGGCAGCTGTGAATGAACCAGCGATGCAAACCTTCCCGAGTTGACCGTCGCCCGCTTCTTGAAGTCGCGGGCGAAGTCGACGGAGATGTTTCTTTCGAGGACCCCGGCCATGACGCTCATCAACTCGCACAGCAATCGCTGTCCGACAAGCGATTCCGCAACCGCGGATGCCACATGAATTTCAGGGGCGTATGGCGAGTCGTCACCGGCCGGAGTCAACGACTCGGACAACCCGTCCAGCCACGCAACCCAGTTCTCGTCGAGCACTTCGAGAAAGATGGCCTCGCGACTGTCGAAGTACCGGAGCACGTTCGACTTCGCCAGGCCGACGCTCTCACTGAGCTCACGCAGGCTGATGTCGGCGACGGGTCTGGACCCGAGCATCGCACGGGCCGCATCGAGAATCGCGCACCGACGCGCTTCGATCTGCTCAGGCCTGCGCGCGCGCTGAAATCCGTGGGTCGCCACCATCACGCAAGATTATCAGACCATCGTTCTATTGTTCGCTGCGATGCATGTCAGTTGTCCGAAGACGCGTGCTGCGCCACGACCCCCCTCGACGCCAATTCACGACGCAGCGAATCGGTATCGACCGACGCGAGATCGACCCGGTGCGTGCGGGCGGCCAAAGCTCGAACCTCCTCCGACAAATCCGCCACCTGCTTGCGCGTCGCGGCCTGCCCTGCCTCGTCCTGTTCCGCCACTCGCTCGACCAACCAGGAAGCGAGTGTGGCAGTCACGATGCCCAGCAACGCAATTCCGCCGATCATCAACGCTCCGGCGATCAGGCGCCCGGTTGTAGTGACAGGAGCCATGTCTCCGTAACCGACGGTCGTGACCGTCTCCATCGCCCACCACAATGCCGTTCCGTACGACGTGATGGCAGCGCCCTGCGCGTGACGCTCGGCATCGAGCATGGCCAGCGCCGCGACACCGATCAGCAAGGCCGTGGCACCAGTGGCGTAAATAACCATGCGTCCACGCAAGCTTTGCCCGCTCGAGCGGTGGACTATTGCAAGCAGGGTGACCAACCGAAGGAGACGCAAGGGACGCAGCATGGGCAACACCACCATCGCCAAGTCCAAGAGATGCCTGACGAACCAGCGACCGCGAGCAGGAGCCAACCACAGGCGAACTGCGTAGTCGACGGCAAATACGACCCACGCGGCCCACATGATCCATTCGGTCAGGCGATGCGGGAAGCCAGTCGGTTGCGCCAGGACTTGGTACGCGTACGCCACCAAGAACAGGCAGGCCGCAGCGGTCAAGGGGATGTCGGTGGTGAGCTGCCACCGCTCCGACGTCCACGCAGTGCGGCGGTGCACCGACTTCCTCGATTCGTTCATCCGAGAAGTCTTACACCACTGCTACCGCGTGACCGGCAGAACCGACTCAGATCCGAGTGTGCGTCAAGATGTTGAGCGCCATGGGAACTGCCTCGATCGTGATGGGCAACGGCCCCACCCGATCACCGTCCGCGTAGGCGATGATGCCCTCGGAGACCAACCGCACCTTCCTCGACCGATACGTCTGCACCGCATCCAAGGAGACGTGAGTTCCCTTGTACACCCGCGGAAACAGGCGCACCAGACGCAACCTCGAACCATGCCCGACGACGGTCAGATCCAGCAACCCATCCGACTTCGACGCGCCCGGGGTGATGAGCATGCCGCCACCGTACGAACGCCCGTTACCGACTGCGACCAGCGTCGCGTCCACCGTGATGACCTCGTCGTCGAGTTCGATCCGGTACGGCAACGGCTTCATCTTCGCCAACTCGGCAAGCATCGCCAGGTTGTAGCGCATCGGCCCCTTGGGCCAGGACATCCGATTGGCCCGCTCGCTGACCAGCGAGTCGAATCCACTGGCGATGATAGTTCCCGACCAGACGACGGAACCGTCGGCCAGCGTGATCTTCGCCAGATCTGACTGCTGCACGACACCATCTGCGATCACATCGGCTGCTGCTTCGGGATCGCCTGTGGGAATCCCGAACTCACGGGCGTGATCGTTGCCGGTGCCTGCCGGGATGAGCCCGATGGGTGTGTCGGTCAACGCGGCGGCCTGCAGTCCGATACTGATGGCACCGTCGCCGCCGACAACCACGAGTGCGTCGGTACCTTCCTCGATCGCACGACGCGCCAACTTCTTGGCGTCGTCGGCGTCGGTTCCGATGATCTCGGTGACGGCAACGCCCCGAGCGCGCAGTCGCGCAACACCTTTGCGTCCGGCCGCAGGCGCGTGACCATGTCCCGCCATCGGATTGATCAGGACGGTAACCTTCTCGATCTGACTGCGGGTTTCGGTCACGGAATCAGCTTTCCAGGATTGAGGATGCCGGCAGGGTCCACTGCATTCTTCACTGCGCGAAGGATATTCGCGCCCAATTCGCCGATCTCGTCCTTCATCCACGGGCGATGATCAGCGCCGACTGCATGATGATGGGTGATCGTGCCGCCGGCCGAAATGATCGCATCGCCCGCGGCAGTCTTCGCCTTGTGCCACTGAGCGATCGGGTCTTCGGTCTGCGCGCTGACCACTGTGAAGTACAGCGAAGCGCCGGTCTTGTAGGTGTGCGAAATGTGGCACATGACGAGCGGCTGAGTACCCTGCTCGACGAGAGCCTTCGTCAGTGCCTCGGTGACCGAGGAGCGCAGGTTCGCGAGGTTGCCCCAGGTGGTTGCCGTCTCGAGGGTTTCACACAGCGCACCGACATCGAGGAGAGCGTCACGCAGATACGGTGCATCGAATCGCCCGTGCTCCCAACTGTTTCCGGGCTCCTCACCGAGCGAAGTTCCACCGTGAGCGGTGAGAATTGCGCGGGCCTCCGCCATCCGTTCAGCGGTGTGCGAAGCCGTGCCCTCGTAGGTGGTAATGCCGAGGCAACCACCGGTGAAGGCATTCTCACCGATCTTGTCGGTGGTCGCCAGATTCACGCCACTCTCGGCCTCGTCGGACAACCGCAGGACGGTCGGAGCCGATCCTTCCTGAACCAGCTCACGCAATGCGGCTGCGCCGGTAGCGAAGTCGGGGAAGCTCCATCCCTCGCGCACGGTGGTTTCGGGCAGGCGGTGAACCCTTACACGCACGTGCGTGATGACGCCGAACGTGCCCTCGGAGCCGACAAAAAGCTCACCCAGATCGGGGCCTGCAGCGGATGCCGGCGCACGCCCGGTCTCGATCACGCCACTCGGGGTGACAACGGTGAGGCCCTGAACCATGTCCTCGAAGCGCCCGTATCCAGCCGACGCCTGCCCCGAAGAACGGGTGGCGGCGAACCCGCCCAGAGTGGCGAACAGGAAGCTCTGCGGGAAGTGCCCCACCGAGAAGCCGTGCTCACGCAGAAGCTCCTCGGCGCGTGGACCGGTGGTTCCGCCGCCGAACGTCGCGATACCCGATTCCTCGTCCAACCCGACGAGCTGATCGAACCTGCGCAGATCGAGAGATAGAACTGCGTCGAACCCGTCACGAATGGGATCGAGCCCGCCGACGACGCTGGTGCCACCACCGAACGGGACCACTGCGATCCGGTTGGCAGAGCAGTATCGGAGAACCTGTTCGACCTCTGCGTCTGTCCCTGGAGTGACGACTACGTCCGGTGCGTCCTGCGGCTCGGCGCTACGACGGCGGAGCAGATCCGGGGTGCTCTTGCCACCGGCCCGAAGGATTCGATCCGAATCCTTGGTGCTGACGTACTCCGCCCCGACCAGCCCGGCCAGCGCTTCGACGTGCGACTGAGCCATAGCGGACGGAACCACCTGGACGTCTTCGATCGCGAGGCGCGATCGCGTCGGTGCGGAGACACCGAGAAATCCGGTCAACAGTGATGTGACTGCGTCCGACAGTTCACGCTTCTTGGCCGGATCGCCCCAGGCGTCCCACTGCATCGGCGGTTGCAAGGCAGACTTTTCGGTGCTCATAGACACTAGTGTTACATATTTGTGTGATGTGTAAACATCCCGGTTGATCGAGCTGTCGATCAACCCATCGTCTTGGATCCGTCGATGGCTTCACGAAGCATGTCCGCGTGGCCCGCATGCTGGGCCGTCTCGGCGATGATGTGCAGCAGTGCGCGCCGCGCTGACCAGCGAGCTCCCACTTCGAACCACGGCGCCGACGGCAGTGGATGCGAGATGTCGAGGCTGTCCAGCGAGGCCACCAACTCGTCGGTCCTCGCCGCGATCCCCTCGTATTCGGACACGATGCTTGCCAAGGTCTCACCCTCGACCATGGCAAATTCGTTCGCCCGTTCCTGCTGCATCTCTTCCGACCACTGGGTCGGGTCGAAGTCACCACCAAGTCCGGCCGGCCCTTCCAGAATGAAGTCGACCCAACCCTTTTCTGCCTGACCTACATGCTTGACCAATCCGCCGAGGCACAGTTCGCTCACGGTCGGCCTCGAAGCAGCCTGGTCGTCGGTGAGGTTCTTGACGGTGAAGAGCAGGAATTCGCGATGCTGACGCAGGCTCTGGAGGAGATCCGCGCGCTCGCCGGTGACGGTGGCAGTCGGTGCGTTCATGATGTTTTCCTTCGCTCGTGGGTTCCTTGCCCTGTGAGAACTACGTTAGAAGTCATTGCGGACAGAAACGGTCCTCAATAGAAAACGATCAAGAAAAAACTCCCGGCACCCACCCATGAAGGTGAGTGCCGGGAGTACGAGCGAACTACGACGAAATAGGACTGCGCGAGATCAGACCGTGCGGGCCAAACGATCGGCCAGCAGACGCGTGAAGTGCGCCGGATCGCTGAGCTCGCCGCCCTCGGCAAGCAACGCCATGCCGTAGAGCAACTGAGCCGTCTCCGTCAGGTTCTCCGCATTGTCGTTGGCGGCCTGCGCCTCCCGCAGCCCCGAAACAAGAGGGTGCTCCGGGTTGAGCTCGAGGATGCGCTTGCTGTGCGGAACAGGCTGACCCGAAGCCTTGTACATCTTCTCGAGCGTCGGAGACATGCTGAACGCGTCGCCGACGATGCAGGCGGCCGACGTGGTCAGTCGCGTCGACAGACGCGTTTCCTTGATGTCGTCGGACAGGGTTTCGGTCAGCCACGTCAGCAACTCGCCGAATTCCTTCTCCTTCTCTTCGCGCTCGGCCTCGGCCGCCTTCTTCTCGTCCTCGGTGTCGAGGTCGACCTCGCCCTTGGCGATCGACTGGAAGGTCTTGCCGTCGAAGTCCGAGACGGCGTCGACCCACATCTCGTCCACGGGGTCGGTGAGAACCAGAACCTCGAGGCCCTTGGCCTTGAAAGCCTCCATGTGCGGGGAGCTTTCGATGAGGTGACGAGATTCGCCGGTCATGAAGTAGATCTGTTCCTGACCGTCCTTCATTCGCTCCACGTACTCCGCGAGAGTGGTCACGCCCTCTTCGCTGTTGGTCGAGGCGAAGGACGAGACGTCGAGCAAGGTCTTACGGTTGTCGGCATCGGCCATCAGGCCTTCCTTGAGCGCGCGCCCGAACTCCGTCCAGAAGGTCGAGTACTTCTCGGGCTCGTTCGCCTTCATGTCCTTGATGGTCGAGAGGACCTTCTTGGTCAGACGACGACGGATGGCAGCGATCTGCCGGTCCTGCTGCAGAATTTCACGAGAGACGTTGAGCGAGAGGTCTTGTGCGTCGACCACACCCTTGACGAAGCGCAGGTAATCGGGCACCAACTCTTCGCAGTCGTCCATGATGAAGACGCGCTTGACGTAGAGGTGGATGCCGGCCTTGCGCTCGCGCATGAACAGATCGAACGGCGCCGTCGACGGAATGAACAGCAGCGCTTGGTATTCGAAAGTACCTTCGGCCTTCATCGGGATGACCTCGAGAGGCTCGTCCCAGGCGTGGCTGACGTGCTTGTAGAACTCCTTGTACTCGTCCTCGGACACCTCGTCCTTGGAGCGAGTCCACAGAGCCTTCATCGAGTTGATCGTCTCGGTCTCGATGGTGACCTCGGGCTCTTCGCCCTCCGCCGGCGTCGACGTACGAGCGACATCCATGCGGATGGGCCACGCGATGAAGTCGGAGTACTTCTTGACCAGTTCCTTGATCTTCCATTCCGACGTGTAGTCGTGCAGGCCGTTCTCGGAATCCTCGGGCATCAGGTGCAGGGTCACGGAGCTGCCCTGCGGCGCCTCGTTCACATGCTCGAGCGTGTACGTGCCTTCGCCGGTCGACTCCCAGCGCGTCGCGTGATCTTCACCGGCGCGACGGGTCAGCAACGTGACCTTGTCCGCCACCATGAACGTGGAGTAGAAGCCGATGCCGAACTGACCGATCAGTTCTTCGGATGCCGCTGCATCCTTGGCTTCCTTGAGCTTACGACGCACCTCGGCGGTGCCGGACTTGGCGAGCGTGCCGATCAGGTCGACGACCTCGTCACGCGACATTCCGATGCCGTTGTCGCGGATGGTCAGGGTGCGTGCCGCCTTGTCGATGTCGATCTCGATATGCAGATCGGAGACGTCGACGTCGAGGTCTTTGTCCTGGTACGACTCGAGGCGGAGTTTGTCCAGCGCGTCCGAAGCGTTGGAGATCAACTCACGAAGGAAGCTGTCCTTGTTCGTATAGATTGAATGAACCATCAGATCCAGCAGCTGACGTGTTTCTGCTTGGAACTCGAGCTGCTCGGTATGCGCGGTCACTTCGATCCCTTTCTCTTCTCGGACTGATCACAGGGATTTTACTCGACCTCGAATACCGCGGGCCGGCCCCCGCACAGACAAGGGAGGCCACGCGACCTGCGCATGACCTCCCGTTATCTTCACCCACCGATCTACTCGGTGACGTTCACCATCGAATAGTTCGAGACGCCGCCGGCCAGCACCCTGAGGTGATCGTCCGAAGCGCCCAGAGTGTGTTCGATGGCCACCAGCCGCGAGACGTAGTGCCCGACCGGGTACTCGGCCGTCATTCCGATACCACCGTGCATCTGAATTGCTTCCTGACCGATCTGATGCGCAGCGCGACCGACAGCCAGCTTCGCTCGCGACGCGATGGTCGGATCGATCACACCGTCGGCGATGGCCATGGTGGCGTACAGACTCATGCTGCTCGCCAGTTCGAGAGCGACGTACATGTCGGCCGCACGATGCGTCAGCGTCTGGAACTTCGCGAGCGGAACACCGAACTGCTTGCGCTGCTTCAGATAATCCGTCGTCAGTCGGAGCGCCTCGGTCATGATTCCGATGGCCTCGGCACACAGAGCTGCCTGCGCCCGGACCTCTGCTTCGACGATCGCCGCCGTGACATCGCCGCCCTCACCAAGTTGTTCGGCCGCGGCATCGGTGAACGTGAACTGCGCACCGCGACGGCCGTCGTGGGTGGCGTACGCAGTCCGGGTGACACCCGCACCTTCTGCATCCACCAGGAAGAGCCCGGTGCCGCCGCCTGGAAGTGCGGCGCTGACGATCACGACGTGCGCGCTGTCGCCCTGCAGGACCGGGTTCTTGACGCCGGTGATCGTCCACCCCGATCCCGCCTGCGAGGCCGCGGTCGTGACAGTGGCGACCGGCCAGCGCGTGCCAGGTTCCGTATGGGCAAAGGCCGACAAAGTGGTTCCGTCGCTGAGCACCGGCAGGAGTCGCGCCCGCTGATCTGCCGAACCGATCGCAGCAATCAAACCGCCGGGGATCAGAACACCACCCAAATACGGCTCGGGTGCAAGCGCGCGGCCCAGTTCGGTCATCACCACCATGGTCTCGACCGGCCCAGCGCCCATCCCGCCATCGGCCTCCGCGAATGGTAGGCCGAGCAGCCCGAGCTCTGCGAACTGCTTCCACACCGAGGCAGTCCATCCCTCGTCGGTGGCCGAGGTGGCGTTGCGCTTCTCTGCGTCGTAGCTGCGGCTGAGTAATTCGCGTGTTGTGTCGCGAAGCATCGTCTGTTCGTCGTCGAGTTCGAAATTCATGTCACACGCTCACAATCCGAGGATCGAGGAGGCAATGATGGAGCGCTGCACCTCACTTGATCCGCTGTAGATGGAAACCTTCCGGTAGTTCAAGTAGCGCGGCGCCGCCTGCTGCGCCCACTCCGGCGAGTCGATGTCGGCGATATCTACCGGCAGTGAGTCCGGCCCGGCAACGTCCATCAGCAATTCCGTTGCTGCCTGCTGCAATTCGGAGCCGCGGAGTTTGAGCAGCGAGGACGCCGGATTCGGCTTTCCGTCTGCCGAACTCGCCACAACTCGCAGTTGAGTCAGATCCAGTGCAAGCAATTCGTTTTCCAACTCGGCCAATCGAGCCGCGAACAACGGATCCTCGAGGAGGGTGCCCGTTCCGACGCGAACCTCCCGCGCCTTCTCTTTTGCCGTGGCGACAAGGGTTTTGGAGAACCCGACCCGTGTGACCCCCGTGCGTTCGTTGCCGAGCAGGAACTTGGCGTAGTCCCAGCCCTTGTTCTCCTCGCCGACAAGATTTTCCGCAGGTACGCGGACGTTGTCGAAGAACACTTCGTTGACCTCGACGCTGCCGTCGATCAGTTTGATGGGGCGAACCGTGATGCCGGGAGTTGCCAGATCGATGAGCAGGAACGAAATTCCTGCCTGCCGCTTCTGGGCACTGGCATCTGTCCGCACCAGACAGAAGATCCACTCGGCGTGCTGCGCGAGTGTAGTCCACGTCTTCTGACCGTTGACGATGTAATCCGCGCCGTCACGGACAGCGGCCGTCTTGAGTGAAGCGAGATCCGAGCCTGCTTCTGGTTCCGAAAAACCCTGGCACCACCAGATATCGGCGTTGGCCGTCGCCGGGAGAAACTTCTCCTTCTGCTCCTGCGAGCCGAAGGCCGCGATAACGGGCCCAACCATGCTCACGTTGAACGGCAACGGGTTGGGTACCGACGCCAACTGCATTTCCTCGGAATAGATGTGGCGCTGTACCGGAGTCCAGTCCTTGCCGCCCCATTCGACCGGCCAGTGCGGAACCGCCAGTCCGTGAGCGTTCAGAATCTGTTGGCCCGAAACGATATCTTCACGCGTCAGCTTTCCGAATCCTGCTGCACGTGCACGAAGTTCGGGCGAAAATTCTGTGGTGAAGAACCTTCGCATCTCCTCGCGGAACGCAACTTCCTCACCGGTCAATTCGAGATTCATGTGGAGTCTGCTTTCTTATGTCAGGAATTCAGAACAAGATTCGTGCGACGGTCTGCGCAACAACGGCGGGCTTGTCCACGCCTTCGATCTCGACGGTGTTGGTGATCTGACTCTGCAGCGAACCGTTCGGCAACTCTTCGATCGCGGAGAGCACTGCAGTGTTTCGAACCATGGCTCCGACCGGCACCGGACTCGGGAATCGAACCTTGTCGGACCCGTAGTTGATGACCATCTTCGCCCCGTCGATGCGGTACACGGACTTCGACAGAAGCGGCAGGAGCGAGAGGGTCAGATACCCGTGGGCAATCGGACCACCGAAAGGTGATTCACGCCTTGCCCTTTCGTCGTCGACGTGGATCCACTGATGATCACCGGTCGCGTCGGCGAATTGATGGACCATCTCGCGGGTGACCTCGACCCACTCGCTCGAGCCCAGCGTTTCACCGACCGCCCCCAGGAGATCTGACTTGTTCTCGAACACCCGTGTCATCTGATCCTCCACGTTCCCGAACACTGTTAGGTTAATTGGATAATAAACTCACAGTGTAAGGTTGTCCAGTACTCAGACGAAAGGTTTCTGTGCGATGGCGCGACCGCGGGTTCCACTACTGAGCAAGCCGATCATCAGGGACACCGCCCTGAAACTGGTGGACGAGCACGGTTTGACCGACTTCTCGATGCGCAAACTCGCCACTGTCCTCGGCGTGCAGGCACCGTCGCTGTACAGCCATTACGCCAACAAGGACGAATTACTCGACGACGTCGCGAACGTCATCATGGAGTCCGTCGATGTGAGCGGCTTCGACTCTGACGATTGGCGTGGTGCGCTGCGCACGTGGGCGCGGTCCTACCATGCGGCCCTGGGCAAGCATCCCAACATCGTTCCCTACTTGGCCTACGGTCCGAGCGTCAGGCCCATCGCCCTCGATCGCGCGAACGCCATCCACGGCGGTCTGGTGCGGGCCGGATGGCCGCAGCGCACGGCAACGCTGATCGGCGCTTCCGTCAAGTACGTGGTCATGGGCGCTGCGACAGCGACGTTCTCCGGCGGATTCGTGGACGATCCGGCGATCTACGCCGAGCGTTACCCGCACCTCACGCGAGCGCACTTGTTGCGCGAGCGTGCTGCGGAAATCGACGGTGCCAGTTTCGAACTCGCGCTGGAATCGCTGTTGGACGGGCTGGAAGCCAAATATGCACTTCTGCCACGAACTTCGAAGTAATGCCTGAAATTGGGAGTCGCTACTTTCGATCGAGCACGCCGAGCATCGCAACGAAGGCCGCCTGACGATCCCCGAGAGCGGCAAAGAATTCCCGGTCCGATGCTTCCACCGAGCGATTCGCCTTGCCTGCCAAGTTCGCACCCGTCTGGGTCACCACCAGTGAACGCGCCCGGGCATCGGTCGGGTGTGGACGTCGTTCGACAAACCCTTTGGATTCGAGGGTCCGTATCACCTGTGACGTCATCATCGGATCGGTGCGCGCATACTCGGCAAGATCGCGTTGAGTTATCGGCGTTTCCGCGTCCAGCCAGGTCAGAGCGGCGAGCAGAACGAACTGCACGTGAGTCAGGTCGAAGGGCCGCAGCGCCGCGCGAATCGAGGCCTGCCAAGCATTGGTGACACGCCACAACATCAGACCCGGACTGTCGCCCGCATCCTCGAAGTCGGTTTCCAGTTTCTTCGCCACAGCGTCAGTGTGTCAGCTCGTTGCCGAGCGCAGAATCTCGACGTCGTTGCCATCCAACGGAATCAAGCCTCGGCGGAGCTGATACCCCCAATTCGGTGTCGAGGTCACTGCCAATCGACTCCGTACGTCGCCGAGAGGAACGGGCGTGAACTGCTCGTATCGCACTCGACGCCGAAACGGCTTGAAGCACCCCTCGTCCGCCTGCCAGATCTCACCCTCTTCGATCACACCGAGGGCTGTGAACTCGCGCAACGGATCTCGATCACCAATGGACTCGACCGGCGAATAGTAAACAAGCACATCGCCCGCCTTCATCCGCGCCAATCCGGACCTCTTCCCGTGCCCGATCTGCGCGATCCCAAGATCCACTGCGCGACGCACATGTTCGGCCGAGACAACCCCCAACCAGGCGTTCATCGCCGGCCACCTGTCGAACCGAGCGCAAGTTCAATCATGAATTTAGTATGCGCGCTTATTATATTCCTCGCAACAGATTCGACTCTTGAACGTGTTCAACTTCAGGGCGTACGCTGAACTTGAACACGTTCAAAGAAGGGGAGCCCATGAGCAGTCGCGGGATCGAAACCAGGGAAAAGCTGGTGGAAACAGCTTTGCGGCTCTTCCGCGACGAGGGCTTCGCAGCGACGACCATGCGCAAGATCGCGACTGAGGCAGGTGTCTCCCTCGGGAATGCCTACTACTACTTCGCCAGCAAGGACGAACTGGTTCACGAGCTGTATCTCGTCATCCAACGTGATCACCGAGAGCGTGCGCTTCCACTCCTGCGGCAAGGTGGCTCACTCGCGGAAAATATCGCGATCGTTCTGCACACCGGACTCGATGTCATGGGGCCATATCACGGGTTCGGTGGCGCGTTTCTGCACGTTGCCCTACCAACCGCATCGCCGTCCAGCCCGTTCTCGGCCGAGTCGAGCGATGCGAGATCGATGGCCGTCGAATTGATGCGCGAAGCACTGGCGGCGTCGAAGCAGAAGACGCCGGCGTCATTGGCGACCCAGCTCCCCACACTCTTGTGGCTCAGCTACCTGGGCGTGACGCTGCATTGGGTCACCGACTCGTCTCCGGGGCAAACGCGCACTCGTTCCCTGGTCGACGGACTGGTCCCGATCATCGCGAAAACACTCGCCCTCGCCCGGCTACCGGTGGCCCGCGGCCTGGTCGGTGACGTCGCCGCCCTGATGACCAAAGTCGTTTCTCCAGAGGGGAACACAAAATCATGAAGACTGTCGTTGTATCCGGTGCGTCGGGCTACATAGGGCAATCTCTCGTTCGAGCGCTCGAACCCAACGGGGTGGACGTACGAACGATCGGCCGGGGAGGAACGAGCGATGCCACCTGGTCCGACGAGCAAGGTGTTGCCGACGTACTCAGCGGCGCGGATCTGCTGATCAACCTCGCCGGACGCTCTGTGAGCTGCCGATACAACAAGCGCAATGCCGACGAAATCTTCTCCTCCCGCGTGGAAACGACCGCACTGTTGGGTCGCGCACTGGCCCGTACGCCGCAGCCACCTTCGCTCTGGGCGAATGCCAGTACCGGCACGATCTACCGAGACGCGAGGGATCGACCGATGGACGAGAAGAACGGAGAACTGGGTAAGGGATTCTCCGTCGCTGTCGCGCGAGCGTGGGAGCACGAATTGTTCTCCGCCCCAACCCCGGTTCGAAAAGTAGCGCTACGAATGTCGATCGTTCTCGGAGCCGGCGGCGGAGCAATCAACCCTTTCGTCAACCTGGCCCGAACAGGCTTCGGCGGACGAATGGGCGACGGACGACAAAAGTTCAGCTGGATACACATTTCCGATGTCGTTCGCTCGATCATCCACATCTACGAGCATCCGGAGATCTCAGGCCCCGTCAATATCGCATCCCCGTGCCCCGTGACCAATGACGAGATGATGCGACAGGTGCGCGCAGCGTTGGGTCGACGGTACGGTGCGCCCACGCCCGGTTGGATGCTGGAATTCGGCGCTCGGATCATCCGCACCGAGGCCGAGTTGGTACTCAAGAGCCGCTGGGTTTCACCAGGGGTGCTCGCGGACAGCGGCTTCCAGTATCAATTTCCGACGTTGGAGTCTGCGCTGGAACAGATCGCTCAGGAGACCCCGCGAGGGCTGCTTCCGGTCACACTCGGCTGAAGTTCGGTCGCGGTCGCGACCGCTCGCACGATATCCTGCTCGAGCAGATAGTGATTCAGTGCAATCGCAGCCTTCGACCCAGCGGCGGCGGCGGTGATCAACTGTGCAGGCGAGTCCGACACGTTCCCGGCGGCCCACACACCAGGCGTGCTGGTACCTCCCGCAGGATCAGTTACCACCCAACCATTTTCGTCAGCGTCACATCCCAGGTCAGTCAGCAAAGCGTCGCGTGGAACAAACCGTGGACCGACAAACACCACACTCCGCGGAACAACCTGACCGGAGGCCAGCTCGACGCCGTCCAATCGACCGTCTGCCACCGAGACCCCGGCCACGTCGCCTTCTACGATGCGAATCCCCCTGACAGTCAGCCGATCCCGCTCGGTGCAGGTCAGCTCGATGCGATTCGGAAAGAAGACAACATCGTCCGACCATTGGCGCACCAACGACGCCTGATGAATCGTGAAGGGCCTGTTGTCACCACCGAGTACACCGATCGGCGTATCACGAACCTCGTACCCGTGACAGTAGGGACAATGCAAAACGTCGACTCCCCAGCGATCCTGCAGCCCAGCGATGTTCGGCAGCTCGTCACGTAACCCCGTCGCCACCAGAACAGTCCGTGCCTCCAGCGACGCGGACACGTCGGTTTGCACAAGAAATCCACCGTCCTCCGTTTGCTCGATTCCGATTGCGGTGCCAGTCGTCACTTCGCCGCCGTACTCGGTAACCTCCTTGCGTCCGGCCGCAAGTAATTGCGTCGGACTCTCACCGTCCCGCGTCAGGTACCCGTGCAGGTGCTCGGAGACACCATTGCGCGGGTTACCAGCATCGACGATCATCACTCGCCGCCGAGCCCGAGCCAGAACAAGCGCGGCACTCAACCCCGCCGCACCGCCACCGACAATCACCACATCGAACCTCATGCACTCCCCCAGTCCCGCAGTTCGTCCCACCCCAGACGGTGAGCTATTCTGGCAATCTAGCAAATTTGTTTACCAGTTAACAAAACTGAGGAATCGTGAACGAACCAACACTCCGCTCCCGTACGTGCAACCTTTGGGCCGAAAACAATCCTGACCTCGACACGTCGCCCATGGAAGTTGTCGCGCAACTCAAGCGGATCACGGCGCTTCTCGAACTCGCCGTCGAACCGGTGTACCGATCCGCGGACCTCACCGTTTCGGAGGTCGAACTGCTTGTGCCGCTTCGATACGCCGAGGAACCGGTCACCGCGATTCGTCTCGCCGAACGCCTCGGCATGTCTCGGGCCGGAGTCAGCAAGGCACTCGCACGATTGGAGAAGCGAGGCCTTGTCTCCCGCACGAGCAATCCCGAAGACAGGCGATCTGCACTGATCACGATGACGATCCAGGGAAACGCTGTCGTCGATGACGTCTTTCCTCGCGAACTCGCCGCTCACGGTGAATTATTCACCAAACTCGGACGGGACCGCGGAAAAATTCTCGCGGCACTCGAGCAGTTGGCGCTATCCATGGAAGGCGGGTTGGATCGAACGCAGGACAAGAAGTAGCCCGCGCTACTCCTGCTCCCCGGTCCGCCCGCCGTACGTCGCAATCTTGTACTCCGTCGCAGCCAAAGACAACGTGAGCTCCTTGATCTGCCGACGAACGGTGTCCCGGTGCTCGAGCAGCATGTCGAGTCTCTCCGGAACTGTCCCTTCACCGGCGTCGACCAGTTCGACGTAGTGCTGCAGGTCACGAATCGCCATGCCTGAGATACGCATGCGGGTCAGAAACACCAGCCTGCGAATAGATTCCGGGCCGTACACACGATGTCCGCTCGAGTCACGATCGACCGTGACCAGGCCGATCTTCTCGTAATAGCGCAGGGTATGTGCCGAAACATCCAGTAGGTCCGACACTTCGGCGATCGACATCGGATCTTCGACGTCCCCTGCATCGACGAGCCGGTGAATGACCTCGATCGACATGGGCCCGTCCACTTCCCCAAGGGCCTCGAGCGCCTTACGCATCAAGTCTTCGGTAGCCATGACTCCCAGCCTAGAACGGGCGGACAGGTCCGGCAGCATCCGCGAAATCGGCGCTGCGAGCGAGGTCGGCCCAGACGGATACCTCGGCGAGATTCTTCCGGTACGACGCGGATATCCGCTCCACGGCTTCCTTTCCGAGTGGCAGACGAAGTGGCACGTTCTCACTGTGCACCAGCGCATTGATGATTGCCGCTGCTTTCTCCGGATCGCCCTCCTGAACACCGTCTGCCGCCGCCATGTCACGCAGAACGGGATCGAGCACTTCACGGTAGTCCGATGATGATTCGGCGAAACTCAGAACGCCGGGGGTGTTGAATGCCGTGCGGAATCTGCTGGGCTCGACGATCATCACTCGGATGCCGAACTGCCCGACCTCACCGGCGAGAGCCTCCGACCAACCCTCGAGCGCGAACTTCGACGCCGAATACGCCCCGACCCCGGGAAACGACATCCGGCCGCCTTGGCTGCTCATCTGCACGATCGTCCCACTTCCCTGCACTCGCATAGAAGGGAGGGCGGCGCGAACCAACGCGGCGGGTCCGATCAGGTGCAGTTCCATGAGATCCCGCAAGGTCGAATCGTCGACCAACTCCGCCGCGCCGACCATCCCACGACCGGCATTGTTGACCAGCACGTCGACGCGACCGAAACACTCGAGCGCGTGTTCGACTACCCCCGGAGCTGCTTCGGTATCTCGGACGTCGAACGTCACAGTCGAGAACCGATCCGGATGCTCCGACGCAATATCTGCAACGGCTTCAGGGCGACGAACTGCCGCGACCACCGCGTCCCCTGATCGAAGTGCGGACAGTGCTAGTTCGCGGCCGAAGCCTCGAGAAACTCCAGTGATGATCCAGGTCTTTGTTGTCATGGTCGGGAACGCTAAGGGTTAGAGCGCGCTCCAACGCAAGCCTCTGCTCCGACCACAGAATTACACCCCCGCCCAGACCGGTCGCTCACCGCGAAGGAAACCGTCGACGCCGGCTTTGAAGTCGTCACTGCTGTAGATCATGCGCATCAGATCATCGTTGTCGGTGATCGATCGGGTCCTGATGCGGCGCAGTGACTCTCGAATCGTCCACACGGTCATCGGGGCAGCCGCAAGCAGTTCCCGCGATACCTGGGCAGTCAGGCTCGCGAACTCGGTCTCTGTTGCACAGTCGCTGAGGAAGCCGTTCCGCAGAGCCTCGTCGCTCGACATGACCCCCGCCCGAGCGACCAACGACATCAGACGCGAACTGCCGATCCTGTCCGCCAGCAACGCCACGGAATGGGTCGACAACGAGTTTCCGAGGGTGCGCGCGATCGGAAGGCAGAAGCGGGACCCGTGCGTCGCTATCCGCACATCGCACGCCGCCGACAGCAACAGCCCTGCCCCCGCACACACACCGTCGATCACCGCAATCGTCGGAACCCGAACTTTCTCGAGCTCGGTCAGCACGCCGACGAACCGACTTTCGTAATCGAGCCCGTCGTGAAAGCTCGAGAAGGTCTGAAAGTGGCGTATGTCGGAACCCGCCGAGAACGCCTCTCCCCCCGCCCCGCGGAGAGTGAGTAACCGGATCTCCCGGTCGGAGTCGGCGCTCCGGCAGGCTCCGGCAATGGCGTCGTACATCTGAGGAGTCAGTGCGTTGCGCTTTTCCGGCCGGTTGAACACGACGTCAAGCGTCTCCCCATGACGGATGATCGAGATGTCTTCGTGCGTTTCAGTCATGACTATGACGCTATTGCCGGGAAAGAACAAATGAAACACATTGCACTCGAGTATCTTTGCGAACAATCGATGCAAAGTTGCAGACAGTGCGAACCCTGCACCCGATCTGCCACTACTCGATCACGAGAAGCAGATCACTGCCCTCGACCTGCTGGACTTCGCTGATCGCCAGTCGGGCAACCATACCCGCGCACGGGGCGGTGATCGCCGCCTCCATCTTCATCGCTTCGATCGTCGCGACAGTGTCTCCGGCCTCGACGCTCTGCCCCTGCACGACAGTGAGCGTGACCACACCGGCGAACGGTGCCGGTACCTGCCCAGGAATGCTGCGGTCAGCCTTCTCGGCCGCCGGAACAGTATCCGCGATGCTTCTGTCTCGCACCGACACCGGCCGCAATTGACCGTTCAGGATGCACATCACCGTTCGGAATCCGCGCGCATCCGGTTCCGAGATCGCTTCGAGTCCGATGATCAGCTCGACGCCCTGCTCGAGCTGAACTCGATGCTCGTCGCCACGGCGCAGACCGTAGAAGAACTGGTTCGCCGACAACCTCGACGTATCTCCGTACTGTTCCTGATGATCGAGAAACTCTTTGGTCGGGCCGGGGAACAGCAACCGATTGAGCGTGGAGCGCACCTTCGAGCCATCACCGCTCAACGCTTTAGTGTCATCTTCCGACAGTGGCACTTCAGGTTTCGCCTGTCCACGCCCCTCCAACGCCTTAGTGCGGAACGGCTCCGGCCAGCCGGCCGGCGGTGTACCCAGACCACCGCGCAAGAAGCTGATCACCGATTCCGGTAGATCGAACTTGGCTGGATCCGAGGCGAATTCGTCGGAACTTACGCCTGCGCCCACCAGATGAAGTGCAAGATCACCGACTACCTTGGACGACGGCGTCACCTTCACCAGCCGACCGAGCATCCGATCCGCCGCTGCATAGTTCACTTCGACGTCCTCGAAGCGGTCGCCGAGACCCAAGGCGGCCGCCTGTGTCCGGAGATTCGAGAGCTGACCACCCGGAATCTCATGGGTGTAGACGCGGCCAGTGGGTGCGGGCACGCCCGACTCGAACGGTGCGTAGACCTTCCGCAGCGCCTCCCAGTACGGTTCGAGATCGCACACCGACCGAAGGTCGAGACCTGTATCGAACTCCGAATGTGCAGCCGCCGCAACGATCGCCGAGAGTGCAGGCTGGCTGGTAGTACCCGCCATCGGGGCAGCCGCACCGTCCACTGCATCGGCTCCGGCCTGCCACGCTGCCAGGTACGTAGCCAACTGACCGCCGGGAGTGTCGTGGGTGTGCACGTGGACGGGGAGATCGAAATTGCGACGCAATGCAGAGACAAGTGTCGCGGCGGCAGGAGCACGAAGCAGTCCGGCCATGTCCTTGATCGCCAGGACGTGTGCCCCGGCATCGACGATCTGCTCCGCCAACCGCAGGTAGTAGTCCAGTGTGTACAGCGTCTCCGCCGGATCAGACAGATCGCCGGTGTAACTCAGTGCCACCTCCGCAACCGTCGTACCGGTGTCACGTACTGCATCGATCGCCGGCCGCATCTGATCGACGTTGTTGAGAGCGTCGAAGATTCGGAATATGTCGATCCCAGTTCGTGCTGCTTCGCGGACGAACGCGGTGGTCACCTGCACCGGATAGGGCGTGTACCCCACAGTGTTGCGTCCACGCAGAAGCATCTGCAGGCAGATGTTCGGTACGGCCTCTCGCAGTGCCGCCAACCTCTCCCACGGATCTTCCTTCAGGAAACGCAGAGCAACGTCGTAAGTCGCTCCGCCCCACGCCTCGAGCGACAACAGTTCCGGAGTCATACGGGAGACGTGACCGGCCACCGCCAGCAGACCGCTGGTACGAACCCTGGTGGCGAGCAACGACTGATGTGCATCTCGGAAGGTCGTATCAGTGACGGCCACAGCCTTCTGCTCGCGCAGGGCCGCCGCAAATCCGCCCGGTCCCAAGTTCATCAGCCGCTGCTTGGAACCATCCTTCGGTGGAGCAGTCACGTCGATCTTCGGCAGCTTGTCGTGCGGGTAGACAGCCGACTTCCGCTCCCCATGTGGGCGATTGACCGTCACATCGGCAAGATACGTGAGGATTCTGGTGCCACGATCGGCAGACGCCCTCGACGTGAGCAGTCCCGGACGCTCCTCTATGAACGACGTCGTCACCTCCCCGGCCCGGAAGTCGGCGTCGTCGAGCACTGCCTGCAGAAAGGGAATGTTGGTGGAAACCCCTCGGATTCGGAATTCGGTGACCGCGCGCCTTGCCCGCGAAATCGCGGTGGGCAGGTCGCGTCCACGGCAGGTCAGCTTCACCAGCATGGAATCGAAATGGGCACCGACCTCTGCCCCGAGGGTAGCCCCGCCATCCAGGCGAACACCCGCACCGCCCGGGGTTCGGTAGGCCGTGATGCGCCCGGTATCCGGACGGAATCCGTTGGACGGATCCTCGGTGGTGATGCGCAGTTGCAGTGCGGCTCCGCGCAGAACAATCGATTCCTGGCGAAGACCCAAGTCGGACAACGATTCACCAGAGGCAATCCGTAGTTGAGCCTGAACCAGGTCGACGTCGGTCACCTCCTCGGTGACGGTGTGCTCCACCTGGATTCGCGGGTTCATCTCGATGAACACGTGATTGCCTCGGGTATCGAGCAAAAACTCGACAGTGCCGGCACACGAATAGTTGATAGCCTTCGCAAACGCCACCGCGTCGGCACAGATCTTCTCCCGCAGTCCGGCTGGAAGGTTCGGAGCGGGCGCAAGTTCCACAACCTTCTGATGGCGTCGTTGCACACTGCAGTCTCGTTCGAAGAGGTGAATGACGTTTCCTTCACCGTCTGCGAGGATCTGCACTTCGATATGGCGTGGGTCGACCACCGCCTGCTCCAGGAATACCGTCGCATCACCGAAGGCTGACTCAGCTTCTCGCGCAGCGGCTTCGATCGATTCTCTCAGTTGACCCCGCTCCGCAACACGTCGCATCCCCCGTCCGCCGCCTCCGGCGACTGCCTTGACGAAAAGCGGAAACTCCATGGACTCCGACGCGCTTATCAGTGCTTCGATGTCAGTGGACGGTTCGGACGACTCCAGAACGGGGAGTCCTGCTGCCCGCGCAGCCGCGATAGCGCGCGCCTTGTTTCCCGTCAGCTCCAGCACTTCGGCCGACGGGCCGACGAAGGTGATTCCGGCGTCCGCGCATGCTCCCGCCAATTCAGGGTTCTCCGAGAGGAATCCGTACCCGGGATAGATCGCGTCGGCGCCGGCCTTCTGGGCCGCAGCGATGATCTCGGGCACCGAAAGATATGCACGGACGGGGTGACCGACCTCCCCGATCTGGTAACTCTCGTCGGCCTTCGTGCGGTGGATCGAGTTTCGATCCTCGTACGGAAACACGGCCACGGTTCCGGCACCCAGTTCGTAGGCCGCGCGGAACGCACGAATGGCGATTTCGCCTCGGTTGGCGACAAGCACTTTGGAGAACATGGAGAAAACCTTCGCTGTCGAGAGTGTCAGTGCGCGAATGAGCATGGCCCGCACGCGAAAGTGCGGGCCATGCGTGGAGAAGCGTCGACGAGGCCAGGAGACGGTGATGCCAGAACCGAACCTCGCCGACGCAGTATTGGAAGAGTCGTCAGGCCACGATAGTTGAAAGCGTTATGCCACAACGGTCCGCTGTGGCACACCGGAGTACTGACTCAGCGGCCTGATCAGTGCATTCGACTGCCCCTGCTCGATGATGTGCGCCGTCCATCCGGTGATTCGACTCATCACGAAGATCGGCGTGAACATCTCGACATCGAAGCCCATGAGGAAATAGGCAGGGCCGGTGGGGAAATCGAGATTCGGTTTGATTCCGGTGGCACTGACCATCGTCTTCTCGAGGATCTCGTACATCTGCACCCACTTCTCGCCGTCCGTCGCTGCCGCTACGTCGAGGAGCGCCTGCTTCATGGTCGGAACACGCGAATCACCGTTCTTGTAGACACGGTGTCCGAAGCCCATGACCTTCTCCTTGGCGGCCAACTTCTCCGACATCCAGGCTTCCGCGCGGTCTGGGTCGTCGATCTCGAGCATGTCGTGCATGACGGCTTCGTTTGCGCCGCCGTGCAGCGGGCCCTTGAGCGTGCCGATCGCAGCCGTCACTGCGCTGTAGATGTCCGAAAGTGTGGACGTCACAACACGAGCGGCAAACGTCGAAGCGTTGAAGGAGTGCTCCGCATACAGGATCAGCGAGACCTCGAAGGCCTTCACGATCGCCGACTCCGGAACAGCACCGAAGCACATGTTCAAGAAGTTTTCGGCGAAACCCAGGTCCGACTGCGGCGCGATGGGATCCTGACCACGCCGGCGGCGGAAATCGGCTGCGACGATGGTCGGCAGCACGGCCGTCATCCGCAGTGCCTTGGCCAGATTGGCCTTCTCGGAGTTGTCGTCCTCCGCCGGATCCTCGGCGCCGAGGTAGCTGATCGCCGTCCGGACCACGTCCATCGGGTGGCAGTTGTCGGGCATCTTGGTCAGGAGCGAGAGCAGTGAGCGATCGGCACGGCGAGCCGCACGCTCACGCAGACAGAGCAATTCGAGCTGCTCGGGTGTCGGCAGTTCGCCGTACCACAGCAGGTGCGCAACTTCTTCGAAGCTACAATTCGCGGCGAGGTCCTGCACTGCGTAACCTCGATACGTCAACGAATTCGTCTCGGGCACTACCTTGGAGATAGCCGTCGTGTCGACGACAACTCCGGCCAAGCCCTTGTAGATCGTCGGAATCTGTTCGGTCATGTCCTACTCCCCTCCAAGCTGAAATTGAAAATGCCACTGTCGAATTCGTTGTAACGCTCGTACTCGAGAATCTCGTACAACCTGCTGCGGTGCTGCATCTCACCGAGCAGCCCTTCTTGCGTGCCCTCCGCAAAAATCTCGCGCAGGCCCTTTTCGATAGCGAACATCGCCAACCGAAGAGTGGTCACGGGGTAGATGACGGCGTTGAAACCGATCTCTTCCAACGTCTTCGCCGAAATGAGATTCGACTTCCCGAACTCGGTCATGTTGGCGAGCAACGGAGTGTCGACTGCTGCGCGGAACTTCTCGAAGTCTGCTTCGGTGGCAAGAGCTTCGGTGAAGATCAGATCGGCACCGGCATCCGCGTAGGCCTTTGCTCGCTCGATCGCTGCGTCGATACCGTCGATTCCGGCAGCATCGGTGCGCGCGCAGATGACGAAGTTCGGGTCGCGACGTGCCGAGACTGCAGCACGAACTCGGCGAACCATGTCTTCGGTGGGCACGATCGCTTTGCCGTCGAGGTGCCCACAGCGCTTGGGGTTGATCTGATCCTCGAGGTGCAGACCGGCTATACCGTCGTCCTCGAAGATCGTGACCGTGCGGGCAGCGCTCATGGGTTCACCGAAACCGGTGTCGGCGTCGATGAGCGTCGGGAGGTCGGTGACCCGCGCGATCTGCTTGCTGTGGGCGGCGACCTCGGTCAACGTGGTCAGCCCGATGTCGGGAAGCGCCAATCCGGCGGAATACGCACCACCCGAAACGTAGACACCTTCGAACCCGATTTCCTGAATGAGCTTGGCTGTCAACGGATTGATCGCACCGGGGAGTCGTTGAATCTTTCCGGACGTCAGCCCGGCCCGGAAGGCAATCCGCTTGTCGGCTGCAGACGTCGATGCGGCAATGAGGCCCGTCATCAGAAGAGTCCCTTGGCGACCTTGGGGGCCCGAGCGAGAACGTCTTCGGAAACGGTGAAGGTCAGCTGATCGAGTTCGCCTGCCTTCAATTCGGGGGTGCGTTGTGCCGCGTCGAGGAAGCGATCCTGTTCGCTCGGCTCGATGACGCCCTCGGCGAGGGTGCGGAACTTCGCGACGTACTGATCGCGAGCGAACGGACGTGCGCCGAGCGGGTGCGCATCGGCCACCGCAAGCTCGTCGACGATGACCTCGCCGCTCTTCAAGGTGATCTCGGCGCGGGCACCGAAAGCCTTCTCGTCGGGATCCGTCGAGTGGTAACGGCGTGTCCATTCGGGATCTTCGCGTGTGGAGATCTTGTTCCACAGCTCGATCGTGTCGGGGCGCTGTGCACGCTCGGGCGCGTAGGAATGCTCGTGGTGCCACGTACCGTCCTGCAGCGCAACGGCAAAGATGTACATCACCGAGTGATCGAGAGTTTCGCGTGATGCGGTGGGGTCGAACTTCTGCGGATCGCCGGAACCGGTGCCGATGACGACGTGGGTGTGGTGACTGGTATGCAAGACGATCGAGGCGATCTGGTCGAGATCGCCGACGCGAGAACGCATCCGGCGAGCGAGGTCGATCGGCGCCTGGCTCTGGTACTCCGCGGAGTGTTCCTTCGTGTACGAGTCGAGGATGGCGCGCTTCGCCTCACCAGAACCCGGAAGCGGAACGTGGTACTCCTTGTCCGGGCCACCGAGCAGCCAGGCGATCACGCCGTCTTCGCCTTCCCAGATCGGTGAAGGTGCACCTTCACCGCGCATCGCACGGTCGACTGCCTCGACGGCAACCTTGCCGGCCAGCGCCGGCGCGTAGGCCTTCCAGCTGGAGATCTCGCCCTTGCGGGACTGCCGTGTAGCCGTCGTGAGGTGCAGCGCCTGGCCGATTGCCTGGTAGATCGTCTCGGTCTCCAGGCCGAGCAAGGTTCCGATACCTGCCGCGGCCGAAGGGCCGAGGTGTGCGACGTGATCGATCTTGTGCTCGTGCAGGCAGATAGCCCGAACCAGGTCGATCTGGATCTCGTAGCCAGTCGCCAGACCGCGAATCAGGTCTTGACCGTCACGCCCGGCGTGCTGAGCGACGGCAAGGATCGGCGGGATGTTGTCACCGGGGTGCGAGTACTCGGCGGCCAGGAACGTGTCGTGGAAATCGAGTTCACGAACCGCTACGCCGTTTGCCCATGCGGCCCATTCAGGCGAGAAGGTACCCGAGATACCGAACACGGTGGAACCGGGCGTGTACGGATGAGACTGCGCCTGTGCACGCGCATTCACTACGGGGCGGCGCACCAGGGAAGCTGCGGCAACTGCCGCGTTGTCGATGATCCGGTTGACGATCATGTCGGACGTGGCGTCGGTGACCTCGACGGAATCCGTCGCAACTTCCGCGATCTTCCACGCGAGGTGGTCTTCCTTGGGGAACTCTTCGGCAGAGCGGTGGGTGCGTACGAGATGCGTCTTCATCGATCCTCTTCTCACGTGCTTCGGTATCTATTTGCACGCTACGCAGCTCGTTCACCTCGGGATAGGCCCTCGCAATTGCCTATTTGTGCAATAACAGTCCTGCAATGTAGCGAATGTTGCGAATGGCTTCTCGGTAGGGTGAACCCGATCGGCACCGAGGAGATTCGATGAAGAAGATGTACGCGGGAGCGCGGCTGCGACGACTGCGGGAAGAACGAAACCTGTCACAGTCCGCACTGGCGAAGGCGCTCGAACTCTCCCCCAGTTATGTCAATCAGCTCGAGAACGATCAACGACCGCTGACGGTCCCCGTCCTTCTCAAGCTCAACGCCGAGTTCGATCTCGACGTGCAATTCTTCGCTTCCGATTCCGACGCACGACTCGTTGCGGACGTTCATCACGCCTTGGCTGAAACCTCGGAATCCGGGGACGTATCGCTGGCAGAGGTGGACGAATTGGTGGCCCGAATGCCGGCGGTCGGACGCACCCTCGTGATGTTGCACCGCCGCCTTCACGCCGCAACAGAGCAATTGGACCAGTTCTCGACGCAATTGTCCGGCGAGGCAGCATCTGACGTGTCGCTGGTGCCCATGCCTTACGAAGAAGTTCGAGACTTCTTCTACGACCGAAAGAACCACATCGCCGTTCTCGACGACGCTGCCGAGCGGATGTTCGTGGACAACGGGTTGTCCGTGGGAGCAGTGGATCTGCAGCTGGCACGACTGCTTCGCGATCAGCACGGCGTCACCGTGACGATCCGCACGGACGAACCAGACAAGCTCGGGCCCAAGCGCTTCTACGATCCGGAGAAGTCGATCCTGACCCTGGCGCGGCGTCTGTCGGCAGGCCAACGCGCATTCCAGATCGCGATGCAGTTGGCCTTCTTCACGCAGGCCGACGTGATCGATTCCCTTGTCGCCGAGGACGAATCGTTGAGTGCCGAGTCCGCGGCACTGGCTCGAATCGGACTCGCGCACTACTTCGCCGGCGCACTGCTACTCCCGTACACCCAATTCCTGGAATCGGCCGAGGCTCTGCGGTACGACATCGATCTGCTCAGCCTCAAATTCGAGGTCGGCTTCGAAACAGTTTGTCACCGGCTGTCCACTCTCCAGCGTCATGGCCAACGCGGCATCCCCTTCTTCTTCGTCCGAACCGATCGCGCCGGAAACATCTCGAAGCGTCAGTCTGCTACCGCTTTTCACTTCTCCAGAGTCGGCGGCAGTTGCCCACTGTGGGTCATCCACGAGGCATTCGCGAGCCCTGGACGCATCCTCACCCAGGTCGCGAAGATGCCTGACGGCCGGACGTACCTGTGGGTGGCGCGCACCACCCACAGCGGCGGACTCGGATACCTCGCGCCCGAGCGGAACTTCGCCGTCGGACTCGGTTGCGACATCGGCTACGCCGATCGCATGGTCTACTCCCACGGAATCCAGACGGACGACCCCGCGACCATCGTGCCGATCGGCGCGGGGTGCAAAGTCTGTGACAGACCAGCGTGCTCTCAACGCGCCTTCCCCCAACTCGGCCGCTCGATCTCCGTCAGTGAGAACAGCAGCAGCCATCTGCCGTATCCGCAACAATAGGGCGCACCGACTCCACCTGCGGTTCCTCTGCGCTACGACGCTCTTCTGCTTCCATGTACGTCATGCACCCCGATACCGTGACCCCTCGTCGACTGGTTCTTCGCCGCCTTTCGGCCGTGGTCGGCGTGGCCGGAATCGTGACTGGTGTGGTTGCCTTGATCGCAACTCAGCTGGACGTCGATCACAACATCGTGATCGTTCTGGCATCAGTGGCACCCTTGTTGATGATTGCTCCGCTGATCGGTGCCGTCGTCTCGGGTATCGGGCGTCAGTGGATCGTATGCGCCGCATCCCTTGTCGTCCTTGCACTGTTCGGATGGTCCGTGAGCCCGCTGTACATCAGCGGAACTGGCGAGTCGACGTCTGCGAACGGCCCGTCGATTCGGATGATGCAGGCCAACTTGATGATCGGTACAGCGGATCCGGAGTCGCTTGTAGCGATGGTCCGCGAGAGCAACGTCGACGTGGTGACGGTCCAGGAGTTGACGTACCAGGAAGTCGACGCGCTCGAAGCCGCCGGGCTCGAAGAGGTTTTGAGCCACCAGTTCCTGGTCCCCTACGCCGACGGCGGTGGCGGGGCCGGAATCTACAGTCGCTTTCCTCTCTCCAATCCACGTAGCCTCGACGGGTTCTCACCCGAAACGCTCTCGGCAGAGCTGAATGTCGGCTTGGCGCGGCCAGTCACATTGTTCGCCGTGCATCCGGCACCGGCGTACATCTCGCCGGCTTCGGTGTGGGCGGCCGAGCAGCAAAGGCTTGGGTCTTACATGGACGAAGCCGCCGGGATGGACAATGTGATAGTCAGCGGCGATTTCAATGCGTCGTACTCGAACCAGCAGTTTCGGAATCTCCTCAGAAACGGATATACCAGCGCCGCCGATCAATTGGGTTCCGGTCTGATCCCGACCTACCCGACCGACAAGTCGTATCCGGCGATGGTCGGTATCGACCACATCATCACCAAAGGCGCTGTGGCGACGTCCCTCGAACGGATCGAGATCAAGGGATCCGATCATCACGGACTGATCGCCGACATCACGTTGTCTTGAGTAAATACTGGATTGAGCACGCACCGGGGCATGGTTATGCCCCGGTGCTCACGTCTTCAGTTGTCGCGGTTCACGCCGCTGTGGGTGGGCTGTTCCCGCCGATCGGCTGCTGATACGGGTCGATCGACATCGGCGGATAAAACGTCACTCCGTGTGGTGCAACGTCCGATGATGATGACCACACAACAAGATCAGATTATCGAGATCTGTTGGGCCACCATCATTCCAATGAACAATATGGTGAGCATCGCACCACCCCGACGGAGTCCCGCACCCCGGAAACGCACACCCACCATCCCGGACCGCCAACGCCCGCCGCTGCGGCACCGTCGCTGTTCTCGCTTCCTTACCGCAGTCGAGCGGAACACCATTCTCATCCAACAAGATCCGCGTGATCGTGCAGTCGCAGGCCAGCATCCGGGCCGTGTCGATACTGATCGGACCTACCCAATCCGTCCACGCGAATCCCAACTCCTCAGTGGACGGCAACAGATCCTTCAAGGCTTTCAGGTCGGTCATGTCTTTGGCGCTGGCGGTGACCGTGATGTGCGGTTTCACCCCACCCTCGATCGGACCCAACCCCGCCCGCTCGTACCGGCGCAACAACTCGCAAAACCCGTCCGCGCGCCGTAAAGCCGGAGTACGCGTGTCCTTGGCGCCGTCTTTTTCCGGTGTCGGAGCCGACAGGCTCGACAACAACGTGATCAACCGCGCCCCGTTCACCGCATCCAAATCACCCTTCACGGTCACCCGCCCGTACAAGCCTTTCGAGGCATAGAACTCATTGCGCTCAGAGTCTTCCCCGACCGGAACACCGTCCTCACGGTTGCCGTACTGCTTCTCGATCCGCCGAATCGCCGCCCGCACCGCATCACAATCCGCAATATTCTTCGACGCCAGATCAAGCAGAATCCTGCGAGCCTTGTCCACATCGGCACGATGAAACGCATCGCCCACCACGGGTTCGAGCATCAACAACCGCGCCAACCCGACCCAGCAGACTGCACTCACC
>NZ_QAJJ01000009.1:694244-711270 GCF_003852455.1 Rhodococcus sp. KBW08
AGATCCAGAACCTCACCCTCGAGGTCCTCACCATCCAGCTGCCACGAGCCCCGACTGCCCATACCGAAAGCTTAATCGAACACACTTTCGGCAACCAGGGACATGACGGACAACTTCAGAAGCGCCCAGAACTCGAGACTCGTTGAAATACATCATCATTGAACTGTCTCACGCCGCTAGGTCGGCGTGACTATCGCAAAATTCGGATCAGGCTCGTCAAGGTGCCCCGCAAGTTCTGCGAGTTTCGCCGGGTCGCCGGCAACCGAGATACTGCCGTTCGCAATCTCGGCGCCCAGGTCCGCACCACCGAGCAGCACACCGAGTAAGCCGAGACGACTCACACTGAACGTCGCATCCACAGACCCAGCATCTGCAGACCCACCTTCCACGTCGAAGTGGATCAGCACGCCGTTGCTCAGTTCCGTTCGGTGCACGATGTTTTCGTCGGTGATGTTCCAGTCGATGACGATGTGGGAATTCGCTGCACTCACTCCGTCCACGCGGAGCGACACAGCGTCGAACACCTGCTTCACCGACAACGCTGCGGTGATATCAGGAGCTGCAGCAACTGTGGGCGTACCCACCGAACCGTTGCGCAGTTCGTATGCACCGGTGAGGTAGAAGTTTCGCCAGGTGCCGTTCTCTGCGCCGTACCCGAGCTGCTCGAAGGTATCGGCCTGCAGGGTCTTGGCCTCGGTGTTGCCCGGTTCGGCAAAGATGACGTAGTTCACCACCTGCGCGACCCACCGAAAGTCTCCGCTCTCGTATGATTCCCGAGCTTTTCGGAGCACCTCTGCCGATCCGCCCATGAACTCCACGTGACGTTTGGCCGATTCGACGGGTGGATGCTCCCACAGATGCGCAGGGTTACCGTCGAACCATCCCATGTAGCGCTGGTAGATGGCCTTGACGTTGTGACTGACGGAACCGTAGTACCCGTGCGTGTGCCATGCCTGCGCCAATGCAGGTGGCAGTTCGATCGATTCGGCGATCTCGAGACCGGTCCACCCCTGATTGATTCGACGAAGTGTCTGATCGTGAAGGTACCCGTAGAGGTCGCGCTGCAATGACATGAACTCGGTGAGCCGTTCGGTCCCCCACGTCGGCCAGTGGTGGGACGCAAACAGAACGTCGGATCGTGAGGCGTAACGATTGATCGATTCGGTCAGGTACGCAGACCAGACGTGAGGATCTCGTACCAGGGCACCCCGTAGCGTGAGCAGGTTGTGGAGAGTATGAGTTGCGTTCTCCGCCATACACAGCGCGCGCAAGTCCGGGAAGTAGAAGTTCATCTCGGACGGGGCCTCGGTTCCGGGCGTCATCTGGAACTCGATCCGAACGCCGTCGATCGTCTCCGTGTGACCTGTCGTCGAGATCGACACCGTCGGCGAAATGAGCGTCGGCGTCCCGGTTGAGGTGGTCTGCCCCAACCCGGCTCCGACGGCACCGCGAGGACCTCGGGGCAATGCGGCCCCGTACATATAGGCCGCACGTCGAGCCATTGCCGTTCCCGCATAGACGTTTTCCTCGACGGCATGCTCCACGAGTCCAGTGGGGGCGACGATTACGCATCGCCCGGCAGCGACATCTTCGTCGGTGGTCACCCCTTTGACCCCACCGAAATGGTCGATATGCGAATGCGTGTAGATCACCGCGACGACCGGTCGATCACCACGATGCTCCCGATACAACGCGAGACCAGCGGCCGCGGTTTCCCGAGAAATCAGTGGATCGACGACGATGATCCCGCTCTCCCCCTCGATCAACGTCATGTTCGACAGATCGAGGCCGCGAATCTGATAGATCGAATCCGTCACCGCAAAGAGTCCCTGCTTGGCGACCAACCTCGACTGACGCCACAAGCTCGGATTGACGGTCGGCGGGCACTCCTCATCCAGGAATGAGTAAGAATCGTTGTCCCACAGCACTTTTCCGTCCGGACCGGATACCACGCCGGGATCGAGCGCGCCGATGAACCCTCGCTCGGCATCGGTGAAATCGGTCTTGTCGGAGAACGGCAGGGTCTCGGCGACTCGGGCGTTCGCCGCTTCGACTGCGGCCGATGCTGCGCGTGGATCGATCATAGATCAGCCTTTCATCTTCAATTGTCCAGTGTGGTAAACCTGTTCAGGACTCCAATAATCAGCGGGGACTAGCTCAACAGCTGCGATTTTGCCGCCGCGAACTCCGCGTCGGTCAACACGCCGGACTGATGAAGCTGCCCCAGCTCCTGCAGCTTGGAGACCAGATCGTCAGCACCCGAAGGGGGAACGGACTGCACGGGAGCGACCTGCGCCGGCGGCGCTTGTTGCTGCTGGTACTCCTGCTGATATTCCTGCTGCTGCTGCTCGGAAGCCTTCCGTTGACTCCGTCGATCCATGGCGTTGGACGTCGCTTTTGCGGTTCCAGCCACTACCGCAGTGCGTGCCACCGTGCCGAGCAATCCGGGCCGCCCTCTGCGTCCACCTCGAAAAACCATGCCGAACTCCTTGGGTAATTGTCGCTACTGAAATGCTGCTTCTACCGCTGCGACGACTACCTCGCGCGGTATCTGAACGTGAAGGACTACATCGCCGCCGCCACCGCGAACCGTCGTCGCGAGCTCACGCGCCCACGTCTGCTCGTAGACGATGACTGCGGCGGACGTTCCTGGTTCGAGTGACTCACGGACCACGTCCAGGTCCTCGTCACTGATCAATGCCTTGGCTTCGATGGAGAGAATCGCCAGTCCGATGTCGGTGAGATCTTCGTCGACGTCGATCTGCGACACCTGTCCGTTGGCGTCCTTGGCGATGTACACGAGGTCGAGCAGGGTGACAAAACCTCGTTCCACCACGTTCTGCAGCGCGGCGACAGCTTCAGGATCCACAGTTGAACCTGGGAATGCCAGCACCACGAGCTCGACCGGTCCGATGTTCATTGTGTCGTTCATCCATCAAGCCTGGTAGCTCTGGCGCGCAGTGACCTCACCCGCAGGGGATGAATTACCCGAGGCGATCGAGTTATTTGTTGCGACGAATGACTTCGCGGATCGGGCGTACGTGCACGCCTTCTGCCGCGAGGGCGCGCCGGGCTTTGCCCCGGGTGACGAGTACGCCGATGATGCCGAGAACCCAGACCGGATATTGCACCATCCAGGCGACGCGGAATCCGTCGAACGTGTACCCACCCATGTGTCCGAGGATCACGCCCATCACTTGAATCACGATGAGGGATGCGAGGAATCCGCCGATGTTGACCATGCCCTGGGCGGTTCCCATCGCCGAACTCGGATTGGATGTGCGCGCGTAGTCGAAGCCGATCACCGAACCCGGCCCACCCACCGAGATCACAACCACCAGGATCGTCAACAACCAGAGCGGAGACGGTTCGCTGCGCGAAAGCACGATCGTCCACATGAGCGCGCTGGCCACCATGATGGTGAGAACCAACCACGATCGCCGCATGGGATAGCGACCGGTGAGAATGCCGAGGATCGGGCCGGCCACGATTGCCGAGATGACCGACAGCGTCAGCAGCGAGCCGACGGTCGCGGAATCGAGACCCTGAGCCGATTTCAGATACGGCACACCCCACAGCAGTGCGAACGTCGTGATCGAGAACTGCGTCCCCATGTGACTGAAGAACCCGAGTCGGGTGCCGGGTCGCATCCACACCGTCTTGATCTGTCGCCCGATCTCCTTGGCACCGGCAGGCACGGCCACCACGTCGGCACCGGGAGGCGCGTCGCGGATGACACTCAGCGCCAGAGCAAACGCCAACAGTCCGACGGCCGCAGCGCTGCCGTAGGCAAAAGTCCAGCCCGGACCGGACAACAGCAGCATGAACGGGAGCGCGGACATCACCTGGCCCAGCTGACCGAGAATGCCCGTGAACTGCGAGACCAACGGCACCTGCCGGGGCGGGAACCACTGTGGTACCAACCGCAGCACCGAGATGAAGGTGAGAGCGTCGCCGGCGCCGACGGCAATACGTGCACCGATCGCGACGGGCAGCGATTCGGTGAAGGCGAGGGCCAACTGCGCGGACATCATGATGAACGCACCGACTGCGATCATGATCCGCGAACCGTAGCGGTCGAGGAGGACTCCCGCCGGAATCTGCATACCGGCGTACACGACGATCTGCAGTACGACGAAGCTCGACAGAACGCTGGGTGATATCGAGAACCGATCAGCAGCAGACAGACCCGAGACACCGAACGAAGTGCGGTGAAGCACGGCGATCACGTAGGCAAAAACACCGACACCCCAGACCAACCACACTTTTTTCATCGGGTCTGTATGTTACTCCTGTCTTTCGCAAGGCTCAGGACATGACTATTCGCGGCCCTGAGACACCCAATTCAGATCAGCCGACCGGAAGCCTTCGGTGATCGCGGCGAGGGAGTCGAGGCGAGCGATCTGGTCTTCGCTCAGAACGATGTCCAACGCTCCGGCGTTCTCGGTGACTCGTGCAGCGAACCGAGTGCCGGGAATCGACACGGAAGGCAACCCGTACTGACGGCCCTTGGCATCGAGCCATGCCAGGGAAACCTGTGCAGGCGCCGCGCCGAGCTCGTCGCCGACGGCGCGGACCACGTCGAGAACCTTCTGATTGGCAGGGAGCGCGGAGTCCGAGAAGCGGGGGAAGCGTCGGCGCAGGTCGTTGTCACCGAGCGTCGCCGCATCGAACGATCCCGCCAGGAAGCCTCGACCGACCGGCGAGAAGGGCACGAATCCGACTCCGAGTTCAGCGGCGGTGGGTACTACCTTGTTCTCGACGTCCCGACTCCAGATACTCCATTCCGACTGGATCGCCGCGATCGGATGCACCCCGTACGCACGACGCAGTTCGTCACCGGTCGCCTCGGACAGGCCGATGTTGCGGACCTTGCCCGCCTTCACCTGCTCCGCGATCGCGCCGACGGTGTCTTCGATCGGGACGTTCGGGTCGACCCGGTGCAAGTAGTAGAGATCAACATGATCGACGCCGAGTCGTCCCAGAGACTCGTCGAGTGCCTGCGGTACGTACGCCGGGTCTCCGTTGATCCCGCGCTGACCGTTGGCGATGTTGCCGACAAGACCGAACTTCGTCGCCAGCTGCACTTCGCCTCGGCGGTCCTTGAGAAGCTCCCCCACAGCACGCTCACTCGCGCCCTCGCCGTACACGTTGGCGGTGTCGATGAATGTGATCCCGATGTCCACCGCATGGTGCAGCGTGGCAAGCGCCTCGGCCGGGTCCACCGGGCCGTAGACCGGGGCGACGGACATCGCGCCGTATCCCTGAGCACTGACGGTGAGGCCTTCAGCCAGGGTGACGGTGGGGACGGTCATGAAATCTCCTCGATTCGAGTAAGCGACAACCTCGACAGTCTTCACCGAATCGAAGCCTGACGCACCGATTAACGTCACGCTGATCGGGTTACCCTCGAGTGATGGCATTCGATTGGCTCGAACTCGTGCTCACCGCCCACCGCGAATTCGGTTCACGACTCGCCGCAGTCGAGGACTGGAACGCACCCACGCCTGACTCCGACTGGCACGTCGAACACCTCGTCCGCCACGTCATCGAGGAGCAGCAGTGGGTACCGCCGCTCCTGGCCGGACTGACGGTCGGCGAGGCGACACCGGACATCGTTCCCGTCGGGGACGATCTGTGGACCGAATGGCAGAAGTATTCCGATGCCGCCATCAAGGCGTGGAAATCGACGGACCTCAGCGCCCACGTTCACCTCTCGTACGGCACGGTGAAGGTGGAACCGTATCTGCGCCAGCAGACTTCGGACGTCACGATCCACACCTGGGACCTCGCGCGAGCGGTCGGAGCAGACGAGCGGCTCGATCCGGACCTCGTCGAGGCCGTCTGGTCCGACCTCGACGGGCAGCGCGACATGCTCGCCGAGAGCGGACTCTTCTCCGCTCCCGTCGACCTCCCTGACGATGCGTCGTTGCAGGACAAGCTGATTGCCCTGACCGGTCGCGATCCTCGCTAGACGTTCAGCGACACACCCGTCGTGCGAGCGACGCCGTCCCAACCACCGGCAGGTGCACCGAGGCCGAGCAGAGCCGCAACCGTCGGCGCGACGTCGATCGTGCGAGCCTGCGTGTCGATCTTCCGTCCACCGTCGAGAGCGGGATGCCCACCGCTGAGAAAGAACGGAATGGGGAGCGTCACGAAGTGGCCGTGGTTGCCGGGAATCGGATTGGACAGCGGAGTCGGATCACTGAACCGCCAGCCCTGAGCGCAAAACGCAACGACGTCACCGGCATTGGTGCCGAGATCGAATTCGGCCGGGAGGTGGCTGGATTCGACGCCGTCGACGCCCTCCACGATCTGTTGAATCCGGCTGACGGCTTCGGCCCGTTCGCCGTCCGGTCCGACGAAGTAGATCAGATCTGCGCCGCCGTTCTGGGCTATCCGAATCTTGCCTGCCAGCAACGGATCCGCGTTCAGCGGTCGATCCAAGCCGATGAGCCGCGCGGGTTCCGACCAGTCCATCGAATGGTCGGCCAACACGATCAGAATGCTCCGATTCCAACGACCGGTGTCATGAAGGAAGTCGACGAAGCGGCGAACCTGGTTGTCGGTGTTCTGAAGTGCGGCTGTACGTGCGATACGAATGGACGGACCGGACAGATCCAGGTGCCCGACCCGATCGACGTCACCGAGGTTGGTGAACGACAGTCGCGGGGAGTTCCCCCCGACGATCCGGATCAGCGCGTCGATCGTGAAGTTGTCCGGTGCGTGCTCGGTGCCGGGAACGAGTGGCTGCGGATCCCACACCAGCGAAGCGCGGTTACCGAACAGCCCGTGCAGGTAGTGCTTCGACAGCACACTTGCAGTGGTCAATCCGAGTTCGGTGCGCACCCGATCCAGAACCGTCGACGTCTGTAGGTCGGAAGGCCGATCGAGGTCACGCTTCTTGTCGATGGACGGATCGTAGACGGAGTTGGCGGGTACGCCCGAACGCGCCGGCAGCACTCCCGTCATCATCGCGGTGTGGTTCGGCAGCGTCTCCGCGATCGGGATGGCGCTGGCGTCCGGGTAGTGAATACCGCCGACCGCAAGCCCGGTCAGCGTCGGGGTGAGCTCCGATCGCAATTCGTCCGGACGCATGCCGTCGACGACGATGACATGCACGTCCAGGTCTGGGATTCCGGCGCTGGTGGGAACACTCGCACGAGCCGGCGTTCCGAGCAAAGCCGTTCCGGCGACAACACTTCCACCGATCAGAACGCTACGACGCGAAACTTCGATACTCACTGGTCGACTCCTGGTCGGTACGAGGCCTGATCGAGGGCGGCCGAGGTGGGTGAGACTCTACTGCCCGCGCCTGCCGGTAGACGGTAGCTCACGGCGTAGTGCGCATTGCTCTGCGGATTGGTGAGATCGTCGACGTAGTACCAGTCCATCTGAGTACCTTCGCGGGCGATTTCGAATACGCCGTAGCCGTGCGAATCCAGTTCGACGTACCGCACATGTCGGTTCACGGCCTTGAATGCCTCTTCTGCCGCAACGGTTACCGTGCGCGGCGGCACCTTCAGCATGTCGTCGATGTTGGGCGAGGTCACCGACGGGACGACGAACTCGGCGCCGACGGTCGGCCCACCCGGATAGTCGGCGGCGTTGGTCGGTAGGTCGCAAGCCCACGACGTGTGGATGTCACCGGTGATGAAAACGGTGTTGTCCACACCGTTCGAGGTGATCGCGTCGAAAAGCCTGGTGCGGTCGGCGGTGTACCCGTCCCACTGATCCGTGTTGTACGGGACACCGGCCTGCGGCACTCCCACCAGTTCGGTCAACGCCGCGGTGGTCGCCGGCTCCAGCGGCGGGAACACGCACGGCGTGATCATGACCGGATTGCCGACGATTTTCCACTGCGTCGGGGAGGTGACGATTCCGTTGGTCAACCAATCCATCTGTGCGCGTCCGGTAATGGAGCGCGACGGATCGTCGACCTGCTTCATGGTCGGTTGCTCGTCGCGGTAGGTACGCAGATCGAGCATCGAGATCTCGGCCAGATTCCCGAAACGGAACCGTCGATACAGCTGAACGCTCGAACCACTACCCGACGGCCGGACGGGCATCCACTCGAAATATGCCTTGGCCGAGTTCGCCTTTCGATCTGCCCAGTCGCCTTCGACGCCGGGCGTGTGGTTTTCGGCGCCGTCGCGGTACGCATTGTCGGCCGATTCGTGGTCGTCCCATGTGGCGATGAACGGCAACTTCAGGTGAAGGGCCGCCAGATCCGGATCGGTCTTGTACTGCGCGTGCCGAATTCGATAGTCGGCCAGCGAGATGATCTCGTGGGCCGGCTCGTGAAGGCGAACGGATCCGTTTCTCGCGCCGTACTCTCCCTGCCCGTACTCGTAGATGTAGTCACCGAGATGGATGATCGCATCGAGGTCTTCGCGGAACGCGAGATGACGATAGGCACCGAAATACCCCGCCTCCCAGTTGGAGCAGGACACGACGCCGAAGCGAAGCCGATCGAGATCCGTAGAGTTCGACGGAGCCGTACGGGTGCGGCCCACCGGAGAAACGGCCGAACCCGCAACGAATCGGTACCAGTACGGCGTCGACGGATCGAGTCCGGTGACGTCGACCTTCGCGGTGTGATCGGAATCTGCCGAAGCAGCAACACTTCCGGACGCCACGACGCTCGCGAACCCCTCATCGGTCGCGACCTGCCAGTTGAGCGTCACCGCCGGCCCGACGCCGGAACCGGGCGTCGCCTCTGCCGTCGGGGTGATGCGGGTCCAGATGATCACCGCATCCGGCAACGGGCCACCGGATGCCACGCCGTGTGCGAAGCCCGGGCTGCCACCCGGAACCTCGGCACCGGCGTGGCTCGCCGAAGCGACACCGAGGCCTACTGCGCCGGCGAGTGCCGCCGATCCCTGCAGCAGGCCACGTCTGGATATTCGATCGAAGGCATTCGTCTGCACGCTAGGAGTGAACCCGCACCTGAACAGCCGTTCAAGAGAGCTTCGGGATGTTCACCCAGGCTTCGCCTGCGCTTCTCTGCAAGTTTGATCGAGCCGATCCGGATTACAACCGGTAGTCGAGGGCCGAGCCCCGAACCACACCGACCTTGACTCCGATGTAGCCGCCGAGTGCACCCCCGGTCGCAATCAGGATCCAGAACACCGACGGAATCAGAGTCTCGGACCCGTCGACCTGGGTGAACGCGGCGTAGCCGACGATCAACGCACCGAACAGCACGGGCAGAATCAGCAGTGCGGCAAAGAACGTCAACCACACCGATACGAATCGACCCTTCCACCGGGCGATCTCGTGCAGGACCGTCAGAACAACCAGGAAGACACCACCACCGGTCAAGACCGCCGACAGAACTGCAAACCCGAAAGCTGACATCAGCTCCGACTCCACTTGAATCCCCCCCGTATTCGAAGCACCTGCGCACCCAGCCCCAACTGCGATGCAATGAGTCTATTCAAGACGGCCGGCGTTTCGTGGCAACTCGAGTCGCTCGTCTGCCGGAAACACACCCCGCCGACGCCTATGCTTGGAAAATGACCGAACCCGACATCAAGCCCAGAAGTCGTGACGTCACCGACGGACTCGAAAAGACCGCAGCGCGCGGCATGTTGCGTGCAGTAGGAATGGGTGACGACGACTGGGTCAAGTCGCAGATCGGCGTCGCCTCGTCCTGGAACGAGATCACCCCGTGCAACCTGTCCCTCGATCGCCTGGCCAAGGCCGTCAAGGAGGGCGTCCGAGAGGCCGGCGGGTTCCCCCTCGAATTCGGCACTATCTCCGTTTCCGACGGCATTTCGATGGGTCACGAGGGCATGCACTTCTCCCTCGTCTCCCGTGAAGTGATCGCGGACAGCGTCGAGACCGTCATGCAGGCCGAGCGCCTCGACGGATCGGTTCTTCTCGCCGGCTGTGACAAATCCTTGCCCGGCATGATGATGGCGGCGGCCCGCCTCGACCTCGCCAGTGTGTTCCTCTACGCCGGGTCGACTCTCCCCGGCGTCGCCAAGCTGTCCGACGGCAGCGAGCGGGAAGTCACCGTCATCGACGCGTTCGAGGCCGTGGGCGCCTGCTCGCGTGGGCTGATGAGCCGCGCCGACGTAGACACCATCGAACGGGCGATCTGCCCGGGCGAAGGCGCGTGCGGCGGTATGTACACCGCGAACACGATGGCCAGCGCCGCCGAGGCCATGGGAATGTCGCTGCCCGGCAGCGCTTCACCGCCCGCACCGGATCGTCGCCGCGACGGATTCGCGCGCGAGAGCGGCAAAGCCGTGGTCGAACTGCTGCGCCGCGGAATCACCGCGAGGGACATCCTCACCAAGGAAGCGTTCGAGAACGCCATCGCAGTAGTCATGGCATTCGGTGGTTCCACCAATGCGGTGCTCCATCTCCTCGCGATCGCGCACGAGGCGTACGTCCCGTTGACGCTCGACGATTTCGCCCGCGTCGGCGCGAAGGTCCCGCACCTCGCCGACGTCAAGCCTTTCGGAAAGCACGTCATGACGGACGTCGACCGTATCGGCGGCGTCCCCGTCATCATGAAGGCATTGCTCGACGCGGGACTCATGCACGGAGATTGTCTGACCGTCACCGGCAAGACTGTTGCGGAGAATCTGGCGCACATCACCCCGCCCGATCCGGACGGCAAGGTCTTGCGGGCGATGAACAAGCCCATCCACCCGACCGGAGGCATCACGATCTTGAAGGGGTCGCTCGCTCCCGGCGGCGCGGTGGTCAAGTCGGCAGGATTCGAGTCGGATGTATTCGTCGGCACTGCACGAGTTTTCGAACGCGAGCGCGCCGCGATGGATGCTCTCGAGGACGGAACCATCACCGGCGGTGACGTTGTCGTCATCCGCTACGAGGGCCCGAAGGGTGGTCCCGGCATGCGCGAGATGCTGGCCATCACCGGCGCGATCAAGGGTGCGGGTCTCGGCAAGGACGTCCTGCTGCTGACGGACGGACGATTCTCGGGCGGCACCACCGGCCTGTGTGTCGGACACGTTGCGCCCGAGGCCGTCGACGGCGGTCCCATCGCGTTCGTTCGCGACGGCGACCAGATCCGGCTCGACGTGGGTACCGGACAACTCGAATTGTTGGTCGACGATTCCGAACTGGAAGCTCGCAAGGAGGGCTGGGAGCCGTTGCCGCCTCGCTACACACGTGGCGTGTTGGCCAAGTACTCCAAGCTCGTGGGATCAGCATCGGGTGGAGCGGTGTGCGGCTGATCCCAGCTCGCTGCTAGATGGGCCGGTACCCGGCGCCGACGCCTCCGTGGGCATTGATCGTGTCCACGATGGAGGTCATGTTGGTGCCGAGTTCCGGCCCCAGGCACGGCACCCACAGGTAAGCGTTGACCATCGCGACCAGCGTCGTCCCGACCGTGACCGGGGCTCCCGAATCACCGTGGTCGACGCAGATCTGAGTCCAGGTGGATGCGTCGGCGCTCAGGTCTCCCCAGACGACGCCGCAGGTGGTGCCCGTCGTACGGCCTTCCTTGCAGGCTGTGGCCGGGAAACTGGCCGGTGCGCCGATCGAGGTGATGGTCGCCGCGCCCACTGTGCGCACTGGTGTGACCTTGCCCGGATCGAACTGGATGACCCCGTAGTCCAGGTCGGGGTTCGACTCGACGAAGGTGCCGACCACGCCGGCGTCCTCGTTGCTTTCCGGGATCACGAACGACCCAGGACCGCCGCAGTGACCTGCGGTGATTCCCACGAGTCTGCCGCCGTTGTCGTGACCGATGGTGGTCAACGTACACACCAACTGGTTGTCGATGATGATGCCCGAGCCACCACCCATGGGCGTGGGTGCAGCAACCGCATTGCTGCTGACGATGAAGCCGAGTCCGAGTGCCAAGACCAACGCTGCCAGAGCCGAAACAATTCGCTGCAACATCACAATCTCTCCGCCGGTAATCTCCCCGCTGCAAAAAACGCATACCCCGGAAAGTGCGGACTTACGCAGCGGTTCTAGTCGGTGGCTCCGAGCGCCTCGAGCATCTTGCGCGCCTCTTCGAGTTGGCGGCTCAACTCGTCGACTCGAGCCGCAGCCATGTCTCGCGCAGCGACGATGATGGACTCGACGGCTTCGATGGCGGTGGGCTCACCCAACTCGCGGACAGCTCGCTCGACTGCATCGGGTGCGACCGGAACTGCTTTGCCCGGACGCTTCGCGCCCTGTGTGACCGTCACGCTCCAGTCGTTGTCCGCGCCCGCATGGATCGTGACGCTGATTCCGGCCGGCAGTTTCTTCGCACGCTTGACGGCCGGACGAGGTGTCGCGGCAGGGGCAGCATTGGTAGTCGGTACCGGAGCGGGTGCAGGCTGCGCCCGCGGCTTCGGTCGAACAGGCTCTACGAGTGGCTCCATCAGGGGTTCGGACTCCACAACTGGTTTGGGCCGTGGCGCCGGTTTGGCCGGTGCCGCGGAGACGCGGTTGATGCGCAATTCCTCTGCCTCGAAAGGCAATTCGTCGTTGACGCCCTTGGGGCGAATCAGCACTGTGTTGCCGTCCACCGACACGACTTTCGCCGAGGTACCGGCTTCGATCCCCAGGCTGGGAGTCGCCTCGCGCAGATAGACGGTGGCGCGCTTACCTTCGGCGACAGCCGTGGCGAGCGCTGCCAGATTTTCCGCAGTGAGGTGATCCGGCGTTGATGCGGCGGCGCCGGAACGTCTACGGGGTGGCATGCGCAGGTCCTTTCAGAAGTACGTGGTGCATTTCAGTGTCGACAGTGCATTCAGTATCGACAGTGCATTTCTCGGGGCAACTCTTGCACAAGCCACCGACGTGTTGACTCTCACCGCCCGCCTGACCCCGAGGATCCGTAGACGGTTCGGCCAATTCAGTACTGTTCTCGGGGCACCGCGTGGAAGATGGTGGACAGAGATTCGTTGCGGCAAGAAGGAGCACGGTGAGCAGTTCGGAGTCAGAGTGGATCGACGAGGTCACCGAACCCGCCCCTGCTGAATCTCACGCTGCCGAACATCACACTGCTGATCCGGTCGACGTCGATGCTCATCTGCTCAGCCGGATTCAAGCCGACATCGAAGAGTCTCTCCTCGGCGGGCCCCGTTGTTTCACTCAGTCACAGATCGCAGAATTCGCCGGTGTGACACGCGAGCGTGCCGATCGTTTGTGGGTCGCGATGGGCTTTGCCGTCGACGAGGATCCCGACGCCGTCATGTTCACCCAGCAAGACGCCGACGCCCTCAAGACGATTATCGACATGGTCAATCGAGGAGTCATCTCGCAGAGCAGTGAGGTCGCTGCCGCCCGCTCACTCGGGCAGTCGATGTCGAGGTTGGCCGAGTGGCAGGTCTCGCTGATCAGCACGCACATCATCGACCAGCTCGCCGACTCGGCAGATCACGAGCCCGAAGCGATCCGGAAGATCGTTCTGCGCCTCGGCGCCGAGATCATTCCCGCTGTCGAATCTCTGCAGACGTACGTCTGGAAGCGCCACGTCGCGTCCTCGACGGGCCGCAACGTCGGAAACCCGGGCGAAGAAGTAGCGAGTCGTGTTCTGGTAGTGGGTTTCGCCGACATCGTCGGGTACACCTCACTGACCCGCGGCCTCGACTCCGCCGAACTCAACGATCTGCTGGAGCGGTTCGAGTCCGCGTCCACCGAAATCATCGGTCGCAACTACGGATGGGTGGTCAAGACCGTCGGTGACGAGGTCATGTTCGCCGCCGAGAGCCCCCACTACGCCGCCGAGATCGCCTTGCAGATCCAGCAGGCGGTCCTCGCCGATCACGACGATCCACAGCTTCGGGTGGGTCTGGCCATGGGGCCGACGTTGGTTCGCTTCGGAGATCTCTACGGTTCGGTGGTCAACAAGGCCGCGCGCCTCACCAGCTCCGCTCGTCCCGGCACTGTTCTGATCGACTCCGAGTTGGCCACCCAGCTCGGCTCGGACGCCAATTTCAAACTGCGACACCTCCGTCCGCGACGAGTACGCGGAATCGACAGGCTCGAACAGTACGTCCTTCGACGCAATCTGGAGCCGTGAGCGTCAGCTCGACACTCCGCGTGCAGCCAGAAAGTCGTCCACGATCTGCTCACACGCAGCCTCCCCGAGAGGCGTCAGCGTGGCCAGCTTGGTGAGCACCAAAGGTCCGACCAACTGAGTAAGTGCGACGTCGTAGTCGTACTCCCCCAACGCGTCGATCGCGTCCGGCGAGCGCAGGATCCGATCGAACGCGTGACGGTACTGCTCGAAAACCGTCTGGCGCAGCGATCGCAATTCGGGCTTGTCCGTGGACAGGGCATCGACGCTCGAGTAACCCTTCAGCTCCGGTCCCAAGCCGAGCCAGCACATCGCCGTCACCTGGATCGGTGCGCTTTCGATGGCCTTGGCCTGACTGGTCAACAACTCGAGCAATTGCGCGCGGAGATCGCCTTCACCGGACATCTCCGGCACCGGCGGTAGTAGACGTGCAAATGCCGCGGCGAGTAACTCCGTGCCGCTGTCGAAATGGCGATACAGCGTCGCACGCGCGACGTTGGCCAACTTGGTGACGGCATCGATCGTCACGGCGTCAACGCCGCCTTCTGCCAGCAGCGTGGTCGCTGCGTCGAGCAACCTCGACCTGGAGCGCTGTTTGCGCGGGTCCTCGTCGTTTCCCTGCTGATCGATTCCCTGCTTGTCGATTCCCACCGTCACAACTTCAGTTATACCCACTTGGGGGTTGTGGAACTGCTGTTCTTGTAACGATACTGATGGTCTTGTTTCTATCGGGAGGTTTCGTGAGTAGCGATACGACGCTCGAACAGTCGACGTGGACCATCCGACAGATCTGGATGCTGACGGTCGCGTGCTGCGCTGTCGCGCTGGTCGTCGCAGCAATGGCCGCACTCAACACGGCCCTTCCCGACCTGGCCCGCGATACCGGAGCAACACAGAGCCAGCTCACGTGGATCGTGGACGGGTACACGCTCACACTGGCTTGCCTCCTGTTGCCGGCGGGCGCACTCGGCGATCGCTACGGTCGACGCGAACTGCTCATGTTCGGACTACTTGTTTTCGCTGCCGGTTCGTCGATTCCGGTCTTCGCGGACGAGCCGTCGTGGATCATCGTCTCCCGCGTGATCTCCGGCGTCGGCGCCGCGTTTGTCATGCCGGCGACGTTGTCTCTGCTCACTGCAGGTTTCCCGCCGGCGCAGCGTGCCCGCGCCGTCGGAGTCTGGTCCGGCGTCGCAGGGTCCGGTGCAATCGCCGGACTCGTCGTCTCCGGACTGCTCCTCGAAAAGTGGTCCTGGCATTCGATTTTCGTCAGCCTGGCCGTCGTCTCCGTCCTGATCCTCGTGGTGTCGTTCACGATCGTGACATCGAAAGACGCGGAGGCAGCTCCCCTCGATCTACCTGGTACAGCGCTGATCGCCGGCTCGATCGGACTGTTCGTCCTGGGGATGATCGAGGCACCCGCCCGCGGTTGGCTCGATCCGGTGGTTCTCGCGTTGCTGGTCGGCGGAATTGCCATGGCCGCGGTATTCAGCTGGGTCGAATTACGTACTCGCCATCCACTTCTGGACGTGAGACTGTTCGCCAATCGCGCATTCGGCAGCGGCGCAGCGTCACTGACCCTGCAATTCCTCGCGACTTTCGGCTTGTTCTTCCTGATCGTGCAGTATCTCCAACTGGTGCTCGACTACTCCCCACTGCAATCGGCGCTCGCCCTCATGCCGATCGCCGTGCCGGTGATGGCGCTGTCCGTGGTTGCGCCCCTACTGATTCCGCGTATCGGCCTTCGCGCTCTCACCGCCACCGGGGTTGCCTTCCTCGGAACCGGAATTGCGCTCTTGACGCGCTTGGACGCCAGTTCGACCTATGCCGAAGTCTGTGTCCCCTTGGTAGTAGCCGCTATTGGATTGGGCTTGTCGACAACCCCCGCCACTGCTGCCATCGTCTCCAACGCACCGGATTCCAAACAGGGTGTTGCATCAGCAGTCAACGACGCAACCCGTGAAATCGGCTCTGCCATCGGTGTTGCACTGGCGGGAAGTATCCTCGCCGCCGGCTACGGCAGTCATGTTCGACCCGCGGTCGAATTGCTACCCGAACCTGCCAAGGAACCGGTATCCGGTTCTCTGGCCGCTGCTCTCCACGTCGCCGAAGCAGCCGGGCCGCAGGGTGCCCAGTTGGCCGAATTCGCCCGTGAAGCCTTCATCAAGGGCATGGATCAAGGAGCACTCACGCTCGCCGCGATCATGTGGGTATCCGCGATCGTTCTGGGATTCTGGGCTCCGGGTCGTCAGCGAGACTGACCGTCGCGTCGATACGCCGGGGCCTTGGTCGCCTGCTTGGACTGCAAGGTCTGCAGCAGGGGCATCGACCGGAGCGGTACTACCACCGAGAGAACCATGACGCTGGTCGACCGGGTGGCTATCCCCGACCGATTCAGTTCGAGCAGCGTCGCTTGCAAATCCTCGTGCGACGCAGCGGCAATCCTGCACAGCACGTCGCCGGAACCGGTAGTGGCAAAGGCTTCGAGCACACCGGGTATTGCCTCGAGTTCCGCTGTGACGGTGTCGAGCGCCCCCTGGGCGATCTGCAAAGTCACGAATGCTTGCACTCCGAAACCCGCTGCAGCCAAATTGACGTGCGGCGCGTATCCGGCGATGACGCCCGCGTCTTCCATCCTTTTCAATCTCGCCTGCACCGTCGCCCGGGCAACCTTGACCTGACGCGAAAGCTCCAACGCACCGGCTCTCGGGTGCTTGTTCATCGCGTCCAACAGAGCCAGATCCACTGCGTCGAGATTCACGTCTGCTCCACTCACCATTCAACTATGCAAACTGCCTACAAAACCATGCCGCTGTCTTCGGATTCCGGCGCTGTGTCTACTTTCAACTACCTCCGTTGACTACCCAACCTTGGAAGGACTTATCTGTTTGTACTGGCAGTGCCGAACATAACTCGAGCACCGCGCTGTGTACATCGCACTCAGAGGGGACTCATCATGACCGTCGAACAGACTCTCACCGACGACGAACAGTTGGCCGGCCTGGATCTGGAGCAATTGCGCCAGTTGGT